>NZ_KQ960791.1:118938-173192 GCF_001553335.1 Veillonella parvula | reverse complement strand
ATATAGGAAATACCGCGAGGAATACGTGGGGAAACTACAGCACGAGCTGCAACAATACCGTTTTTATTGAAAGCTTCTACCCAATCATTATCTTTAACGTCAATTTCTGCTGCATCGTCTTCGTTGAGCCAAATTGTTTGACCACCACGGAACAATGTCAACATTTGTTGGCTATCGAAATACATACTATGTGTAGACCACTTATGATGTGGTGTTAAGTATTTCAATGTGATTTCAGGGATACCTTCTTGTTTGTAGTCACCTTGTACTGGTTTATAGGACAATACAGGTTTGTATAACGCCATAGCTTCACCGTAATCACGCATCATTTCATGGTCGCAATAGAAGGATTGACGACCTGTTACGGTACGGAATGGTACCTTATCTTCTGTAGATGTTGTAAATGGAGAATAACGACGGTTTTTGTCGTTCTTACCAGTACTTGTTACAGAGCTAATGATGAAGCGTGGTTGGCGAACCATGTCATCGAAGGTAATCTTTTCTTGTTCACGACCTTTTGCATTCTTTTCAAGATCAGAAAGACCTGTTTTTTCTTCCATCGCTTTCCAAGAGCGAACAGCCAATTTACCGTTTGTACAAGAGGACAATGTCAATACGGCATTACAAGCTTCCTTACATTCGTAAATGCTAGGACGGCCATGAGAAATAAATTCTGGATTATCGATGATACCATTTTGATCATACAATGTTTGATATTCATCAGATACGTCCCATGCCATGCCATGAGCACCCATTTTGTTTTCAATATTAGGTCCCAAGGCAATATATTTTTCAAAGATTTTACTATAATCGCGTTTTACATGAACAAGGTTCGGCATTGTTTTACCAGGAATTGGTTCACATTCGCCTTTGCTCCAGTCGAGGACTTTCCCTTCTGGTTGAGCCACTTCACCTGGGCTGTCATGACCAAGAGGAGTTGCTACGATATCTTCGTATTCTGTGAAGCCAGACTCTTTCGCTACGCGAGATACTGTTTCTGCAAGGGTACGGAATGTATCCCAGTCAGATTTAGTTTCCCATGCGCAATCAACAGCTGCTTGGAATACGTGTACGTATGGATGCATGTCTGTAGAAGACAAATCTTCTTTTTCATACCATGTAGCCGCTGGGAACACGATATCAGAGTACAAGCCTGTAGAAGCCATACGGAAGTCAATATCGATTAAGAGGTCAAGCTTACCAACTTCATCTGCTTCGCGCCATTTGATTTCTTCTGGTTTTACTGGTGCATCATCATCTTCAAGAACACCATGTTTTGTACCAAGTAAATGTTTCAAGAAATATTCATGGCCTTTAGAGGAAGAACCGATAAGGTTTGCACGCCATACAAACAAGTTGCGTGGGTGGTTTTCTTTAGCTGCTGGATCTTCTACGCAGAATTGTAATTCTTTATTTTTCAATGCTTGCGCCACATATTGGTTGATTTCTGCTTCTGTACCAGCACCCGCTGCACGAGCATCATTAATCAATTCTTGGCTGCCTTTATTAAAAGTAGGGTAAGATGGCAACCAGCCTAAACGTGCAGCCAATACGTTGTAGTCACCAGGGTGACGGTAACGTGGCTTAGCTAATTTAGATACGCGGTCTGCTAAATCGATGCAATCAGAACGGTATTGTTCTGTAGCAAAATAGAACCAAGATGTACCATTTTGCAAACGAGGAGCTTTACTCCAGTCGTTAGCTGTCATGATGCCGCCCCAGCCTTCAACAGGACGAAGTTTTTCTTGACCTACGTAGTGAGCCCAGCCACCACCGTTAACACCTTCTGTACCACAGAACATGATGAGGTTCAAGATTGTACGGTAAATGATATCTGCATGGTACCAGTGGTTGATACCACCACCCATGATAATCATGGAGCGACCTTTAGTTTTTTCTGCATTATCTGCAAATTCACGAGCTGTAGCAATAGCAATATCTGCTTTTACGCCAGTGATTTTTTCTTGCCATGTAGGTGTATATGGAGTGTCATCAGTGTAAGCTGTAGCCACTTCACCACCGATACCACGGTCGATACCGTAGTTAGCAAGAATGAGGTCATATACTGTAGTTACTTTTACAGGACCATCAACAGTTTGTACTGTAATCGTTGGAATAGCACGTTCAATAACGCCTTCGTGCTCTTCATCACCAAAGTATGGCAACTTAACAACAGTCACATCTTCGCGTTGATCGAATACGGATAATTGAGGGTCGATTTTAGCACCTGTATTGCGGTTTTCAAGGCGCAAGTTCCATTTTTCAGGATGTGTATGACGATCACCCATTGTACCATTTGGAACAACAATTTCATTTGTTGTTTCATCGATCAATACAGTTTGGAAATCAGCACCGTCTTCTTTGCTACCTAAATCCTTAGCATTTAAGAAACGGCCTGGTTGTACAGCACCGTTGATTTCTTCAACGCGTACAAGGAATGGCATGTCAGTAAACTCTTTAGCATACTCTTTGAAATATGGAGTTTCCTTGTCGATATAGTATTCTTTTAAGATTACATGACCCATTGCCATAGCAAGAGCTGCATCAGTGCCGGCTTTCACATTAAGCCAAGCATCGGAAGATGTGGTAGATTCCGCATAGTCAGGGGATACGGACACAACCTTAGTACCTTTGTAACGAACCTCTGTCAAGAAGTGAGCGTCAGGTGTACGTGTCAATGGTACGTTGGAACCCCATGTCATGATGTAGCCAGCATTGTACCAGTCACCAGATTCAGGAGTATCTGTTTGCTCACCCCAAACTTGAGGGCTGGAAGGTGGCAAATCGGCATACCAGTCATAGAAGGACAATGGTGTACCGCCCATGAGGTTAAGAAAACGAGCACCTGCTGCATAAGACAACATGGACATCGCCGGAATTACAGAGAAGCCTGCGTTGCGGTCAGGGCCGTATGTTTTAGCTGTATACAGTAAAGATGCTGCAGTGATTTCTGTCGCTTCGTCCCAAGTGGATCGCACAAAGCCGCCCATACCACGGGCAGATTTATATTTTTTCGCCTTTTCTGGATTTTCTACGATAGATTTCCATGCTTCGATAGGATTTTCAGCTGTTTTCTTTGCTTCTCTCCAAAGCTCAGCCAATTCGCCGCGTACATATGGATATTTTACGCGCAATGGGCTGTATAAATACCAAGAGAAGGTCGCACCACGAGGGCACCCACGTGGTTCGTAATCCGGCATATCATCTGGTGTTTCAGGGTAATCAGTAGCCTGATTTTCCCACGCTACAACACCATTCTTAACGTAGATATTCCAGCTACAAGAACCAGTACAGTTTACGCCATGCGTTGTGCGGACAACTTTATCGTAAGACCAACGGTCACGATAAAAATTTTCCCACTCGCGACCGCCATCTTCAGTTATTTGATGGCCGCTTGGAGATACGTTCTTCTTCCGAAGAAACTTAAACTTTTGAGACAACAAGCTCATCTCATGTCCTCCTTCAAAACTACAAAAAAATCCCTTGCATTAGCTGAGCTAACACAAGGGAGAAAATACTGTTATTCGATATTACTAATATTAGGGTCTATATTATCAACCTCTAAATCTAGTAATCCGATTAAAGCGTCAAAATCACAGATTACTAGATGGTGTTTGTCATAGGCTACATAGCCTAACTTACGCAACTCACTTAACATGCGATTTAAACTTTCTCTTGATGTGGCAGCAAACTCAGCCAACTCTTGATTTGTTAGGGCAATATCAATAAAGATACCATCCTCGCGCTTTACACCATAACTATTGGCTAAGCGCAACAAGGTAGAATAGAATGCTCCCTTCTTGCCGTAAAGTAGCAAGTCTCGGTATTTTGCCTGTTGACGACGCATATGTAAAGTGTAGATTTTCATCATCGCAATGGCCAATGAATGGTCTTTTGCAATAGCCCCTTCCAACACATCATAGCGTATACAGTAAACAGAGCAATCCTCCCGAGCAATGGCGTTGAACACATATGATCTAGTGTTCTCCTCATACAACGGAACCTCACCAATTACACTATACGGTCCTACTAAACGCAACGCAAAAATGTGTCCGCTAGCCTCGAACTTTTTAATGCTCATTCTACCTTTTACTACTACGTAAAAGTATTCTGCCTTGTCCCCCTCACGGAAGAGAAAATCACCTTTTTTAAGATGTAGTTCCTCACCCGGCAAAGCAAGCAATTGGTTAATTAAATTTTGATCCATACCATTATCACTCCACAGTACTTTTATAACAAAATCCATTAGTTATACTAATCTATTTATAGTAAAAGCACCTATACTATATACTTTTTCGTATATATAAGATTATTATAACTTATTAATTTCAGAATATGTGTGTTTTACATCACATTCACAAAAAAAATTACACTATATAATATATCTGTGATGTAAGACATTGAAAAATATTAATGCTACAATAATTATAACGCAGTTTTGTAAGCAAATCGAATACTTTCTATAGGAATTCTTTAATTTTTACTATTTATATATACTTTATATATAATCTTAATATATTTTTCTTGTCTTATCTGCGTGTATAGTTGTTACAGTAAGGAGAAGTTCAAAATGAACGAACTAAAAATGCCTCAAGTAGGTGCAAGCCGCAGCGAAATCGTGGCTAATTGGCAACCGGAAAATCCGGAATTTTGGGAAAAATTTGGCAAAAAAATTGCTAAACAAAACCTCGTTATATCCACCATTGCCTTAACACTTTCATTCTGTGTTTGGTACTTATGGGCAACCATTGCGGCTCAGCTAAATAGCGCTGGATTTAACTTTACTACAGATCAATTATTTACATTAGCTGCCTTACCAGGCCTTGTAGGTGCTACATTGCGATTTGTATACACATACATGCCAGCACTATTAGGCGGTAAAAACTGGACATTTATTTCCACAATTATCTTATTAGTTCCTGTTGTTTGGCTTGGCTTTGCTGTACAAGATACAACAACTTCTTATGCAACATTTATGATTTTAACAGCCCTTATCGGTTTAGCAGGTGCCAACTTCTCATCCTCTATGGCATACATTGGCAACTTCTTCCCTAAATCCGAAAAAGGCACAGCGCTTGGTATCAACGGCGGCGTTGGTAATCTTGGTATTTCTGTAATCTACTTCCTAGCCCCATTTGCTATGGGATCTGCTGCTTTAGGTAGTGTATTTGGTGTAACGCCAGCAATTATTAAGGGCAACGCAGTGTATCTAGCTAATGCTGCTTTCATGTGGGTTGTACCTCTTGTTGTTATCCTTGCATTGATGACTCGTTTCATGGATAACCTACCTCTAGAAAAACCAAATCCTAAAAACCTCGTACAAATCTTTGGCAATAAGCACACATGGGCGCTTACATTGCTTTACACATGTTCCTTCGGTGCATTCTCTGGTTACGCAGCTGCACTAGGCTTGTTAGTAGGCAAAGAATTCCCTGAAGTCCCATTTGCATCCATCGCGTTCGTAGGCCCACTTGTAGCGGGTGCCCTTCGTCCTGTAGGTGGTTGGTTAGCAGATAAGATTAACAGCGGTACAAAAGTTACCTTCATTAGTCTTATTGGCTTATGTGCTTCCACTGCATTGATTGCGTTTGGTGTAGATATGCACAACTTCCCATTCTTCTTCGCAATGTCCGTATTAACCTTTGTATGCTGTGGTTTTGCTACCGGTGCAACATTCCGTATGATTCCACACGTATTTGGCAATCCTTTGCTCTCCTCTTTAATTACAGGTTTCGTAGCCGCTGTAGCTGCATACGGTGCCTTCATTACACCTAAGATCTTTGGCTTTGTATATTCCATGTTCGGCAATATTCACCCAGCCTTTGCTGTATTACTTGCATTTAACATTGTAACTGTAGCAGTGTGCTACTGGTTCTATGTGCGTAAAAGCGCAAATATGAATGTATAGGGTGTAACAGAAACTATAATTTACAACCCAATAAGGTAATAAAAGACTCCCTCAACAATCCTCCATGCGAATTAGTTCTGCGGCCATAGGCCTTGAACCCGCAAGTCGGATTTTATGAGGGAGTTCTTTTATTAAAAATTAGATGTATATTAGCATTTTAGGGAAATGTAAATTATAGTTTCTGTTATCTAAGCACGAAGGGAAGACCTCGTAAGTCGGATCGATGCGGGGTTTTCTTTTAGCAGTCCATTCATTCTAATTTGACGATATATATCTTTATCTCTATAATATAAATAGATAGTCAGACGAGTAGGAACGTCAGGCGCATCTCAAAAACAAAACATATAGGAAATGGCCTTTCTGTTTAGCTAATTACACTTGGTAACGGAGGGCTATTTGCTTTTTGTGAGGCAAATAAGCGCTATAAGTGCTCCAAAGGAAACGACTAGCGTCAAGATTCCAGTAATAACTGTAATAAGTTCAAAGTCACTCATAAGCTCACCCCCTTCTATAACGAAGAGAGGCCCAACCTCACCGACTACCTTAACAACATTATAAATTGAACAAATATACGATACAATAAGCAGTTATTTATCGATATATATGAATTAAATAATAAAGAAGAGCCTGCAATGCAGGCTCTTTTTATTATCCAAAGATTTCTTCTAGTAGTGCGTCGTCGATGATGGTACCAACGTAGAAGTCGCTGAAGATACCATATTTTGCACTGGCTACTTCAAAGCGCATATCGTATACGATTTTTTTGAATTGGATGTCGTCGTTACTGAAGATGGTAATACCCCATTCCCAGTCATCTAAGCCACAGCCACCTGTGGTGAATTCAGATAAAACGTCCAAGTATGTTTTACCAAGTTCACCGTGAGACTTCATCAAGGCTCCGCGTTCTTGCGGTGGTAGCATGAACCAATTATCATCACCTTCGCGTTTTTTAGACATATTATAGAAACAGATATATTTATCGCGAGGTACGTGAGGATATAGTTTTTGGTTAACTTCCTCTGTATCAAGTTTAGCCTTAACATAGGTGCTTACTTCTGTTACAGATGTATAAGAGTATGTTTGTACTAATACGCTTGCAATGGCAAGGCGGCGGAATTTACGTTCTACTTGAGCCAAGTATTCAAGGGATGGGCCGAGAATCCATAGAATTAAATCCCCTTTTGCTCCATTACAATCATAGAATGCATAGCTACCTTCTTTAGCTTGATGTTTAGCTTCAAGGTCGGCTAAGAATGCTTTTAATTCATTGCGCGCTGCCGCTTTTTCATCCTCTGTGAAACAGTTCCATGCGCTGAAATCCATGGCAAATACCATGTGTTGGCTATGCCAACCTTCTACTGTAGGGATTGCTTTTCCCATTATGATCACTCCTATCTATGGTGATTATATCAAAATAATAATGTATATCTATATTTACGGAAATCAAAAGACTCCAATAATTATTATAGCATATGGAGTCTTTTCAATTTAGTTTCTATTGAGATTTTTATCAGTATATTCTTTAGTTAAGACTAAACTACTACTTTTAGACTGAGATAATCCTATAGCTCTTAATACTAACTCTTTTAAGCAAGTCACTATTTTACTTGTCATTCACAAGTTTTTCTACCAGTTCTTTTGCTTGTTTTACACCATCAGGGATTCCAATGCCATCAAAGGGCGTACCGATGAGATGTAAATTTGGATAATGCTCTGCCACATATTCACGAACAGCTTTAATGCCTGCGCGATGGCCTACATTATATTGAGGCATGCAGTGAATGAGGCGATTGATGCGCACCCACTCTGGTTTGACAGAGAAACCCATGATATGTTGAATTTCTTTAACTGCCAATTCTGAAAGTTCCTCTTCGCTGAGTCGTTCTACTACATCATTACCAGGCTTACCGATAAAGACACGCAATACAACTTTATCATCAGGCGTTGTTTGTGGCCATTTTTGATTTAAAATGGTACACGCTGTGAGCGGTGTATCTGTCTTACGAGTAATCAGTAGTCCAGAGCCCTTTAAATCGCCATCAAAGGTGCTTTTATCAAAGGCCATAATAGCAATGGCACAACTAGATTGCTCCATAGAACGCAAGAAGTCAAAGCCGGCGTCATCCTTAAACCATTGCGAATACGTCGCAGGTGGAGTAGAGATAATCACATGATCCGCTATAGCAGGAGCTTTATCGAGAAGAACCTCTGTAGCTGAATCTGTAGTAGATTGACAGCCACAAGCATTGTTTACAGAATTCACCACATCGATAGCATACATACCATCAACATATCGAATATCAGAAACTAGTGTACCTGTATGCAAGTGTACATTACTAGGCATAGCCTCAACGATAGCGGTAATCACGCTTTCAAGGCCGCCTGTCAATTGACGAAACATACCGGATTGAGCCGCTGTTCCCTTCCGACTTTCCATATCCGTTTGCGCCTTAGCAGACTGATGATTTGAACTAGTCTTTGTTACATGGTTAGAACTGCTTGCACGATTACTAGCAAAATTAGCTTGACTAGACTTTGCTTCGTGGCTTTCAAATTGACGGTCTGTCATAGTACCTTTACCAGCACGAGGCACATCGCCTTCTGCTACAGCATCTTTAGCTGCTTTAGAGACACCTGCTTTGGAATGACTCATCTTAGCGGCCATCATACCTTTTACCATGTTCCCATATTTTTGTTCTACTTGAATAAAATGAGGGAATGTCGACAATAGGCTAATTTTATAAATATCGCCACCATAGATGCCAGCTAATAGGGGCTCGATGAGTTTATCCATCATTTCTTGTCCTAAGTGGTATTTGAAGAAATGACCAATGGATACATCCCCATTTTCATCGAGTTGGTATGGTTTCTTAAAATAATCTAAGCCTGCACGCAATTTACCAGGCCAGGAAATGAGCGTTGCTTTCACAAAGGGCATCATTTCCGTAGGAATGCCCATGATGGAACCGCCTGGAATTGGGTGGATAGAGCCCTTATCATATACAAAGGCTTGACCTGTTTCATTAGACACAAGGGTATCACCTAGTCCAAGATCATGCACGAGATCTGTCATTTCGGTTTTACGACCCAAATAGGAGTCAGGACCGAGTTCCACTACGAAGTCATCCACACGTTGCGTTTGTATTTTCCCACCAAATCGTGGTGCTTGTTCGTAAAGAGTAATGGTCCATTCCGGCTTTGCATGACCTAGATAATAAGCCGCTGTTAGCCCTGTTAAGCCACCGCCCACAATTGTTACGTTCACGAATGAATCCTTTCTATTATTGCACTCGCCATTGCTTGTAAAAATGTTTCATTACAATTTGGCATGGGTGCACGCATATATGTTGCGCCCTTTGCTTCAACGAGTTCTTTACACTCCACATCATTATCGTACAGTACCTCAACGTGATTGCTTACAAATCCAAATGGTACAAAAGCAATGCGAGTAGCACCAGTTTGTAAAGCTTCATTGATTGCATCCTCTACAGTAGGGCCCAACCATTGGCCATGAGGAGCCGCACTTTGCCATGCCACAGACCAATTCGGTAATTTACAATATTCAGCAATCTCTTTAGCACTTTCCTCTAAAGCTAACGCATACGAATCGCCACCATGATTATTGATAAGAGGTATACTGTGCGCACTAAAAATAACGAATACATCTTTAGCATTATGCACACACTCTGAAAGTGCTTTTACCCAGTATTCCTTGAAAGTTGGTTGGTCCCACCAGGAACGGATAAAGTCAAATGTCACATTATCATAGTTTGAAATGGCTGCTTGCACTTGTTTTTCATAAGCTCCAGTACCGAGAGCGGTGAAGAATGGAGCCGTTACAATAGCGATAATATGCTCCACTCCTTGCTGGACTAAGGAGTCAACTGCATCTGCAATGGACGGTTTCATGTGTAAAAAACCAATAGCGGAAGGCATAGTCGGCAACAGAGTAAGCAAGGTTCTATATTGGCACTCTGCCATAGTTTGAAGTTCAACATTTTCCCATTGACCGATTGTATCATAACGCTTAGTAAGATTAGCAATCTCTTCTTTCGTTGGTACACGGCCACGACGAATACTCGTCATATAGGGTACTAAATCATCCTTACTTAAAGGGCTACCATAAGACAGGAATAATAATCCTTTTTTTTCTACTTTCACTAATTTACCTCTCTTGAGCCCAAATTTCACGACTACGTTCATGCACATAGTCCGTTAGCCAATGGAGTTTTTGAGGATCTGCCTCTGGGAATACGCCATGACCTAAATTAAAGATATGGCGACCATAGCGAACACCGTCAAGCAAGATGCGATCCACTTCGCGAGCCAATGTTTTTTCGTCTCCGAACAAATACGCTGGATCTAAGTTACCTTGTACCGTTTGTGTTACGCCACGCTCGTTTGCCATAACGATGGAACTACGCCAATCAAGGGCAATGACGTCTAATGGCAAATGAGACCAAATAGACACCAAATGATCCGTACCAACGCCATTCATGGCCATTGGCAAATGAGGATATTTAGCTTTCACAGTCTTGATAATCCGTTCCATATGAGGGTAAATCCCTTGTTTATACTGGTCTGCATTAACAGCCCCTACCCAAGAGTCGAAGATTTGAAGTGCATTGGCACCCGCTTCAGCTTGCATGGACAAGTACGCAATGGACATATCCGCTAGTTTTGTCATCAATGCATTCCACATATCTGGAGCACCGATGAGCATACCGCGAGTCTTATTGTAATTCTTCGTTGGGCCCCCTTCGATAAGATAGGACGCAATGGTAAACGGTGCCCCACAGAAACCAATGAGCGGCACATCAAGCATACCAGAAGTTAATAGTGTAATCGTTTTCGCAATATAATCTACCTTTGTAGGATCAAAGGTTTCTAGTTTATCCACATCAGCCATAGAGCGGATAGGGGTGCTAAATACAGGCCCCACACCGGCCTTAAGCTCAACATTCACATTCATAGCCACCATTGGGCTCATGATGTCTTTGTAGAGAATCGCCGCATCAACGCCGTATTCCTTAACAGGTAATTCCGTAACACGAGCACATAGCTCAGGCTCTTTTGTAATTTCAAATAATGAATATTTCTCTTTGATTTTGCGATATTCCGCTTGGCTACGACCAGCTTGACGCATATACCACACAGGCGTTACACCAGGGTTCTTCCCTTGGATCATGTCCAAATAAGCTGTGTTCAAGTACTCAACCCCTTTCGTTCTAAATGTATACTAACACACTATGGTAACTAAAACAGTTACTTTGGTTACAATCACACACATTATTTATTCTTTAATAATCCCTAATAATCCCTGTGAAAGCATGTGCCTCCACAGGGATTATTATTTCATTACCACTTTGATTTAACTAAGACTTTAATTCAAGTATGTCGTTAAATTTACTAGTACTGTAATGTAACCACTACTTTAATTTGACTGAGTCTTTAATTCAAGTCCGAAATTCATTTAGCTACGACTTAGTCTATGGCAATCGATGCCCATAATAGATTGAGCCATATCATATACAGAGCGTTGACAGGTAAAGAGCCAAATCTGTTGATTCTTCCCAAGCTCGGCCAACAATTCCAAGGCACTACGTTGACGGTTTTCGTCAAAGCGTACCAAAATATCATCCAAGATAATCGGCAAGGATTCTACTTGATAAGAGAATACCTTTGCTAGGGCGAGACGCAATGCCAAGTAAACTTGGTCAGCTAGACCACTAGACCAGAATTTAAGTTCTAGTCGTTCCCCATTGTTGTTGATAAGTGCTACCCCTTTATTGATACCTAGAATATCAAGCGTATACCTCTCACCAGTTAGTCTTTCAACATAAGAGGAAGCAAGCTCTAACATATGAGGTTGTTTTTCTTGTTCATACGATTGTTGAGCCTTATCCATACAATGGCTTATCAATACTTGCGTAGCCCAATCTTCCAGAGCAGACTCTAATTCACTTTGTAAAGCCTCTCGTTCTTGCAACATTTGGTGTTGTTCCTGGTCAGAACCAAGTGTACGCATGGCTTCAACGATTTGGCCGCGGCGCTCGTACAAGGTAGCCAATTTATCTTCGATAGAGGCTATTTCACGCTCAGAATGAGCCAATTCATCCAACCAGTTATCCTTGTTGCCTTCACGCAAACGACGGTAGAACAAGTCTTTATTCTCTGCATCAGGAGCAAGTAAATCAAGCTGTACCTGACTTTGTTTGTAGATGGTTTGCCACTGTTTATATTGGTCCTCATCGATAAGATGTTGACGATACTCGTTAGAGCTTTCCATACCAGCTTTATGGAGCAGCTCTTGTTGACGAAGGAGTAGCTCTTTTTCCTTGCGATGCCAATTATCGTATTCATTGCGGAAGCTTTTACGTTGCGCTTCCTTTTGTTCCCATACAATTTTATTTTGTTGGAAGTTCTTATATTGGTTATAAATGCGTTTTAGCTCTGTTGGAGATACTGGCGCCTCTATCCCAAGGTTATACCACAAAGCCATCGCTTGGTCTTCAATAATACGTAGGCCTTCTTTATGCTCCGCCAAACGCTTTTCATAGCCTTCTATAGTACGTAGTTGCTCATGATATTGATCATATTCATGTTTGAGGCCAAAGAAATCATCTTCATCGAGACTCTTAGCCGCCCCTTGTGGTAACCAGTTTTGCCATGCTGCGAGAGCTTCATCGTAAATACCTTGTAATGTATGCCCTTCCTGAATCCAGCGTTCAAGATGTGCCGCCCCTTCTAAGGATGGTACAGGACTCGCTGTAGGCGTAGCAGCCTTGATCAAAGCCTCTAGCTGATGCTCTACATCGGATTTACGGGAGGATAAAATTTGTAACTCATAGTTTAATTTAGACACTTCAGAGTTACCATTATGAAGCCTCCATGTAGCATACCAGAATAGCCCCATAGATAGAATCAAAAAAATAAAACCACCTATAGTATAAAATGCAGATTCAAGAACCAACAGGCCTGCTAATACTACCAATACAGCAATAACAGCACCTATACCACTAATGCGTTGTAGCCATTTTGGCAGAATTGTAGGCTGTGCATCTGAACCAGAACTATTCCGTCTAGCCTCTACTCGATCTATATCCATTAAGATACGATCTAATTCACGCTCTAAATATTCTTTTTTAGCTAATTCTTCTTCACTAAAGTTAGGTAAGGATGCCCCTTCAAGGTTCGCCGTCGGCACCTCATCGGTAGCCTCTGCAGGTTTGCGGTCTTGCCAATGTAAAAGTTGTTCTTTTGCGGTGCGCAAACGACTTGCCAAACGTTCTCCATCAAACCAATTGATGTCTTCTGCCATTGGCTCATCATGACGCCACGCAGAATGTAAGGTGCGTGAAAACTCCAATTGTTCCCTAACCTTACGGATGTACGCATCGCCTTCTTCGCACTCACGGCGTAACTGCTCCCATTTAGCACCTTGTTGAATAAGATCTTCAATATCTTGGCCATAAGTTCCAAATGGGCTATCAGGACTAAAGTTAGCTGGCATCAATGCCGCTTCCTTTTCCTGCCATAATTGCATATTGTCACGAGCCCGTTTAATTTCTTCATCAAGGCGAAGAAACTCATCACGACTCAAGGCGAGCTCACTATTGTACTGCTGCATGTGCATACGTGCCTCTTCACTGCGACGATACGTATCCCACGCACGCAATACTACATCGATACCATCCCGATATTCCTTCCATTCTTTCAACTGATTTTGCAATTCCATTTCGGTTTGCTCCGTACTATGAAAGACGGTTTGTAATTCCACATATTGCGCTTCATGCTCCGCCAACTGACTCAGCTTTTGGCGGTTTTCTTTAAGCTCATCCATCAATACATTGATGCGACGTTTACCATTCGAGGATGCTACAAGTAGGTCTGTGGCCCCTTTTTCAACATCCTTAACAGCGCCACCTAAGTGTTCTCCCCCTTCAGCGCCAAAGAATCGGGAACGAACCTCTACCTCTTGTAATACATCAAGGCCTTGTAGGTCGTCTAATGTTAACGCAAATATGCGGTTATATGTTTTTTTATCGATGCCATGCCACCAATGTTGAGCCGGCTCTTCATGGATGGCAGGATTACCAGGACTGTAAAAGTCTAACTGCTTACCCTTACGACCGATATAATAGCTTTCACCATTACGGTCCACATCAAGGGCCCCCGTCATAGGACCATAAGCCTTATGAGTACCACCAAACAACAAGGTGCGCATCCCTTCGAGCAAGGATGTCTTACCACTTTCATTAGGGCCATACATGAGTTGAACCCCATTGTCACCCGTAGTGAAAGACCAGTCGCGATACGGGCCAAATTCATCAAATCGTATGCGTTTAATGTTCATCATTAGCCCCCATCAATACAGTAACACCTTCAATTTCACAACGTTTCAAAGCTCGTGCCAATAATTCATCACTTAATAAATCGGCATATGCGCCTAAGCGCTTAAATTCAGGACGATTCGCCATAATTTGGCGCGCAGTCTGTATTGCATTCCCATCTACCATATCATCATAAGCACGCAAATAATCACCTACTACATCTGTTAATAGACGTCGCTCAACTAGATTAATACTAGGTCTTGTATTAGAAATGATACGGTAAGGCATAACAAATATAGATTTACCTTTCTCTTCATTTTGAGACTCTTGCAACCATAGTTTTCGAATCCCCTCTTGCGTACATAGGCGATGTAGAGGTCCTGTACCGGACAAAACGATGGATAGCAAGATGTTTTTCTTATGCTGCTTTCGCAAGTTTTCTTTTTTACGGCGCAAAATCTCTAAGAAATCCGTTTCATTTTGCATGCCAGCAATATCTATTTTGATTTCCTCAAACCGGACAGCACAGGTGTCGATAAATCGCAAATCACAATGACCATTATGAGATACAGATACAAGATAACACCCCTTAGGTCCATGTTCTTTACGATGCAATCCTTGCGAATTACCAGCATAAACTACGAGAGGCTCCTCGCTAAGAACTTGAGATTTATGAATATGGCCCAATGCCCAATAATCCATAGCGGCCTCTGTTAAATCACTTAAATTACAAGGTCCTGTTACATTGTGGTTTTCAGAGCCTACACTAGAACCTACAGTACCATGCATGACAGCAAGGGAAAATTCATCCCGTTCAAAAGCTCTGTATTGACGAGCATAGTTGTCGCTTTCATTACCATGACCACAACTAATACCATATACGCCACCAATTTCTATATTGTTAACGATGAGCGGAAAGCGCTGCACTTGCTCACTAGAAAATACATGTACATTATCTGGCATCTGTAATTGTGCTTTCCAGCTTTCAGCAGGATCATGGTTACCTTGTACCATATAGACATCAATACGATGCTCCGCCAAGCGATACATGGCGCGCACAAAACGGACTTGAGCCTCTAAATTATGGTCTTCGCTATTATAAATATCACCAGCTATTACAACAGCATGAACATGTTCTGTAATAGCAGTATCAATAATTTTATCTAAGGCTACATAAGTGGCTTCACTTACGGCGCGATCAACAGCGCTGCTAATACCTGTAGCATATTGAAAGGGTGCCCCTAAATGCAGATCACCACAGTGTATAAATCGAAACGGCTGCATCTATATCCACTCCTCCATTAATATTCTTATTATAGTTATATATAGTAATTACAATAGTTTATTATACTACAAAACCTTAAAGATAAGTTAAAAATAACTATCATTTAGCATCAAAACAATATAGTTAAACTAAACTTCTCTTAACTATTAATAAATATAAATTATAAGATAAGCTCATTTTCTTTCATCATAAGATATAAATCATAATATGTTATTATTTTTGTTAACCAATTCATGTATTAAGTTGACAATTTATGCATGAACGTTTACAATCAAATTGTCAATATATTATGTTTTTATTAAGTTAACAATTTCCCGGAGGCTATTATGGCTTTGCCTATAGATCAACAACCATCCCAAGTGGGTACATACGAAAAAATTCTTACCATTGCAAACCGCATCATGAACGGCGGCGAAATTACAAAAGAAGAAGCAATCGAGCTAATTCATACTTCAGATGATGATACCATGATTCTACTCGCTATGGCTGATAAAATTCGCCAACATTTCAATGATAATTCTGTGGATGTATGTGCCATTGTTAATGCTAGGTCCGGCAAATGTCCTGAAAACTGTAAATTCTGTGCTCAATCCGCACACCACAACACAGGCGTTCAGGAGTATCCTTTCATGGATGAAGAAAGCATTCTCCAAGCAGCACGTAAAGCTAAAGAGGCTGGTGCAATTCGTTTTTCCATCGTAACAAGTGGTCGTAATACTAATAACCCTGATGAATTTAATCAAATCATCCATGTATTAGGCCGTATCAAAAATGAAATTGGCCTTGAAATCTGCTGTTCTCTTGGGTTGTTAACTTACGAACAAGCACTCAAATTAAAAGAAGTTGGCGTTACTCGATACCACTCCAATATCGAAACGGCACCTAGTCACTTCCCAGATATTTGTACTACACATTCCTACGAAGACAAAATGTTTACCATAGATAATGCACAAAAAGCAGGCATCCGTGTTTGCTCTGGCGGCATTCTTGGTCTTAACGAAACATTAGAACAACGCGTTGAAATGGCGTTCGAACTTAAACGTTTACATATTGACTCCGTGCCATTAAACATTTTGAATCCTGTTAAAGGGACTCCATTTGAAAGCAACGAAGCTTTACGTCCATTGGATATCTTACGTACCTTCGCTGTATTCCGTTTCATCTTGCCAAACGCATTGATACGGACTGCAGGCGGCCGCGAAGTAAATCTACGAGACTTACAAGCTTATGCTCTAAAAGGTGGCCTAAACGGTATCATGGTTGGTGGCTACTTAACTACTGGCGGTCGTTCACCTCAAGACGATCTCCAAATGATTCAAGACTTGGAGTTGACTCGCAATACAGCTCAAGTCTAAAAACCTCATATATACCATTCTCCATATCTAGAGGATGTAGTATATAAAATATTCCCTAATGCTTTATAAATATTTTACACATAAAAAGAACCATCTAGTTTGCTGTACTAGATGGTTCTTTTATTTCCATAATAAAATATAAATGGCTTGCCCATTTGTGTTCCCTGCAATGGGCTCAGGATTCTCATTAAATTCTACATTCTCATACGGCGTCCCGTCTGACATGTACGCATCTACCTTCAATGTTTCCATGGTTCGATTATATCTACTGATATAAACTTTATATCGCAATTCGTCGCCACCCAGTTCATTAACTCGCAGCCACAAAAGCGCATCGTAATCACTCTTCTGTACACTGTCATTGTCAATAAATAATTGGTTTCCTGATGCATCTGGTCCAACATAGTACCAGTCCGTTGCGTTAGTAGTCCCCCCTATACTGAGTAGCCACAAAAGTGTTAATATGGTGAATATTTTACTCATATGACTGCCCCTCTCATGCTATCGAGCTGTATATTTTATAAAAGCTTAATGTGGATAAACCTTTATAAAATATATAACTTCTCCTTTATATAATACCAAAATTGTCCCATATTTATCAACAATAATTAAAATTAATTACCATGTTTTTTACAAATATAAGAAACTTAAAGAAATTTATTAAATTTCTTCATTTTTAACTCATTTACTCTTCCTATAATGATAATGTCAAATGATAAATAGAGGTAACAATTCCCTGGTTACCGTACGTGTATTTATCTCCCGACAAGTAATACTAACCCCAAACCTACTACTTGTTTAAATACATGTTTCATTTGATATTAATACTAACACTCCCCTTACATGAAAAAAGGACTCTATACAGAGTCCTTTTTTCGTTACTTCATAAACTTATACATATTGTTAAGTCTACATACATATTACCATAAGGGTTAATAGTAAAGGGTTTATAAGGACTCACGAATTAACAAGTAATACTATATTCTTAAAAAAAAAACGCTCAAAAGCTTAAGGAAATACGATAACCATTACGCTTTTGAGCGTTTTTTATTATAAACTACAATTTACTAATTTCTATCTTACTATTTTACTTCAGCCCAACCTAAAGCAGCACGTTTTTCATCGATATCTGCCAAGATTTTCTCAGCTACTTTAGCAGGATCCGTATTTACATACATAACAGAGCCTAAGATATCTTTAGTGTCTTCTTTGAGCCATTTTGTAACAGCATCAGAGCCTTGTGTAGGTGGCTCAACGCAGTGGTAAGAGTTAATCCCCATCAAGCGGAAGCCAAGGGATGCATCGATACCTTTTTCGTTAGACCATTCAGGGCTAGACATAGCAAATGGCAATTGAGGTAAGTTAAGACCAAGTTCTGCCGCAATACCACCGAAGATACCGGAGGAACGCGCATTATCTACACATTCACCCACATGCCATACTGGTGGTTGATCATCACCCAAGAACTCTTGCAATGCAGGACTACATTTCTTGTTAGCATCTGTATTACAATAGCCAAGTTTCATCAATGGGAAAGATGCACAACCATTTGTAAGGATGATACAGCCATTTTTAATAAGTGTATCAACAATATCTACAGTTGCCTTTTCATAGATAACACGAGGGTTGGAACAACCTACTACGTTAACGATACCGCGAACTTTACCAGATTTTAAAGCCTCTGCCAATGGTTTGAAGGAACCATAATGTTTAACAGTGGATTCTGGAGAGAAGCCAACTTCTGCTGTGATTTCGTATGGCGGAATGAATACAGGCATACCTTTGCGCAATTCATGAGCTTCAAGAGCACGATCCAAGATTTTGCGAGCCAATTCTTTTGTTTCAGCCAAGTTAGTGTGATGATGGTCGTAGCCGATGTGTTCAGCACCTGGTAAACGAGCTGCATCAGATGTAGTAATAACCTTTGTGTTGAAGCAACGTGCTACGTCCATGATAGCAGGATAAACGTCTTGAACGTCAGCTACCCAGCAATCAAGAGCGCCTGTACCAAGTACAAGTTCAGCACCGATAGCATTACACAATGGAATAACATTTTCATAACGGTACATACTGGACAAACCAGAGCAGCAGATACCATAGAATTGAATACCTTTAGCGCCGATAGCTTTCGCTTTTTCTAAATATTCTTCAGAAGCACCAATTTTACAAATTTGGGATACCAATGTTGGCAAATGACCATGAACAGCGATGTTAACATATCCTTTTTTCAAGGCACCAATATTAACTTTAGATGTGCGACGACCACCTTGACCAAACAATGCATCTGTTGCGATGTCCGCTGCTACTACGCCTGTGAATGTGAAAGCAAGACCACAACGCAAGAACTGCTTCATGTTACTTTCCCAATCGCCATCTGTGCCTACGCATGTACGATGATATGCATCGAAGGCTTCATTGTATGCGGAAATAGGCAAGATATCCAAATTTTTCCAAACTTCGCGACGTTCAGCAGGAGCCATTGCAGTAATGGTTTTATATTCGCCAGGTAATGCACGGCTCAAATCTTCTAATAGAACATCTGCCAAGTCATTTGCCACTTCTTTTAAAGAACGGCCTTCCTCAGGGATGTTGAAAGCTTTACATACAGTACGGATTTTTTCTTCCCCTAAAATTGGAATATCCAATTGGTCATTAGCAGCCGCTTTCAAAGAAATCAAGATTTCACGAGCATGCGCACCATGTTGAGTCAAACCACCTGCAGCAGCACGTGTCATATTACGAGCTACGATAAGGTCAGCATCGGCACCACAGACACCACGAGGGCTCTTAGGTGTAATTTTACATGGACCCATGAAGCAGATACGGCAACATACACCGGCAATACCGAAGGTACATTGCGGTTGTTGTTTATCAAAACGATCAAATACTGTATCGCAACCGATTTGCTCCATGCGAAGAATCATTTCGCGTACCGCAGGATCTGGTGTTTGCTCGATAACATCTTGTTTTGTAGGCCATGTTTTACGATACTCAGCAACGGCTTTCATATAGTCGTTTACGCCATGTTCATGAGGTACCCCTGGTTCATGAGTGTGTGGCACCCATTTATCCGTCGGCAGAGCCTTTGCATGACTATGGTCGTGACCATGATGATCATGACCGCCACAGTGGCAATGATGCTCATGATTATGGTCGTGACCATGTTGTTCACCATGATTGTGTTCATGGATATTTTTATTTTCCACATCGTTCCTCATTTGAAACCTCCTAGGGGCCTACATAGGCCAACCAATAAAAACAAAAACATATTCTACTTTTAATTCTTTTTAAATCCACTATAATAATGGGTTTTAAATCCTATCTCCTAAATATGTTTTAAATTACTATAAGTATATTTTCTGAAAGGACATTTGTCAATTAAAATTTGAGAAATTTTTGACACATATATATCTAAAAATGTGATATCTGCTATATTTATTAAATTCGATTCCTTCAGTTTCTTTTCATAAACAAAAAGAGGTTAATTCCTAATTTTTACAGGAATTAACCTCTATAATTTAATGATTAATTTTTAAAAATCCCCCGCCCGTCTCAGGATACACTATCTAACGCTCTTTATACCTATATATTACAAAAATTGCTGCATAATATGTGCTACTTCAGATAAATGGAAACGTTTTGCCCTATCAGACCTCGCCACAAGAACTAATTGGCGGAAACAAAGTTTCGATGCAAGAGGATAAAATTTAACCTTATCGTCATCCCCCTTGCTATTGAGCGTGCTCGGCAAGAATGTAATACCATAATCATCCTCTACCAAAGATCTACAAGTGTCCAGATTTTCAGAGCCAATAACAGCTTTAGGTACAAAGGATTCAGCCTGACACAAACGATTTACCAATGTCCGTAACTTAAGACTTTCTCTCAACAGAATAAACGGAAACGCTCCAAATGGTGCGATTTCATGTATACCATCTGGTGTCATAAGCGAATCCGCAATGGCTATAGCTTTTTTATTTTCCACACTAATAGCTAATAAAATTTGTTCATCTAATACGGGATAACTTTCAAGATCCTGAGAATAAATCGGCGTTGGGAATAGCCCAACATCAACTAAACCATCACAAATTTGCTGTTCCAAAAAGTGAGATTCTCCCTCTACAACATGGAACTCCCAAGACGGTTCAATTTGTTGAAAGCTTTTCAATGTTTTCCCCAACATATGATGACCATAGAATTGAGACAATCCGATACGCACATGATAGGCTACATCTGTGCCTTGATTAATGATAGATTGCGTTAAAGCCTCCACCTTTAAAACTAACGGCATGCCCTCTTTTGCAATTTGTAACGACGCAGCAGTTGGCACAACTTTTGTGCGATCACGAACAAATAACGTAACTCCTAGCTCTGCTTCAATACGACGAATCCCCTGACTCAACGCCGGCTGAGAAATATATAATTTTTTAGATGCCTTTGAAAATGATGCCATCTCAACGATGGTACTTATATATTTAATATCCTTAATATCCATAAAACACCTTATAACTAAACATTATCATCTTATCATTAACAAATATTATCACTAATAGCCTATAAATGATAGTATTAATTACATAGTGATAAGTATCTCAGTCCCTTTTATAATGGGGAATATAAAGGAGTTTATTATGGGGCAAAATCTTTCTCGTAAAATATTAGCCACTCATCTATTATCAGGAAACATGAATATAGGTGAAGAAATTGCTATTCGCATAGATCAAACATTGACACATGATGTAACAGGGACTCAAGCATATTTAGCTTTTGAAACCATGAATATTCCTCGTGTTAAAACAGAATTATCTGTCAGCTATGTAGATCATAATTTACTATATGCAGATAATAAAAACCCTGATGACCACGTTTATTTGCAGTCTATTGCTAAAAAGTACGGTATTTACCTATCGCGTGCAGGTAATGGCATTTGCCATACAGTGCATTTTGAGCGTTTTGGTAAACCAGGAAAAATCCTATTAGGCTCTGACAGCCATACTCCTACAGGCAGTGCCATCGGCGCACTAGCTATCGGTGCAGGAGGCCTCGATGTAGCCCTCGCTATGGCTGGTGAGCCAATTTATATAAAAATGCCGCGCATTGTGAAAGTTGGTTTACAAGGCACCCTTCCTATTGGCGTATCTGCCAAGGATATTGTGCTTGAAATGTTGCGTCGTGAAACAGTAAAAGGTGGTATTGGCAAAATCTACGAATATACAGGGGAAGGCTTGTCTTGTCTCTCCATTTATGACCGTTCTACAATCACAAATATGGGGGCAGAAATGGGCGCCACTACCTCAATCTTCCCCAGCGATGAAGTAGTACATCAATTCTTTATCAACCAACAACGCGAAGAAGAGTGGATTGAACTTTTACCAGATGACGATGCTACCTATGATGAAGAAACTGTCATCAATTTGAATGAACTCACGCCATTAGTAGCACAACCAGATATGCCAGATAATGTTATTCCTATCAAAGATTTGACAACTCAAGTAAAGATTGACCAAGTATTTATCGGTAGTTGCACAAATGCTTCTTACACAGACCTCGCTAAGGCAGCCGCCATTTTAAAAGGTCATACCGTCCATCCAGATGTTAGCCTCGTTGTAGCTGCTGGTAGTCGTCAAATTTTCTCCATGGCATTACGTGACGGCATCATCTCAACATTAGTAGATGCTGGAGCCCGCATTTTGGAGTGTGGCTGTGGCCCTTGTGTAGGCATCGGTCAAGCGCCTCGTACAAATGGTGTATCCTTGCGCACATCAAACCGTAACTTTAAAGGCCGCAGTGGTACATTAGACGCATCCATTTATCTTGGTAGCCCTGAAGTAGCTGCCATTAGTGCTCTTAAAGGGTATATCACAGATCCAATTACAGAAGGCGTAACAGATGTACTTTTACAAGTAACTGAGCCCTCCCTCTATGCCGTAGACGATACTATGATTATCCCACCTAGCGACACTACAGATGACATAGAAGTCGTACGAGGTCCTAACATTAAGCCTATGCCAATCAATGAGCCTCTACCTAGCTCTATTCGAGCTCATGTTTCAGCTTACCGACCAGATAATATTACTACTGACGATATTACCCCTGCTAGTGCACAATTCTCTGCACTACGCTCTAATATTCCAGCTATTAGTGAAATCACCTTTGGTCGTATAGACCCCGAGTTCGTATCGCGCGCTAAGCAATACGGTAAATCATTTATAGTGGGTGGCGAAAACTACGGTCAAGGATCTAGCCGTGAGCATGCCGCCATCGCGCCTATGTATCTAGGGGTAAAAGCGGTCATTACAAAATCATTAGCACGTATTCATAAAAATAATCTTATTAATCATGGTGTTGTACCGCTTAACTTTGTTAACCCCTCTGACTATGATCGCATTAGTCAGGATGATGAATTAGAAATCCTGAACTTCCCCGATCAATTACAAACCCGAAACATACGGGTTACTAATCTAACAAAAGGTTTTGACTTCGAAACTGTATCTGATTTAACAGATCGTGAGGTAGAAATCCTAATAGCAGGCGGGCAACTCCGATTGGTACAAGAGAAGAATAGAAACAACTAACAAAAGGTGTCTATGGAAATTTTCAATACTATTACAACAGTCTCATCTGAGACAATTCAAGAATTCGAAAAATTATCCTCTAGTGTCGTTAGTGACGCAATGGATATATTGAATTTAGAACATGGTGGTTGTTTACCGTATACTATCCGCCCACTTCACAACTATGCGAAAACACTAGTTGGGCCTATCACCACGGTATATGCGCCAGAAGGTACAAGCTTGCCTGTTCATCTAGCCATGGCTACACATGCCAAAAACCGAGTTTTATTAATCGCTACAGACAACTATGAGAGCTGTGCTTTTCTCGGTGATATTCAAGCCCATTTAGCAGCACTAAATGGTTGTAAAGGGATTATTTTAGATGGCTTTGTAAGAGATAAAGATGGTTCTAAAGATCTAGACTTACCAATCTACTGTACTGGTACCTATCCAAAACGACCAGGTAAAGCCGATTTAGGTGGCATCAACATTCCTATCACGATAGGAAATATAGAAGTCCAGTCTGGAGATATACTCATTGCTGATACTGATGGTATTGTTGTCATCCCTAAGGAATATGCATCTGCCGTATTAGAGGTAGCAAAGGAAAAAAACGCTTCAGATATTGAGCGTCTCAAAAGAGTCAAAGAATTTAACTATAACGCCGCTAACAATATCCATGATTTCACAAGCATTCTCACAAAAGATGTAGCTGAGTATGTAAAGAAAAATATGTAACTAAATTAGAACACCTAAAAATCAAAACATACAAAAGGCCCTCCACATGGAGGGCCTTATTAATTTAGGAATTACTTAATCTCCAATAATATTGAAGATGTAATGAATCTTACAATTACATTAAGGATTTAAGTACATCCAATACTTCTTGAGGTAATTCGTTTTTATGACCTTTAAGTTTTTCTACATAATCATAACGGAACTCAAAAGCTTGGTGCAATTGGTGATGATACTCGCGCACTTCGAATGGAGGTTCAAAGCCAGGAACCTCTACATAGGAAAGGTTTTCGTATTCACAGAATGGTTTAAATTCTAATGTACCTTCTACCAAACGCTCTAATAAATCAAGAGTAACTTCTTTAGGAATTTTATTTTCCAAGAAGAAGCCAGTGTTCATAATGTAGCATTCTACGCCACATTTAGAAAATAATTTTTTGTAGCTTTCATAATCACGAACCAATGGATATGTGCGGAATGGATTTGCATATGGCTCGATAACAAGCGCATTTGGATCGACGTGAGCATCAAGTTTTTCTGCTGTAGAACGACGAGTCGCAAGGGTTGCACCCATTGTAGAAGCCAATACAGGATCGGAAATCTTAAGGATTGGTGGCAATGTTTTATCTTTCATAAGCCATACAATCGCATTAACAGGTTCACCTACGTAGTTTACGCGGTTATCTGTCCAGAATTGAGATTTAATAGCACGTCCATTGCTGTTTCGCACATCTTCGGCCAGTACAACCTTACGGCCATCCTCATCCATCGTTACACCTACATTTTGTAGCGTCAACAAGAATTCGTTAGCAGGATGTTCCACAGGATAATCTTGCATTTTGTCAAAGTACGTAGGTTCAAGAGCAATAGAACTCAAATCCTCAGTATTGATGATATATGCATCGTCATGCAAGATAGAAATATCATAACGACCATCATGTTTTTCATGAGTCAATGTGGATTTACCGGAACCGGACAAACCGAATACACCAATAGTGTAGGATTTACCATCTTCAAGGTTGTACCGTTTCATGCCACCGTGGCAAGCAACATAGTCGAAGCGATTTGCTAAGGACCACGCAAGTGTAAGTGTACCTTTTTTATGTTCCCCAAAGTAGCGCATACCAAGAATCATAGCACAGTTATGAGCAGGGTCGAAAATAGCAAGACCGCCTGGATGACCTGGTACAACATAGTCAGGATCAGAGTAAATATAGATGTCGCCTTCTGGGATCTCTACACTGTCATTATAGAATTCTTTTACAGCTGCATCAAAGAACTTGAAGTTCATGAGCCAAGAATACAAAATAGACGCGTGATCTTTTGGAATCATCAAATGAGCACGAGCTGTGAATTTTTTATCAAGACCAACGATAGCTTCTGCAGAAATCCACTCTTTATTGCGGCTATCATATACTGCATCACGTGCAATATTAGCGAGTTCAACTTCATCTATGCCTTCATCGCCAATAATACGGCGAGCTTTAGCATAACGGCCAGTAGTTTTACCATCGTTTGTAACAAGGACCTTTGCATCAGCTGGCAAACCTTGCTCTAATGGTTTAAATACTGGCATATCGAGGACGATAACACCTGGCTCTTCAGAGGCTAATTGATACGCTTGTGCCACAGATGTTACAGGAGTTACATTGTTCCCATAGAATGCAGTTTCAATTGTACTGCGCATCATAGAAAATAATGGGTTTGTTTTGATTTCACTTTGCTTCCAAACGCGTCTTGTAGACATAGTATCTAGATCCTCACCTTTAACTATATTAGTAATTTCTCTTATAAAAGTAATTTTGTATATGAAAACACTGCTTAGGCAAATACTTTCATTATTTTCTATTTTACCCTTTTCAATCAAATTTGTATACATAAAACAGATGATTTATAGGAAATTAATGTATGTTTATTTCGAATTAGTGCAACATATTTGTAATGTAATAAATTAACATCTAGCTGTATAAAACCATTAGTATGCAATAGAACACCTTAAAAACTAGACAGAGTTACAAAGTAACTAGTTATATTTACAAAGCAACTAGTCAAATAGCAAAACGAAAAAGAGGCAAGGTCCTAAGCACTTGCCTCTTTCACGTTTAAAAAACACAATTATTTCTTATCTTTATTGATAAATGCGTCGATTTTACTAATTAGATCATCTACCTCAAAATCGCCGCGTTCTGCCATCATCTTGATTGTTGCCACCTTAGCCATTACTTTTACCATAGGTGTTTTTAATTTCTCAAACTTAGGATTTAAAGAAATCAAATGATCTACAATTTCCGGGCATTGTTTAATTAGATTCGACAATGTTGTTTTTGCATCGATATGGAATCGACCATCCGCATCAGTTGTTAACGGTTCTTCTTCTACCTCTTCTGCAGCCTCTTGAGCCAAGGATTTTTCCTTACCACCATCGCCTACAAAATCGGTTTTATCCCAGGTCAACAATGTACGAGAACCTTCGAGTTCACGGATATGTGTACAATCTTGCATCATTTCCAATACGCCGCGGAATTTACCATTTTCATCGCGTACTGCTGTGTAGATAACATAGATGAACAAGCCTGGTTTATTGATCCAGAATTCCACTTGACTTTGTTCTCCAGAACGGAACTTCTCTACGATTTCTTCTACTATATGAACAGATTTTGCTGGGTGACAATTCTTCACCTCACGGCCGATAACGTTCGCACTGCGAGGGAAAATACGATGTGCCGTATCGCTGTAGAACTTAACTAGTTCATTTTCATCTACATAGGATAAATCTACTGGTAAATGACGGAACAACAAATTAATCTGCTCTAATGTCAATTTACCTGTGGCTACATCGAGGACTGCGTCCTTACCAACGGGCGCACCACCAACAGGGCCTACATATTTAGATAGCAAGCCGGCTAAATCATTTAAGAACTCGTTAGATACAGCACCACTTTGAGCTGAATGACTATCATTCAATTGCGCCGCAGAATCATTGATACCTGGCACTACATATAAGCCTGGCGCATTGATGATAGCATAACCAATTTCATGGTCATTTTTACTCATTCGAACAAACTCTTCGTCACTCAACAATTTATAAGACGTTGGCAATAAGACTTCTAGTTCTTTAGAATTCAAATCCCGTAATTTCGCCAAAGTTTCTGGCACAGACGCTAGGAATTCTTCATACTTATCTTCCCGAAGCAATGCATAGGATGCAGAGATAGCATCGCGCACAGCATCATCAAAGGTCCACATAATGCGCGTTGGGCGGTCAAAACCGTGGTCCTCAAGCATTGGATACAGTTGATTTTGCTTACGAGACAGATGTGTTCTCCACTCTGCTAAGGAATCAAAAATGCCAAGCCACGGATTTTTGATAAAATTCTCTTGCTTTAATAATTCATCCGCTTCTAGGGCTACCTTTTCAACAGCGTTGATTTCTTCCAAGTATGCCCACAACGGATGGTTTTCAGGGTATTCATTTTCGGCACGTACTAAAACGCCGTCAAATAAATCTAAGAGATCATCCATTTTCTCTAGGATTTCTTCGTCCTTGTAAACACCTTTCAAACTTTGCTCTGCGTAGGCAAATTCATCAGGTGTACAAGTACCTAGTTTCTCTTTTAAAATGCGATTGCCCTCTTCTAAGGACAATTTACCATCTAAATAATCTTCTTTAATGGACACAATAATTCTGTAACGTTCATTGTTAATATCTAGCTTTTGTTTTAATGGATTCATATGCTTGTACCTCCACGGGCTAATCTATAATTATATTTTTATTATACCATTTTGAAAGTAATTTTCAGTTGCTATAGATACAATTTTGATTAATTTTTAAAATTTACGAATCCAATGTTATGAAAATGAATAACCTTACTTTATTTTTTAGAATATTTTGGCATACAAAAACTGCACTTCAAAATTTGTGTCCAATTTTTGAAGTGCAGTTCTGTATGAGTGATTTTGATTAGTTTTTAAAATCAATATATTCAATTTTAGAAGATGCTACAGGTTTACCATTGGAATCTGTAGCAGGACTAAATCTCCATTTAGAAATAGTATCAACAATGGCTGCATCAAGAGCACTAGAGCCGCTAGATGAAACAACTTCAACATCCCCTACAGAACCATCTTCCCTGATGGTAAAACGTATATCTGCACCATGAGCAGTTTCACCATAGGCAGCGAGCAATGCTCGGTCAATAGGTGGTGTAGCTATAGCTACTGGTGGATCATATGGAGCTGCCAACACAGAAGCTACCATACTAATTACAAACAATGAGCTTAAGATAATACAACGCAACACTTTATTCATCGTTTTCTCCTTATTTAGCTGTCACAGCTTGCTTAGGCAGAGTAATTGTCATCCCAATGATAGATTCATGTGCTTTTTGATCTGTGCCAATAGCAGGTGTGAACTTCCACTGTAAAATCGCTTTTTTTACTGCTTCGTCAACTGGAGTATAGCCAGAAGAACGCTCTATGAAAACATTTTTAACATTACCTTTTTTATCGATTAAGAAGCGTACGCGCATATCAGGCGCTACCGTAGCAGTTTGAGGAATCTCAGGCAACTCTGGTTTTACAATAGTAACCTCCCTTGGAGATTCTAAAAACTTCGCCGCATCAGCTGTATAATCACTTAACATGCCAAAAGATGCAACAAGTACAGCTGCAGCAGCGTATCGGAATAATTTATTCATAATAAGCCTCCTTATTAACCTTTTGTCTATGCATAATATCATACTAAATAAAGATGAATATTAAAAGAATAAATTCTTATTGATAAAATTTCTCATTTATGATATATTGAATTTAAGATAACTGTTCGGACTCACATATCTAGTTGATATGACAAAAAACTACACAAAGGAGGTTCATCATGAGACGTAGAAAGCGTATTCAAATGAAGGTCATGATGGTACTTGGTATCGTTGCCCTCATTGGGCCTAACAATCTACAAGCACTTAATCCCTAAATTATTTTGACCTTAGCAGAAGACTGTATAACTGCCACTAGCCGCTACGTTAGTAGCGGCTATTTTTCCGTTTAAATTCAGAGACATATTCTTTTTCAAATTAATTCATTATTAGAACAAAACATTTCCCTCAAACAAGATTGTTAACGTTTTTAAATTTAGTATCTATAAAAAGGAGGCTTATTATGAAATTCAATCGAATCGTATTAGTCGTCGTATCATTAGCACTTATATTATTTGCCCTTGCAGGCTGCGGAAAAGACACCGCCCAAGATAGTCAGAAAAAACTTAATGTCGTAGCTACAACGACGATGTTAACGGATTTAGTAAAAGAAATCGGCGGTGACCATGTAACCGTTCAAGGTCTCATGGGCCCAGGTGTAGACCCTCACCTATATCAAGCGAGTGCAGGCGATGTAACAGCTATGTCTAAGGCGGATGTTGTAGTATATAACGGCATTCACTTGGAAGGTAAAATGGGCTCCATTTTCGATAATCTAACAAAGCAAAATAAAGCAACTATCCGCGTATCTGATGCCATTGATCCAGCTACACTGCTCGACTTTGACGAAGAAGATGGTGTAAAAACAAAAGACCCTCATATTTGGTTTGACGTTGCTAACTGGAAACTGGCAGCAAAAGCAGTATACGAAGGTCTTGCTAAAGCCGATCCGGCTCATAAAGAAGATTACAAAAAACGCTATGACGCATATCTTACTAAATTAGATGAAACTGATGCGTACGTTAAAGCTCAAGCAGAATCGATTCCGAAAGAATCACGCGTACTCGTAACAGCTCACGATGCGTTCCAATACTTCGCTCGCGCGTACGGCTTTGAAGTAAAAGGTTTACAAGGTGTAAGTACTGCCACAGAAGCAGGTACACAAGATGTGAATAATCTAGTTCAATTCATTGTTGACCACAAAATCAAAGCTATTTTCGTAGAATCTTCTGTACCGCATAAAACTATCGAGGCTGTTCAAGAAGCAGCTAAAGCTAAAGGCTGGAACGTTTCCATTGGTGGTGAATTATACTCCGACTCCCTCGGTTCTGAAGGCACTGAAGGTGGTACATATATCGGTATGGTGAAAGCTAATATTGATACGATTACTAAGGCACTTAAATAAAGGAGGTTTCCATGGAATGGGCCGTTGAAGTTGAAGATATGACCGTAGCATATACGACAAAACCCGTATTATGGGACGTAGATATGAAGGTACCCATCGGTTCCTTAGCGGCCATTGTCGGCCCTAATGGTGCCGGTAAATCCACATTATTAAAGGCCATGCTCGGCCTACTAACAGTTATCTCAGGAAGTGTAAAATTTTATATCGATCACCACTTAGCGATGGACAAAAACGATTACAAGAAAATCGCCTACGTCCCTCAAAGTGGTAGCGTAGACTGGGACTTTCCCACTACCGTACTGGATGTAGTCCTCATGGGCCGTTATGGTCATCTAGGTTGGTTCAAGCGACCTAGCAAAAAGGATAAGGAACTCGCCCTCTCCATGATAGAAAAAATGGGCATGAGCGACTATGTGGATCGACAAATTCGCCAACTTTCAGGGGGACAACAACAACGCGTCTTCCTCGCAAGAGCCCTCGTCCAAGAGGCAGATATTTACCTTATGGACGAACCCTTCAAGGGCGTTGATAAAACCACAGAGCATGCTATTATTTCCCTGTTACAAGAAATGAAAGTTCGAGGCAAAACGGTTATCGTCGTCCACCACGATTTAAATACGGTGCCCCAATATTTTGATTGGGTAACAATGGTAAACAAACAAACTATTGCCTATGGCCCCGTAGCAGATACATTTACGGACGAAGCTATTGAGCGCACCTACGGCAAGGGGAGGATTGTATGACCATACTCCAATCCTATACGACGCAGATGGTACTGCTCGGCACGGCGCTCTTAGGCCTAGCCAGTGGTATCGCTGGCACCTTTGCGGTGCTTCGCAAGGAAAGTCTCATCGGTGACGGTCTATCTCATGCGGCATTACCCGGTGTGGTCATTGCCTTCTTGTTGACAGGCATCAAGGACATCGAAGTTCTCATCACAGGTGCTGCCCTATCCTCTATCACTGCGGCTTGGCTCATTACCATCACCGTAGAAAACAGCAAAATCAAATTTGATGGTGCTTTAGCCACCATACTCTCCGCCTTTTTTGGGCTCGGTATGGTATTGCTCACCTATGTACAAAGCTTAAACAATGCTGGTCAAGCGGGACTTTCAAAATTCATTTTTGGACAGGCGGCCACCATATTAGCGCGCGACGTATACATCACATCTGCAGCGGCGCTCATCATCATCGTGTTAACCGCATTATTCTGGAAGGAGTTAAAGCTCATCTCCTTCGATGTGGAATACGCCAAAACACTACAAATTCCCGTCACTTTCACCCTTATTTTATATCGTTCACTATTGATTATGACCATCATCATCGGCATTCAATCGGTAGGGGCTATCTTGATTAGCTCCCTCCTGATTGCACCCGCCGTAGGGGCAAGACAGTGGACGAATAAACTGGGCACCATGTGTATATTAGCAGGTCTTTTTGGCATGATATCTGCCATCGGCGGTACTATCTGGAGTACAGCGGTCCCCAAATTACCGACAGGTCCAGCTATCATCGTCATTTTATCGATTCTCGTATTGTTGAGCCTCATCTTTGCTCCTAACAGAGGTATGCTCTGGCAGTTCCGCAAAAATAGACAGTCAAAGCACGCATTATTGTTAGAAACCACAAGAGCTCCCAAAACCAAGGCACAGCAAAGTATTTACGCACTTGAGGACGCACAACCTCGCATAGGAGGTGCTCCATGACAGTTCATACAGAGATATTGCTCATTGCCATTGCGGTGTCTATCGCATGTGCCATCCCTGGGGTCTTCCTCGTATTACGCCGCATGTCCATGATGGCCGATGCCATTACGCACACCGTATTCCTCGGCATCGTGCTCGCTTTCTTTATAACGGAAGATTTAAACTCTCCATTTCTACTCGTCGGGGCTACCTTAGTTGGTGTAGGTACTGTATGGCTTACGGAAATGATACACAATACTGGCCTCGTCAATGAAGATGCATCTATCGGTATCATCTTCCCACTTCTATTCTCCATCGCCATCATCTTGGTCAGCTTATACAGCGGTAATGCTCATCTCGATGTAGATACCGCATTACTCGGCGAGATAGCCTTTGCCCCCTTTGATCGATGGATTGTGAATAGCAACGATTTAGGACCTGTATCGTTATGGGTTTCCCTAGGCGTGGCGCTCATCAATTTAATTTTAGTCATGCTATTCTACAAGGAATTGCAACTCTCCACCTTTGATCCGCTACTAGCGGGGCTCTTCGGCTTTATGCCAGCCCTCATCCACTATGTACTCATGACCATGGTATCCCTCACCGTTGTGGCCTCGTTCCAAGCAGTAGGTGCCATTCTCGTCATCGGTCTCATGATAGGACCTGCAGCCATCGCTTATTTATGGACGGACTCTGTGAAAGCCATGCTTACTAGTAGTATCATCATCGGTATTATCTGTGCTGTCGTCGGTACGGAAGTAGCTTTCACCATGGACGTGTCCATCGCAGGTTCCATTGCAACCACCATCGGTATCGCACTGATTATCGCTGTTATCGCAACACCAAAAACAGGCTATATCGCCACATACCGTCGCCAACGTCATTTGCGTCGCCATTATCGGGAAACAATGATGCTGTGCCATATTTATACTCATATGGATACGCCTATCGCGCACGTTGAAAACGGCATTGGCACCATTCACGAGCATTTGAACTGGACAGCGGACTATACCTATCAAGCCGCATCAAATCTGAAGAAACAAGGTCTGCTCTATGTAACGGAAGGGCGATACGCACTAACCGATAAGGGGATAGAACAAGTCAAGGACGCAATCTAAAACAACACGAATCAATCCTAAGGCAATGCTGAAATTGAAGTATTGCAGTTTAAATTAGTACAGAACAGTATGACACAAAAATACCGGTACCAAGATTATCTTGGTACCGGTTAATTTTATGTAAAAACTTTTATTTAAACAGGCAATCCGAATTGTTTAGTATCAATCCAATCCATAGATAGGAGCGACCAAAAGTCTTTTGCTAGTCCGTTTAGTACATAATCATAAGGAATCCATCCGTAGCCTTCTTGGCCCCATTTAGTACCCCAAGAATTTCGTATCAACAAGGCACCTTTTGTGGACTGATTGTCTCTCGTGTTAACAATCACTTTGTCATCGTCATAGCCTACAGCCATAATCGCATGCCCCCATTGAGCCTGCTCATTTTGGCAAGGATACGGAATAGAGCCAGGCTCATCGCCAGCTTCAAAGGACGGAAAACCGAAAAAACCAAACATCGCTGGAATACCGGCAGCTAAATATGTCTTAACACTCGCTAAAACCTCATCTTTTGGTACGTCCTTACTAATCGGATCATGACAGAAATAGTTAACAGCAGAAAAATGATTGGCTAACGAGTAAAGGAATGCATCGGGTTCGCTATCCCAATCTGGATTTACCGTTTCCCCATCAAGGGTATAAGGTAAATACTTTTCATCTGGAACGCCGAACAATACAAGTGCGCCCATTGCCGACCGAAGCCAAGCCCCAGAATCACCAACGGAAAGCATGAGCTTTCTCGTCGCTTTATACACGAATAATCGGGAGCCTTCCATATGAATCCCATACGCTCTTTTTTGGAAATACTCTACCATGCCCACGACGGCATTAGCTGTGCAAGATCCAAGGGTTAGCTGATCCTCTACAGGCGAGCACCATTCCCGAAGATCAATAGAACTAGGTATTTCGTTTGCATTTTCCAAATTGTCCGCTTCATTGATGCCAAGACGCATGGAAAGAGCGGCAACAACAGGATGTTCATTCGAATAATCTCGCAAATCGGGAAGTGGCGGCAACCAACCTGTAGTAAGTGGTTCACCGGCTTTACAGCCTCTCATAAATTTTCTTTGTCCATATAGTGAAGGAAATATTTGCATAGTAGCTCCTTTCTTTTAGAGTCTAATATGTTCTGGAGATTCAATCATCAAACCAGCCGCTTCAATAGTTGCAATCGGGTCATATTTTGAAAGCTCCCCAAAATCGAGCCCCGTGATTTCCTCTATGCGAGTAACAGGAACTTGATAGGTTTTATACTCGCCATAAGCAAACTCAAGATTTTCAATCATATTCTTCTGAGTTTGGAGATATGCAGTAGCGGACATATTTCCATCGTCCTTAACCATGACTACAACCTTCCAAAACTCTGCAGGTATCTTGAATTTTCCGCGATAAATCATATCATCACTTCGAAATACCGGTCCCGTAAACACAGTAACCTTCAAGTTGTAGTTCTGTGCATTTTTCATGATATAAGTTTCTAAATCAAGCCAAATCTTTTGATTTAAGTTCTTATGTTGAGGTGAACTGTTTGTGAAATAGAATGTATCATCATTCGCCTGTATAGCCTTATCACCCCAGACCGGATCCAATCTTTTCACAAGGTGCCCGCGGTCCAAATCATTCTTGGCATATAAATCATTTCCGTACTGAGCACTTTCAGGAATGCGCGGATCAAAGTTCCAATTATCTGCACTTCGCTTAATATTTTGTGCTAGCTGTCCATCTATATTCACAGCCGTGAAATAGGCCAGACAACGCGAACGGCACATTACAATGGAAAAGTGAGTATAATCGAGAACATAACTTCCATTATCCATACGGGATACATCCTTCTGCATTTCTTCAGAGAGTTTTGGAAGATCAACTTTATACTTTGCTCCAAGGAATGCACTATTATAGCCTACATCCCTTTGCTCTGGAGTCGGTGGCTCAGGATCTGGAATCGGCGGTTCAGGATTTGGAATTAGTGGCTCAGGAGCCGGTTCCGGTTCAGTATCGACATTTAGATTAGGGAATATTTCTTTGATAAATCTCTTTTCCCCTGCAGTGAGTTCCTTAAACTTCGTTGCAAAGTAATTTGAAATAGAACTGATGCGAATCCCTTCATTGCCAATCCAGGCATTCCTTTTATTAGGATCAGGCACCCCAGAATGGTGCAATGCTACAACGACCCATTGATCATTAAATACCGGAGAGCCGGATGAACCCGGTTCAGTATCGGTAAGGTAATGAATGAAGTCATCGAAAATCGAGCTAACCTTGTTCTCACGAATAGTGACGGACTTAGGTCCTCCCTTTGGATGTTGAATGATGGAAACATATTCGCCTTCAAGAATTTTTCCCGTTTCAGGAATGAGGTGAAGATGTCCAAAATCTTTAGGATGTTTTGCACTTGCAGGATTATCTTTAATTGCAACGAGCGTAAAATCAAGCTTTTCATCAGTAATAAAAAACTGTTCAGGGTTTAAGCGAAAGGTATACGTAGGGCATGGCATAAAGTTTTCATCATCCTGATAATTAAACTCTGCCAGGGAATTTAGAGCGGTCTGCATGCTATCGATTACATGATTATTGGTCATCAATATATTATCAGAAACCAAAAAGCCCGTTCCGGAGCCAATAAAGCTACCCTTGTCATCGCGAATTTGAACGCGACAAATAGAATTTCCCGCATCCATTCCCATTTGCAAGTAAGCAATAGGAAAAAGATCACTTTTCCCCATTATTCGCTCCATCGCAATGGAATCATAGTCATTGAGCATATTCCGCCTTAACTGAAGCGTATCGAGCTTAACACTCTCTTTTTCAAGACCGGAATCTCTTTTAGATTCATTTTCGGTAAATCGCTTTAAAGCCTCTTCCTGAATTCTATGCTTCTTAGCTTCAAGGCTTTCTTTCGAGATTTCCCTTTGTTCAATAATACCACGTAACATAAAAACACTCCTTTCATACTTACATGAACATCATAAAAAGTTATAATCACTCCTTTCTTCTATATATGAATAGTATGAAAAGTTAACAATAACCCTTTCATAATAGAAATGATAAACTTATACGATTTTTCATTAAAAGAAGTTATACTATCAATTATGTATACAGTATACTTTCTATAGAACCCTGGGTTCAGTTTTTATAGGGAACTTTCCTCTTCTTATACTTATAATTATACCATATAAACAGGTCGATTATAATGAAATGTACAAAAGCCGCACTAACAATTCATATGTTAGTGCGGCTATGTCGTTATTATCTATACCAGCTCCTAAATAGCTAGATTATCTATCTTTAACTGCTTAGGTCAAAACTAGTATAAATACGATTCCATTTATACATCGGCTTATTTCTCACCTTTTATCCTTTTTATACTCAAGTAATCGCCTCGAGTGGAATAACATGAGGTAAACCACGATCATCCATATAAATTTTTGTTTTAACACGGTATACATCTTCCATCATGGCTTCTGTAAAGATGTCTTTCGGTGCGCCCTGAGCGTATACTCTACCCTCTTTGAGCACGATGATTTCATCTGCGAACATAGCCGCCAGATCAAGATGATGCAATGTTACGAGTGTTGTAAAATCATTTTCTTGAGTCAGATTTTTTAGCAATGTTAACAAGTCAAATTGCTTGTGCAAATCTAAAGCACTTGTCGGTTCATCAAGAATTAAGATTTTAGGTTCTTTTACAAGGGCTTGCGCCATGAACACAAGTTGGCGTTGACCACCGCTGAGCTCCATGATGCTACGCGATGCAAAGCGCTGTAAGTTCAACCGTTCCAATACCTCTTGTGTGGCTGCAATATCCTCATCACTTACGCGGAAGGACATGGAGCCCATACGCCCTAGCATAACGACTTCAAAAACAGATAGATTGACTTTACAGTCATTATCTTGAGACAAATAGCTCACTGTACTACTAAAATCCTTTGTAGAATATTGAGATACAGGTTTACCATTAACGGAAATCTCGCCCTTGCCTTTCAAGATACCCATGATTGTTTTTAAAAGTGTAGATTTACCAGCACCGTTAGTACCAATGAGCGCAGTCAATTTACCTGTTTTGGCAGCAAAATCAACGCCCTTTAAGATTTGCCCGTCTTCCGTAGCGGAATAACCAAAGGTTAGATTATGAACTTCAATCATTTGAAATAGCTCCTTTTCCTAGTTAATACCAACGAGAAGAAGAAAGGTACGCCGATGATTGCCGTCACAATACCGATTGGGAACATCGCCCCAGGAACGAGCATCTTACTCGCAATAGATGCGAGAGACAAAATCGCCATGCCACACACTGCAGATAACGGTAAAAAATACCGTTGATCCTCACCTACAAGCATACGTGCAATATGTGGTCCTACAATACCGATAAAACCAATAGTTCCAACGAAAGAAACAGCAACGGCTGTAATGATGGAGATGAAAGCAAACACTTTTACTCGTAAGCTTTCAACATTAACACCAAGACCGGAAGCCTTTTCATCGCCTAATTTTAATGCTGTTAAACGCCAAGATTCACGCATCATGAGCGGAAGCATGATTGCTAGCACAATAAGAACAATAGAGATGTTCACCCAATTTGCCTTAGCTAAACTCCCCATCGTCCAGAATACGATGTTTTGAAGGGCCTCAGGAGATGCCATATATTGCATCAAGGATTGAAGCGCTTGGAACAAGAACATCATGCCGATACCAGCGAGAATCATCGTTTCAGAGGAGAAATTCTTAATCTTATTGATGGAATAGATAAAGAAGCTCGTCAAACTAGCAAATACGAAGGCGCCGAATGGAACCATAAAGACGCCTAAAAACTCTAATGCACTAGCGCCTACAACGACCATGAGAGATGCACCGAAACCAGCCCCTGCGGATATACCAAGTGTATACGGGCTAGATAACGGGTTATCAAGGATAGTCTGCATGCCAGCACCAGCAATGCCCAAAGAAGCACCTACGAGCAACGCCATAATGGCCGTCGGAATACGAATCGACCAAATGATAACATATGCGTTTTTGGAAACCTCTACTGGGTCTGTTAATGCGAGCCATACATCACTTAACGTAAGTGATGCAGGACCTACAATAATATCGGTAACAAAACTTACCGCACAAATGATCAATCCGATAATAATGAACAATAGTTTTTTATAACTCTGTTTCTTATAATCGTACTGGTTGTTAGTTTCTGTCACTATACAAAACCCCTTTTTAGTTCAAATGCATAAACCAAACGCCACCGTAAGAGAATGGAAGGAATTTATCATAGAATTCCTTAAGTGTGCCTTCAGGATCTACATCCTTGAATTCCTCAGGATAGAATGTTTTAGCTAAGTATTCGAATACTGCAACGTCATATACTTCACGAGGTAAACCATGGTGAGTAGAGAATACGTTTTTAGATTGAACGGCTTTCAATTCAGGCCAGCCTTGACGTTCTGTGGTGAAAGCTTTCAACAATTCTTGAGATTTAGCTTCAGTTGTATCAAAACCTAAACGCATAGAAGTCGGTTTCTTAGGCCAGTAGGAACCGATGATCATGATGATATCTGGGTTTCTTTCTAAAATAAATTCTGGGTTAACAGGGCCTGCTTTTTGAACTACATCTTTGGTAATAAGATCGCCACCAACTTGCGTTGCTAATGCGCCCCATGCTACGTTTCCACTATACGCAAAACCTAAACCTTCTGGACCTTCGTTACCTGTTTCAATGTAAACAGTTGGTTTTGGTTTATTAATTTTGCTAATGCGGTCCATAACTCTTGTTAAACGGTCAGTATAGAACTTGTTGATTTCTGCTGCACGCTCCTCTTTACCCAATGCTTTACCGATAGCTTCGATAGATTTTTGGTGATTTTCAAGCTTTTCCGCATGATAATCGATATAGATAGTAGGGATGCCAGCTGCATCAATTTTAGGTTTGTAATCAGCTTCATATTGATCTTTGAAATATAAAGGCATGAAAATAACATCTGGGTTTAAGGAAATTACTTTTTCCACATCAAATGTTTTATCATTTACGTTACCAATGAGAGGAATTTTTTCCAACTCTGGCACTTCAGATTTGTAGCGATCCCACATATCTGTACGCAATTTGCTTAAATAAGGGTCAATACCAACAATAGTCTTAGCCACATCTTTACCTTGCAACGCAGCCATAGTCAAGAACGCACCGCCAGAGGCACTCAATTGAACTACTACGCGTTCTGCTGGTTTTTTCAACGTAACTTTTTGACCTGTTACGTCTGTAATCTCAATAGATTTACCAGTCTGAGCTGCATCCTTTTTCGCATCCCCAGGACCACCACAAGCAGTCAAGAGCATACTCACAATCAGTAGAAAAACGGTGGCAATATAAGCCATAAATTTCTTTTTCTTAACCATAGAATACCTCGATTCAAAATTCAAAACTCAATAAATTCTAATAAACACAATGTACGACAGCATTTATATAGTTTTACTCCATCAACTCCTTCTTCACACAACACAACCCTAATTCATATGCATAAACCAGATGCCACTATAAGAGAATGGCAAGAATTTGTCATAGAACTCTTTAAGTGTAGCTTCTGGATCTACATCCGCAAACTCTTCAGGATAGAAGGTTTTTGCTAAATATTCAAAGACTGCTGCATCAAATACTTCACGTGGAAGACCGTGGTGCGCAGAGTAAACTTGTTTATTTTCAACAGCTTTTAATTCGCTCCAACCTTGACGTTCTGTGGTGAAAGCTTTCAACAACGCTTGAGACGAATCTTCGGTTGCTTCAAAACCTAAACGCATAGAAGTTGGTTTCTTAGGCCAGTAAGAACCCATAATCATAATGATGTCTGGATTCTTTTCCAATACAAATTCAGGATTAATTGGAGATGACTTTTTAATAGCATCTTTTGTGATTACATCAGCACCAGCCATAGTGGCTAAAGCACCCCAAGAGTAGTTACCACTAAAGGAGTTACCAAATTCTTCTGGACCATTGATACCCACTTCAATATACACTGTTGGTTTCGGTTTATTGATTTTACTAACTCGGTCAAGAACTCTTGTCACACGATCTGTATAGAACTTGTTAATCTCCGCAGCACGTTCTTCTTTACCTAAAGCCTTACCGATAGCTTCAATGGATTTTTGATGACTTTCAAGTTTTTCAGCATGGTAATCTATATAAATAGTTTGGATACCAGCAGCATCCATTTTTGGCTTTGCATCAGACTCGTACTGATCTTTCAAATCTACAGGAATAAAAATAACATCTGGATTTAATGCCACAACTTGCTCAGCATTAAATGTTTTATCACCGACTGTACCCACTACTGGAATCTTAGCTAGCTCAGGCATTTCAGCAGTAAAGTGCTTCCACATATCCGCCCTGTAATCCTGCAAAGATGTATCCATACCGGCAATAACCTTTGGAGTCTCCTTGCCCATAAGTGCGGAAATCGTAAAGAATGGACCACCGGCACCACTCCACTGTAAGACAACTCTCTCTGCTGGCTTTTTAAGCGTTACCGTACGTCCTGTTACATCTGTGATTTCGATTGGCTTGTTCACCTGAGACGCATCTTTCTTCGTCTCACTAGGACCTCCACATGCAGCGATGAGCATACTAACAATTAGGAGGAAAACCGTGGCTAAATACGCTATGAACTTCTTTTGTTTAAACATAAGTACCTCTCTTCTCTCAACTAAAACTATCACTATAAGTGCACATAAAAAGCCCGTTTCCCCACGAAGAGGAAACGGGCTGTCATCTCAGTTAGACTAACTACCACGCCTAATAAGCTAGCATATAGTATGAGCTTTCAACTATGCATAGCTAGTATAAATTCATCTATATCAATCCCCATCCCTGTCTCTCGCAGGTCAATTGGCAATTGTTAATTAGGCAGTTCTCCTGGCTCCAGTTCAACGTTACTTTGCGCCTTCCCAAAAACTTCAGTGACCGAGAGCATTTCACCCTCTATGCAAAGTACCTCGCTGTTACAGTGGCGTGACCGCTTTGGCTTGTACCAAATTCTCTATTAAGTCAATAGACACCTAACCCAATCATATGTAATTTCCCTCATCGTAGCATGAGGGGTATACAGTGTCAATAAACGTATAGGGGTACTACTATAATCGATATTTGCTACTTTACTGTAAATAAAAAAATGAAAGCCCGCTATTAGCAAGGCTTTCAGCTTATTTTATCAAAATCCAATCAAGATTAAATGTTCTTGAATCTCTTTTTACCAATTAATTTCTATAATATTACTAATAGTTATTACTCAGCACCATTGTACTCAAGAACCGGATTTCTATTATAAGATGTTACATCAGTCCCCAACAACTCATATAATTCTTGTACTGTCATCTTCTTATCTTTTACAGCAAGTAATTCTTCGTTAGTCACACCGATGAACTCTACAAATTCTAATTTGCCATTAGGAGTATCAAGAGTTTGCAATTTAGCATCAGGAATAGTAATAAAGCCAACAATATTGGAACTATTATTTGAGTCTATGCCCTCTGTTTGCCCACTGTAAAGATATTCATAAGGTTTAAAAATTTCTCCAGCAGTAAAAGTAAATTTTGCAATTTGTTGTAATACACCACAAACACTTCTAATCTCATCATCGTTGGCACTTGCTTTATCTAAGCGATAAGTAAACTCCATGCCGTAACCACTGATTGTAGGATCTTCGCTATCCTTTTCATACAGCTCGGACAAACCATATGTTACAAAGTGCCAATTATCTCCATCATCATACACACTGATACCATCAAGAGGGCTATCGCCACCAAGCCGCCAGCTAATCAATGTTCCAAAATGCATAGGATCTGTTTGACCAGGATATACACGTTCACATTCTGCAGTAATCGCATCCCACCCAATAGTACAAGGATCCAGTTCATCATCCAATAAATCAGAATTTAGCTCGACAGACTTTGTAGCATCTACTCTCGTATGAGAATCAAGAGATTCTTTATTAGAAGAAAAAAGATTTTTTAACCAGGAAAACATACTTATAATACCTCCCACTCTATACAATAGACACACAATGTATTAATTTACTCATTTAAGTATATAATGTTTAAACAACAAAGGCTACACATTGATTAGTAATGTCCCCATTTAATTTATAAACTATATCATTAAATCGGCACCTTGATCTTGTGTAACCTTTGTCTCTATTTACTTTTTCGTATATTTAGGTACATTGCGATATTGCATCGGTAAGGAATTTTCCTTTACTTTAAAACCATGTTTCTCGTAAAAGGTCGCATTCTTACTTTCACCAATCATAACATTGATGTACAAATACGATTTGTAAGCGTCTTTCACCATTTCTAGTAAATGACCGGCAATACCTCGGCCCCGATAATCAGGATGAACTAGCACATAATTGATGAAGCACACAAGTTCGCTATCATCCATGACGCGAATAAGACCTATTAAACAATCTCCATCCCAAGCAGAAATCACGCGCGATGAATTCATTAGTGCCTTGTGCAATCTATCAGGATACTTGCCCACCACCCAACGAACAGATAAAAACAGTTCTGCTACCTGCTGAGGGGTAAAGTTTCTCTCTTCGGTATAGGTAATCGCCCTATCGCCCTTAACGATATTAATCATGCTACTGCCTTTTCTAATCCATTTATCAACTATATCTTAGGTGTGTGACACAACTTCCTTAGGATTCCACCAAATTATAGCAGACCGAGAGGAAATCAAGCATTTATTGTCCTTAGATTTGGCTATGATTTCTTTTTTGATTTGTTCCTCTGCTGCTGGCGTTAAGTCTCCATAGTACTGTTCGTATATGATTTTTCGACACTCGATTTCATCTTCCACAGTCCGCTCACATCTATAATCAATGATGCTTACATTAGGCGAACGTCCTTGTGAAAGCAACATATTATAGAGGATTTGGAACTCTTGTACATCAGATTTACTAGCTTCCCGAGGATTCTTCCAATCAGGAATGCCAGCTACGATTGCACAGTAGCCTTTAGAATATTGTTCCATTTGTAAAATACGAGGCCACACATCAGGAAACATCCAAAGTACAAGAGATATGGTTACCAGATCAAATTGAAAGTCTGAAGAGCCATCTTGGGGTAAGTCCTGCACCAATTCTTCAATGATGTTAATATTCTCAATGTTTAATTCTTTAGCATTTTCTTTAAGGACTGCCACCATGCCCTTTGACGGCTCAATAGCAGTAACAGATTTAATATGTTGAGCAAAAGGAATTGTAAAAGAACCAGGACCAGCACCTATATCTAGCATAGTAGAATCAGGATTTAACACACTACTCAAAGCAGCGTACACATTACGACCAAAGTCGTAGTCATTGCTTTTACGCATAAGAGAAAAATCATTGGCTCGCTTGTCCCAATACTCTAATAATGGATTCGCCCGAATCCCTTTCTCACGATCATAATAACTTTGTTTCCACATTTCATTCCAGAACGAAAAATCTGTAACTTGCGGTGCCATACGAAACCTCCTGACTTAATCTAAATTCCTCATTTCTCGGATAAACTCTTCTGCCTCTTGCAGGTTCTTAGGGAACTCAAAATAAATACATTGCTCATGTCCACAATAAGGATTGCGGAAATCATAGCCGCTCAACAACAAATACTCAATGATTTTCCAGTCTTTGTCATTAGATTTTTTAGGGGCTTTGAACTTTTCGTTTACAAAGTACATCTTACCTTTGCACGTAGGGCAGGTTTTATTTCTGTTAAACAACTCGTAGTTTGTGCCCTCCGACAAGGAGATCCGGCAATTTACACATACATTTTTATAGCCCATAGTTATTTACTCCCATACGGTTTATGTTGAAAGATTTCTTTTACAATCCCTTCACCAACAATATTACCGCCTTCCATAATAAGGAACTCAGTACCTGCTTGTATAGCAGAATAATCTACGGTTTCATATACTGGTAAAGCATTAGCTTGAATTGGCTTATCAAAGATGATATCTTCACCATCAATAAAGTTGATACCAAGATATTCCTCAGTACCTTTTATAACAAAATGAGGATAGTACATTCCATTATTTAAATTCGGTGGAGTTCTCCTCTTCTTGCTGAAAAAAGTAACTGTACAACCAATAGTAAAATCTAAATTACTCATTTCGGACCTCATTCAACTACATATACCATATCACCTTTAAAGTATATCCGAAAAAAAACTAAATTGCTCTATGTTAAGATTATCTAATCAATCTAGAACCTTTTTAAAAATTTCCTTATCTTCTAAAACTATATTATATATTTTAACCAAAAAGACTTTTATAAAGCCCTTTAATTTCTCGTGCGTATTTCACTGCACTAGGAAGATACATTCGTTTATAGTAATCTCCTAATATTTCTGTATGATTTTTCAAAATATCAAATTCAATCATATACATAGCAATACTCGTTATAGAATATTTTCCTATCTCAAGTATAGTTGATTTATCTTCTATATCTAATTCCTCGCCTTTTGGAAATTCACCATCAGAATATTCTTCCCAAGTTTCATCACTATATTGCCAAAAGGCTTTACTCCAAAGAATCAGTTCTTTACGATTGTATTCTATTAATTGCTCGAAAAACTGCACTAACTCTTTCTCAGAATATAACTTGCAATTAAACCCTTCTAATAAGAATTGCCTTTGATTCAATCGATTTCTTAGTTCTTGAATTTCTATACTTTGTAGTTCTTTATTAAAGTTATCAGGTCCTAATTCCTCTATAATATCTAAATATATAGGGCTATCTAAAAATTCTTTTAAAGTTTCCATATTCTTACGTCCTTACAGAATTAACACCTTCCATAATAAAGAACTTCGTACCTGCTTTTAGAACAAAATAATTTACAATTTCAAAAACTAACAACATATTACCTCATATTTGTTTATCAAAGATGACATCTATACTACCATAAGGTTTATACCAAGACTCAGTACCTTTTATAATGATATGAGGATAGTACATTCCATAATTTAAATTCGGTAGACTTGTTCTCTTCTTGCTGAAGAATGTAACTATGCAGCTAATAGTAAAATCTAAATTGCTCATCTCAGGCCTCATTCAACTACATATACCATATCACCTTTAAAGTATATGTTCATTATACAGTGTACAGGATTCCCTTCAGTCCATAACCAACCCTGGAATACAGCGTGTCCCCAATTATAGGTCTCTGTAATGACCTCGAATTCACTTTCACTATAATCCTGTTGATACTTAGATAACTCAATTCTTTTACCTGTGAAAGTATCTAGTATTGTATTATTAAATACTAGAATTTCAAAAAAATCTATATCGCACGTCTCAAACACAACCTGAGCCTTATGAGTTTGCTCAACACCATTCTCATAAGAAAAAATGTACTCAAAGGTAAGGATCAAATCATCATCTGCGTATTCTATTTTCTGTACCCTTGCATCATGGAGAGAATACTTGGAATACTCGCCAAAAGATTTTGTTATTTTCATAGGACCTCCACTTTGCAAACGAACATCAGAAAGCTAAAATCTTTTTAGCTTAAAATTAGTAGATATCTCTATAATCTCAAATTTAGTTAAGAAAAAAGAATCACCAGTCTTATACGTACTAATTTCTACTAGAAAAATTTAAATACCTTTTGTAGTCTTGTGCTTTAATTCCTCTAATATACATTAATATTTCATCTTGCTTCTTTAACATTCTAGATTAAAATGGTAAAAAACAATAAATTAAATTATATTCATTGCCATTATGCAAAGCCTGTATTATTGTTCAGTATTTTAATACTTACTTCTTTAGATAACCATTTAGAAAAATATTATTCATATTTTTAAAGTACTCTAATATCAACTTATTCTGATTTTCTGACTTCAGTTTATATTACGCACCTATCAAAACAGTACATTTTAATATAGAGACAATACTAACTTAAAGTTTAAATTCCAACAAAAACATCCACAATTTTTCTAATCTTTTCTAATACCAATTCTTTTTTCTTTTCCCTTGCTCCTAATCTACGTGAAGTCGGCGGAATAATACGGTCTAGCTCATCCCCTGCATATTCGACATATCCTTTGCTTATAGCCTTTTCTATAAATCGTTTTGAGTCTTCTTTCAAGCTTTCTTCTTCAACTAAAGATATTATATTATTCTCCTTCTCTTTCTTTGCAAAACTATAGAATGACTCAAGAATATCATCAGTATTTTTCAGCTCAGACAGTCTTGTACTGTTGATAAAGGCCATAATCAATTCTTCTTTTGCCCTTGTACCAAGGCTTGATCTTATTACCCTTCGAACTTCTACTTTTAAGCTTTCCACATCATCATTTTCTTTTGATTTTTCCAGTATTAAGGCCAAAATATAGTCCAAATTTATTTCATCTGTTTTAAGCAAATCAATTTGAAACTCAATATCAGAAAAATCAATTTGATCACCTTCAATATTTTCATAGCACCTTGAATTTATAATACTTTCTCTTATATCAACATAGACACTTTTCATGTCCTGCAATTGTCTGTCCGAGATGATTTTTTTATAGTTTTCAAATTCATCATAATTTTTCAGGATATTCTCAGCTTTCAGTAACTCTCCAAAAAGCTTTGCAAATTCTTTTTTATCCGCATCTAATATAATTTCTGTAGGTTCTGAGAATTTAGTTATAATTTCATTACAAATATCTTCATATCCCTTAACAATTGTACCGTTTTCTTCATCTTTGAAGCCATGAATATATTCTTCATAGCTCTTTTCCAAAATGATGTTTACACTGTTTTCGTCGCCAAATGTCTTGATTGCATCTTGTGTAGCTTTTTCTAAATCCCTAAAGCAAACAATATTACCAAATGTCTTTACTTTATTTAGAATACGGTTTGTTCTTGAGAACGCCTGAATAAGACCATGATATCTAAGATTTTTATCAACAAATAATGTATTTAATTTAGGGGCATCAAAGCCTGTTAAAAACATTCCTACTACAATAAGCAAATCCACTTGTTTTTCTTTCACTTTAAATGACAAATCCTTATAATAATTTTGAAATTCATTGCCGTTAGTAGAAAAATTGGTTTTAAAGAAGCTATTATAATCATTAATTACCTTATCTAAAAATTCTTTTGCAGTTGACTCCATAGCAGAAATATCAAAATCCTCTTCTGATATCTCTCCAATTGCTCTTTGCGCCTCATTGGTTGCAAAACTGTATATTGTAGCTATTTTCAGTCGTTTTTCTTCAGGTAAATTGCTTTGTTGTCTTTCAAATTCCTCATAATATAATTTGGCTGCTTCAACACTTTGCACAGCAAACATTGCGTTAAACCCGTGAAGTCTTCTATGCTTCAAATCATAAAACTCATTACGATGGGTTTTCGTATCAAAAACATTAAGAATATGCTTTGTAATCTCAGTAATTCTTTCAGGATGGAGAAGCATTTTATTTTCCAGTTTAGCTAATTTCTTTTCATCTTCCTCTTTCTCTGCAGTTTTAAATCTCGGTGTAATATTGTTATAATCCACTTTGAATTTTAAAACTTTGCCGTCACGAATAGCATCCGTAATAACATAACTATGAAGCTGCACACCAAATATACCTGCTGTTGTATCTCCACCAAGAGAATTTTCCGGAAAAATCGGCGTTCCCGTAAATCCAAACTGATAATACTTCTTAAATGATTTCCTTATATTTTTCTGTGCATCTCCAAACTGAGAGCGATGGCATTCATCAAATATAAAAACACAATGTTTATTATAAATTTCATGAACCGGATTTTTCTTCACAAACTCATTTAATTTTTGAATTGTGGTAACGACAATACGATTATCATCTCTTTCAATACATCGTTTAAGTTCTTTTGTATCCTTACTTCCGTTTACGCTATCGGGCTGAAATCTTTGATATTCTTTCATTGTTTGATAATCTAAGTCTTTTCTGTCTACCACAAAAAATACTTTATCAATACAATCCAATTTTGTAGCAAGCCTTGCAGCTTTAAAAGAAGTGAGCGTTTTACCAGAGCCTGTCGTATGCCAAATAAAGCCGCCCGTTTCGGGTCTCCCGACTTTTTTCGCCTCATAGCTTGATTTAATCTTCCACAAAATTCGTTCAGTAGCCGCAATTTGATATGGTCGCATAATAAGGAGTGCATTATTAACGTCAAATACGCAATATTTTGTAAGCACTTCTAGAATCACACGCTTTTCAAAAAAGGTCTTAGTAAAATCCTCTAGATCACAAATTACCTTGTTTTTAGCATCTGCCCATTCACAGGTAAACTCATAATTATTTTTATCCTGTGCTGTTGTATTGGCAAAATATCTAGTATAAGTTCCATTAGAGATGACAAATATTTGAACATACTTATATAATGAATTTTCACTGTTAAAACTTTCTTTACTGTATCTATGAATTTGGTTAAAAGCTTCATGTAAATTTACGCCTCTTTTTTTTAGTTCTATATGGACAAGCGGCAATCCATTTACTAAAATTGTCACATCATAACGATTTCGATTTTTCCCTTCCCCAGTAATCTGATTAGTAACTTGTAGAAAATTATTATGGATATTGTTCTTATCGATAATTTTAATATTTTTCAAATGTCCATCATCAAATATAAAATCATGAATATGATTCTCTTGTACTTTTCGTGTTTTTTCAATCATCCCATCATTTGGAGAATCTAAATATTCAAGTAAAAACCTATCCCATTCTTCTTTTGTAAAAGAAACTCCATTTAACTTTTCAATTTGAAACTTTAAATTTATATATAATTCATCAATTGATTTTACTATAAGCCTCTCATACCCCTGAGAAACCAAGTTTTCAATCATTTGTCTTTCAAGCTCAGCTTCACTTTGGTATGAAGTTTCTCTAACTTGAGTGTCTTTTTCAAAATTAGCTAGAATAATTCCACCCGTCATTTCTGCAATTGTAGATGTGTTATACTTTACTTTTTCTTCTGACATCCAAACTACTCCTTCCATTTATATTCCAAGACAAATTTTTCATATATTCTTTTAAGAAATTCTTTCTCGTGCTTTTCTAATTCCTTGACTTCTAAAGCTGAATGGTTACTGTGGCTATACAAATTTATTCGCTTAATATAAGAATCTTTGTCTTCTTCGTTTATTAAATCTTTCCAACTATCATATCCTAAAAAATGTGCTGTTTTCTCAAATAAATTACGCATTAAATTAAAATGATATCGTTTAATTATATTTTTATCTATTGCATTTTTTATTTCATCTTTAAGCAATAAATGATATCCAAAAGGAGTTTCATTATTTGCAAACTCCATGAGCGAATATTTATCTTCATTTTTACCAAACCAAAGCTTCTTTGCTTTAGACATTTCTGTATGCAAAACATTGTAAAACAATGAATGATGTGTTGAAATAATAAAATATAAATTTTCATTTTTTGAAGAACTAATTATATGCTTCAATTCTAATGCTATATCAATTGCATGGTTATCATCCAAAGATGAAATAGGATCATCTATAAAGATATATTGTATCGTATTAAATTCATCTGTACTTCTATCACCGATTTCATCAATATTTAACTCCTCAATAATTGTCTCCATCAAGACAAAAAAAACAGACCAAATAAAAATGCTTTCTTCGCCCTTTGAAATTTTTATATTTTCAATAGCTCCTTCATCGCCAGTAGGTAAACTAAAAGTAATTTCGCCGGTACTTGTATTAATATTAGGTTCAATTTTTGAAGAAGTGAATTCTTTAAATCGCTCTGCTATTTTATTTTCTTTTCCTTGTCGTTCTATCAATTCAACAAACCTAGAACTCTTATTAATTTTAAGTATTCTTTCATTATCATTTTCTAGATCATTATCCCATGAAAATAAATCTTCAGTGAAAGCATTATAATAAACTACATGCTTTATAACTTCATCCTCTCTAAGCTCGTTAACAAGATTTTTAAATTCCATTGATAATCTTGTCTTTCCAGTTGCATTAAAAGCGTACAATAAAGTAACCTTTTTATTAGAATCTTTAATTTTTTGAGCTATTTCCACTAAAGAATTATACTCCTCCATACCTTCACCTCATATCCTAATTCCTGCTTTTAAAGTTTAATCTAGTATATATGCTGTTTTTTGCTGTAATAATCTATTTCTTTTAATATACTTATAGCTACATTATTTACAAAACATTGAGCTCATCAACAACAAACACGGTATATTCTTGAACCAGTAGAGAAAGACTGATACTTTTTATTTTTCTCTTATCAATCATTTTTATATCAATAACGTTATCCCTTCTTACTAACTTATTCTTTTACCGTAATAAATAATTTGATCCAACATACGTAACATTTTTAATAAAATAACGATTAGATATTATCTGTCCACCTAAAAACTATTTCTCCTCTATTTCAAATGTCAAAAGTTTTTCTCGATAATATTCATATTGTTTTTGCCTTTGTTCGATTTCCTGTGGAATTAAACCTTTCGTATCTGAAAGTAGCGATTGAAATTTATCAAGAATTTCAACTACTTTGCTTTGAATACAAATATCTGGTATAGGAATCATCTGAGTTAATAATGTACTAATATCTACAGAGGGAAAGTTACCAATTTTTATGTTATTACTACACCATTTATCAATTAAATAAAAATAATAATACACATACTTTATATTTACTTCATTTTTATACTTATTCTTCACCGAAAAACAAGTAAATCTTTGATTTGCCAAAAATGGAACTGTTATTAAAGCATGTTCTCCTATAGTCGCAGATGTTGATAGAATAATCGAGTTCTTTTCAAACGGCTCTCCTCTTATCGCAGAGTTTGAAACATAAGTCTTTGCGCAATTTAAAATATTTCCATTTTCTCTAATATCTTCCATCTTAAACCACGGTACATCTTCGTTCTTCCAATACTCCTGAACAGATTTAGAAGGAGTATATCCTTTTCTTATGTTAAATATTTGCGATAATGTATAAAAAGGTACCTCGATTTTATTTTCAAATCCATTTATCCCTTTAGATAGTTTATTCAAATACTGCTCACTTAAAAGTATATCTCTATAATATTTATATTGTTTAGTTCTAGCCTGTAATTCAGCCTGTAATTCAGTAACACAATTTGTAAATTTGTCAAGTATTTTTACAATTTTTTCTTGTGTTTCAATAGAAGGAATCGGTATTTTAATTTGAGAGTAATGTGAAATCCACAATCTTTTATGCTCAGTTGTATCAACTTTTATTGTTTTAATATAGTGATAACAGTATCTTAAATTTACTCCTTCTTTTGCTTTTAATATTTTCATTGCTGATGATTTAACCTTGAAATTAAAATCAACCCAATGATTTCCAGCTGTAAAATCATCAAATATTATAACTGGATTATTCTTATCAGCTTCATATATATTTTCTTCTTCATTTGTATACCCCAGAACAAACGTTCTTCCCGCAGTTAAAACAGGTATATCATAATCATCATTATATTCTGTTGATTTAACAATATATTTTGTTGGTTGCTCATAATCAAGTAAATATTCAAGTTTTTTCCATTGAACCTTTTCATGTTTCAATAGTTTATCTATTTTACTCATTTTCAAGATCCTTTACAATTTCGTTTATTGAGTTCCTTAGTTCATCTATTTTCTTAACGGTTTTTTCAATTTCTTTATTTAGAACTTTTATATCAATAACTTCTCTGGTATCTTCTTTTTCCACATAGGTTGAAACTGAAAGATTATAATCATTCTCTTTACTTTGTATTTCTGTTTTATCAACATATCTAGAAAAATATTCGATCTCTTCTCTATCTCTAAATTCATCAATTATTGTCTTTATATTTTTTTCTTCTAAAATATTATTATTAGTTTCCTTTTTAAATTCTTTACTGGCATCAATAAACAGTATTTTATTATCCGTTTTGTTCTTTGCCATAATTAAAATACAAGTAGCTATTGAGGTTCCAAAGAAAAGATTTTCCGGAAGTTGGATAACACAATCAACGAAATTATTATCTACAAGATATTGTCTAATGGTTTTTTCAGCACCTTTTCTGTAAAAAATCCCCGGAAAACATACTATAGCCGCCCTACCTTTACTTGAGAGATACGATAATGAATGCATAATAAAAGCATAATCGGCATAAGACTTTGGTGCCAGCTTTCCTGCCGGCGCAAATCTTTCATCATTTATTAAAGTAGGATCAGCGTCTCCCACCCACTTAATCGAATATGGAGGATTTGAAACAATGGCATCAAATGGTTTTTCATCTCTATGTAAAGGGTTTATTAGAGTGTCTCCCCTTTTAATTGAAAAATTATTATAATTCACATTATGAAGAAACATATTCATACGAGCCAAGTTAAAGTTGGTCATATTAATTTCCTGTCCAAAAAATCCTTCCTCAATAATATGTTCATCAAATTGCTTCTTCATCTGAAGCAATAAACTTCCACTGCCACATGTAGGGTCATATACCTTATTAATATTAGTTTTTCCATCCATAACAAGTCTTGACAAAAGTTTCGAAACTGTTTGTGGGGTAAAAAACTCTCCACCGGATTTTCCTGCATTACTCGCATACTTTGAAATCAAATACTCATACGCATCACCAAAGGCATCTATATCATTATCCTGAAAATTCCCAAAATTAATTCCAGCTATACCTGTTAGTATATCTGCCAGTCTTTTATTTTTTTCTGCTACCGTTCCTCCTAAACGGTTACTAGTTGTATCCACATCTTCAAATAGACCTTTAATATCATCTTCCGATGCAAATCCTACTGCACTTCCTTCAATTGCTTTAAATATATTAGCTAAATCTGTATTTAAATTTTCATTATTCTTAGCTGTTTTAACAACATTTTTAAATAGTTGACTTGGTAATATAAAAAAGCCTTTATCCTCAACTGTATTTGGTCTAAAATCCTGCTCTGCTTCTTCATCAGAAATTTCAGCATAATCAAATTCTAAGTCACCAGCTTCATGCTCGGCAGAATTGAAAAATTCAGTAATATTTTCAGAAATAAATCTATAAAACAAAATCCCTAAAATATATTGTTTAAAATCCCAACCATCTACTGCACCACGAACATCATCAGCAATAGCCCATATTTTTCTATGCAACTCTGATCTTTGTATTGTTTCATTATTAACCTTAGTTAAGTCTGACATCCCTTTCTACCTCACTTTATTTAATAGACGTTTAATTAAAGTTTTATCCGCTATCTTCTGGTATAAAACTTTCTATTTTTCCTTATTCTAGTTACACTGAATAACGAGTTAATTCTTATCTACTTTGCATATAGTTTAATCATTTTGAAGCACCTTTACATCACCTCAAAGACGCTTTACTTTCCCGGCTTTATAATCGAAACCATCTCTCCAAAATCAACATCTAGTTTCGTTCCAATGCGATACAAAACATCCATACTAACAAACTCTCCTCTGCCCATTTTAGATACTGTTGCAGGAGACAATTCACAAACTTTAGTTAGTTCTTTTTTATTCATATTCTTATCTATTAAAATTTTCCATAATCCATTGTAATTAACTTTCATATTCTCACTCCTTAATTATAAGTTTATGAAGTTATTTTATATATTATAATATCTTATATCATTACTTTTGTATATTCTTAGAGTATCATTTACACAGTATTATTCCTCTTAAGATTACTTCCATATATATTCTTCATATCTTGATATGTAGTTTCTACACTTCTAGTGTAGAAACTCTCCAATTCTAGAGTATAATTTTTACACTTGGAACGAAATACACACATAAACTCTTTAATATTGATGATATTTAGCTTTTCAAGCTTTTTTCGATAAGCCATATTCCACCTGAGGTGCTATCAAGCTCGTTTAAGATTTTGACCGCTGTATTATTAAATTTTCCTAAAATCTATATAATCTTTTACAATGAGGATCATATATACTCTGTTTTCTTTGTCGAGCCATTTATCTCTAAAAGACGGACGTGTACGCTCTAAAAAGCAAGAATATAAAATCTTTGCTTCCGAGGACAAGTTCTTAAACCTTTCATAAGTCACCATAATTTTCGGTAGCATATAGTAACTAAAACAGCCTATATCTCGATTATAAAAATAATCAAATTCCACTTCTCTTTGATCTGCCCCCATTTTCTTGGATAGATATAATTAAGCTACTTTTTGGGAATGAGTTCGGTATTCTACCGGACTCATTCCTTTTAATTTGAGC
>NZ_KQ960791.1:69842-118838 GCF_001553335.1 Veillonella parvula | reverse complement strand
TACCGGACTCATTCCTTTTAATTTGAGCTTAATGTGTTTTGTATTGTAATAATCAATATAATCCTATAATTTACTGATAAAATCTTCATAGGAAGTAAACTCTTCTAAATATAATAACTCTGACTACAACAAACCAAAGAAGTTTTCCATCACGCTATTATCCAAACAATTTCCTTTTCGAGACATACTTTAGATAATAGCGTGATTATTTAATGTCTCCTGATACTCTGCATGTTGGTATTGCCACCTTTGATCTGAGTGTAGTATACATCCATGGCTATTGGGTCTTTCCTGAAACGCTTTATCCAGCATAGTTAATACCTGAGTTAATACAGGTCGTTCAGATATTTCATAGGATACAATTTCACCGTTATACAGGTCTAAGATTGGTGATAAATAAACCTTACGTCCAAACACGTGAAATTCTGTAATATCTGTGGTTCATTTTTAATCTGGCTTTGTTGCAGTAAAGTTTCGTTTAATAATATTTGGAGCGATTTTTCCTTCAGTACCGCTATATGAGCGGTACTTTTTTAGGCGAACTTTACATGATAAGTTTTCTTCCTTCATAATACGCATTACGACTTTATGATTTATATGAAGTCCTAATTTATGCAATGCTACTGTAATTCGGCGATATCCATAACAACCTTTATTCATCGCCACAAGTGTGCGAACAGACTCTCGCTCCTCTACATATTTGTCACCTTTCTTCATACTGGCTAAACGGCATAATATGTGCTACGACTAATACCAAAGTATTTGAGCATAAACCGAAGGGGATATGTGTTTCTTAATCTTTCGATAGTAATTGTTTGTACTTAATTTACAACTCTATTTAGTTTAGCAATTTCACACATTTCTTTTATAAAGTCGTCGTAAAAAGATATTTCATATTTTAATCAAGCATTTTCGGCTTCTAGTTCTTTAATACGTTCCTTATCTGATTTTTGGATTGAATCTACTTGTAGTTTAATTTCTTTTTTGGTCTTCATAGGTGATCTACCTTTAAGCTTAGGTTGTAATTTTAAAATCCTTCATCTAAATACTTCTTTTGCCATGCTGCAATTAGACTAGGATTATCTAAATTAAATAATTCTGCTGTTTTTTAAAGAATAACTTATTCTGCCACCTAATTTCAATAACTTTACCTTTAAACTTTACTGAAAATATACGTCTATTCATTTTTCTAGATAAAGAACTACTACTCTTATATTTGAATAACCAATTTTTATTATGTGTCTTGATATATTTAGATTGTTCGCTACAGACTGTATTCCAAATCCAATTTTAAATAAATTAAGAGCTTGATCCTTAGTTTCTTGAGAATATTTTGACATAAAAACTGCACCGCCTCTCCTCTTTTTTAATTTTTTGCATAAGAAAAAGCGACTAAAACTTCTATTGCTTAATCGCCTTATATCTCCAATATTTGGTTTTATTCAGCTCGGCAAACTGGGATTTCTCGAGCTACTCAATACCGTTAATCGTGACTAACCAAAATCTTATACCCCTCACTTCTTTCAGTACTTTTATATGCATCAAATATATGTTTTACTTTACCAAATTGCAAATCAAACAATCTTGTTGATGTTTCATTAACATTGTATGGAATTAAATAAAATTTTTCTCCTCCACATTTTCTTCGGACGGTATCAACAATATCAAAAGATTTCTCAACCAATATGTTATCTTCATAATACATATTATCCTTATCTATGCAATACATTTTATTCAAGTATGCCAATATTAAAGATGATAGTTTATATACATATGGCAAGCAATCATATTGTTCTATTATTTCAATTTCACTATTTGCTAAATTTTTATAAGAAATCTCCTTAAAGTCAAATGCACAATCTAATAAAGCGGGTTCAAACATGCATAATGATTCAAATTTTTGCTCATCTAAAGACAAGCCTTCATATATTGTTTTTCCGTATTCTTCATGTCTATGAATAAACTCAGTATCAGCGTTTTCACTCTTAGAAAAAATGCTTTTTCTATAACATTGCCTTTTAAACAAATATGTATAGTCTCCAAGTATTGCTGACAAATCATTCGCACAAGCTTTTTCATACGATATTTTATAACTGCTACTTTTTTTTATAAATGACTCAATCGAATTAATTGTCCATATACATTGCTTTCTCCAAAAAATAGCAAATAAAAGAGTAACCTTTTTATGACTCGAGTATTCATGTAGCACTTCATATTTATACTTCTGCAGTTCAAATGTTTGCTTGTCACCATCAACCAATTTTGCCTCAACTAAAATAGTCGCTGTCCCCATCTCATTTCCAGCTTCAAATATAATTTCATAATCTGGTACTTGTATCGTTTCTTTACTATTTTCAGGAAATTGTTCTTGTCCTAATGGGACAATACTTCTCACCCAAGGTAAAAGGGAAAATATACGTCTGAATAAATCTTCTGCCGCATATCCCCTCTCAAATCTTGGATATTTTGAAATTAGTTTTTCATCTGTAACTGTCCTTTCTAATAGTTTTTTTATTTCTTCATCATCAAAAGGTTTTCCCCTATCTCTAGCACATTTTGCAAGATCATAAACATTTCTTATTGATTGTATTGAATGGGCCATACTTTTATCTCCTAACAATTCAAATTTGATTATTTCTTTCCTTTGGTTTTGGTGCAGGTAGTTCATCATACATTTAATTGAATAAACCTGCTAGAAATTCTTTATTGTCAACATCATCTACCATTAGCATTTTCTTTGCTCCATCATATGGTAACTCATACTTTGCATTTGGCATACGTGCTATTACGGATTTAACAGGCTTCACTAAAAACCCATATCATAAATTCCACCCACAATTTTTCTGCGATAATAAATAATATCTTCGCCCATCATTGATCTATGTGTTATTTCTTCCAACTCGGATAGTTGTTCTAAAATGAAATCTAAATATCCTTTACTTGAAGCCATCCCCTACACCTCAAAAAATTTACATTTGTCTACACGACTTTAATCTTCTCATTTATCAGTTCAATATATGCTATCACTGTTGCGTCTATTATAGAAAGTCCATAAGAACTAAATAAGAAGCTAATGATAAAATATGCAGAATATCTTAACGATATACAGCAACGCCGTCCCTATGCCAAGCAAGAATGTCAGAAAAGCTGTCAAAATTTATAATATAAGACTAATCGAAAATAAGATAACTTTCAATATAAATCGCATACACTACCACTTTATTCTTTTAAACTTATGTAATGCTTACAATCATTATTTTGGTAGATAGTAGCTCTAAGCAACATACAAGCTATCAATTTCATTGATTTTTAACTTTGGTAGTAGCTTCAAAATCCTTGATTTCATTGAACTATTTACCTCTGCCGTTATTATGACACGAGTCCCATAATAAAGATTATATACACGGTAATTATTAAATAATTTTAAAATAAAGACGATAGTTTTAACGATACTGACGGTGTATAAAATTCACCACCCTTAGTACCTTCATAAGATGCAAACTGAGCAATACAATATTCATATGTTATTCCCAATAAATCCTTACTAGCCTTGGTACCGTCCATTTTGATTTCATTAGTAAAGAGGTCAACAACTTCTCCTAGAACTCTTTTATCTAAATCAGGGCTAGCATAATTCTTTGATAACACATTCTTAAGTGTTGTGTTCTCTTTTTTAATAGCTCTCATTGCATTATCAATAACAAGTCCAATTTCAGGTATATGTGCAGCAGATGCAATTGTGCTCCACCGAGCTTCTTCTGGAACAAAGAAAATATTTTCTTCAGCATATGCATCTCTATCATTTTCAAATCCATCACCTTCTTTTACAAGCGCTTCATAGCGTTTTTCAAAGGCACTCGATATGTAACGAAAAAATATTAACCCTACAATTACTTTTCGATATTCTGCAGCAGAGATATGCCCTAAAAGAACACAAGCCGCATCCCATATTTGTTTTTCAAACCCAATGTCTGTATTGTTTTTTCTGCCATGACTTATATACCCTCCTCATTAAAACTTACAAATCAAGATCATTTTCATGAAATCAGTATAATCTAGTAAATATACTATATATCCTAATATTTTTTATTATAACATCTTAGATAATTAGAACACACCCTCAATTCATTTATTTTTCATGTTGATAACAAATAAATATGATACTTTTACCATTTAAAAATACATATTTTGAAGACCTCTAAAAAAAGTCATCCAAAGACAGACTCTTTGGATGACTAAATTATATTATATTATATATTTTTATATGTTAGCTACTTTAAGTAAATCATCTCATTCCCACTCAATTGTAGCAGGTGGTTTAGATGTAATATCGTACACGATGCGGTTAATGTGTTGTACTTCGTTTACGATACGACGTGAGATTGTATCCAATACGTCGTAAGGGATGCGCGCCCAGTCAGCAGTCATGAAGTCTGTTGTTGTTACGCCACGCAATGCCAATGTGTAATCGTATGTACGGAAGTCACCCATAACGCCTACAGTACGTGTAGATGTTAATACTGCAAAGTATTGGTTGATACTGCGATCAAGACCAGCTTTTGCAATTTCGTCACGGAAAATGTAGTCCGCATCACGCAAGATGTCGAGTTTGTCTTTAGTAATTTCGCCCATTACGCGGATAGCAAGACCAGGACCTGGGAATGGTTGACGCCATACGAGGTAGTCAGCCAAGCCTAATTCGGAACCAAGTTCACGCACTTCGTCTTTGAAGAGATTGCGCAATGGTTCGATAAGGCCTTTGAAATCTACAACTGCAGGCAAGCCGCCTACGTTGTGGTGAGATTTAATAACTTCCGCTTCACCAGTACCGGACTCAATAACGTCAGGGTAGATTGTACCTTGTGCTAAGAAGTCAACGGAACCGATTTTACGGCCTTCGTCTTCGAATACGCGGATGAACTCTTCACCGATAGCTTTACGTTTAGCTTCTGGATCTTCAAGGCCAGCCAATTTATCTAAGAAACGTTTTTCTGCATCGACGCGGATAAAATGCATGCCGGAATCTTTGAAAGCTGCTTCTACTTCGTCACCTTCGTTTTTACGCATTAAACCATGGTCAACAAAGATACAAGTCAATTGATCGCCTACAGCTTTAGAAATAAGTGCTGCCGCAACAGAGCTATCTACACCACCAGACAATGCCAACAATACTTTGCCGTCACCAACGGTTTTGCGGATGTCTTCAATAGCAGATTTTGCATAGTTTGCCATTGTCCATGTACCTGTGAATCCACATACTTCGTACAAGAAGTTATGAAGCATTTCTTTACCATGTTCAGTGTGCAACACTTCTGCATGGTATTGCATAGCATATAATTTACGTTCTTTATTTTGCATGGATGCAACAGGGCAATCCTTAGTATGTGCTACGATTTCAAAGCCTTCAGGAACCTTTGCTACATAGTCAACATGAGACATCCAAACAACTTGGTCTTCTTCCAAGCCTTTGAACAATGGAGATGTAGTGTCCACTTTAGTAGGTGTTTTACCAAATTCACGGTTGTCCGCAGATTTAACTTCGCCACCCAATGTATGCGCCATAAATTGCATACCATAGCACATGCCAAGAATAGGAATACCAAGTTCAAAAATCTCTTTCTCAATTTTTGGAGAGTTTTCTTCATACACGCTGTTAGGACCGCCTGTGAAGATGATACCTTGCGGTTTTAATTCCTTAATTTTGTCCAGCGCTTTGTTGTATGGATATACTTCGCAGTATACGTGATTTTCACGAACACGGCGCGCGATCAATTGGTTATATTGACCACCAAAGTCAACAACAATTACAAATTCCTTGTTTTCCATGCCTTCCTCCATATGCATCTATTTGTGAAAGTATATTCACTATTTTTTATGCCCATACATTTCTGTACTGGGGGTGCGTTTTTCCGAGCTAAACGCTAATTTTTCATTACATTTTATTATACCATAGGAAGTATAACGACTCCATATATTCCGTATATAGATTATAAATAAGATTTTAATGTTCGGATTTCTAGCTATCACGCTTTAGGAGCCTTCCGTATATGAGTTAATTTGCTGACAATACTAAAAGATTTCTAGTTATCACTTTTTAGGAACCTCTCGTTTATACATTTTCACGGCCCCTACAGGACAGATGGAATAACAATCGCCACAGCCAATACAGCCTTTCCCAATGATAAACCGAGTCTTCCCTTCGGTGATGCATTGAACAGGACAGTCCTCAGCGCAAGCGCCACATTTAACACAAGTATCATCAATATTAAATTTTAGATTTCCCATTGTACATCACCTCCTATGTATTTTTTATTTATTAACCTTTACAAATCTACATAATCATAAGCACGTATTACGTGCCAAACTTAACAGTATCTACTTTTACTTCTTCTTATTTAGCTCATTATTGTACGCAATAGCCGAATAAATTGCTTTTGCCACGCCTTGGTGGTTATTATCTGTTGTTTTGTATCGTGCCGCTTCTTTAATGTTCGGCTTGCTATTGCCCATGGCTACACCAGCGCCCGCAAAGCGTAGCATAGATAGATCATTTTCGCTATCCCCTAGTGTCATCACCTCATCAGGTCTCAAGCCCCAGTGTTTGGCCAAAGCTTCTACGGCTGTACCCTTTGTAGTGTGAGGCAATACAAATTCTAGATTACCTTCACTAGAGAGCAATACATCATAAAAACGTTCACGACCTGTGCCATCATGGGAGAGCCCTTGGTATTCATCTCGTAAGTCTTGCAAGATGCGCTGACGCATCGGCTCGTCACCGTAGAAGATTTGAATTTTCTCAGGTCCTTCATCTAAGGCTTCCATATGAGCTAGCAAATCACATACCATAGTGCGCGTCGCTAAGATAAATGGACGAATATTAGGTCTAAAGAAGAAATTAGATTGCTCAATTTCACATTCAGACATCTTTACCTTTGCTACTTCATTGCCTTCCGCCAATGCATAGTGGTCGTACGTTGCACCTGGCAGACGAGTGTCCTCTATACCAGAAATTTGATTTTTTGTATTAGACAGATGATTATCCATTATGCCATGCAACGTCTTTTTATTACTGTTACTTCGTTCACAAGCACACGCCCCTAAGCGTTCAGGGGTAATGCATCTAGATGGCGGATACATGCCAAAGATTTGGTCTTTCACATAAGCCTCTACATATACGCCATAGGTTAACAGTTTGCGTAACAAGTGTAGAGCTTGTTCCTTATCAAAATTTACGTGGAATAGACTGCGGTTTTCATCCTTGTCCATCACATAGGCACCATTGGTGCACATGAAATACCGCAAGCACGGTAATTTTTCGATGACGTCATTCATCTCATTCCAAGCACGGCCAGAAGCAATAGCTACGCGAATGCCGCTTTCACGAGCTGCACGAATCGCCTCAATAGCATCCTCAGGAATTGTTTTCGCATCGTTTACCAAGGTGCCATCTACATCGGATGCGATAAATCGAATTGGTTTATCACCTACAAGACCAATATAATTTTTTATAGTTAATGTTTCCTTTGAGGACATACAGCCTCCCTTATAGTATCTAAAATAGGTTCATCAATATCTTGAATTCCAAATGAGTGTCCTTATAGTTTCCTTAAAGTATCTTCATAGCATCCTATGGTTATTCCCCTAGAGAGCCTTTAAATTCAGCTACGATTTCTTCTAAGGTTGTTGGGTTTTCTACGAGTCGTAGTAAAGCGCCACCAATAATATTAGCCCCATTGATGATGGTTTGTTCAATGGTAGGCTCTAGCATAGCGGCAGCAAATTCTTTAGAATGGCACACCTTCGGCTCGCCAGCGAGGCGCAATTTAGGATGGAATGCTGCACATTGATAGCTTACATTGCCAATATCTGAACTACCTCCAAGGGCTGCAGCACCTGGTTTAAAATCGAGGCTCATGTCGGCCATTACCTCTTCGATAAGCTTTGTGCCACGATTATTTTGGTTCATATCATCATAAGGGTTTCCATAAAACTCTACCTTTACAGTTGTACCGGTACAAAGGGCCGCCCCTTCAAAGACGTTTTTAATCTGTTTAGATAAGCCATTTAAGTACTCACGTTCTGTGTGACGCACAGTGACCTCTAATTCACCAAAGGCAGGAATCACATTGGATGCGGTGCCTCCAGCAATGATCCACGTGCCGATGCGCGTTTCAGGGCGCACTTGTTGGCGCATCATATCCATAGCATGGATAGCGAGTTGCACACCATTCACCGCATTGATGCCATTCCAAGGCTCGCCGGCCGCATGGGCCGGCTTACCGTAATACTTAGCACGGAAGCAATCGAGTGCCAAGAATTGTGAGTTAGGTCGCGTTTCCTCGCCGTCGAGGTGAACCATGATGGCAAAATCATATTCTTTAAACACCCCTGCATTGCACATATCCACCTTACACCCCATCGCTTCTTCGTCTGGTGTGCCGATAATATCGATGTCCATGTTGAAAGCTACGCCCTCTTCTTGCATTTTATGCAGCGTTAACGCAGCCAACACACTCATGGCACCGCTTGCAGAATGACCACACGCATGGCCTACCTCTGGCAATGCATCGTATTCACAAAGTATGGCTAAGCGACCTTTTGGATGTTCTACTTTTACGACAGACGCCTTGAAGGCAGTCGGCAAATCACAAAATTCATAGGTTACGTCCATGCCATATTTTTCGAGAACAGCACCAATGGTTTTGACAGACTCGAATTCTTGACTAGAAATCTCAGGGTTTTTAGCTAATGTATAATTCATCGCAAAAGCATCTGGGGCGAAGCTTTTACAAAGATCTGAAAATGTATGCGTAAGGGACATAGCTCCTCCAATAGATATAAATAAATTTATATAAATAAATGGATATGAACGGCTTTACCTAAGCCAATTTAAGATAAATTAATGCGGTTCGAAAACTAACATAAACAACAGAGATATGATATATCTAAAATTAGTCCAAATGAAAGCTATTTTTAAATATGAAACTCATGTACTCTTAATTATACAATGTTATTGCCTATTGGTGTAAAATTCCGTACAATATAAACAGAAATGTATAAACCATGTATATGGATGTTTGAGGAGGATACTATGTTTAAGTTCAAAAAATTGACAGCCATCGCCCTTGTAGCGGTAGCAGCATTGGGTTTATTGGCTGGTTGTGGCAATGACAAACCTAAAATGACACAACAAGAAGGCGTATTGCGTGTAGGTTCTGAAACTACATTCCCACCGTTCGAATTCACTGAAGGCGACAAATATGTTGGTTTTGACGTTGATTTGTCCGAAGCTATTTCCAAAAAAATCGGCCTAAAAATGGAATTCAAATCCATGGGCTTCGACGCTTTGATTCCAGCCGTTCAATCTGGCGATATCGACATGATTGCGGCAGGTATCAACGCTACTCCTGAACGCGAAAAAGTATTGGACTTCTCCGATGTGTACTTCGACCAAGGCGGTTTCATCACAGTTGTTCGTAAAGACAATACAACAATCCACAACATGGATGAATTAGCAGGTAAAACTGTAGGTGTTCAAATCGGCACAATCCCTGTTGAAATGGCTCAAAAAATCCCTGGTACAACAGTAAAACAAATCGATTCCAACGCTAATATCTTCATGGAATTGAAAGCCGGCACAATCGATGGTGCTATCATCGATAACGCAGTGGCTATGTACTACCTAAAACAAGGTGCTGATCAAGATCTTAAACTCGTAGGCGAACCTACTAAATCCCCAGGCACAGTTCTTGGCGTGAAAAAAGGCAACAAAGAATTACAAGCTGCAGTTAACAAAGCGCTTAAAGAACTTAAAGAAGACGGCACTTACCAAAAAATCTACGACAAATGGTTTGGTAATTACAACCAAAAATAATATCTATCCTTATGCTTTAGGGTAAATACAATCCCCTCTGAAAGATTTCAGACATCACATAAAATTTGTGACAACAGATCTTTTTCAGAGGGGATTTTTTACGCTTAAATACAACACATACTGAAGCTTCCATATTAAATTGTATTAAATACAGGCATATTAGAAATAAGCTAGTATATTGTGAGAACAGTTAGACGATATCAATATGATATCAATAGAAGACATACAGTTATACTAGCATTGCCTCTTTTACGGTACCTAGCGTTCGTTATATAATAAATATGTATTTTATAGTATAAAAGGAGGCCTAATGGCACAGTACTTTACGGAACGCCTACAAAAGGTCTTCCACATGATTTTTACATCGTATAATCAAAAAATGGCTCAAGAAGGCTTACGTCAGTTAGAACTCATCGTCAACAATCAGCAAGACGCAGTACAAACTGATCATCGCGCCTTGCGAAACGATATGACGCCCCTTCTTGAAAGTGATATAGATACTAAAGAGGACGCTCTCAAAATAGCCAACGATCCAGAGACCCGAGAGCTAGGTGATGCATATGCCCTCTTGGCACGTGTCTATGCAGGGCCTCGCTTTACCTGGGAAGAGTCTAACTTCCCAGAGGACAATATGCGTACCTATCAGTGCTTACACGATAGCATTCGCCGTTGTAGCCCTATCGGTACGTTACAAGCCTTGCGTATCAAAGGCTCTATTACGCCTACAGTGGAAAAGGATATGCAACTCTCCTTCGACGATGCTTTCCGCATTGTCTATGACCATGCGAATCGAGGCGATGCCTATTGCCAATATGTTATAGGTAATGTCTTTTTCTGGCGCGATGATAATCGCATCGACTCCGCTGAAGCTATGCTAACACCACCGCCCATGAGTTGGTCTAAACGCATCCAAAAAAGCCTTACAGCTGGCTCTGTACAGGATCGCATCGCCGCCTTGCAAGGCACCGTGCCAGACGAAAAATTACAAGAAAAAGCGTCCAGCCTAGCCAAAGAATGGTTTAATAAGGCTCTCGACAACGGTCTTGCCATGTTCCAAGGGAACTTGCGCAATATCTATATCGACGAAGCCGACTTTGCCAATGCGCGCCGCGTCGCCAAGACTGCGGCCGAGCTTGGCAACCCTGCCATGATGCTATATACAGGTCTCGACTGCCATGAAAACGGTAAATTCGAGGATGCTTTCACGTGGTTCACTAAAGGTGCTGCCTTAGGTCAATCTGAAAGCATTGCAGAATTAGCGGATTATTACTATCATTTCTATGATGCTAAAGTGTTACGTTCTACGATTCCCTACGATCCGGTAAAGGCTATTGGCCTCTACCGCCGTGCGGCAACAAAACAGTTTAGTGATGCAGGATATACCGCCTTACAGGCAGCCTTTGGCTATATCTTTCACATAGGCCACCTGCCTCTCGACTGGGGCCTCATTGCAGACTTAACGCATATGGCGGCTACAAAAGATCGTTTTATGTTCGCCTTGCCCTATATCGGTTATATGCGAATCCACGGTTTAGGGGTGACGAAAAACATTCGTTTCGGTGTACAATCGTTACTGCGTGTCTTAGATGAGGAGCAACGCGCCTTCGAAGAGGAAGATCGCGTTCTTTTCTACGATATTACGCGCGCTTTAACACGTGTTGCCTTGGGCTATGCCTACGAAAAAGGCTATGTAACAGGCAAGCCAGATTTAGATCAAGCCGTATCCTATTACGAGCAATCCCATCAATATATCTTGTCTCACAAAGCCAATTTGGATCCAGAGCTAAAAGATATTCCTATCGATGACGAAGCAAAAGAACGATTAGCGGCCTTTGAAGAGGTTGATGGTCACTGGCAGTATAAAGAAGGCGTTGCCGAATCCACTACTACGGTGCGCCCTGCGCCTTCCACTTGGCCTCAAGATGCGGCCCGTTTATCTGTGACAATGGACGACTTCCTGTGGGATACGACTTTGTACGACTGGCAAACCATCGAAACAGCCTTAGACTCACAAGAAGAAATGAAGCTCAGCTTTTACAATCATTTCCTATCCGTTCCAGATGCATTGCGCAATATCTTCAAGCTTGATGTAACGCGGATGCTACGAAATCATTATCAAGTAAGGCTACACGGTTATGATCCAACAGAAGGACATGAAATCGTTTATAAGGCCGTATACAACAAAGAAAATACCTTAAGCCTATTAAAAGAGCTCTACCATAATCGTCAGTTACCTAGTCTCGAAGAGAATTGGTCCATCGAAAAGAACGAAGAAAAGCCAACCTGGCACTACGTGCTCGATGTTGATCAACAGCCATTCTTGCTAGAGGAATACGACGATGCGAACGCTATGATTCAGACTGCCTTGCAAGGGTTGAAAGAGAAAAAGTACGAACAAATTAATATTCGCACCCATGACTTTGTGGGCCCATCCTATTTTATTTTTAAAGGTAATCAGTCGACCCCATTTAGAGTGCAGCTCTATCTGAAAGAATCTGCCCGTCACACCATCGATGAAGATGGAAACCAACAAGACACGCCTGGCAACACCTACTTATTCGAACAATATGTGGGGAACGAAGTGTCCTTAAACTATTGGATTCAAAAAACAATAAATACCTTGGAAATTCCTGAGCTAGATAATTGGAAACAATTAACGGTGCCAAAGGATTTACAAACATAAAAAGACCATCCCCAGTGAGCTGCTCCCCCAAAATTGGACACAATTTTGGGAAGTGAAGTTCAACAGGATGGTCTTTTTTTTGATAATTCCTATAATCTTAATAATAGAATTATTTTGATTATAGATTTTTTACTACAGCGTTTTTATTATAGTAGTCTTATGACAGCACTTTTATTATAGTGTTTTTACAACGCTGGCACAGCGTGAACAAAGTGTAGGGTGTTCACTATCTTGACCTACTGTATCGCGGTGGATCCAGCAGCGTTCACATTTTTCGAGACCAGAGGCAACAACAACTGTTGCAACGCCAGTTTCTTCGTCTTTTACAGCCTCTGATGGTGCAGCGCCGTTCACGATGTGAGCTTCGGATACGATAACGAGTTTAGCCAAGCCTTCTTCACCAAGGGCATGCAATGCGTCGAATGCAGCGCCTTCAGCGTATACTGTAACGGATGCATCCAATGGGTGACCGATTGTTTTGTCTTGACGAGCAAGTTCCAATGCTTTTTGTACGGATGTACGCAAGTCTAACAATTGGTTCCATTTATCAGACAATTCTTGGTTGAAGTGTTCTGGATGACCTTGTGGCCAATCTTGAAGCATAACAGATTCAGGCATGCCCTCTTCTTTAGGCATGTATTTCCATACTTCTTCCGCTGTGAAAGAAAGCACTGGAGATACCATTGCTACCAATGTTTTCAAGATTTCATACATCGCTGTTTGAGCAGAACGACGAGCTACGTTGTTTTTGCTTTCAGCATACGTAGTATCTTTCATTACATCAAGATAGATGGAGCTCAAGTCTACGGTGCAGAAGTTATGAATTGCATGGTATAACATGTGGAATTCATAATTTTCGTACGCATCAGTAACCTTTTGACGCACTTCTTCTAAGCGCAACAATGCCCATTTATCGAATTCGGACATATCTGCGTAAGCCACTTTATCAGTATTTGGATTAAAGTCATCCAAGTTGCCGAGCAAGAAGCGGAATGTATTACGGATCTTACGATATACTTCGGATAATTGTTTTACGATATCTTTAGACAAACGCACGTCTGCTTGGTAATCTGCGGAGGATACCCACAAACGCATAACGTCTGCGCCGTATACGTCGATGATATCACTTGGAGCCACCGTATTACCTACGGATTTAGACATTTTGCGGCCTTCTCCGTCCACAACGAAGCCGTGAGTCAATACGGAGTTGTACGGTGCCTTACCTGTTGTTGCCACTGCAGTTAACAAGGAAGAGTTGAACCAGCCGCGATGTTGGTCGGAACCTTCAAGGTACATAGCGCATGGTACGTCAAGATCGTTAACTTCAAGTACGCCAGCCCAAGAGGAACCAGAGTCAAACCATACGTCCATGATGTCTGTTTCTTTTTTGAACTCATCATGACCGCAATGAGGACATTTAAAGCCTTCTGGCAACAATTCTTTTGCACTGTGCGCCCACCATGCATCGGAGCCTTCAACGGCTACTTTTTCAAGCAATGCAGCCATCGTATCATCATTTACAATATGCTCGCCACAGCTTTCACAATAGTAAATAGGAATTGGCACGCCCCAAATACGTTGACGAGAAATTACCCAGTCACCACGGTCGCGCACCATGTTGAAGATACGGTCATGACCCCATTTAGGAATCCATTGCACTTGGTTATCGATTGCATCAAGCGCTTGTTGACGGTACCCATCTACAGAGGAGAACCATTGTTCTGTAGCGCGATAGATGACAGGATTTTTACAACGCCAGCAGTGAGCGTATTGGTGGCGCAAACTAGATTTGTGAAGTAATGCATTGTTATGTGCCAAGATTTTGATTACAGGCACTTCTGCATCGTGAATTTCTACGCCAGCCAATGGGAATTCAGTATCGCCATAACGGTTGTCGTCTACTTGTTTAGTGTAGTTACCAGTTTCGTTAACAAGAGAAATGATAGGAAGATTAGTTTTACCTTCCTTGTTATAACGCATAACGATGTTAAAGTCGTCTTCGCCGTGTGCAGGCGCTGTATGTACGCAACCAGTACCTGCTTCAAGTGTTACATGGTCGCCACACAATACAGTGGATGTACGTTCTACGAATGGATGTTTAAATTCAGCTAATTCTAAATCTGCCCCAGAGAAGCGGTTTACGATTTCGTAGTCTTCGATACCAATATCTTTCATCGCCGCGTCAACAAGTTCAGTAGCCATCAAGTAGTATTCGTCGCCAGCTTTCACCCAGCCATATTCTAGATCAGGGTTAACGGAAATAGCTACGTTGGCAGGCATTGTCCAAGGAGTAGTTGTCCAAATAACAGCATATGCTTGTTTAGGATCTACGCCAGCTGGCAATGTTACCTTTTTCTCGGATACGTAAGGGAATTTTACGTAAATGGAGAAGGATTTTTTCTCAGCATATTCGATTTCTGCCTCTGCCAATGCAGTTTCGCAGTGCGTACACCAGTATACAGTTTTAAGACCTTTGTAGATATGTCCGCGTTTTGCCATTTCGCCAAAGATGCCGAGTTGTTTTACTTCGAACTCAGGACGCAATGTCAAGTACGGACGGTCCCATTCGCCTAATACACCAAAACGAATGAAGTCTTGTTTTTGTGTTTCTACGCACTCCAATGCATATTCCTTACATTTATTGCGCAAGTCCAATGGAGCCATTTCATGACGGTTAAGACCAGTGTTCTTAATAACCGCATGCTCGATTGGCAAGCCGTGCGTATCCCAACCAGGAATGTAGCGAGTATAATGACCAGTCATTGTTTTGTATTTCATGATGATGTCCTTCAACGTTTTGTTGAGGGCATGACCGATATGCAATTTACCGTTTGCATATGGAGGGCCATCATGCAAAATGAATGGCTTTGCATCTTTACGCAACTCCAAACGTTTTTGATAAATCTTGTTATCTTCCCAGAATTTTAAGATTTCTGGTTCGCGCTTAGGCAAATTGCCGCGCATTGGGAATTCTGTTTCAGGCAAATGTAACGTCTTACCGTAATCCATGCTGTGCTCCTTTTACATAAAAAAATCGCCCGCCCCCGAAGGGACGGACGTAATATCCGTGGTACCACCCTACTGACTCTCGTTACTTGTGAAAGCCACTTAAACATATAACGGTGTTCACCGGCGGCATTGCCGCTTGCTCCAAAGTGATCCGCAAATCTCTAGATTTCCAAACCTTTCAGCCCATGAGTTTGGTCTCTACTAAATCCGTCTGAGACATGCCGTCTTTTTCAACGCAATATTCATATAATAGATAATTATAGGACTCAAAGGGGGAAATTGTCAAATATTTCATTTCTAAATTTAACAGAACCTACATCCCCTATTAAGCAAAAGAAAAAGCCTACTTACGTAGGCTTTATTGTATATACAATTATTAAATAGCACTCATGAGAATTAGTTCAAGAATAATAATTGCAATGCACACGTACATGAATTTACGATCCATGTCGTCAGTTGGAGTTTCTTTAAGACCAGTGCGAGCAGCTTCTTCAGCAGTAATTACTTCATAGCTCATTGGAGATCCATATTGGTTATCACCTTCATCACCCTTTTGAGCGAGTAGATAAATAATATAGATAATACCAAATGGAATCAAGCTAATCAAAAGCATCCAACCACTTTTACCAATGTCATGTAAACGACGAGCAGCAAGACCAATGGAAGGCAATAGAATTGCAAGATTATATACTATAGAAATAAGACCTACAACACTTGCTAGCGCAGTATCCATTACAAGAGCACTCAATACATTGAAGATACCAGCAATAACAATTGTGATACCATAGAAACGCCAATATTCACTGCGGCTTGCACGATCTTTGAAATTAGCATAATTACCCATAATCGTATGTTTAAAATTATCTACATACGAAAGATTTTTGATAGACAAATCAGTCATAATCTTCTCTCCTCTATAAATAACAAATAAATTCTTCTTGAAAATATTATATCATTACTGTTGACGATTTTGAAAATCAATGTCTATATGTTTTGGGAATAACCTATGCTTTATATTTCATTATAGGATACATCATAAACTACATCGCACTAGTCATAAGTAGTTTATCTACCAAGAACCAGAGTACAAAGATAGCGCAGAATAGTCCTGCAGTTAGTCCCATAGATGGCGTAGTATCAATAAGACCTAATTCACGGGCCATTTGTTTTGTTACAACTACTTGACCGTTAGGGGGGCCAAAGCGATTTGGTTGGCTTTCACCAGGCAGAGCCATAAGGATCAACAGGATAATGGTCCCTATTACAGGGATGAATCCAATAAATACGAGTCCTCCTGAGCGGCCTTGATCGTGTAGACGTCGCACTGAAACAGCCACGCCAGGAATAACCATAATCACGGACAAAAGGACAAGGATGACCAAACCAAAACCTACGCCTACTACGCTAGATAGTGGGCTAATATAGCTCAAAAAAGCACAAGTAAATAGAATGGCCACAAACAACAATTGATAGACTAACAAGAAATGCCAATATTCACTACGACTTGCACGACCATCAAAATCAGCATATTTATAAACCAAACATTGTTTAAAGTTTTCAATCAAGCCTAGATTGTATTTATCTAACGAGATTTGTGGTCTACTAACATGCCCACACTCTGGGCAGTAACAATCTGTTTTCAACACTGCATGTCCACAATAGGGACAAGATTTCATAATAAACTCCTTCTAGCTACAAACAGAAATCAGCAAAGATTACGATGTCCTGCTGTACTTAACACATATAACAACTAAGATATTCTTTATTTATTAATATCTAAGTTTTTAAATTCATCTGAAATTCATTTTACTATAAAGTGTTATATTGTCTATAAAGGAGATGTTAAACTTTTATAAAATAAAATAATGGGATTGTTAATAAATGCAGGTGATTATTACATGTATCCATTCCCATTAATTCCATACCATAATATCTCTCTAATGATATCGGCAATAATAATAGATTGGATAATAAAGATGGCAATCCCCATCGCCCAATCTTGGCGACGAGATGGAGTTTCTTCTAGTCCTGTAGCCTTGCTGATCTCAGGAGTAATAGGTGTATAGCCGGTTCTTTCACCATAGGAATTCTCTCTTTCATCGCCACGACGCAATTCGTAAACGAGGAATATAAAGAAGCCTATAACAGGAATAAATGAGATTAGCTGTGTCCAACCGCTCCGACCAATATCATGCATACGCCGCGCTGTGATAGCTATATTGGGAATTATAAAGAAAAGAGATACCCCTACAGCAACATTATCAATAAGTGTTTCATAATTAGGAAAGCCCAAGGTACTACAAAGTAAAGCTAAAATCCCAAGTAATCCTTGTATCAGTGTAACGCCTGCCACGAATCGCCAATATTCACTACGGCTAACACGGCCGTTAAAATTAGCATAATTTCTAATGCCTAATTTGAAGACATCAGTATAATTCAAATCATATATATTTATGGTTGACATAACCTAATCCTCCTCCGCGGCTTCAATAGCAACAATGCCCCAGCCTTTGCCTTCATTATGTAAACGAACTAATAGAGGCTCTAGATTATCTTCAAAGGTAACAGTAAAGCCCATATAATTTACAACAATATCATCATCTTGGTCTTGGGAAACATAGTCAAGCTGTATCGCTTTCACCTTATGAACCTCGTCCTTAGCCATGGCTTGTTCCCATAGTTCAAAGGTACCATATCGCTCCATAGCACGAGCGCTCAAATAACGATATGCACCACGATAATCCTTTTTGTTGAGGGCTTCATAATAATTACTTACCACAGTACGCCCCTCTGTTGTAGCCGTTTCACTTTGTAAAAGCCGATTGGCTTGTTTCGTTAACGAACTAGGTTCCAAATTGCCATACGCAGTCTCTTCTACCATAAAATTATGATTAATCATTGTACTACCTGCACTAGTGGCTACGCATCCTAATACTAATATGGCCACAATAAAGAGGCCCGATACGGAACGTTTTTCCTCTGATTCATTAGATATAGGCGATGTGCGCTTACAGAATAGATACAATAATGCAAGCCAGCCTAAAAAAGGAACCAATAGTAAAATCATCAACATCGGATCATTATTAGAGTCTCGTAGCCGTCTTGCTATTAGCATAATCTTCGGCAAGCATAACAGGATGGACAATACAACTAATACGCCGCCACCGATAGAGACAGCATAAAGAAATCCGTACGGTATGTAGGTTGCAAGACCTGTAATACATATAATTAAGCCATATACAAAGGATATAACACTTATGGTGAGCCAAAAATCGGCTGTATTTGTACGTCCTTTACTGTTTGCATAGTTTTCCACTAGCTCACGATAGAGGATTTCGTATACTCTCTGTTTCATAAAACTCCTACCATAATCTTAGATAATAAATATATATAGATATTCCTATTATACTATGATTTATCAACTTAGTTGATTCATTTTTTGTTCATGAAATATGCTATACTACAGATGTATTTCTTACAACTAAAATTCGTACAATCAATTATACAGGAGATAATTATGAAAGCTAAATTAATGAAAGCAATAGCCTTGGCCAGCTTAGGTGCCTTCTTAACAGTTGGTATTGGTGCCAATGTAGCCCAAGCCAAAGATTACCACTTCAAAATCGGTGAAAATCATCGCATGGTAAAAAATGATGATGGCACAGTAGATAGTAGCGCTCATCCATGGTACAAAGTAAATGATAAAAAGAAAAAGCACAGAAAGCATAGAATATCTGAACGTGAAAAACATGATAAAAATGCAACAGCAAAACGCAGTGAACGACATCAACGTTCTGAATCCTCTAATGACTAAGCCTTGCGCATAATACATATTACTAGCCCTAAAAACACAAAACTAAATTAACTAACCAATGAAAAGGACGTTATACATTGTATAACGTCCTTTTGTGTTATCCCCTATATAATTTTTCCCAAGGCTATATGAGTTATTATGTTATGCGCCAGCCTTTAGAACAGCTTGTTTCATGGATTGTACGTAATCAAACAACGCTTGATCCGCATGTTCACCGTGTTCTGCCACGATTTTAACGATAGCAGAGCCTACGATGGCTCCATCGGATACGCGCGCCATAGCTTCTGCTTGTTCTGGCTTGGAAATACCGAAACCAACAGCTACAGGGATATCCGTATATTTGCGAATGGTTTCAACAATAGATTTGATATCCGTCTTAATTTCACTGCGCATGCCTGTAACGCCAAGGGAAGATACACAGTATACAAAGCCTTCTGCGTCTTTGGCAATCATTTCGATGCGGTTTTCAGATGTTGGCGCAATTAAGGATACCACTTCAACACCATGCTTATGAGCCACACTAGCGAGCTCGCCTTTTTCTTCAAACGGCATATCTGGCACGATAACACCAGAGATTCCCACCTCTTCACAGAGGGTAAAGAATTTTTCACGACCGAATACGTAAATAGGATTCAAATAAGTCATGAATACGAGCGGTATAGTCACTGCATCATCACCAGTACGTAAACGACGCACCAAATCAAAGATATCATTGATTTTTACACCTGTGGAGAGAGCACGCGTGCTCGCCTCTTGAATAACTGGGCCTTCCGCGGTTGGGTCAGAGAAAGGAATACCAATTTCTACCATGTCCGCACCGGCTTTCACCATCACGCGAATATAACGTTCTGTATTTTCAATACCGTGATCACCAGCACTAATGAACGGGATGAATGCCTTGCCCTTTGTGAAAGCGTCTTTAATTTTACTCATGAAGATCCACCCCTCTGTATTTCGCCATAGCCGCCACGTCTTTGTCGCCACGACCGGATAAACAAATAATAATGATGTCGTCCTTGCTCATAGTAGGAGCAATTTTACGTGCATGTGCCACCGCATGAGCACTTTCAATGGCTGGAATAATACCTTCCAAGCGAGATAAATATTCAAAGGCATCGACTGCTTCGTCATCTGTAACAGGCACATATTCAGCACGACCGCTATCGTGCAAGTACGCATGTTCAGGACCGATGCCAGGATAATCAAGACCTGCAGAGATAGAATATACTGGAGCAATTTGGCCGTCTTCGTCTTGGCAGAAGTACGATTTCATGCCGTGGAAGATACCAACAGAGCCCTTCGCGATTGTCGCCGCATGTTCTTCTGTATCGATGCCACGACCTGCTGCTTCACAACCGATGAGACGAACACTTTCATCTGGAATGAAGTGATAGAACATGCCCATCGCATTAGAGCCGCCACCTACACAAGCCATAACAGCTGTTGGTAATTTTCCTTCTGCTTCGAGGATTTGCTTACGCGCTTCACGGCTGATAATGGATTGGAAATCGCGTACAATCATAGGGAATGGATGAGCACCCATAACGGATCCCAATACGTAATGCGTATCGGACATGCGGTTTGTCCATTCGCGCAACGCTTCGGAAACCGCATCTTTCAATGTGCTAGTCCCTGTTGTTACTGGATGCACCTTAGCACCTAGTAATTTCATACGATATACGTTAAGTGCTTGACGTTCACAGTCCTCTGCACCCATGTATACTTCGCATTCCATGCCCATCAACGCAGCGATAGTAGCCGTTGCCACACCGTGTTGACCTGCGCCGGTTTCAGCAATAACACGAGTCTTACCCATTCGTTTTGCCAATAACATTTGGCCGATTACGTTATTCAACTTGTGAGAACCAGTATGATTTAAGTCCTCACGTTTTAAATAGATTTTGGCGCCTCCAAGGTCCTTTGTCATGCGATCTGCATAGTATAAAAGGGATGGACGACCTGTATATTTTTTATGTAAATCCTCAAGTTCGTGTACGAAATCAGGATCATCTTTGTACTTGTTGTACGCCTCTTCCAATTCGATGACTGCATTCATCAATGTTTCTGGCATAAATTGACCCCCAAAGGAGCCAAAATAACCATGTCTTTGTTCACTCATATAACTTACCTTTCTATATTCCATTCCTGCTAGCACGCCATATTATGGCATTGCTATTGTTCTCACAATGTTGGTGAAAGCTTTAATTTTCTCATCGTCCTTCACGCCATCTGTTTCAATACCGCTACTGATATCGATGCCGTACGGTCGAACCGTACGAATGGCACGCGCCACATTGGTGCTATCGATACCACCAGCCAGCATAAATGGTCGTTCAAACTCGTCTAAGCAAGACCAATCGAACACTTCCCCCGTACCACCGCGCTCGTCTTTGTGGTACGCATCAAATAATAGCATATCCGCACTGCTATCGATCCACGCCTCTGCATCTGCAGCGCTACGGATTTGAACAGCCTTCCAAACCTCTACATTAGTACGTTCTTTTAAGGATTGGATGAAAGCTTCATCTTCATCACCGTGCAATTGCACCACATCAAGATTGGCTTCTGTAGCAATGCTAACGAGATTATCTAGCGTTTCATTGACGAAAACGCCGACAGTTTTAATAGCTTCTTGATGTATAAGCGTCGGACTTGCATTTTCTGTACTAGTCAGTATCCCTTCATGCGCATCACCAGTTGCTGTTCCTTCTTGCACAGCACCAATTACTGCTCCATCTTGTACTACATCATTACTACATTGTACTTCTTCTCGACTATATCGATTTCCATATTGCTTATGTAGTTCTTCAACCAATGTTTTAGCTTGGTCTACAGTGACTTGTCGTTTACTTGGTGCAAATACAAGGCCCATATAGTCTGGTTTTGCTTCTACTACAGCAGGGATTGTTTCTACTTTTGAGATTCCGCACATTTTAACCTTTAGTGTGTAATAGGTTGGGCCATAGAGATATGCTAATTTTTCCACCTTGTTAGGAGAACGCATAAAAGTTTCACCCATTAAAGCTACGCCGATATTGTTATCACGCAATACTTGGATGTCCTCTGGCGTTTCAAGGCCGCTTTCAGATACGAAAATCACATCGTCTTGCACGAGATTGCGCAAACGCACACTGTTTTGTACGTCTACGGTGAAGTCTTTCAAGTTGCGATTGTTAACACCGATAATACGTGCACCGCAATCAATGGCCATTTGTACTTCGTTCTCATCATGAGCCTCTACCAAGGAAGATAAGCCAAGAGAATCTGCTAGCTCACGGAACTTTGTCAGCGTCGGCATATCAAGGCATGCACAGATTAAAAGGATGGCACTAGCGCCCCAAACCTTCGCTTGGTAGATTTGGTATTCATCGATGATGAAATCTTTACGTAGTACAGGGATTTTTACGGTGCTAGCGATTTCTTGTAAATATTTTTTATCACCCTTAAAAAAGTCTGGCTCAGTCAAAACCGAGATAGCCGCAGCACCAGCCACTTCATATTCCTTGGCGATGTCTAAATATGGGAAGTGCTCTGCTATGATGCCTTTTGATGGAGATGCCTTCTTCACTTCGCAAATAAAGTTGAAGTCTTGCTGACGAAGGGCTGCTTCGAAAGGAAATCCTGTGTCCGATGGTAATGCTAAGGCTGCTGCTTTCACAGTCTCAGGCGTTTCCACCTCTTTTTCTTGGGCTACCCGAATTTTGGTAGCCTCTATAATCTTATCTAAAATCAATGGTTATACCTCTTGCGTTGCTTTCACAAACTGTTCCATTGTCGCAAGCGCCTTACCAGAGTCAATCATATGTTTCGCCTCTTCAATGCCTTCTGCCAATGTAATATCCTCTTTTGCTAGGTAAATCGCCATGCCAGCGTTGAGAAGAACTGCAGTACGTTTACCACCTTGCTCACCACCGAGAACGCGGCGAGTGATCTCAGCATTCACCGTAGCATCGCCACCTTCAAGCTCGGTTTTATCAGCGTATTCGAAACCATATTCCTTAGGATCGAATTCGTAGCTTGTGAACATCCCATTATTAATTTCGCACACGTACGTTTTGTTAGTAGCCGTAATCTCATCAAGGCCATCGAAGCCGTGTACCACAGCACCGCGTTTAACGCCAAGGTTAGCTAATACACGAGCCAATGGTTCTACTAAGGATTTATCGTAAACGCCCATCAACTCAACCGTAGCACCTGCTGGATTTGCCAAAGGTCCAAGGATGTTAAACACAGTACGAACGCCCAACGCCTTACGTACAGGACCTGCATATTTCATGGCTTGGTGATATACAGGCGCAAACATGAAGCACATATTCGCTTTGTTCAACACCGCCTCGTTTTGCTCGCCGTTAAGCTCTAATTTAGCGCCCAACGCTTCGATTAAGTCAGCAGCACCACATTTACTAGATACACTGCGGTTACCATGTTTTGCTACAGGAATGCCTGCGGCGGAAATGATAAAGCCAGATGTGGTAGAAATATTAAACGTATTCGCTTCGTCGCCGCCAGTACCTACGATTTCCACAACAGTACCGTTATGAGGCACGGAGCCAGCCTTCTCGCGCATAACCTCAGCGAACGCCGTAACCTCATCTACAGTAGGACCTTTTGCGGCAAGGGCGCACAAAAAACCAGCCATAGGAACCTCGGGTACATCACCACTCATAATTTTGTTCATTGTATCTTTAGCAAGGTCGTAAGATAAATCCTGACCATGCGTTACTGCATATAATGCGTCTTTAATCATTTTATATCTCCTTACTTGTTGTTCATTTTACTTCGGTTCAACGATAATAGGGCATATACCTGCGTTAATGCTACATGTGATTCACGTGGACCTATGCCCTCCACTGGCCGGGTCTGACTACGGCCTGTGGCCTTCGCAGGGCCAAAGTCGGGCCTAGAACCCCGTGAACTCACATAAACACCATGACATTTAATCTTTTATATGCCCTGCTCCCCATCACACGCGCAATAAAATGAACAACAATTCAATATCTTTCAAATGATCCTGCGCATTATATGGAGTAATGCACAGGTCATTTCTTTATTAGGGGTGGGAATGGTGGTGCTTTGCACCACCTTTTCCTATATTAGGAGTTCTGATTCGCAGATTTCTTAAAAAAAATATAACTACAGTTCACAATATGTATTGTAGAGGGGCTATTAAGTAGGTACTACCAAAGTTGAGTTGGCAGGAAATAAGGTCTTAAGGAGCGACTTGGCGGCCCCACGTAGTGGGGTGGGTGGCCATCGGAGTTCCGAGAGACCTTATTTCTGCCTTACCGTACTAGTAACTAATAATAGCTCCTCGAATACAAAACAGTGGTTATTTTTCTAAGAAATTGCGAATCATTTGTTCCCCGTCCGGTGTCATGATGGATTCCGGATGGAATTGCACTCCATAAATCGGGTAGTCTTTGTGTTCCACGCTCATTACTTCGCCGTCGTCGGTAATGGATGTGACGATGAGTTCGCTTGGCATGGTTTCGTCGATAATCGCCAAAGAGTGGTATCTAGCGACTTCGAATTGTTCAGGCAATCCCTTAAGGATTTTGGATGGGTGCACTTGTTTTGCTACACTTTGTTTGCCATGCATCACTTGTTTTGCGTAGGAAACGGTGCCGCCGAATACTTCGCCAATGGCTTGGTGTCCCAGGCATACGCCGAGGATTGGGAATTTCCCTTTGCATTCACGCAATAGCTCTTCGTATACACCCGCATCAGCTGGTCTGCCAGGTCCTGGTGAAAGTATCACATAGTCTGGTTTCAAAGCACGGATTTCTTCAACTGTTAATTCATCGCTGCGGATGACTTTAATATCTGGATCGATAGAGCCTACTAATTGGTATAGATTAAAGGAAAAGCTATCGTAATTATCTATAAGGAGTACCATTATTCTACCTCCTGTGCATCTGTAATTGCGGAAATCATGGATTGGCCTTTGATCAAGGTTTCATTAAACTCGCTTTCAGGAACGCTATCTCGAACGATGCCTGCGCCAGCGCGAACATAGACCTTACCGCCTTTATTCATAGCCATGCGGATGCCGATACATACGTCCATGTTACCAGAGAAATCGATATAACCTACGGCACCGCCGTATACACCACGCGGGCTTTTCTCAAGTTCGTGTAAAATTTCAATGGCACGAATCTTAGGAGCCCCAGATAAGGTGCCTGCCGGCAGTGTAGCACCGATAGCATCGAGTGCATCTTTGCCCTCTTGTATGTCACCTCTTACAGTAGATGTAATATGGATTACATGGGAGAAACGTTGCAACATATGTAACGCCTCTACTTTAACGGAACCGAATTTAGAAATTTTACCTAAATCGTTACGACCAAGGTCAACAAGCATATTATGTTCAGCCAATTCTTTTTCGTCATTGATAAGTTTTTCTTCAATAGCAAGGTCCTCTGCTTCGTTTTTACCGCGGCGCATCGTACCTGCAATTGGGAAGGTGTACATTTTGCCATCTGTCAGTTTCACCAAGGTTTCTGGAGAAGCCCCTGTAAGCTCTACATCGCCACCAGATAGGTAGAACATGTACGGAGATGGGTTCAAGGTACGCAGTACGCGATACGCGTTTAACAAGCTTCCCTCAAACTCCGCTTCGCGGCGGTTAGATACAACACATTGGAAGATATCCCCTTCCTTGATGTAATGCTGCGTCTTTTTGACAACAGCTTCGAACTCGTCCTTTGTGAATTCAGAGGTAAACTCTGTTTTAAGAACGCCTTTGGGCACATCCGCCTCTTTGCCGTTTACAACGAGATCAGCAAGAGTTTTCAATTCAAGCTCAGCCTTGTTGTAGTTGCGTTCTAAATCATTTGTGCTGATGTTAGCAATCAAGTAAATTTTATTTTTGTAATGGTCAAAAGCGATAACCTTATCAAAGAGCATAAGGTCTACATCATTTACCATGGCAGAGTCATCATCTGGCGTTGGGAAATCCAATGTTGGCTCGATGTAGCGAATATATTCACATGCGAAGTACCCTACAAAGCCACCTGTGAAGGTTGGTAACTCTTCTAAGCGAGGACTTTTATATTGGCTCAAAATATTGCGAATTTCTGCGGCAGGATTAGAGCACTCAAAGGTACGTGTCGTACCGTCTTTGATGGTCATTTTATGATTTTTGCAGAATAGCTCAATCTTAGGATCATAGCCCAAGAAGGAATAACGGCCCCAATGATTACTATTATCCGCACTTTCAAGCAAGTACGTATGACTGCTCACTTGTTTTAACGCTTTCAACACGCTAATCGGTGTGCGTACGTCGGATAAAATTTCCATATATACAGGCACGATATCGTAGCCCGGTGCGATAGCTTTCACACGGTCAAAACTAGGAAAAATCATAAGAACCTCCATCTGGCATTTGCCAATAAAAAAACTCGCCCATGACAATATAACGTCAAGGACGAGTTTATAGTTCTATTATTACAATATGATTGTATGTGCTATAAATCGCGGTACCACCTTGTTTGAATGCAATGCATTCCCCTTTCGCAGGATACTAACATATCCCTCACGACTAACGCTCGTGTGACGTCGCACCATACTAGGAATGACTGGAAAGTCCATTCTTTTCCATGCGCCCTCGGTGGTCCATTTAATAAGCTGCGTACTACGGGTTCTCAGCTAATCCCGCTCTCTGTGAGTGCATTTCCTATTTTTATCTCCACCTCATCGGTTTCTTTCAGGCGAGTATAAAATTATAATCTGATTATAATGTTTCTATAGAATGAAAGTCAAGAAGTTTTAATTTCTGATTGTTGTTCTTAGCATGAACTTTGATGATAATGATAGATGTGTCCATAAAATGTCTCCTAACTATATTCTTATGAATTAATAGTACGAATAAATTTATATGAAGCTACCAGTATTAATATTACCTTTATCAAGAATGGTAAACTACTTTGTAACAGCCAAATAACCCCTATAACATATGCAGAAAAAATAAATGTCCATTTTATTTTGCTTCTAGGGATGATATCAATACCTAACAACTTACCATGAAGGCCCAATAGAAAATAAAGATAAACTTTCCATTTCGACTGATAACGTTTATAAGCCTTTTTATAAATAAAATAGTAAATCTTTCGTCGTCTGTATACCGGCCATAATACGGGTATGCAAAAAATATAAGCCGGAAATAAATAACCTAACAACGATAAAGAAAAGGTATAGTTGCTTTTTTCATAAGCTGCAGCAATTGCAACAATCATAAATAGACCTGCACCAATCCATCTCATTCTAAAATCATTTAACAGATTTAAAACGTTCTTCTTCATATATAATCTAACCTATCATTTATGTTTATCTGTAATAATTCCATCCTTTTCATAGATTTGTGTTTTCAATGGTGGTCATAATGCTATAGATTCCGAAGTAGGTGGCCCAAGTGAAGCAACATCATCCATTGGAATAGTCAGATCAGAAATCCTATTACTAAATGAATCTGATTTCTCATCAACCAAACTATAAAAGTCTTCCACACGATTGTATTATGCTATAAAAAAAATCTTTAGCATACACTCTCATATCTCCATATTTTATGTATCATAATGCGTAATAAAAAATGCTATTACTTTCTTTATCATATAACGCAGAGGTTTTATTATACAGCAGATACAATACATATATATTGATGATAGGAACAAACAAGACCACAATCCAAAATATACTACTATTACTATCTTTCAAACGTCTACAGATCATTACAATAATAGTATATATAAGATAAAAGTATAGAGCATATCTCAAAGCATAGTTTTCGATATTATAATTTAATATCATATTGTATATTATAAACGCTAAATATACATTAAACAGATTCCATTGACGAACTGTACTTCGACCATTAGGCCAAAGGCTATCAATTAATATGCTTTTATAAAGATCTGTTAAAAGAGACCTTTTATCTTGGCGACTATAAAAAGAGTTTATAGCTTTAATTTGAGACGTAGTTAAATCATTACGCTCACCCCAGAGTACATCTATAACTATATTACCAAAAATGATTCCCTTAAGTTCAACAGTATTATCTCGTAACCAAAGTTTCCTAGGTACTACAGAAAACAACAACATTGAACACAAAAGACATGGATAGAATAAATCTGGTACATCAACGCCCCATAATATAATATTGTTGGACTCAAAAATAGCTTTTCCATAAGAAAGCTCAAAATGCTTTCCACCCAATAATATCAATAGTAAAAGTACAGTAATTATGATATTTAACCAATTAAATCGCTCTTTTTTATAATATTTCAAGCTAGCATAATTTGTAAAAGCTATAAAAAGAACATAAATAACTGTGCCCACATAATATATAATGTCATAAATTCCTTGAGTATATACTATCTCCGGAAGAGTGGATAAAATAAAGATATTTATTCCTATACCAATAAACACCAATAAGTTTATAGAAAGGTATGTCTGTATATTGATTGTAAATAATTTAATTGTCTTGAAACATTGAACTAATGTTAATAATTCAAGTTTAAATTTTATTAATTCAGAATATAAAAGCTGTCTCATTGCTCTTTATCATATAGTAAGCATCATAATATTTACATTATTTGAAAATATTATACTTCTCCAATATAAAACTCCTGTTCCTTCATTAACGACCAACACCGCTAAGACATTCCATTTAATTATCTATATGCCAAGATTTCTTAAACAAAAGATGATAGCTAACAAAAATATTGATATACGGAATAAAAAGGCCAATCATCCAAAATAGTTGCAATTATATGTATAATCTGTAGACTTCCAAAATAAATATAAGACAAATACTGACTACCTTGAAGTGGAGTCCCTTGAATAATCCCTATCAACACAACGAATATAAGGTAAGCTAAAAATTTACTAACCATTAATCCACACACAGCCCACAAATATGCTAATCTGCCTATGCGTTGATTCACTCGTAACATTTCTATATTTTGTTTAAATAGTGAAAGTTCATTATCTAGCCACATTAAAAATTCTCTCTTCGATCTCATAACAATTTTCTAATCCTCTTTATTCTAATATAAATATATGTATATTAAAATATTAACCTTATGGTCTAAAATATTTATATTGTTTACGCTAAACACTAATAGTATACTGAAATTACATATGTTATCAGCCCCTACTAATTATTTTGTGGAAAAGAGAGCATAAGTTTTTATTTTAATCATCAAACGCTGGATTCAAGATACCATTGAAAATAACAAACTTCTTGACTTAATATTGGGGATGAAGTCAAAAAGATATAAAATTACTAATATTCTAGTACTATAAATTGTACTAAGACTAGTGAAGGAGAGATACTTTGGAAACGTGGAAACGTACGGTATATATATGTGCATTCTGTGTATTCTTTATGTCCCTCGGAATTAGCCATGTGAGCCCTATTCTCCCTCTGTATTTCCATGAAATGGGGTTAACCGATACGGGTTCCATTGCTCAATGGTCTGGTGCCTCTATGGGCATTACATTCTTTATTGTTTGCTTAGCTGCTCCCTTCTGGGGACGATTAGCAGATCGTAAAGGGCGTAAAATCACTCTCATACGCTCAAGCCTTGGTATGGCTATATGTAGTATTTTATTAGGCTTTCAAACCACGCCCGAAGGTGTTTTTCTCATTCGCACCTTGCAAGGGTTAGTGAGTGGCTTCTATTCCGCCTCCGTTACACTCATTGCATCTGAAACACCACAAGATCATACGGGTTGGGCCTTAGGCATTGTGGCAGCCTTTAACCTCGCAGGATCTCTAGCAGGACCTCTCGTTGGTGGCTATCTGAGCGATGTAGTAGGCATACGATATGATTTCTTCATCATAGGGGCCCTCATGCTCTTAGCATTTGGACTAACAGCGATGCTGGTACATGAAAATTATGTACCGAAACCGCTAGAAGAAAAACAATCCTTTAGAAACTTAAAATCCCATTTACCTGAATTTGCTAGCTTAGTCGCCTTATCTGCCACATCCTTCTTATATGCTATTTCAGTTACCGCTATTTCACCGATTATGACGGTCTATGTGAAAGGGATGCTACCTAGAAATGCGGAAAATATTGCCTTCATTTCTGGTGCTGTATTCTCAATTATGGGTGTAGCACAATTCTTGAGTAGCTCTCCACTTGGTAAATTAGTAGATCACATCGGTCCAAGAAAGGTCCTCATTTATTCTATGCTCTACGTAGGGTTACTCAATATTCCTCAGGCCTATGTAGACTCTGTATACGCACTAGGTCTCATCCGCTTTTTACAAGGCTTTGGTCTCGGTGGAATGTTACCCGCACTTAATACCTATTTAGCTTCAAAAACACCAAAGGAGTATACGGGACAAGTATTCTCATACAATCAGTCCTGTTTGTTTATGGGCTATTTCCTAGGCTCCTTTGGAGGTTCCATCGTAGCCGCTCAATTTGGCTTTACCGCCCTCTTCTGGGTATGTAGCCTTACCTTTATCGGTGCTGCCCTATGGGTAGCCTACAAGCTTAAATAATGCAAAAAGAGCTGTCCTTAGAATCAGATTAACGTACTGATTCTGGGACAGCTCTTTTATATTGTTTTGTGAAATGTTATTTGTGAAAGTCTTACAACTTTCACCATCTAGGGGATGATCATTCTACCTATTTGTAGAATAACTAATGTCTCTGGTTAAGTATTAAAGGATACCAAGGATTTCCCACCACGCGTAGCCCACTGTAAGGTTTACGATGAAACACATGATAGCGAAAATACCGCCGATAATCCACCAGTTCTTAACCGTGTTGTAACCTGCACCAAATACGATTGGAGCGGCAGCACCGCCGTAATGAGTCAAGGCACCACCGTAGGAGTTTGTTGCCGCTAGTAACAAGGACAATGCCATTGGGTTTACCCCTGCTACCTTACCAACTGTAAGGAATACTGGAAGCATAGCTACTACGTAGGCACTACCAGAGGCAAACAAGTAACGAACAGCGATACTGATAGCACCGATAATGATAAGCGCCATCATAGGATTGTCGCCAAAGCTGAAGTGTGTACCCATGAAGTCAGCTAGCCATTCAAAGAATTTAACCTTGGATAATGCACTAGACATACCGATGATACCACCAAACCAAATCAATGTATTCCATGCACCTTTAGATTCAAGCATATCTTCCCATTTAATAACACCGAACACAAGGGCTGCTACCATGGCTACGACAGCTACTGCTGTTGCATCGAGGGAGAATTTAATACCAAAACCTTGTGTCAAAATGGAAGGTAATGCCCATCCAAGCAACGCAAGGATAAAAATAACTATAAGAGATTTCTCACGACCAGTCATAGGTCCAAGCTCTTTTAAACCTTCATCAGCAATCGCATGAGAGTTGATATGTTGAATAGATGGTTTATCTAAGTAATATACCAAAGACGGTGTAATGAGAAGCATTACAAGACCCGGTACTACAAGAGCTAATGCCCAAAGGCCCCAGTTGAGATCTACGCCTAAGATTTTATTCATGTAGTCAGCAGCCAATAGGTTTGGCGCCATCGCTGTGGCGAACATCAAACTAGTTACCTTAGTAACCATATATGTGTTAACCATGAGATAAGAACCAGCCTTTTTGGCGCTTTCACCAGGCTCAGAACCCAATGCTTTTGCTACAGAGTTCATAATAGGGAAAACGATACCGCCACAACGTGCCGTGTTGGAAGGTGTTACAGGAGCAATAATAAGATCTAATAAAGCAGTTACATAACCAAGGCGCAATGTAGTATGACCTAAGGATTTAATCAATAGGTATGCAATACGACGGCCAAGGCCTGTTTTTACGAACGCCACACTGAGGGAGAACGCAGAGAATACTAACCATACTGTAGTAGATGCATAACCAGATAGTACATTTTTTGTAGCACTCAAGAAAAGTGCAGAACCTGCAATAGATAATAACAAGATAATTGGTGCTGGCCAAGGTTTAACAACAAGACCAACGATAGCCATCAAATAGAAGCCTAACAGTCGCCAAGCTTCAACGCTCAAACCTTCTGGCGGTGTAATGAACCACATTACCAAAGGAATGGCAAACATAATTGCAATTTTAAGTAGCTTACCCATTCTTACTCTCCTTTAACATAAGCTATACCTTTCATGATCGGCCGAGCTGTTCTAGCGACGCCCGCCTTCTCCACATGCCAACCCTTATCATGAGTTAAACATATTTCGAAATCAAATTTCCCTGATGGATGTGCTAAGGTAACGCGATTCGTTTCTTTAGCACGTTCGCTTACCACCTCGTTTGCCACAGTGCCAGTAATCAGCGCTGCCGTAGCGGTACAAATACCACCTGTAACGGCATAAGCTTTATGCATTACAGCTAGCGCTTTAGTACGAGCTACGATGTCTATACTATTCCCCTCGATAGTTCGACCATCGCTTGCTACGTAGGTTTGTGGTGCGGACACCATGCATACCTTTGGAACTGCAGGACTGGCGGATTTTTTAGATGAGGCTAATCCCATCATCACCGCCGCAGTAGTGCGAATATCTTCAAGTGTATTGAGTAATACACCGCCATCCGTTTCTGTGAAAGCCGGTAATTCTGTACCTTCATAGCCAAGGTCTGTAGCCTTAACAAATACAGCGGGATTCGCTGCATCTACAAGACTAACTTGGACTGTGCGTCCATCAGCCAATGTTATGGTGTCTTGTACATTGCCTGTTGGTAGTAGCTTACCAGTCTTAGAACCACCAGGTTCCAAGAAATATAATGTAATACGAGCACCCGTACCTGGTACGCCATCGATAGCAAAATCGCCATCAATAACAGGTTTACCATCTTGGACTGGTACATGCGCCTCGATAACCTTATTTGTATTTGTGTTAAAGATGCGAACCACGGTTTCTGGTTCTACGGCTTTTACAAAGCCTTCCATAATAGCAAACACCCCTGCACCAGCAGAGATATTGCCGCAGTTACCTTCATAATCTACCACCGCATCCGAGATACCTACATAACCAAAAGTGTAGTCGATATCCGCATCATCGCGGTCCGAAGGTTTTACGATAGCAACCTTGCTCGTCAATGGATCGGCACCGCCGATACCATTAATTTGACGCGCATCGGGCGAACCATATAAGTCTAAAATCATACGGTCTCGTGCTGCAGGCTCAGCTGGAAGCGTATCTTTTAATAGATACGCCCCCTTACTTGTGCCTCCGCGCATATAGGTAACAGGAATTTCTTTATACCAGTTCATAACGTACTCCTTTTATTCACCTATTAAGCTTTGCTATTTGCATAGTAGTTGATGAGACAACCAGCAGCGATAATTTCTTTTTCTTCGTCGCTAAGGTGATCTAAATGTAGTGTGATTTCTGCTTTCTTCACACCACCACTAATCACATACGCTTTATAGTCATCGGAATCTGAAAACAATTGTTCACGCACATTTGGCACATATACATAGTCGCCTACGGTCATTGTTCTGGAGTCTTCCTCACTAGTTACGAACGGCAACATACCCCAGTTTATAACATTACTGCGATAGCGTTTTGTTGCATATTCGATAGCAATGTTAGCACCGCCACCCAAAACGCGTTGGCAGGATGCAGCTTGTTCACGTGCAGAGCCATCGCCTGGGCGATTAGCATAGACCATGCTGGAAACAGCCGTGAATTTAGCCATATCTTCTACAGATTCTGACAAGCCAAGAGCTTGTTTAACCTCTTCATAAGCAGTGACTAACTCTACTGTACATTCACCGTCTTGACGAGATTTTTCCCAATCCCGAACGACCTTTGCACGGCCTACATATTCAGGCACCTTACGGCTCAAGGCAAATTCAGACAACGCATATGGATCAGAACGGAAGGAAGATGTTTCACCAGATGGGATTAATTCATCTGTAGTTGTTACAGGGTCATCGATATAGGCCGCTACTTTGAGCAATACATTTGGTGTCAATTCCTTAATGGACGGCCATGGTTTGATGGATGGACCATAAATGAGTTCCGCATCCTTCTTAGGTTCATTGAAGCCGCTATATACTTTATGTTTATATGGCTTATCATCATAGTGATAAGCTGGCACTGCATCATCGTATTCTACTTCAGTTGCCGCTGTTAAAGCACCCCCATGAATAGCTGTAGCAGCTACGGAGCGCGCATCAAGAAGTGCTACGGAGGAGATTTGACCATTACCAGGCTTAGAACCTTCACGGTTCGGGAAGTTACGTGTCGCATGACGCCCGCTGAGGCCTGTATTATTAGGTGTATCACCTGCACCGAAACATGGGCCACAGAAGGCTGTACGCACGATGGCACCTGCATCCATAAGATCTACGAGAGCGCCATTTTTCATAAGTTCTAAGTAAATTGGTTGGCTAGAAGGGTATACGCTGAACGCAAAACGGCCAGAACCTACACTTTTACCGCGTACGATATTAGCTGCTTGCATGAGGTTTTCATACAAACCACCCGAGCAGCCTACGATGATACCTTGGTCTAAATGCAATTTGCCATCAAAATGCTTTTCAGGCAATTGTAGCGATAAGGATTTATTATCTAATTGCTCAACAGCTTGTCGTTCGATTTCTGCTAATAAATCACGACCACCTTCGTTAATTTCCTTGATAGTATATACATTGCTTGGATGGAATGGCATAGCAATCATGCTTTCCACCTCATCAAGGTTTACTTTTACAAGGCCATCATAGTAAGCTACATCACCAGGGTTTAGCTCTTTGTATGCATCACCACGACCATGGAGTGTTAAGAAGTCTTTTGTAGTATTGTCTGTTCTCCAAATTGTTGTAAGACATGTAGTCTCTGTAGTCATTACATCGATGCCATTACGGAAGTCCATGGACAAGTGTTCAATGCTAGGTCCTACGAATTCCATGACTTTATTTTTTACGAACCCATTTTTGAATACCGCCTTTTCAATAGCAAGGGCCACGTCTTGTGGACCAACGCCATGTTTAGGTTTGCCGTCGAGGTAAATAGCGATAACCTTTGGTCGTTGTACATCATAGGTACGACCAAGCAATTGTTTTACAAGCTCCGGTCCCCCTTCACCAATCGCCATCGTACCAAGCGCACCATAGCGAGTATGGCTATCGGAGCCGAGGATCATCTTGCCACAACCGGCCATAGTTTCACGCATATATTGGTGAATAACGGCAAGATGAGGCGGTACATAGACGCCACCGAATCGTTGTACTGCGGATAGCCCAAATACATGGTCATCTTCATTAATTGTGCCCCCTACAGCAGCCAAACTGTTATGACAGTTAGTCAAAATGTAAGGGATTGGAAATTTATCTAGACCACTGGCAATGGCCGTTTGAATGATACCAACGTATGTAATATCGTGAGATGTTAGGGCATCAAATTTAATGCGTAAATCTTGATCACCTTCATGTTGTTGGTGGTCCATTAAAATACGGTACGCCATCGTTTCCTTGTAGGCGCGCTCTTTATTAAAAACTTCTTGTTGATCAAGAGCAGCACTAGAATCGGCTGGAACGATATCTACACCGTGATATAAAAATACACCATTTGAAATTAACTCAACCATGACTTACTCCTTATGAACCTCATGCATATGTAAACCTTTACAAACACTATACTTTCACGATGATTATTGGTGAAAGTTTCATTCCTCTGATTAGTCCCCAGTCTTTAGTTATATCTAATCTGTATAGCCCTAGCATCCCCTTATCTGTACCAACTCTATGGGATAGAGTACAATAATACATATATAAAGGAGAGTTTATGGACACGAAAGATTGTACAATTTTAAAAACCTTAGCAGAGGAAAATAATATTACCTATGCGGCGCGTCGTTTGTTTATGACGCAACCTGCATTGAGTGAACGGATAAAAAAATTAGAAAAGGAATTCAACTGTCCCATCATCAACCGACAAGCTCGGGGTGTGGAGTTTACCTATCAGGGGCAGCGTCTTGTACGCTACGCCGAAGATTTGCTCAACTCCTATACTACGGTACGTCAAGAGTTGTTAGCGATGGGGACTGAACCACGGGGTACCTTGAACCTAGGATGCTCCAATGTATTCGCCAAGTACCATATTCCTCATATCTTATCGACCTTTAAAGAGGCTTATCCTCATATCGATATCATCATGTATACAGGTCTAAGCTATAAGCTGTATCATGACTTCCTTGAAGGGCGCCTACATGCAGCCATCATCCGCGGTGCCCACACTTGGACAGAGTCAAAGGAACATATTTGGTCTGAACCATTCTGTTTCTTCAATAAAACACCTTGCACAATAGAAGATTTGCCACATTTACCGTATATTCACTATCAAACAGATCCTAATTTACAACAAACTATTGATGATTGGTGGTATTCTCACTACTCACAACCACCAATGCGCACCATCGAGGTGAACGATATCGATACCTGTATGAAGCTCGTCAATCAAGGGCTTGGTTTTACCATTTTAACCAAAAGCTGTGGCAATGATTATCCTACTTTATACAAGGAGACCTTAAAGTCCTTAGATAATCATATTATGACGCGCGACACCTGGATATACACACGTCATAGTGCACTTGAGTCGAAACCAGTGCAGGCATTTTACAGCTTTATGAAAAGCTGGGCCAATACGAGAAACTAAATCTATTCCTTTAATACATATAATATATTATTTTATTGCAATAAGAACAAATTGCTCTTTTCTTTGGTGTCCATAAATTTTACTTATATCTTATTATCTTACAAATGCATCTCAGTAATATAATGTCCGACTATACGGACTATATAGATTATACGGAATGTATAAAATCTATCATAACAAGAAAACCCGTCATGATTACATAAATCATGACGGGTTTGTTTTATAGAGTTTTATAGAGTTTTATACATCTATCTGCTATGAGTGTATCGTAAAAACAAATCATCTTACAAGATAGAATTATAGTAACAAAAGCATAATAACTACAGTCGCGATAATACAAGGCACGGCATTGCGTTTCGCCATTTCCATAGGATTGATTCCTGCAAGTCCTGCGATGATGATACCTGCACCAGCTACAGGGCTCATACTACGACCGATACCAGCACCCAATTGAGCCATGGATCCAAGTTGCATAATGCCATAACCAAAGTCTGCTGCATGAGGTGTGACAGCACCATTAAACGCAAGCGCTGCTGCATTACCAGAACCAGAGATAACAGCCAATAAGAACGGACCAAAGGCTGCCCCGATTTGAGCGATTTGTTGAGAGTTCTTCATACCATCGATGAGCGCATTTGTAAGGCCGATGTGTTGCATCCCTGCGGTAAAGCATGCCGCTGCAGCCATAAGCCCCACTACATCACACATACCATCGCCAGTACCGCGGAAGAACTTCTTAACAGCGTCTGCCACATTAGGACGCACGGCAATGATGCCAATAGCAGTACCGATGAGCATAGATACAGGAACAGAGATTTCTGGAATCACCGCCACTTGTTTACTACCTAATACAAGTAATACAAGAGGAATAATCGGAATGATTGCATAGAAATAATTTACTTTGAATTCTTTACCTTCCTCTACAGTATCGTTTTTCATTACATACCCGGTATGCTCCTTCTTAATGATAGCTACGATGTTAAGCAAAATAGCGGCTACTACGATACCGATAATTGCTTGCATGGAGAAGCTGGCAATAACTGTCATTACGTCTACCCCCGCCAGTTGTGCCACTTGAGGGTTGAACATAAGGCCTGGGCTCAAGGAGCTACCCCATGTACCTAAGAAGATAGCAGAACCAGCCATCGCTGGATGTACTCCAGAACGAATTAAAGCCGGAATCAATAATGCACCTACGGCCGCAGCACAACCTGCCGCTGTAGGCAATGCAATATTAATTAAAAATGTAATAATAACAGCACCAGGAATGATGATTTTCGTCATCTTTTTGAGGCCTGCAGAAATGAAATACACCATATGCTCCGTACATTTTGTATATTCCATAACATAGCTAAAACCTAACACTGTACAGATTGTTGGTACAAGGCCTGGATTTGTAAGTTCTTTCACAAAGGCCGTCGTACCAGCGCCAAGCTGCCCACCAATAAAGCACATCAGTAAGCCCGATAATAATAAAACGAGCCGCGTTTCAAACTGTTTAATAATAGCGATAAACGTCGCTACTACGATAACAATACCTGTAATAACCATAACTCTCCTATCCGTGTACATAAGATGCAAGATAGCTTTATCCCCTCTATAAACGCTTTACACCCAATACACAACTAACAACACTAAATACCATAGTCCTATCTATGTCTTACACCTAATAGGCCTAACAATAGTAAAAGTAATCACTTAATTATATACAGTATAATCATATAACTATACAACTACATAACTACATAACTACATAAAGGAGTATTTTAAACAAGCTTTGTTTCTTCCAAGCTAAGTTTTCTAAGTACCTTATCAAGCACGTCCGCACCCGTTACGATATCATCCATTTCAGCAAATTCTGCAGGATTATGACTGATGCCGTCACGACATGGAATAAAGATCATTCCCGTCGGAACCACTTCCGCCCAATGCATTGCATCGTGACCGGCACCGCTGGGCATGGTCATGTACTCTACACCGACAGACTTAACGGCCTCTTCGATTTCTCGAATCATCGCCGGGTGCATCTCCACCGGTTGGTCCTGTGCAATTGTTTCAATTGTATACGATAATCCCCGTTTTTCGGCAGTAATGTCGATAAATTCCTTAACAAGAGTGACTACAGAATCGCGAGCTGCCTTAGATATGCTGCGAATGTCTACCCCTAGCTTTACAGCTCCAGGAATGACATTCATCGCACCAGGCGTAACCTCTACAACACCAACAGTGCCCACCACGGGTGGTTCCTCTTGCATGGATGCAATCTCCTCGATGCCAAGGATGATTTTTGAGGCCCCACACAGAGCATCATGACGCAAGTTCATCGGCGTAGCGCCACTATGGTCGGCATTGCCCCGAATGGTCACATAGAATCTCTCTGGTGCTGCAATACCAGTCACAATGCCAATCGTTTTCCGTTCGTGCTCCAGCACCTTGCCCTGCTCGATATGAATTTCTGTGAAAGACTTTACAGGTCGTTTATATTTCATTATTTCAATCCCATCAGGGTTTAAATTACGACCTTTCAAGGCTTCATACAAGGAAATTCCTTGTTTATCCACCAATCGGTGTAAGTCTTGTACTGTTAATTCACCGCGCATAGCCTTACTGCCTAGTGTAGCATTCCCAAAGCGACCGGACTCTTCACACATGAAGTCCACTACAGCAATGGTATGATCATGTTCATAGCCATCATCGATCATGCTACGAATTACTTCAATGGCAGATAACACGCCGACCACACCATCGTAATTGCCTCCATTGGGCACGCTATCCGTATGAGAACCCACCATGACAACGGGCAATTCTGGTTTCTTACCACTCTTATAGCCAATGACATTACCAAAATCGTCTATTTCAATGGATAAACCCGCATCAGTCATGCGGTCTATAATATATTGCCGTCCTGCCCAATCTGCATCGGTGAAAGCAAGGCGATTAATGCCCTCACCAGGTGCCGTCAATTGAGCCATAGCCTCAAAATCCTTAACTAAACGCTCTCGTTGAATCATGTAACACCTCATACTCTATTACATCAATTATTGATAAACCCTATGGTGCTAGTCCATAAGGCTTATGTTAAATAGTGAGCAGCAATTGTCCCTAACGCTACGATACCGTTTAGCATATCTTCTTCATCGATGTCAAAAAGCGGATTGTGATGAGGCGCTTTAATAGCAGATCCCACAACCATATAGGTCGCTCTACCGCCGCGATCGATGACACGGTTCAAGAAGTACGCACAATCTTCACTGCCGCCACCGCTGTAATCGAAGGGAACCTCTTTAAAAATCCCAAGGGGCTCCACGATAGCTTGCACTTCACGAGCTAAATCATCGCTGATACGACCTGCAGGGGTTTCTCCTTGTTTTGTGATTTCGAAGGTACAATCGTGCATTTCTGCAGCACCTTTAATAATAGTCTTCGACCGTTCAATCATGTAGTCATTGATTTCTGTCGTAGCACCACGAGTTTCTAATTTAAGAACTGCCACATCAGGTGTCACATTACGACCTGTACCACTTTCAAAAACACCTACATTCATGCGAGAAGCCCCTTGACTATGACGAGCGATGGCTTGTAAGTTAAGAACCGCTGTACAGCCGGCTAGCATTGCATTTTGTGCCTTTTCTGGGGAGCCCCCAGCATGAGCAGAATAACCGTGGAATACCGCATCAAGTTTTGTAGTCGCCAAGAAGCCATGATCGCTACAAGCAAAGCAATTGGATAATTTCTCATTAAACCCAATATGCATGCCGAACATCAAATCTACATCGTCCACTACGCCTGCTTCCGCCATCGCTTTAGCACCGCGCACGCCTTCCTCTGCTGGTTGGAAGATGAGTTTAATAGTGCCTTTGAATTCATCCTTGTGAGCAGCCAAGTATTCAGCAAGACCTAGCCCCATTGTCATATGTGCATCATGACCACAGGCGTGCATCGCCTTATCATGACAAGAACGGAAGCCTTTCTTTGTAGGCACATGGTTATCCTCTTTAGTTTCGATAACATCGTTAGAATCCATGTCTACACGAAATGCTACTACGGGGCCTTCGCCGCCGAATTTCATAGTTGCAACAATGGCCGTTTTACCATAGCCCATCTTTTCTACAAGCTCAGGATTTGCGCCTTCTTTGATGGCACGATCCATAGCGGCTTTCATAACCTCGTCACTAGGTAAGCCCATACGAGAGTCTAAATCGAGTACATCTGCCCCTAATGCCACATCATAGCCCAAGGAGATAAGCCTATCCGCTACCTTCGCAGCAGAGCGATACTCAAGCCAAGCAGGTTCTGGGTACATATGAAAATCTCGACGCATAGCGATTAACGCATCGCGCCGTTGTTGCACAAAATCTTTTACAGACATAACTACCTCCGTAACAAACTAATAATCCTGTATACATTTACTATATGAATAGATAGGTAAATAGTCAACTAAATAGCGCATGTATACAGTATCTAAAATATAATTGTATGTTATAACAAAAAACACATATACCACAAAACGGTTTCTGTGATATATGTGTGCTTATCGGTTTATTCTAATATTGTTTTGTTCAGTTTTGTCAGTACCTCTCGCTTAATAGTGCGTTGTCTATCCCAAGCAATAATAACAACGGTAGAAATAATCATAGCCATACCGATTAGTCCCAATAGACTAAATTCATTTCCTAAAAAAGCCCACCCAAAGAAAGCCGCCGAAATAGGTTCAATAGAGGACAAAATAGATCCTGATACAGCCCCAATTCGTTTAACCCCTTCTAAATAGGCATTAAAAGATACTATCGTACCAAGGAATATAACATTGAAACAACCAATTACAGTCCATACATCCCACGTCGCATAAGAATTTGGTTGATGGAATAATATAGCCGCAACAATACCGCTAATAAGCATTCCGAATCCTACAATAGGCAACGTGCCATATTTGTTGAGTAAATCAACGGGAGAAATGCTATATACGGCTACACCCACAGCAGATAAAAGCCCCCATACGAGAACCATTAAAGGGAAGCTTTCAATAGAAAGGCCATCATCATTGCCCATTAAACAAATAGTCCCCACTAAAGCCAGTATAACAGAAACCATCTCACCCTTGGATGGTCGTTTACCATAGCGTACCAGCAGGTAAATAATAATCATAGACGGCGCCAGATATTGTAATACCGTTGCAATGCCAGCTCCAGCTAAAGCAATGGATCTGAAGTATGTATATTGGCATAATGCCATTCCAAATACACCAAAAACAATGAGTCCTAGCGTATCCCTTACACTATGAAATACATTAAAGATAGAATTTCCAAATCTAAACCATGCATAAATAACAGTTAGTAGACCTGCTGTAATCAATCGCATAGTTACTAGCCATTCCAAATTCATATCTCTAAAATTGCTTAAGAACTGTACGGATGCACCAGATACACCCCATAAAACAGCCCCCAATAAAGTTATAATAACACCAATGACTTCGTATTGTTTCATGCTAGTCACCAAGCAAAGATACGTGAACTTTCACAACCACCTTACGAATTTTGATAGGTTTATCGTTTACAGCAAGCAAGGGCCGATGAACATCAGAGGGGAAGAATACAGTATAGTACCCTTCTAGGCAATGGATTTGCCCTTCATCAATAGCTTCGTTAGGATAAAAATAGCAATCTCGATCTGGATAGGACTCCACAGGTTTAACGAGACCTTTATCTACGAAAAAGCCCATGTTTTCCTCGCCGCTCACCATAAATTGAATATCTACATAATTACGATGCGATTCCGGTTTTGTAGCTTCAAATAGTTTTGTTTCTACATCATCTACGTTAGCATACATCATGTCACCCTCGATGGCATGACGTCCTCCATGCAACGCTTTCAAATCTGTGTTTTTCAAGAAATCCAAAGCGCGCACAATGGCTTTAGGATAGCCCATTTTTGTATAATCTGCGGTAATACTAGAGAAAAACATACACAATCCTTTCACAATATCTATGGATATGGCACCACAATAAACCAATTATATTACCTTTTATGTTAGCACATATATACATAAAGAACTAGCTATTCTCTTATGTAAAAGCCCTCCATACGCTACATATATGGAGGGCCTCAGTAAAATACTATTCAAATTTATGACTTACGTCAATTATTACACTATGAAATTGTTACAGTATTAAATTGTTACATTATGCAATTGTCTATTCAGTTGTAGTGATTCAAACTGTATTAGATACAGCATGTGGCCATTACCTTATTCTTGGGTTTTATGAGCAGCGATAATTTCTTCCGCTTGCTTATGTGGAACCTCTTCATAGGTATAGAACTGACGGTTAAATACACCTTGTCCTTGTGTAATGGAGCGTAATGCAGTCACATAATCGGACATTTCAGCCAATGGTACTTGTGCTTTAACAACAGAAATACCGGTTCTTTCACTTTGTTCCATGCCTAACACACGACCTCGACGGCTATTCAAATCACCCATGATGTCACCCATGAAAGCATCTGGTGCAAACACGTTGACTTCATAGATTGGTTCTAATAGGACTGGTTTCGCCTTAGGAATCACATCCTTGATCGCCTGTGACGTAGCTACTTTAAATGCTAACTCTGAGGAGTCTACGCTGTGGTAAGATCCATCCAAGAGTGTCACTTGCACGCCAATCATAGGATATCCTGCAATTAGGCCTTTATCTAGGGTTTCTTTGGCACCCTTTTCCACTGCTGGTATGTATTGTTTAGGTACAGCACCACCAAAAATTTTGTCTACGAATGCAAATTCGCTACCATCATATAATGGATCCACTTGAATCTTAACGTGACCATATTGACCATGACCGCCACTTTGTTTCTTATACTTAGACTCAGTTTCAGCAGAGCCTTTAATGGTTTCGCGGTATGGAATATATGGAGCCACAAGTTTAGCTTGTACGCCGTATTTACGGTCCATTTTGTTGAGAATATGCTCGAGATGTACCTCGCCCATACAATCGATTTGTAATTGGCGAGCTTCAGCATTTTTCACTACTACACAAGTAGGATCTTCTTCTGCCACTTTAAGAACAGCACTAGCTAATTTTTCCTCCTCACCTTTTTTCACTGGCTCCATAGCCACAGTGTATAGAGGTTGAGGAAAACGGATAGCATCGTATGTCACTTTAAAGTCAGGAGCCGTTAATGTATCACCGGTCTTAGCATTGGCCAATTTCGGTATCACTACGATATCACCAGCTTTTGCAGCAGATACAGGGATTTGTTGCTTCCCGATAAGGGTAACCATCTTGCCCCATTTTTCTTCTACACCTTGGTTTACATCATAAAGGCGATCGCCTTCTTTCAGTTCACCAGAGAAGATACGTACAAAGCTTTGTTTGCCTGCGAATGGGTCTAACAATGTTTTAAATACGAATGCAGTTAATGGTTTATCTACATGTACAACACATTGTTCGCCGGTTTCCGCATCAGTTGCGGTCATCACTTTTTTAGTTGCATCCGGCATGTAACGAATCATACGATCCAATACTTGATCTAAGCCAATACGAGATGTGGCACTGCCACACATGATTGGGCACACACGGCCACTAATCATCCCTTCACGCAAGCCTTGGCGGATTTCCTCTAAGGATAATTCTTCGCCTTCTAAATATTTTTCCAACAACTCATCGCTACCTTCAGCCGCGGCTTCTACGGTCATTTCCCGAATTTCTTGAGCCTTTTCGATAAGGTGAGCTGGTACAGCGACCTCTGTTGGTTGGCCGTCCTTATAAGTAAACGCAGTCATTTTTGCTACGTCTACAACGCCTTCAAAATCGGCGCCTTCACCGATAGGAATCTGCAATGGCATGATGCCTTTGCCAAATAATTCCCGCATTCTTTCAATAGTGCCAAAAAAATCAGCACCATCGACATCCATTTTATTGATAAATGCCATACGAGGCATTTGTAATTCAACTGCATAATCCCATGCGCGAACTGTGTCAGTTTCTACACCAGATGTGGAGGATAGCACCATCAACATGCCATCACAAGCACGCAAAGCGGCACGAACTTCGCCATGGAATTCGTTATAGCCTGGAGTGTCTATGAAGTTAACCTTATGGTCATGCCACTCACATGGCGCCATGCCCAATTGAATAGTTACATTACGTTTAATTTCTTCCGGTTCAAAGTCCATAATATGTTTATTATCTTGACCTTTACCTACGAAATCAACCGCACCAGAAGTTAACAACAAGGATTCAACAAGAGCTGTTTTACCCGCACCATCGTGGGAAACAACAGCAACGTTTCTAATTTTATCACTACTGTACTCTTTCATTGGAATCGCCTCCTTACTGGCAAATTACGGCTTTGCTATACTATTTCGACATTCCTTTGTGAAAGTCCTCTTTTCCAATTAAAATAAATTTATCTATCATGATGAAATTTTATATACACTTAATTTTGATGAACCTATATATAGTTAAAAAGGGATACCTATGCTCACTTGCTCCTCGTTCCTGATGTTACTACGCAAGCACAGGTATCCTTTTTTAGCATAAATTAATTATATACAAACAAAAGAGCGGCCTCTCATCCGCTCTTTTTTAGAGGTTGTCAATAACATAATAGTATTACTTTAAGTATTTATTAAAATCAATTTTAGTTAAAACATCTTCAATTGCTCTATGGAATGCACGATCATAACTACCACTAGTTTTCCCTACACTAGAGTAGTCCTCATCCATAACATAATCATTTTCTTGAGCGTCATAAATCACTATATTTGTCATAATTGTCATATTTTTACGAAGCCCAGTCCAAAAATTTACCTTTTCTTCTGCAGATGTCACACGAGTACTTGCTACAATAACATACCGAGTCCCTTCTTTATCCGCTAAAGCTTTCAAATCCTTACTTCGTAAAATCGCACCATTATCTTGATCACGTTGATTATCATTAACATCATTATCGCGAATATATACCTTCAAATCTTTTTGTGCTTTTGCAAATTCAACTGGTTCTTTATTTGCATTATTAAGCTTCTCTTTGAACTTATCATATAATTCATTTATTATTTCTAATGGTTTTCCTACATAATGGGGATCCAATTGTATAAATAATGCAATAGGTTCTTTCGGTTGCACATTAAGTTGAATTGGCTCTGCACTTGTACTACTACTCCCTAACACAAAAGCCGCTACTACCATCATGATAAAAGATAAAATACGTTTCATTTGACTCTCCTTATAAAACAACCTCTATACATTTATCATTATACATTCATGATTATAAAATGAAAAGCGATAAAAAAAGACGGTCTGTACTTGTGCAGCGACATTAGGAACGAGGAGCAAGAAAGTATAGACCGTCTTTTTTAATTAAGTTGTCGTTATGTAACGGGGCCCCATCTATATATAGGCAATACTAGTGGTAAATATATAATTCACTAAAAGATATAGGTAAATCATAGAATACTAAAATTTCCCCGTTCGTTTACCGTAGTGTTTAGAATCCCCATTTTGTTTCCAACCTACTGTATCACCGATGGACATTACGCGGCGCGTCAAGCAGTCTTTGCATTGTTCTGCATTGTCGTCCACACATGGTTTATTATCATATAGCAAATATTTTGCACGGTGTTCAGGGATAGTAATGATAGGCATTAGGATATTCGCCCCAGCCGCTAAACCTTTTTCACGGCCTAGTTTATCTAATGCTTGTAAGGCAGTAGTTGCCGCAATGTTTACGTCTTTCAAGAATAAACGAGTTAAGGCAATCATCTTAAGCCCTAGTTGAACGCGGCGTAATTTACCTGCTTCATCATCAATGCCCATTGCCAAAGCTTCTTGGCCTAGAGGCGTATCATGATGCACCACATAAGGGCCCATGCCGATCATGTCGATATCCATATCGCGATAGAACAAGATATCATTTACGAGATCATCTTCGGTTTGCCCAGGTAGACCAATCATAACACCTGTGCCAACTTGGAAGCCCACGCGGCGCAAACGACGTAAGCATTCTACGCGCGTCTCAAAGGAGTGCAGTTCATCACGAGGATGAATCTTATGATATAAATCTGTATTGGTTGTTTCAATGCGTAATAAATAACGACTCGCACCGGCTTCACGCATGCGGCGGTACGCCTCTTCGCTTTGTTCTCCTACGCACATCGTAATACCAAGAGAACCATCGCCAATGGCTTTAATGTCGCGAATTAAATCCACAACATAGTCCACAAAGGCATCATCACAGCGTTCACCAGATTGGAGTGTAATGGAACCATATTCATGATCGTATGCCCACTGTGCCATCTTGATGATATCTTCGCGATTCATATCAAAGCGTTCCGTCTTATCATTTTCACGGCGGATACCGCAATAATTACAATTTTTAATGCATCGGTTTGAGAACTCGATGAGACCCCGATAGTATGCTACAGGCTTTACGTATTTTGCCTTCACTTCGTAGGCCTTTTTATATATCAACTGCAACTGTTCTTCATCAGTTACAGACATGAGAAATCGCAATTCCTCCTCTGTCAGCCATTCATCGCCGACGAGGTCTTTTGCAAGAATGTCTTGCACTTGCAAACAATCACTTCCTTTCGTAACGAACCGTCATCGATTCGCTTGGTATGGTAATGGATTCAATGTCAGAGACACAGATAAATCCATTGATTTCGTGGGGCAATTCTCGCACATGTTTCACTTGTCGAGTTAAACATTCATGAGCCATCACACCGCGGCTCATTTTGGAGGACGTACTCATCTGCTTAAACGTATCGCCACGTAATTCCCAAAATTCAACGGTTACCACCTTTGGATGGTTCACCATTTTTGCATATTCTTTAGATGCTAGGTTTAAAATCCAATCTTCCTTGTGAAAGTATACATCCACCGCATCACGCCATGTATCGTATAGATTAATGCCCACCTTATCGACCATATCGAGTCGATAGTCGCGCACCCCCATATTAGGTTCAACGACGCCGTACAATGCAGACAACACAACGAGATGGCTTTCACCAAAGGCCTTGGCTTCGTCAGATAAATTCGACCAGTCCAAATATTTGAAAGCAATGCCATCATAACTTTCACAGGCACGACCTACGGGATGAGCCTCAAAGGACTGATAAAAATCAAAAAGAGCCTGTGCCTTATCAGCCTTTAGCTTTAGCGCTTTTCCAAGAGTTACTACATCAAGGGATTGTACATGTGTTACAATTTCTTTCGTGATGTTCGGCTGAAATTGGCCGTCTTGAACTACATGAGGTACTGCTTCAGCGTTGCTAGCAACATCGGCAATCGTTTTTGTCTTACTAGGAGAGAGGACGATTTTCATGAGATAATTCCGCCTTAATAGATTCCTCTGTCAAATTGTCGATCAATTCAGGGTTCCACAACATGAGAGGCACCGCCACTACGTGGCTTGCTTTCAATTCTTTACATAATTTAATGCATTCTTTGAGATAATTAGAATCTTCATCTACAAGATCGCATACGATAACCACGTGACGACCTTTAAGATTTACACCTTCGTAATCGATGCTTTCAGCAGATACTGTAAGCATGCCTGTTTCCAAGCGGCCTTCGCTCATATCGTTCAAACGAGACATCAATACATGCTCAAGCATAGTAGATACAGGTGTCACTACACGGCCAATGCCGATAAGAGCCTCAGGTTGTGCATGAACGATAACTGTTTTCTTCCGTTTATCTGTTCTGAACTCAATAAGGGCTTTTTCTAAAGCACCAAAAAATACGAATAACTGCCAAGGATCAAAAGAGCCTGTTTGGAACATATCGATAACAGAACCATCCTCATCCATATTGAGGCGCGTTAATAACTCTTCAGCAATATCGTTAATCACAACACTAAAATCAGATTGTATTGTCTCTTGTACGTTGATTTCCTTTGCCATTAGGGCCTCCTAGTTTTCCATATATCACACTGCTGAGTGATACTCTCAACAGATATTATATTATTCTTAAAAATATTATTCTTAAAAATAT
>NZ_KQ960791.1:0-69742 GCF_001553335.1 Veillonella parvula | reverse complement strand
TATTATTCTTAAAAATATTATTCTTAAAAATATTTTTCTTAATTATACTATTTTTAATTGTAACATATTTTATACCCCTCTTGGGTATTCAAAGATACGCGTTTCACATAATAGATACGTTAGCAACATGACAAAAGGACCGCCATAGCGGTCCTTTGTATTCTAATGTTGTACTCTAATATTATACTCTAATATTGTACTCTAATGCTGTATTCTAATTATGATTTTATAATAAACCTTTTGGTAACTAACAAAGAATATGCTCTTAGCCTACAATCAATAAGTAGATATTCATGATTGTAACGATGATACCTATGCCCCATAAGAGAATATTTGTAAATTTACGGTTCGCGTATTCTCCCATGACCTTGCGGCTGCTTGTCATGTAAAATTGCAAGAATATGGTGATAGGTAATTGCAAGCTCAAGAACATTTGAGAGAACAATAATGCTTGGAAGGAATCTGTAATAAACACGATCAATAATAATGCTGGAACATATGTTAGTGCCAAGCCTAATCGCGTATGGAAGTCTTTCATATCCTAAGACTCGCTAAACATTCCTGCAAAGATACTTGCCCCTGCCATACCTGCCGTAGCAGATGAGGCAAAACCTGCAAATAACAATGCTATCGCAAAAATAATACCCGCTGCCGGTCCAATGAGTGGTCGCAACAACTCCTCAGCCTGTTCAAGCTCTGTTACTTCAATTCCATGAGCAAAGAAAACAGCCGCCGCCAATATAATCATGGCGGAGTTAATCATCCACCCAATCCCCATAGATAACAAAGTATCGAGGAATTCATAGCGCAACTGCCGTTTCATAATCGCTGGGTCTTGTGTATTAAACTGGCGACTTTGGATGATTTCAGAGTGTAAAAACAAGTTATGAGGCATAATTACGGCCCCTAATATACTCAAAATAACGAGCATCGATTCATTAGGAATATTAGGGTCCACCCAACCGATACCAGCCGTTGCCCAATCTACGTTGACCATATTTACCTCAACGAGGTACGCCAATGCGATGAGGGATACAAATCCAGCAATGATTCGCTCTAATTTACGATAGGAGTTCGTAATGAGCATGACCGTACAGATAAGAGCCGTCAAAATGCTGCCTATCAAGATAGGAATACCAAAGAGCATCTTCAAGGCGATAGCGGCGCCAATAAACTCAGCCAAGGCCGTCGCTGCCGCCGCAATTCCTGCCGTGCTAAGCACAAAGCAAGATGCATAACGCGGTAAAAACTCATAGGCACATTCCGACAAGCATTGACCGCGTACAATGCCTAAATGTGCCACATTATGCTGTAATAAAATGAGCATAATCGTCGATAGTGTGACTACCCACAGCAATTCATAACCGTAACTGGCGCCAGCTGCCAAGTTGGCGGCCCAATTTCCCGGGTCGATAAATCCAACGGTTACGATTATACCAGGTCCTATATATTTAAAGACCTCACTTACCTGCTGCTTACCGTTTTGATGGGCAGTAAACAACTGTTTCTTAAAAAAATCAATCATTATAACCCCTTACTAAGAGTTATAGAGTGAACGTCATCTCCGTCTGCATACGAGCATCTGTTTTGGACTTTTTATCCTTGGAATCAGTGTAACGAATACGCACTTCATTATTTACCTTAACGCGAGAATCATCAATTTTGAATTTCTTCATTTTTTCTTTGATTTGTTCATCTGTTAAAGCGCGTTCTTTCGGTTTTGCTACTTCATCACCAGCCTTATCAAGAGCCTCTTGTTGATCCTTGGATACTTGATACGTCTTACCAGATTTTTTAGCCTTTTCAGCACGCTTTTCATCTAGTTTTTGACGGCGCTCGTCAGTAACTTTTTTATCGCGAGCAATACGGTAATCCATTACATCACGCATATTTTCTTGGTAAATACGCAATGCATATTCTCGATCATTGTCGTTCATTTGCTCACGTTTTGTGACTACCTCATCGATAAGCGGCATAAGCTCATCCTTTGTGTAGCTAGCACCATCAAAAGTAAACCCGTGGGTATCTGTAATAGCACCATGTTTAATGAGCCTTTGTAACGCTGTATATGTCCAATCATTAGGCGTAATAACATCTGAGTTCACATGCTGTTGTCCTTTACTAGAACTACTAACAGTCTCTACATCAGCACTTACGCCATCCACCATAGGACGTGCACTTGGGATAGCAATACTTTCAGCATGACTAACCCCAACAGACGCAACAAGGCATAATGCACCAATGCCTAAGGCTCGACGGATACGATTCATTTGACGTGTATGTTTTGTATTCATAAGAGTCTCCTTGAAATTACATTTTATACAATCTATTATATGAAACCCCTAGACATACGTCAACTCTATACCCTTACACACCTGTGTCATTCAATACTAATAAGGCCTTGGACTCACTCGAATCCTCACAAATTAGGCCTATATAAATAATATAATAAATTAATATATTATACAAAAAGACCTCACATCGGGTGATGTGAGGTCTTTACATGGCGGAGGATTAGGGATTCGAACCCTAGCGACGGTAACCCGCCCTAACGATTTAGCAAACCGTCCTCTTCAGCCTCTTGAGTAATCCTCCATGCTTTACTGAGTAATCATATCATACCCAATAAGGCATTGTCAATTGTCTTATTTCAACATGGATTCGATGAACCAGATTTGTTTTACATAGTATGCAACGTGATCTTCCATCATGCTCACGAGCAAGAAATTATCTTCTTCATCAGCTGCTGCACGAATCGCTACAGCTTGATCTTTCATATATTTAAAATCTTTAAGAAGAATATCAATTACCTTTGCTTGAGGGATATCTTCTTGACCAAGTTCTTCGATTTTAGTCAATTTTGCGTATTCTCCGGAATTTACCAATGGGAATTGACCTTGCATTTTTACATGTTCTGCTACTGCATCAAAATATTCAAATGCTTCATCATAGATGGATTCCAAGTATTCATGGATGGATTTGAATTGCGGACCAGTTACATTGAAGTGTAAATTATGTAATTTTACATTCCACACGGAAAGATCTGCTAAATATTGATTTACTTGTTGTACGTTTTTCATAATAATACTCCTTTTATCATTTAATTCTCAATTACAGTTCATTCTAAAAGCAGAACAAACTCAGTTGGCTTCTATGCCATCAATTCGTTTATTTAATTTATAATCAATATTGATTATGTTTATATTTTACCAATAATGATTTTCCATGTCAATATATGAATAGATATTTTTGTATAAAAGTTTAATAAAAACATCATAACCATACTAATTCAAACATATACCCAATGGATACCAAATCTAAATCCAATAAATCACAGAATCATGTTTCTTCGAATCATAAAAAACCTCTAACTACTAGTTAATCTAATAGTTAGAGGTTTATATAGTTCTATATTAAATATAGTATTCTATGTAATTATCAGGAATCTTCTTCTCCTCTGCTTCTGCAGCATTCGCATTGCGACGAGGTTTACGGACATACATATTCTCTGGATCCGTTTCAAAGATTACCATATCTTTAGGAATGTCATGTTTAATAACGAGATTACAACCGATTTTCGTGCGAGCTCCAATCGTAATATCCCCAAGAATCTTTGTACCTGTACCGATGAGTACTTCATCTTCAATGGTCGGATGACGTTTAACCTTTTTAGAGGACATACCACCTAAAGTCACTTGATGGAACAAGGTTACATTATCCCCTACAATAGCCGTTTCACCAATAACAACGCCCATACCGTGGTCGATAAATAAACCACGACCGATTGTTGCACCTGGATGGATTTCGATACCCGTCACATGACGAGAATGTAGTGCTACACGGCGAGCCAAGGTCGGCCACCCCGCCTTATAAAGGCGATGGGCAAAGAAATGCCAGAACAGCGCCGTAATATGCGGATATGTCCATATAACCATCCACACACTTGTGGCAGCTGGGTCAGAATCCATTACGCGCTTAATATTATATTGAATTTTGCCCCATAATTCACGCAAACCTTGCATCATAGTGACTCCATCTCAAATTACTCTACTCTCATTCTACTCATATAATAGATATATATAGTATACAACATGTTTGGTCTATATTCCTATATATAAGGCATTTTATCGATATAAAACTATTAGTTCATCTATTCGAAATCGATTACTTCACGTATTCATTATTGCCGAAGTCCAAGAGGGATAAATATTTCTCTACTCCATCAGGTGCAATAACAACGATGTTCGCCTTAGGTAACTCACGAGCCATGCGTTTTGCCGCTACAATGGCCGCCCCCGCGGAAAGGCCAATAGAAATACCACTTTCACGCATAAAGGTTTGCACCTCGCTAAAAGCTTCTTCGTCACTTACAGTTTGCACGCCATCCATCAATGTTTGGTCAAAGTTTTCAGGAATGAAACCAGCACCAATACCTTGAATTTTGTGAGGACCGCCCTTACCTTCGGTAATAGCAGGAGATCCCGTTGGCTCTACAGCAATGGCTTTTAGATTAGGATTATGTTCTTTCAATCGTCTTGTAACGCCTGTGAAAGTACCACCTGTACCGATACCCGCTACAAATACATCGACATTTGGTACTTGTTCTACAATTTCAGTACCCGTCGTGCGGTAATGCATATCTGGGTTTGCAGAATTTACGAATTGCCCCAAGGTGAAAGCATTTGGATACTTCTCTAAAATTTCATTGGCCCGCTCAAGAGCCCCCTTCATGCCCGTTTCTTTTGGCGTTAAGATGAGCTGCGCCCCATACGCCTTAATAAGCTCACGGCGTTCTTTACTCATACTTTCAGGCATGATAATCACTGTTTTAATATGTAGAATAGCACCTACCATAGCAAGAGCGATCCCCGTATTACCACTTGTGGCTTCTACAATGATGCTATCCTCATGGATGCGACCTTGCTCTCTTGCAGCCTGTAACATACCGAGAACGGCACGGTCTTTTACAGAACCACCTACATTATATTTTTCAAGCTTTACATAAATATTGGTATTTGGCAATTGATATATCGGTGTTTTACCAATAAGTTCAGTTGTTTGGTTTGTTACTATACTCATCTAATTCTCCCTCTAGCGATAGATGATAAAAATCGTCCTTAGGAACATCCCAAGGACGATTTTATATTGCACCTTGTTATTCACCATATACGGGATATAACCGTTTATGTATTCCAATTAATACAACCATACTCTAACATTTGAATCATTTCATTGTCAAGAGAATGAGAACGACTTTTAAAACCCTAAAAATACAGGAAATAACTAGCTTTATCTATTTTTTTATAAGTGCGTCAAGTACCCCATCCCATGTGATGGGTACCATTATAATGATGAGGGCCAATCCAATAAAGAAAATTGCTCCTACCAAGACTGTAAGACGAGGGATAAGAGATATAGCCATGCTACTAGCTAAGTGCGATACTTTAGTTATATCATGATGTAACGCTACATGACCCCATAAGAAACCAGCAACTGTATAGGTGATAATGTATGGGTCGAAAATGATTAGGGTAGTCATTTCATTATTAACATGCATAATTCGGTTAATACTTGGTGATACTAGTGCATTTGCAAGTATGGCTAGGATTTTAAACCACACTAGGCACACGGTATAAGGCCACATTGTTTTTATCGTCATTTTCAGCATATAGAGCAAACCCACCAAGCTCGCTCCAAGAGATCCTCTTTGGCTCCACATGTACTGCTCCATCCAAGATGACTTCTGTTTACCCGCATCTACCTGGTCATAATAAAAGGATAAATCCCGTTCTCCATGAGCTAAATCAACGAGCCCTAATACTTGAAACAATATGAGCGAAAAGACTAGAATAACACCTATTTGAAAGCTTTCACTAAAGAACATGTCCATCAGATCGAAATCAAGATAACCAATGTTAAAGAGATTACCATACACATCGTGAAACGCAATATATATACCATTTGTTACAAGCATATCTAGCACAAATAGGAGCAACACAAAAATGATATATCCGTTCCAGCGAGTCCATTTACTTTGTTCTCTTAAATGAGTGTGAGTCCCTACGATTATCGATGCAGGTTGTAAAGACAAGGTCACACCAATCATAAAACAAGTAATAAAGGATGTGACCATTGTTAAATATTCGTATGCCATATTAACGGTATGCTACGCGCTCAGGCTGCATGTCGTGGAAATGAAGGCGCTCTTTTGCAGTCTTTTCCCACTCTGTACCAGGCTTGCCATAGTTTGCGTATGGATCGATGGACAAACCACCGCGCGGCGTAAACTTGCCCCACACCTCGATATATTTAGGATCCATCAACTTCACGAGATCTTTCATGATGATGTTGATGCAGTCCTCGTGAAAGTCCCCGTGATTGCGGAAACTAAATAGATATAACTTCAAAGACTTGGACTCTACCATTTTCTTATCTGGAACATAAGAAATATAGATTGTGGCAAAGTCTGGTTGACCTGTCATAGGACACAAGCTAGTAAACTCAGGGCAATTAAACTTAACGAAGTAATCATTCTCTGGGTGCTTGTTATCAAACGCCTCTAACACCTGTGGTGCATAATCAGTAGGATAATCGGTCTTGTGACCTAACATCGTTACCCCTTGTAACTCTTTTTCAGATCTGCCGGATGCCATAAAGAACCTCTTTCTATAATCTCTATAACTCTATAATTAAGATATATTAAATAATTCATGTAACACTTAATTATAGCATATAAAGAATTACTTATAGCACAACATCCTCATGTAATTCATCAAAGGTAAAAGCATATTCTTCCACACGCATAATCTCTTCCCAATCATTATGTAATAAAAGAGAGAGATGGATTGTATCCTGTTCCTCCAATATATCTGCACCAACACAATAACATGGAAATGAAAAAGAGATTAATTTACTTTCCCTAGCATTCTCTATATTAATAAGCTGTAGCTGTTTTTCACCAATTGCTAACAAATATCTATTAGAGGCCATTAGTTGATAGTATTTGATAGAAACTACATCTGGAATTTCAATAACACGTGTACCATCTACAATTATTATATTTTTAGAGTCATGACAAATTAATTTATGATTTCTAAAATACGTCACTATTCCATTATATCTATTTCGATACTCATTAAATGGATATTCATTAACAGAATCAAGATCTAGCACTGTAACTTTAAAGTCAATTAAATCCAAAGATACTACATTCTTACTCGTACCTATCATAATATAGTCTTTGCCAAAACAATGTAAGTCTGAAAAACATAAATCTTGCAAATCACTAGGAAGCTCTATTAGTTTAACCCAACTACTCTCAATATCAATTAAGCACAGAAATGCTTCTAACTTAAAAAGTATCCTATTATTGACGTAATCTATATATCTGGCTTCAGGGAAAAATAGATTTTCATCTACCTTAATTTTTTTCACTTCATTCCATGAGGAGTCCAATACAATAATCCCTTGATGGTTATTATTTATTATGCTATATGGTCCTATTCGTTCTAACATACAAATATCATTTTGGTTATATCTACTATATAAAGACTTAATAGGTTTCATAATCATTACCTTAAATCCTTTCTAAGTTTTTTGCTACGGTCTTGAGATCCCTCCCTAATCACTCCAGTTATAGGATCTGCTTCTCCTAAATGATTTCCATTTTTATCAAATACTTCTAAGTGAGCATCTACACCTTTATGAAAATATAGCTTTTAAAAAATTTTTATTGTTAGCAGGCATTCCTACTTCTCCCTTGATTCTCAATAAAGGGAATATACTTTTTCTTTACAACTTAAACGCTACAAAAAATCATAAAATTTCAATACACCTAGAACCGCTAATAAATAAAAGAATACAATCCACACTACATACATCTGTTTTTTTCTAGCCCAATCATAATAACGACTGTGTGATGACTGCCTGAATAGTGTAGCTGCAACTAAAACAGGTTGTAAAAACCAAGCCATAACAATTGGCACGGCTATGTAATCTAAGAAATAAAACATGCTAAAAAGCATGAATGGGTATGTAATAATTATCGCCCAAGAGATAAATTTAATAAAACTATAATTAGAATTAGCAATTAAAGATACTAGTAATGGTGAAAGTTTTTTTCTTAAGAGTATCTTATATATGATCCAATAGAGAACAATTGCCGAGTAAAAGATGACTACGAAAACTAATGGTAAATGAATATGCACAAATGCTAACCTCTTTTACGTCTTAAATAGTTATAAATATAGGTCCATACCACATAGCTCAAAAGGATTACAATATATAGAGTAACAAAAAAATGAAAATCGACTTCATCCTCGATCATTTCAGGATTTGTAACAATAGTAAAAGGGATAATTATAAGAAAGAAAAGTACAACGCCCCTCACAAAATAATTATAAATTTTTAAAAATAACATATGAGTATTCCTATCATTAAAACTACTCGTTTACAACACAACTAAAATTTTAATTCTAATATATCACAAAATTTATATAAGTTTATATAATAAAAATTAGAACAATCCATCATGATTGCCACATCCTTAACACCATACATCGGTTATGATAAGAGTACTAAGATAGTAAAAGAACCATACAAACGCGGTTGCTCTATTAAAGAAATCATATTGGAAGAAAAACTCATGACCGAAGACGAATTCGGTGAAGCAGTTCGCATGAAATAAAATCTCTCTCATCTTTATAACATATCTGTAACATCCTCTCATACCTCAAATGAACGGAATAAAAAAGGACGCTATAGTTCTAAATCAATCAGTATAACGACTGAAGATTAGACTATAGCGTCCTTTTTAGATTTATTGAAACAACTATATTAAGCTTTTATCATTACCTGTTATATTTCTTAGAACTTGAAGCCATTTTGGTTCTCGATTTACGTCAACATAAGTAGGTAATCGTTTATCAATTCTATCAATTAACTTTTGATAGAGCTTTTTCTCTTTATCACTTAACGATTGACTGCTATCATACACTACAACCTGTCGTTTCTTAGCTTTATCTTTATAAGAAGCAATTTCTTTTAAAAGTGAGGCTCTATCATCGACTTCAATAAGATAGTGAATACTCCCCTCATTACCATTTACAAAAATAGCACCAAAAGACGTTAAACATGCAATCTCATAATCATTATAAACTTCAACAGTCAGTATTTCTCCTGGAACATACAAATCATAATCCATATCATTAAGATACCCAGCCTCCCTACCAAGAGAAGAGTCATAATTAGAGGTAGCTAAAAAGGTTGTTGTAGAAGCAACATAGGTAATTATATATATAGCTACAATACTAATAAATATAATTACAAAATAACCCATCCTTTTCAGTAAAGATTTTAGTACTATCATTTAGTATATACCTTTCCATTAGACTTATTGAAGTAAAAATTAGAAGTTACCTCAAAAGAAAACGGAGTAATTAAACCTTGTTGTTGTAAATCATAAAAGAAATTATTGGCCCATCTAATCCACTTATCTTTTATATCACTAGCATCCTCTTTATATTCATAATTAGATCTATCGAAACCTAAAAGTTTGACATCATAATAATCACCATGCTTTATAACTTTTAATCTAGCAGCCATTCTTCCTACCGATGCCCCTAAATCAGACCAGGCGCCACCCTTTTCAGTCTTAGCAAAATTAATATCAATACGTTTTAAAACACTATTTGTATCCTTATCAAAATCCTCATCACGCAAAGAAACTAAAATATCTTTAATGCCATTTGACTGCGCAATTGTTTTTGCTAAAATACTTTTCGAGTTATACTTTTCCATACTACCATTCCCAGTTCTCATTTTTTCAAAAAAAACTGTTAACACAGGATATTTAGATTTAAGTACATTACGTTCAAAAGCCATCCCGGCTTCCTTTGCTGTGTAGTAAATTATATTCTGACGTTTATTAACATCTCTTTCTTTATTAATATCAATATCCTTTTCCTTCTCTAATCTTATTGCTTCATCCAAGGCTCTCCTATCTTCATCAACATAAATAGCTTTAACCGGTACAACATCAGTAAACACATACCCTTGTTTGACTAACTCTTTTTGTAATCTAATTTGTTCATCCTTCAATAAACTATAATGATGTTCAAAGTCAGAGATACTTTGATAGGATAAATTGCCATATGAAATAAGAAAATCCTCCCAATGAGATAAATCCCAATATGATTCTGACATTATCTCCCAAGATTTGGCTTTATCACTATCTTTTTCAGCTATACTCCTTAAATTCTCCAAAAGGAATATTACTTCACGCTCACTTAAACTTTCTCCATTCTTTTTCTTTAAATATTTTTTTGCCAAATATATTGTATCTGGATTTGTTGTTAAATATTGATTCCATTTAGTCCCATATTGTGCTTCAGCTGCACCTGTCACAGGGGAATAGCCTAAGCTACCATTTACAGCAGCACCTAATAAAGCACTTAATGTTTGAGCTACATCAGGTTTTTCTTTTGCAATTTTTTGAATCTCTCCAATTAATGCTTCATTGGTAGCTCCAGCATAAAACCCACTACCCGGTTTATTCCCTGCCATACGAGCAGATACTTCAGCGACTACACCATGGGCTATTGCTTTTGCGGCTTTACCTTCTTTAGAGATTGGATTCCAATTATGTAATTGTTCAAAGGCTTCTTTTGCAAATAACTTAGATAATTCTTGACGTTCTTCAATTTTCTTTTTATCAAAGATTTCATCAAGCTTATTCAAGCTATCTTTTGTATCTCGAGACAGTGTTTGCATATTAAAGCCAGCATCTCGTACTTCTATTGTACCATTTGAAATAGCAGATTTTGTAGTAGTAGAAGTAGATTTGCTAGAGTCTGGTAACAGATTAGGTAATGTGCCTAATGTGTTCCACACAGCATCTTTTCCTGCTTTACTAAGGTTCTTAAAATTACAAAGCCACCATCACCTGCATATATCCCCGCTTGATCAGTAACACTTGCATAATCACTTTTCATTTTACCTTTGCTTGAGCTCATAGATACATTACTTAGAGAACCCGCATTTGTAGATATACTAAACCCTTTATTAGAGCTTTCACCTACATATGTCTTTGTATCTTGTAAGCTTTCAATAGAAAGATTTCCACCTACGTCGGTTGTTACAGATTTACCAATTACCTTGGAGCCACTGATATAGGTATCCTTTCCTGATGTAATATTAACAGCATCCGTACCTACAACAGTAGTACCAGTATGTGTTGTTACCTTTGTATTACCCTTTTGTTTTGCAGCATTAGCACTTGCATCAAAACCAAGTATACCGCCACCAGCAACACTAATATTAGCCCCAACAGACTAGCCTTTACTCTTAGCATTTTCAAGCTTTTCACTTGTATTCGTTGCCGCTTGTAAAGATACATCATTAGAAGCCACTAATTTGACTGATTTACCTGAAATTGCTTCACCAACAGCTTTAATGTTCGCATGAAATAAACTCTCTTTCAGCTCTATGACTTATCTGTAACATCCACGCAGACCTCAAATGAGCGATTAAATAAAAAGACGCTATAGTTCTAAACCATTCTGTATATACTACTGAAGATTAGACTATAGCGTCCTTTTTATGTTTATATACCTTATATTAGAGTTACATATTAATCAATAAAATCCTACTATATACATTATCAAAGTATCTAATAATAGGTTAAAACATATAAATATATGTATAAAGCGACTAGAAATAACCAAGTATATACGCCTACTTTAAAATTGGACTGATATTTCTCTACTTTATCACTTTCAAACTCGTCATTCTTAAGCATGAAATACATCCCAACCAAAGAAATTCCCATGCAAACTATTGTCAGAAAAAATAATACAAATACTGGGGCAAATTCATGAAGCAAAGCTATTCCGCTTCCCATTGCAAGGCCTAAAAATGTAATAATTCTAGCTAAAGTAAGCTTACCTTTATGAGTAATAAGTTTGTATATGAGAAATATAATCCCCAATATTATAATCAAATCTCGAGACATTACTTAACTACATCCTTTTTCAAATTAGACTTAATCTTATCTTTATAATAGTCTCCCGTTGTCGCCAAAGTAACACCAACGACAAAAGAACCTGCTGGTCCACCAGCACTGCCAGCAACACCTCCACCCAATCCGAAAACTACAGGAAGTAAATCCGCGCCCCAAGCTTTAGCTAGTTCTCGACCACTGTACATTTGGTAATCATTTTGCATATCGTAAAGTAAGTAACCTATTAAAACAGGCCCTCCAACTTTCGCTACAGTTCGAGTAAATTTTGATGCGTTCTCTGCATAATGCACATATCCAACCCATGGTTGATTTCCCACCTCTGATAATACATTTTGAGCAACTGACTTTCCTAAAGCCTCCTTAGTCCAAACAAATTCTGAATTATTAGAATTTTTTAGTATTTCACTATGATTAAAAGACAAGAACTTCGGTTTATCAAACGAACCAGCTTTATACTCTTTTGTTCTTTTAATTATAATATCAATTACTTCTCTTCCATCAGATCTATAATAGTTATATATAAATCCATATGTGGGATTAACAGCACCTATTTTTTCTTTATATTGATGAATATGGTTTCTTATTAAAGAATATAATTTACACAAAATTATTGACACTACCCTCAATAACAAGGATATAGCTAATAATAAATCAAAATATATAGAAAAATATATAAAGTTATCATAAATATCCAGGAGTATAAAGCCCCTTTATATAGCTTTTGATGCTTTTGGGCTTTATCCTCATCATAATTCTCACTACTTGGCACAAAATACATTCCTATTAAAGAAATACCGAGACAAATTAGCCACCAAAATAGTAAAACAAATGGAGATATCAGTTTACTCAGCAATACTAATCCACAACCGACAATAATAGAAACCGTTGCAATAATTCTAGCTAAACTAAGCTTACCTTCATGTGTAATAAGTTTGTATACGAGAAATATAATCCCCAATATTATAATCAAATCTTGATACATTACTTATCTACATCCTTTTTTAAATTAAATTTAATTTCATCTTTAACGCAATCGCCAAGTGTTGCTCCAGTAATACCAATAACAAAAGCACCTGCAAGACCAGCAGCAAGACCTCCAACACTTATTATAGAGCCTATTTAAATACTGTAATTCATACTAATGCCATGGCGTTAGCAAAACCCATTTACTGGGAACTGTAATGGCATAATTATCATCATCATAATAACGATCATCAGAATACTTCAACTTAAATCCATAATCAGTATGTAAATAAGGGCCCTCCGAATAATATGTGCTAAATGATGAATCAAATTTGTGATAGACTAAATATTTATAGTTGAATGTTCCATTAAACAAATAGTTATATTTACAAAAAATAATTTTATCATCATCTTCACGATAGCATAATACTTTTTCAAATATAACAAGCGGTTCATCAAAAAGACTATCTTTATAAATTACGTTTCCATTATTTAAAATTTGAATCTTTAATCCTTCAAAGCATTCCGTAGCATAGCGCTCCGCAAAGATAAAAACATATATTCGTTCTACTGGATTTAAGATTAAACATATCCCGATACATAATAGTATAAAAATGATATAACGTTTTAATTTCATTATTATTTTCACTACATATTACCTCGATCCTCTTCATAGATACCCCTTAAAGTTTTTTATCTGAACCATTTAACTAAATACAAGCCCAACAGAACATATACGTTTCCTACTATCAAGCCTAAACTTCACACTATTCTCAGGATGTAAGAAATAAATTATCAAAAAATCATACTATTCTTAACTTATCAAATTTAAAATCAATTTGAACACGAGAGTTAGTCACAGTCCTCATTTCCTGCATATGAACACCAATACTATTAATCATGTTTCCTCAGAATAGCATAATTAAAGTTTTGTTGTAAAGTATAAATATATTTTACAATCAAGCCTAGGTATAAAATCGATAAATTTACTCCTTCTCCTTTATCAGTTTTATAAAATTAAAATTCATAATATAATATTCATATATCCATGTTATAGTACCAATTATGATTTATCGTGACGTTTTATACACAATGGAGGTTACCATGAAATTAAAACAACTTATTGTATCCGGTATAGCCTTAGGAGCGCTGGCTTTCACAAGCGGAGTGGTACAGCCTGCACAGGCAGCAGTCGGTATGGATACACCTGCACCGACGCAGAGTTTAAAAAGACCTGCATCAGTAACGACACAGCATTACATCAATGTAGATGGCCTATTATTGGAGCCCATAGATAATAAACCAAATGTTATCTATGTTGACGGTCAGCCACTCGTAGCGTTACGTCAAGTGTCGGAAGCATTAGGTTATAAAGTATCTTGGGATACCCCTACAAAAACGGCATTAATCGATATGAATATTGCTACCTTAGCGGTACAACTAGACTCTAAACAAGTCGTGCGCAAGGGTAAACTGCAAATCATCAACCTTGATACATCCGAATCTTTACTTCCTGCAGCACGTATGGTAGACGGAATTCTATATGTAAGTCCGAACGCATTCAAACTCTTGCTAAATGATGTAACCATCAATAAAGACGAAATCTATATCGTTCCACAACAAAGTCAATTAGCCACTGATTCAAACACGCAAAAAGGCAAACGAAACGGTATCGAAACATTTTTACCGGATCAAGGAGATAAAGTAATTCCATACGAAGAAGAGGAAACCAAAGAAAAGAAACCTCTTATTACGGTAAAACGAACTAACACCAAAACAGATGCCAAAGACACAGAAAATACCGAATATGTACGCTCTAACGGATTAAACAGATAATAAAATCTTTCGTATAGCTACATATAATTTAGCACCTTATAACTTAAAGAAGGCAACTCATCACCATGATGAATTGCCTTCTTTTTTGATTTTTGCTAGTTTATTGTTTTTGTTACTTTATATTGTTACTTTATTGTTTCTTCTTACCTTTTACGGCTCAATACAGTTTATTGCTTACTGTTTTTTGACAGATTATCTAAGCTATCTTTTGCCGTATCCATACTCCGCTTCAGATCCTTCATGGATTCATTTATGTCCGGCACTGTAAGGCCAGATTTGTCGATACCTTTTGCAGAGTCAGAGGCACGTCTACTATTTTCCCTGGCTTGTTTCATATCGTCTTTAATGCGAGTCATATTTTCATCAATTTCATCAAATGACTCATCATAAAGAATAAAATTACTGCCCCCGTGGGACGTAATATTAAGAGGTCCCATCGTGAGTTGTCCTTCATCGATACGTAGGGCATCCGTAGAAATAGTGGTGAATTTTGTATTTACTTTCACATCATTAAAGGATAGATGACGCCCCTTATTGTGAAAGTTACCCGTAATACTTTGAATCGGTATCAGCATATAATGACCTTCACCCGACCAGAAGTTCCCCCACACCTCCATATCGCGAGGTTTACCTTCGCTTTTAAAGTTCAAATTTGCCGATACAGGCACGAGAAACTCTGGTGCTTTAAGGGCCACACTACTATCTAGATCTTTTGCTACACCAGTAATTGTATAGGCGCGAGTGTCCAAATTATATACACCTTTAGCCTCTAATTTACCACTGTATACATTAGCGCTAACGTTTTCAAAATTCAGAATACCATCTTGATACGTCACATCTCCCACCACATTATCAAAGGTGAGCGCAGGAATTCGCAAAATAGGCATCGTTACCCGACCTTTAGCAAAAGGACGATTAAAATCACCTGTTACCTTTGTAAGCAAGGTCATGGCGTCATGAATATTCTCACCAAAGCCTAGAGATGACGGATCCACCCCTTTCACATCAAATTGTAAATCCAGTTGAGGCATGCGATGTTTTAAAACATCTTTTAAGTCTATGCGACCTTTCAAAACGAAACCATCTCCTATGGCGGTGCCCCCAAATTTGCCCGTTTCCATATCGATACGAATGGCCCTCTTACTATCAAGATCAATTCTAGCGTTTACATCCTTTATCACATAATGGCGATTTCTGTTAAAGACCTCTAACTGACTATTTCTAAGTCTAATCTTAAGATCTAAATGTTGTCCCTCCCAATTGAAGTTACGTACTTCCTTACCTAGTTCCTCTTGCCGTTCTTGTGTAGTCTTTCTAGGTGCTTTCGAACGGGGTTCTATCTCGTTAATTGGTTTATGTACATCTGGAGATATGGGCGCGAAATCTAACCGATTATTATCGTCTAAATCAACGACTACAACCGCATCATCTAATTCAATGCCCTCGATAGCAGAGGACTTAAAATTACGTGTCACCACATCCCACATATTAACGCGGACCTTCCCGCTCGGTGCATTGAGCAACTCATGCCCTTCTGGGTCCTTCCAAACAAGGCCTGTAAAAGTCAAAGTCCCCCACGGTGTAGCAGATAAACTTTCAACAGTAACCGTGCCACGCATCATAGTTTGTCGAGCCATAACCTCATTAAAAATAACGCCCATTCCACGACTAGCAATGGTTGCTAGTACAAAGACTATAATCGCTCCAATGGCAAGAAAGGCAGCAATGCCTTTTAGGCCTTTCTTATACAATTGTTTATATTTTGTCCAATAAGAACGTATATAATGTTTCATAGTCCTATTATAACATGTTCAAATAACAATACCCATGCGGTGTTAACTGTATCAATCATATTGACCATAAGAAACTCTTTTCCATACAAAAAGCGCCTTGCTCACAGAAAACTCTGCATACAAGACGCCATTACCTAACTATTTTATAAAAAAAGCAGAAAATTTATAAATTAAAAGTGCACTCACAAATGTGAGTGCACTTTATATATTGCAATAATCAATATTATGCTTTTACTTCTTTACCGTATTTTACAAGGCTTTCAGCTTCGATTTCAGCTTGAGTCCGATAGTCTTGAGGAATGCTAGACAAGCGAATCCAGCTACGTACAGCTTCAATTAATACGATAAGGATCATAAGGAACATAGCAGCACTAAATGCTACTAGAATCCATTTACCAGCAGGAATATAGCTGTAGAATACATTTTCATAGTCTGCAGCGATAGCCACGATAGCCATTAAGATACAAGGAATACCTGTTACCCATGCATAGCGTTTGCGGCCAAGTCTCATGATAACTGTAGTACCTACAGCCAATGTCATAGTACCTAATAATTGGTTCGATACACCGAATAGAGGCCAGATAATACCGATGTTACCTTGTAGAACTAGGTAGCCCCACAAGATACAAATTAAAGCGGCACAACCATACACACCAGGAGCCCAGTGTTGGTCGTTGAATTTAGGATGGAAATGACCTAATAATTCTTGAAGTAAGTAACGACCTACACGAGTACCAGCATCGATCAATGTCATGATGAACAATGCTTCGAACATGATACAGAAGTGATACCAGTAACCCATCAAGTGATCCATATTAGGCAATCTGGAGAATATATGAGCCATACCTACTGCAAGGGATACGGCACCACCAGGACGGTGCATCAAGTCTTCACCAACCATTGCAGACAATGCAGGTAATTCATGAACTTTAAGGCCTAAAGCTTTGAAAGACTCAACTGTGGAGTTAATCGCAAAGTAATCATCTGGATGCAATGCAGTGGCAGCAATCAACGCCATCATAGCGATGAAGCCTTCTGTTAACATCGCACCATAACCGATAGGTAAAATTTCTTTTTCATTAGTAAGCATTTTAGGTGTTGTACCAGTAGCAATAACAGTATGGAAGCCAGATAACGCACCACATGCGATAGTAATGAAGATGTAAGGGAATACGGAACCTTTCAATACAGGACCGCCGCCCCAGATGTAAGGAGTTACAGCTGGCATTTGAATTTCAGGCATTACAATGATAATACCAAGTGCCAATGCGCCGATTGTACCGATTTTAAGGTATGTGGACAAATAGTCACGAGGAGCAAGTAACAACCATACTGGCAATGCAGCTGCGAAGAAACCATACACAGCAAGCATAATTTCAATGGTTTGCAAGTCGTATGTGAACCAAGATGCATATTCGCTAGCTGCTACATTTGGACCGTAGATGATGGCTGCGAAGATTAAGGCTACCCCAATAATAGTCGCCTCTTGAATTTTACCAGGACGCAACCATTTCAAATAAATACCAATAAAAATAGCGATTGGAATGGTAGCAAATACGGAGAAGAATCCCCAAGGAGAGTTATGCAATGCATTAGCTACTACTACAGCCATACCAGCAAGGGTAATGATCAATAGGAATAAGGTAGCGAGCATAGCACCAAAACCAGCAAGTTTACTGATTTCTTCGCGAGCAATATCCGCAATCGATTTACCATCATAACGAACGGAAGCAAACAAGATAACCATATCATGTACAGCACCGGCTAATACGGAACCAATTAGGATCCATAATGCCCCAGGCAAATATCCAAACTGTGCTGCGATAACAGGACCTACAAGTGGCCCTGCACCAGCAATTGCTGCAAAGTGATGACCAAAGGTTACCCATTTGTTGGTTGGCACGTAATCGTGACCATCATTGTGAACCATAGCTGGCGTTGGACGATATTGATCCAATGTCAGTACCTTAGCCGCTATGAAAGCCCCATAAAAGCGGTACGCTAAAATTAGAATACACGCGGAGGCAATAACTAAGTAAATACCATTCATAACCATATAAACACCTCCAGTAATCCCGTGACATGGAGTATATGAATATTACTGATAAAACTTATGTATCGTATCCATGCCACAATGGCTTCCTAAAATGTTAGTACTTACAACATAATTGTATAACTAATCAACAAGGTGTCAATTATTAATTTCTCATTTTGAAAGTTAAGTATAACTATAAAGCATAATAACGGCATTCTCTACCTATGAGATGCCGTTATTATCCTAGATATATTGGTTACTGAATGACTTATTTCTATCTGTAATGAAAGATAGCTATATCCCTATTCTCCTGCTGTTCTATAAATTTTTGTAATAGTCCCAAATGTACGTAACAAATTTAGACCTACGACACCGCTTTTTTCAGGATGGAATTGCATTCCATATACTCTACCTCGTTCTACAATGCCAGGTACATCGATACCATAATTTGCAGTAGATATGATATATTCAGGATCTGTATCCACATAATAGGAATGAACGAAATATGTATATTGATCATCTACATTGCTAAAAGCACTATGAGGCTGCTGTACTACATTTTTATTCCAACCCATATGAGGCACGCTAAGACCTAGATCGCGAGGGATTTCTTTTACCTTACCGGGAATAAGTCCTAAACCAGGAGTTGGCCCGTATTCTTCAGATTCTTCAAATAAAAGTTGCATGCCTAAACAAATACCTAATAAAGGCATATCCCGTTTTACTACTTCATAGATGACATCGACTAAACCACGCTCTTTTAGAACTGCCATCGCTGGCGCATATGCGCCTACACCTGGCAAGAGAACACCATCAGCATTTAATATAGTCGCCGAATCTGCCGTTAGCACTGCTTCAAGACCAATGTAAGCTAAGGCTTTCTGGACATTGAAGGTGTTTCCTGCATCATAATCTATAATGGCAATCATGATAAACTCCATTCTATAGGGTAAAACACGATAAGATTAAACAAAACGTATTACGAATTGTATGTTATTCTATACGAATTAATTCATGAAGTCTCTTAATATCTTACGCATAACATCCCCATCTTGAGACATGGGAATCGTAAGACGTAACCATCCTTCTCGTTGACCTCGGCGCACTTGGTAACCTGATTTAAGCCAAGCATCTGCAAGACCGTCTGCATCAGGCGCTGCAAAGAAAATAAAATTAGCCTCACTCTTATAGTAGTGAATACCTAGCTCATCAAAGAGGCTTTCCCATTTTGCCCGTTCCTTTACATTTTGAGAGACCGTTCTCGCCACGAATTCTTGATCACCGAAAGCGGCTTCTGCAGCCACTTGAGATAAGGTATTCAAATTATACGGCAAGCGAATGGTTTGCATATAATTTGCCAATTCTATAGGTGTCATCATGTAACCTACACGGTAATTGGCAAGGCCATAGGCTTTCGAGAAGGTACGCATGATAGCCACATTAGGGAACTCATCCAAGAGCGCACGTGCCGTAGGAACTGCTACAGAGGTAACAAAATCGATATACGCCTCGTCTATGATGACCAAGGTTTCCTTTGGTATAGCTGCTACAAATTTGCGGATATCTTCAACAGACTCATAGGTACCCGTTGGATTATTAGGATTACAAATCCACACGAGGCGTGTCGTTTCATCTACAGCTTTCACGAGAGCAGAAAAATCATACTGTCCTGTTTCAAAATCAGCTGGCACCTCGCGGATCTCAGCACCTTCCACGAGGCCATTCAAGGCATATTCCGAGAAGGCTGGCACGCTTACTACGATGGAGTCACCCGTAGTAATCAATGTTTTATTGACCATGGCGATGACTTCATCGAGACCTACTCCGATGATGAGTTGCTCAGGTTGTACCTGCCAGTAGTCAGCGAGTTTCATACGCAAATCGGAGGCGTTGCCATCTGGATAGTAGTTAGCATCATTATGAGTTACATAGCTAAGAATAGCCTCCCGTACCAATGGCGATGTACCGTAGGGATTTTCATTCGCCGACAAGCGCACCAATCGCTCTACACCAAGGCGCTCTTTCACCGCTTCAGCCGGCTCCTCAGGTATATAAGGTTTCAATGTGCGAATTATCTCTTTCATAGGCTATCCTTTCTAACTATTTTCTTAACGCATATAACGCATATAACTCATATAACACACAAAAGACACATATGAACTCCACCAGAGCTCATATGTCCAAGCTCATAATAGGATATACATTATAAGTTTGTAATTTCTGGGCGATCCGTAGTCTTGCTAACAACCCCTTCGCGGCTCGCTAGCTCAGCTTCAATGGCTTCGTATGGAATATTTTTCTCCGCTAATAACACGAGCAAGTGGTATAACACGTCTGCCGTTTCGTAAATCAGTTCTTGAGGATCATCATTTTTTGCGGCGATTACTACCTCTGTAGCCTCTTCACCAACTTTTTTCAAAATTTTATCGAGTCCTTTATTGAATAAATAATTCGTATAAGAACCTTCCTTTGGCTGTGCCTTGCGATTTTTAATAATTTCGTATAATTCGTTCAGTGTTTGCTGTGCCATGTTTAACTCCGTTCTACTTCATTAAAAAAACAGCTTGTACGCCCAGTATGACAGGCAGGACCTTCCGGCTTAACTTGAATGAGCAAGGTATCGCCATCACAATCGAGGGCCATACTCACCACGTGCTGCACATTACCGCTAGTACCACCCTTATGCCATAACTCCTTACGAGATCGAGACCAAAACCACGTTTCCCTTGTTTCTAGTGTTTTGTGAAAGCTTTCTTCGTTCATCCACGCCACCATGAGGACATCCTTTGTCTCTGCATCCTGCACAACCGTCGGCAACAAGCCATTTCCTTTTTCAAAATCCGGTTTCATATTCTATCCTTTATTAAAAGTAATCACCAAACTGTTATCCTATATTAGCTTGTATCTCTATCTATTACTATTTCTATTTTCTGTTTATCTATAAATAAACTATTTAACTAATTCTGGACATATAAAATAGTAAAGAACTTACGAGAGATAATAATTTTTTAAATCTGTTTTAGCGTACTGTAATTCCGTGAGCTCGTAGTTCTTGTTTGAGTTCAGGAATTTTAACTTCTCCGAAGTGGAATATAGATGCCGCCAGTGCACCGGTAACGCTGGTTTGCTTAAAGAGATCTATAAAATCCTCAACCTTACCTGCTCCTCCAGAGGCGATGATAGGTACATTTACGACGGACTCTAGAGCCTTATATAGTTCAATATCAAAGCCGGATTTCGTGCCATCTTTGTCCATACTTGTCACTAGCAACTCTCCTGCTCCACGAGCTACGGCCTCTTTAGCCCAGTCGAGAGCTTTCCATTCTGTACGGTTGCGCCCACCATGAGTGTAAGCATACCATTCACCAGTTTTTTCATCGGTTTTCACGTCGATGGCTACAACCATACATTGATTGCCAAACTTTTGAGCCCCTTCTGTGATGAGCTCAGGGTTAGCGAGAGCCGCGGAGTTCAAAGATACCTTGTCCGCACCAGCTTTCAATAAAGCCGTCATATCTTCAATACTCTTTATACCACCACCCACGGTGAGTGGCATAAATACTTGTGTGGAGATTTCTTGTACCACATCGCGCATAGTGGTCCGCGCATCAACGGTGGCCGTAATGTCTAAAAATACGAGCTCATCAGCTTGTTGCTGCTCATAGGAAGCCGCAATGTCTACTGGACTGCCTACGTCTACGAGATTAACAAAGTTAACCCCTTTTTTTACGCGCCCATCATCTACATCTAGGCAGGGAATAATCCGTTTCGCTAACATAAAGCTCCTTTCCATCGAGTGTCACTCAATATATTCCATTAGTTACAGCCAATAATTAATTTAAGAGCATCACATTTCTATTATTTCTGCTGATTGTACTCGGCGATTTCCTCTAGTGTAATCGAGCCCTCGTACAGAGCCTTCCCTACGATGCTATCCATAACGCCTTTTTGTTCAAGAGATTTAATATCTGCCAAATTACGAACACCCCCAGAGGCAACGATGCGTGCAGTAGGAAATTCGTTTTGCAAATTACCAAGTAACTCTTCATTGGCACCCTGCATTGTACCGTCTCGGTCTACATCGGTAACAATGAAATACTTTGCCCCACCTTCAACCATGGCACCGATTAAATCGGTCATCGGCACGTCGGATTGGTCGAGCCAACCTTCAGCGGCGACCTTGCCATTTTTTCCATCTACACCGATAACGATGCGCTCCGCACCGTATTCAGTGATAACCTGCTTTGTAAGCTCCGGATTTTTAAACGCTACAGAGCCTAAGATAACGCGGTCTACGCCCAAGCTTAAATAGAGGTCAACGGCCTCTTTATCTCGAATGCCACCTCCAATTTCAAGGATGCCTGTGAAAGCTGCACGCACTGCTTTTACAATGTCTATATTTACAGGCTTGCCCGCCTTGGCACCATCTAAATCGACAAGGTGCAAGGCTCCAACCTTAGCTGCTTCATATTGTTTCGCTTGATTTACTGGATCAGGATTGATGACCGTTTCCTGTGTGAAATCACCTTTATAGAGGCGAACACTGCGCCCATCTTGTAAATCTATAGCTGGAAAAATCATACATTCTCCTTTATTAAATAACGCCCTTTGTAGAATTTACGCCTTGAATATCTGGGTTAATAGTAACTGCTTTGCGCAACGCACGGCCCGTTGCCTTAAACATACTTTCAATAATGTGATGTGTATTGCGACCATATAGATTGCGCACATGCAAATTCATAGCAGCGCTCATCGCAAAAGCTTGGAAGAAGTCCTCCACTAGCTCTGTTTCAAAGTTACCACCTAAAACGGGCGTACTCCATTCCCCTTGGAAAACGAGGTATGGGCGACCGCTCAAGTCGATTACAACTTGCGTCAATGCTTCATCCATAGGAACCCACGCATCGCCGTAGCGCTCGATACCAGCCTTGTCGCCAAGGGCTTTCACCAAGGCCTGACCTAATGCAAGTCCAACGTCCTCAACCGTATGATGAGCATCCACATATGTATCGCCCTTTGCCTCTACCATAAGTTCAAAACGGCCGTGCTTCGCCAATAACGTCAACATGTGGTCAAAAAAGCCAATTCCGGTCGAGATGGAGCTCGTTTGCGCCCCATCAAGGGTAATTTTTACTGTAATATCTGTTTCTTGAGTGGTGCGTTGCACCGTGCCTGTGCGTATCATAATATTCCCTCTATTTTTCAAATCGTACTTCGATGGCACGAGCATGCGCTTCGAGACCTTCCGTACGAGCCAATGTAGTAATGTGTTTTGCCACTTCTTCTAAACGTTCTTTTGTAAATTGTGTGAAAGATGTACGTTTCACAAAGTCATATACGCCTAGCGGAGACGAGAATCGCGCCGTACCACTAGTTGGCAATACGTGGTTCGTACCGCCTACATAATCGCCCAATGGCTCAGACGCATAAGCACCGAGGAATACGGAGCCTGCATTTTGAACAAGGCTCATGTAATTCATTGGATCTGGCAATTGGATTTCCAAATGCTCTGGCGCCACTTCGTTCATCACCGTGAACATGTTTTCAATGCTGTCCATAATGGCAATATAACTGTTGTTTTCAATAGCTGGACGAGCGATGCTTTCACGAGGTAACAATTTAAGTTGACGTTCTACCTCATCGGATACGGCATTTGCTAAGCTTTCACTAGTAGTCACCATAATGGCGCGCGCACGAGGGTCATGTTCCGCTTGGGATAAGAGATCTGCTGCGAGATGCACTGGATTTGCGCTGTCATCGGCGATAACACCAATTTCACTTGGGCCCGCAATCATGTCGATATCGACTTGACCAAACACTTGACGTTTTGCCGTTGCCACGTAAATATTGCCAGGACCTACGATTTTATCTACCTTTGGAATCGTTTCCGTACCATAAGCAAGGGCCGCCACACCTTGAGCACCGCCCACTTGATATACCGCATCAACGCCGGCAAGCTTTGCAGCACCTAATACGGCAGGATTAATGCCATCCTTTTGAGGCGGCGTAACCATGATGATTTCTTTTACACCTGCGATCTTTGCAGGCAAAGCAGTCATGATAATGGTCGAAGGGTACGCGGCTGTACCTCCAGGGACGTAAAGACCAACACGAGCCAAGGGAATCACCTTTTGACCGCGGATGATGCCCGGTGTGTCCATATCCACAAAGCCTTGCTCGATTTCACGGCTGTGGAATTCTGTAATATTTGCCTTTGCCTTTAATAATGCGGCTTTCAAATCATCAGATAAAGACTCATAAGCTACGTCGATTTCCTCTTGAGGCACCTTGAAATCTTCAATGGAAACACCGTCAAATTTTTCAGAATACGCTTTGAGCGCCGCATCACCGTTAGTGCGGACATCAGCAATGATATCGTACACCCGACGCTCAATCTCCATATCTGTGGTTTGCTGTGTGTAATTCCGTACAATGGCAAGCATCGCCTCTAATGATTCCTTATATATTTTCATCTGTCATCCTTCTTCCTATTTGAGCTATCCGTATTGCTAGTTAAATATATGATTCAATCTACATCTTATTTATTAATTGCTTCTGAAAGCTGATCTATGAGATTAAAAATGGTATTTCGCTTTTGTTTTAATGCTAGCGGATTTGCTACTAAGCGTGTAGATATGGGCTGTAGCCAATCGAAGATTTCTAGATTGTTTTCACGCAAAGTGGTACCCGTTTCCGTAATATCTACGATAGCATCTGCTAGTCCTACAAGTGGGGCCAGCTCAACAGAGCCTTCAATCTTGATGATTTCCACATCTTGAGCTCCAAAGTACTGTTTTGTAACGGTTGGATATTTCGTACCAATTCGTTGACGGCGACCCTCTTTAGGATCATAGCCCGCTAAGGACGCCAAGATAAATTGGCATTTACCCGTTTGTAAATCTAGCATTTCATAGCTTGTATCGTCTTGTTCATCGAGCACATCGCTACCGACGATGCCAAGATCAACCACGCCATTTTTCAAATACGTCGTTACATCTGGCCCCTTTGCAAGGATGACCTCCATAGAATCACCTAAAGAGATAATGAGCTTGCGCGCCTTATTATGTAATGGCTCGCAGTCAATGCCACATGCTTCTAGGAGTGGAATAAAATCCTTTTCTACGCGCCCCTTCGTAAGAGCAATACGCAATGTATCGTTATCTTGAGCTTTGCTTTCACCCTGCAAGGTAACATCAGTCAAGACGTCGATATTGAAAGCCATCCCTACAGCCGGCATCGGCGTACCATCAAAGCTAGATAGCAAGCCATCATAACGACCGCCGCTAACAATATATTGAGACACGCCATCCACATAGCCTCTAAACGTAAGGCCTGTGTAATAGGATTGAAGCGGTTCCGTAGATACATCGATGCGAACCTGTTGCCCCGTTGCTTCCACTTGATTTGCCATATCTACGAGATTATCTAAAATACGCTGCGCCGCTGCAGGCAAGATAATTTGGTTTAGCTCATCCTTTATATCTTGAACCGTACCAAATAAACGAGGCCATACAGTTAAGAATGGATATAACGCACTATTTTTAAAATCAGAAATCAACTCGTTATATCGTGGCAAGTATTTAGTGAATAACGCCTCTAAGAGCTCCGCTTTTTCATCATCGCTGAGTCCAAGAGCATCGGTAATAGCACGAGAGAACCGAGCATCCCCAATTTCGAGCAACAAATGATTACCCAACTGAGCTTCGTTCACCTCTTTAATAATCTTGAAGCACTCTTGCTCAGCCTCAAGCCCTTCGTAGCCTACCATCTCGATGCCACCTTGCGTCACTTGGTTCACATCGCCGCGGTGCTTTTTATTTTTCATAAACACATCGCCCAAGTAGTAGAACGTGCGAGGCAATTCAATATTGGTAGTCGCCAAAAAACGACCGATTGGCATCGTCAAATCAGGACGAATTACGACGGACTCATCAGAACTATCCATGAATTCGTACATATGTTGACCGCGCCCCATTGCATAGCCATTGAATACATCTTTGTACTCTACGAGAGGCGTAGAGATCTTTGTGTATTGACGATTTCGACAAAGACCGAGTACATATTGACTCACATCATCCTTGCGCTCTGCTACGATCCCTATATCATCACGGAACCCCGTAGGTAATTGCTGCTGTACCATCGTAAACATCCTTTCTATCAATTGATTCATATCATTTCTCACACCTGTGAAAGCCATATGCCTTTGCTATCATTCTAGCTATGTGGCTATTCAATACACTATGAGAAAAAATTTACCTATATCGATACTTTTCTATTTTATCGCTTTACTTTATTAAAGTATGAAATCATAATATAACGGTTCTATAGAATTGTCAATAGAACCGTTATGATTTCATGTATTTACTATCAAAATAATCCGTCTATAGTTTATATCCTCTCATGGATCATAATTAAATAAAATATAATTAAGGATTAATTTTGACTTTGTAATGATAGATATGAAGACTTATCAACTTCATCTAAGTCTTCAATCTTATACTTAATTTTGCTGTCGTTAAAATGGTAATATTTCCGTACATGCTCTAATAAAACTTTGGACTCTTTGTTCTGTCTGGAGAAGAATAAAACACAATTCATATTATTATCAAAGACAATCATATTATCCTTACACAATAAGTATAGATACGAGCTGCCAGCCTTATCTTTCTCTACAAAGGCATCAAAGAAATAAGGAAATTTAGAGTTAGAGAAACTAATATCAGATACAATAAATTGGCTACCCCATTTGCTAATATAAATTTCATTCTTAGGCCCAAACTCTAAAACTACACTACGGCCAACCAGCTCATCTGATGATGGTTCATGATAAAACATAAAAGCTATAAAAGCTGTTATTAAAGTAATCAAAATAATAAACCCAAACCAAAACTTTCTCATCACTCTAGCCCCAAACTCGTTCTATATCTGCCACACTATGTGCATCAGAGCCCAATACAAATGGCACACCAATGATAGCCGCCATGCCTTGAATGAAGCGGCTTGGGTACATTTCACGGCAGTCTGGTTTGAAGAACCCGCTCATGTTGTAGTCTAGCTCACGACCTTGGACGCGCATGATATGCAAAATATCACTCACCACCTGCGCATTGCGACGATCTAAATGACGTTCAAATCCAAAGTGATGTTGGTATTTCTTGATTAAATCAAAATGACCTATGCGTTTAGGTGTATATTCACCGAGGTCAGCACGCACAGCTTGGCGTACGGTGGAGTAATATTTGTAATATAACTCATATTGTTTTTCGATCCACGGTCCGAAGCCTTTCTCAAATTCTTCAGGACTGTAGTCTAAGCAGTAAAAGGCATTATTAACGCCTTCCATAAAGTGAACGGATAAAATATTATCATCCGTCAACGGACCATAGCGATCCAAGAACTCTTGAATGTCTGATTCAAAGCCTGGAATATAATCGACTTCAAAACCGAGAGAAATATCGATATGTGTGCCATACGCACGTTGTAATTGACGACCCAACTCTAAGTAAGTATCAACTTCATTTAATTTCAAAGACGCTGTGTCATAGGCCTTTTTATCACCACCGTATTCTGCAGCAAAAGCTGTTGGCAATGGTGCATGTTCTGTAAGACATACCTTTTCAATACGCAACTCGATGGCCTTTTCTATCATCATCGCAGTTCGGTCCCCACTACCATGTGGACACAACTCCGTATGCACATGACCGTCCACGAGACGGCTGCGATACTTACTATATCCAACGAACTGCCGTTCACCTTTCATGTTCATTCAATCACCCCTATTCGCCCCAACCCCTGGCGAACCCTTATCTATAATCTATATATCATTGGTATAACGTATTAATTTATATATTTTACTATACTAATTATTATACCAATAATGCGTATGTTTCGGTATCCTGATATTTACCATGTTTGAATCCAACTTGAGGCGTTAGACCACAATAGGTAAAGCCAAATCGTGCGTGTAACTTGGTGCTGCCTTCATTGCCAGCCGTAATAACGGATACCACATTGTGCAATAACGAATCATTTTTTGCTATTTCTAAAATATGAGCCATCAGTTGTGTAGCAATCCCCCTACCGCGATAATCTTGATGGATATAGATAGATAGTTCGACGGTACTTTTATAGGCCTCTTTAGGTCGATATGGTGAAAGCGATGCATAGCCTGCTACAATCCCATCAATGGTACCTACCGCAATAGGATGGTGCTCATCGCTATGAGACTCATACCACTCCTGCCACTCTGACAACGTGCGAGGTTCAAGATCAAGCGTAGCTACGCCGTTCACAACCTCATAGTTGTAAATATCTAAACAAGGGGCTATATCATCCTTTGTGATTGGTCGTATTACTAATTCACTCATAAGTATTCCTCAAAATTGTGGGTATCCTAAAAAATATTATTTCTATTTAACATAATATATAAAAAGAGACCACATACGCAAGAAAAAGGACGAACTATTCGTATAACATACCATTTCACATTCTACATTTTTAAGAAGTAAAAATTACATATTTTACATCTATATCCCCAATACAACAAAACTGAGTGGTAAAAGCAACGTTTTTTACCACTCAGCATATACGTTTTGAAGCATATATAAGTAAAAAGCTCTTATTTTACTTATATACTTTCATCATATTTTTTATTATAACTATTAGAGCTAATACATTTCTATAGAAGCAAAACTATACTCTTACTTGATTTATAAGAAAATTACACAAGAACAAATAAAAGTATTGTAATAACAATTAAAGCACTAATCACAGTATAGTCGATTCTTTTCAATCCTACGGATGCAGCAAAGCTGTGTGTGGGGCCACCAAAGCCACGTAGTTCCAAGGATAACGCCATTGTTTCGGAACGTCCCAAGGATTTTAACAGCAATGGTTGAATAACAGATGCATAGGATTTGATACGCTTAATGAAGTTGCCTTCGAGAGATAAGCCACGGCAAGCTTGCGCCTCTTGTACAGCATGGCTTTCAGCAATGAAATCAGGCACGAAGCGAAGTGCGGCAGTGAACATAAATGCATATTCGTAAGGAATTTTGCATTGTGTTACGAGCGCGGCCGTAAGGTCTTGCAATTTTGTAGTTGCCAACAGGCCTATAAAGACAAGTGTCATAGCCAACATTCGCAAGCCGGATACAATGGCAGAGGTTACATCGCCACTGCCAAGGAATTGGATGAGTCCAAGAAATACAGCGAAGCTAGTTAATGCCAACACGGCTTTGCGTTGTTTGAATAACAAACCTGCCAAAAACAGTACACCGAGTTCTACTACGACTAATGCCAATAGCGATGCCCAGTCACGCAATAGGATGGCCCACACGGATACAGCAAGGGTCATCAAGATTTTTGTTAACGGTACTAAACGTTCCATATGTCCCTCCTATTTTCCACTCAACTGAGCCACTAACTTGGATTTCAATTCATCCATAGATTTGCAATAGCCTAAGGATGGTACCGCTAGTGAAAGTTCCACACTTGGTGGTTTCGTAAGGCCTAACTCTTGCAATTCATCCGTAGACTTTTTGAATAATTCTTCTGGACTGCCATCAAAGGCAACGGTTTGGTTGCCCATGATGATAGCACGGCTACATTCGCTAGCCATGATTTCCATATCATGAGTAATAAGAAGGATTGTAATGCCTTCTGAATTGAGCTGACGCAATAGTGCTAATAATTCTTTAGTTTCCTTACCATCTTGACCACTGGTTGGTTCGTCAAGGATGAGGATTTTAGATTGCATAGCCAACGCAGAAGCAATGGCAACGCGTTGCTTTTCACCGCGGCGCAATGTTGGAGGATAGGCTTCACGCAAATGACCGATGCCTGTGTGCTCCAATACTTCATCAACAATACGCTTCACTTCGGCTTTACTGCGCCCCAAGGACTCAGGTCCGAAGGCAACCTCTGTGGCTACGGTAGGTCTGAACATTTGACGATCTGGCTGTTGAAATACGTAGCCGATAAATTGTCCCCGTTTAGACGGCGGCATGGACGTAATATCTCTGCCGTTATAATACATGTGGCCTTCCCTAGCCTTTTCTAGGCCTACGAGCAAACGCGTAATAGTCGTTTTGCCGCAACCATTACGACCACCAATGGCAATATATTCGCCTCCCTCGATGGTGAAATTCACGTTTCGGAAAATATCTACGGCTGGCACATAGCCAAAACGGATGTTTTCAACCTTAAGCATGAGCGCCACCGTCCTTTCCTGGTACATCATCAACACGTTGAACTGGTTGTCTACTTTCTACTATATTAGATTGATCAGCAAGATTATCTACTGTATTTCTTTGATTAGCTGGAGAATTGCTTTTACCATGCACCTCGGTTTGAATCGCATGAGCCATTTCAATTTGGTGCAAGCCCTTGATAGCAGACTCGATGCTGAGCCAAGGTTCATCGCTGTGGAAGCCGGCTTGTTCCAATTCCATATACGTAGTAAACACGGATGGCAATGCATCAACGTGAATATTGTGTTCATACATATAACGAAGCGTAGTAGGTACATCGTCATCACAGGCGATAGAACCATTTACCATGAGGGCCATGCGGTTAGCGTACGGCAATACGGCATGCAAGTCATGGTCGATAACAACAACGGTAATGCCGTGTTTTTGGTTCAAATCACCTACAAGGCGATATAATTCAGCGGTCCCATCTGGATCGAGAGAGCTAGTCGGTTCATCAAGAACAAGTACAGTTGGGTTCGTAGCCAATACAGAAGCGATAGCTAAACGTTGGCGTTGACCACCAGATAAACTTGTAATCTTGCGGTCTTCTAAGCCTACAAGTCCAACTTGCTTAAACACTTCTTCAGAACGAGCTTTAATAGTTTCGCGGTCATAACCGCGGTTTTCCATAGCAAAGGCCACTTCTTCACGAACTGTCATCGTTACGAGCTGTGTATCGTAGTCGGCCAGAACTACACCGATATGGTTCGCTAGTTCTGGGATTTCCATTTGCGTAGTCGCATGACCATCAACGAAGACCATGCCTTCTAGACGTCCACCATAGAATTTAGGCACCGCCCCTACCATCGCCATGCAAAGGGTACTTTTACCACAACCAGCAGGGCCTGTAACAACGAGAAAATCACCTTCATTTACATCGAGATTGATATTTTCAAGGGATGGAGTAGTTGCCTTAGGATGATAGTAATTTACGTGCTCAATGGATATTTTAGCTTGGCGCTCAGGCAAAATAATCAAGCGACTATGATCAGATGTCAATTGATCTGCATTTGGCAACATGCCACGTTTAGAAAATAAACGTTGTGCCGGAATATACAAGATTGGTGTAATGGCACCATTCAAGGCCCCTACAATGAGTACCAATGGCCACATGCCGTACATGTACACATTATTTGGCAACCCAAGCACTTGCCACAAAATAGTAACAAAGATACCACCAGATACAACAGTTGCTAAGAAGCCAGACACGACAGGGGTTAAATCAAAACCACCAATTTTACGGAACTTCATGGACAGCATAGTACGCGTCACTAGAGCTGCCGTCAAAGCACCACCTGGTTCGGACAACAAGTTGCCGTACGGGAATGCGGACTTAGACGTCAACACGTTGATGAGGGCTGCTACTAGGCCAATCCCCAAAGTTTGACTCAAACTAGGACGAGTCAATAAAATAGCTACGCAGTACGTAGCAATCGTCCAGTTCGGCGTTACCCCAGCCACACTAGGGCTCACCAAATGCAAAATCGTGCCCAATGCGAGCATCAATGTGCTGACAGTAACCCATCTAAACTGGCCACCCTGCACATGCGTGTACACAAGATCTTGAATCCGTTCCATAATAGCCTCTTTTCTACAAAAATATATATGGATTTATTTTATCATTCTTCGAGAATTTGTGAAAGCCTAGACAGCATCAGCACAGTATATGGAACTCATCTCGCACTTTTTTGTCATATACTTATGATATAATGCATGCAAATACTTATATCAAAAAAGATTAACACTAATTTTGATAGCTAAGATGGTAAATCTTAAAACTTACCTAATCAATATATTTCATATAGTCTACAAAGAAGGTTCCTCATGGCACAGGCATTAATCGTAATCGATATACAAGAAGGTTTAGTTAACGAAAACCCTTACGATGCAAAAAAGCTTATCACAAATACAAAAGCAATCATTCAACATTTCAGAGATCAAAATATAGAAGTAATTTTTATCAGGCACTCTGAAGATGAAGGTTTATTAGCAACAGGCAGTGATAATTGGCAAAATCGATTCGCGCAGTTAAAAACAACAAAAGAAATTTTAAGCATCAATTAAATTATGAAAATCTTATAAAGATTTCTATAATTTTTCTCACCTATTTGTCATATATGTATGTTAAAATTTCATCAAATATTTATGCCCGAACATAGGAGGTCTTTTTTATGTATAAGTATATTACGATTTTAGGAGCTGCGGGCCAAATAGCTCAAAAGTTGACTGCTACACTATTAACATATACAGATATGCACATTACATTATATGGTCGTCAGTTGAAAACACGTATACCTCCAGAGATTATCGACCATGAACGTGTTACAGTGATTGAAGGTTCTTTTCAAAACCCTGCTAAGTTAGAACAAGCTGTAACAAATGCGGAGGTTGTATTTGTAGGTTCTATGGAATCCGGCAGTGATATGGCGTCCATCGTGAAAGCATTGAGCCGTAAAAATGTACGCCGTGTTATCGGCGTTTCCATGGCTGGCCTTTCTGGTGAATTCCCTGTAGCACTTGAAAAATGGACCTTCGATAACTTGCCTATTAGCTATGTTCAAGGTGAGCGTCAAGCTCGTAACGTATTGTGCGAATCCAATTTAAATTACACTATCTTGCGCCTCACATGGCTTTATAATGATTCGGAAAAAACCGATTACGAACTCATCCCTGAAGGGGCTCAATTCAACGATGCCCAAGTTTCACGCGAAGCTGTGGTAAAAGCCATCTTTGATATCTTACATGCAGCGGATGAAACTCCTTTCCACCGCACAAGCATCGGCGTAGGTGAGCCAGGTACACACTTCGATAAACCAAGCTTTCACTAATATATAACTATAATTAACAATAAAGGCCGAATAGACTATGAAAATAGATAAAAGCTACAGTAATACAATAAATATTAACGATACTACAACTAATATTTTACAAGCTAGATATATTATCTGCTCTTGTAGAAGGCCAAAATGATATCATTCAAGGACGTATTCTATCTTTAGAGAAATCCTTTGATAGTATAGACCAAATGTTTAGATAAAATATAAATAGTATAATATATTAATTCTATAATAATAAGGTATATCCAAAATTTAAGAGTACATTTTTACTCATGTAACATAAATTTTGGATATACCTTTCTTATTCCTACATTTTATAGATATTTATATAGATAAACTCACATATTTACGCTATACTAATAAATAATTAGTATATACTATAGGTATTTGAAAGCAAATGCCTCTTTGATTATCAATTATATTTATATATGCAATTTACTGTATAAAACACTCTAGGTTTTATGTATAAAAATAAATGATAGTCATTTTTAGTCCCAGTTAGGGCAGAGGCTAATCAAGGAGTTATTATGAATCGCATTGTTGTTATTGGCAGTTGCAACATGGATATTGTAGTCCTCGCGGACAAACGCCCTACTGCAGGCGAAACAATCATGGGCAACGAATTGCACATCGCCCACGGTGGCAAAGGTGCTAACCAAGCGGTAGCAGCTGCCCGATTAGGTGCAGAGGTTACCATGGTTGGTTGCATCGGCCAAGATACTTACGGCCAAATGATTGTAGATAATCTAAAAGAAAATCATATCAATACGGACTACATCGTTACTGTACCTAATACTACAACGGGAACAGCACATATCACATTGGCTGAAGGCGACAATAGCATCATTGTTATTTCTGGCGCTAATGCAAAGGTAGATAATACTGTAGTGGATAATGCTTGGTCAGCTATCGAGCAAGCGGATCTCGTAATGGTTCAAAACGAGATTCCTATTCCAACAATCGAATACATCGTTCGTCGTTGTCACGAGGCTAATGTGAAAGTACTCTTAAACCCGGCTCCAGCGGCAGACCTCAATCCTGAGTGGTTAGCATTGGCAACCTATATTACGCCAAACGAACATGAGCTTTCAGCGCTTTATCCTAATCAATCTACAGAAGAAACATTGTTAGCTAACGAAAATAAAATCATCGTTACCCTCGGTAGCAAAGGCGTAGGCTACGCCGACAACGGTAACATTCACACCGTATCCGGTTTCAAGGTGAAACCCGTAGATACGACAGGTGCAGGCGATACATTCAATGGTGCCTTTGCAACGGCTATCGTCAATGGTAAAAGCTTAGCCGACGCTCTACACTACGGCAATGCAGCAGCGGCCCTCTCCATCCAACGCTTAGGTGCCCAAGGCGGTATGCCAACAAAGGACGAGGTCGCTGCATTCTTAGCAGCAAATTAGCGTATTGAAAAGGAGTTTACCATGCAACGACACGGCATTTTAAATAGCCATATCGCTAAGGTTCTTGCAGATCTCGGCCACACAGATACGATTTGTATCGCCGATTGTGGCTTGCCAGTGCCTGAAGGGGTTCAAAAAATCGACTTAGCCTTAGATTTTGGGGTACCAAGCTTTGAACAAGTGGTCTCCATCATCGCTAAGCATATGAAATCCGAAGCGATTCATGTAGCAAAAGAAATTAAAGAAAATAATCCTGAAGCTTATGACTTTTTGGAGTCTACCTTCCCATCCAATCAATTCGAATGGATTGAAACGAGCCATGAAGCGTTCAAAGAAGCTACAAAACAATGCAAATGCATTATTAGAACTGGTGAAGCATCTCCGTATGCGAACATTATCTTGCGCGCCGATTGTATTTTCAGCGATCGTCCCTAGAGTAGTAGATTGACTAACTCGGTTTATACCTTAAGAAACTGATTCTATAAATCAGTTTCTATAAATTAAACAGATTAGCTTTCAAAGATTACCTAACCATCTAATCTATTACATACATTAGAGATACTTTCACCAATTATATAGGAGTAGTTATGGAAATTGTTATGTCAGGCATTGCAAAGGCCTTTGGTACGAACCAAGTGCTGCGCGATGTAAGTATTACCCTCAAGGAGGGCGAGGTTCACGCCTTGATGGGCGAAAACGGCGCTGGCAAGTCCACCCTTATGAATATCCTCACCGGAATTCACAAGGCAGACGCTGGCACAATCACCATCGACGGCGTAGAGCGCACCTTCCCGAATCCGAGAGAGGCTGAGCTAAACGGTGTTGCCTTTATTCACCAAGAGCTCAACATTTGGCCTAATCTAACATTGCTAGAAAATCTGTATTTAATGAGACCGAAGCGCAATAGTTTTGGTATGCTCGATAAAAAGGCGATGCTAGCCGAGGCAGAAAACACCTGCCGCGAGTTGGGTATCGAATTGCCTCTCACTACTGAGGCGGGCCTTTGCTCCGTTGGTCATCAACAAATGACGGAAATCCTTCGTATCTTGATGTTAGATGCCAAGGTTGTCATCATGGACGAGCCGACAGCAGCCCTCACAGAACGTGAAACGGCGACTTTGTTCAAAATGATGCGCAAAATGAAAGCCCGCGGCGTGGCTATCGTATATATCTCTCACCGTATGGAAGAGGTATTTAGCGAATGCGATACGATCACAGTTATGCGTGATGGTCACACCATCATTACAAAACCAACTGCTGAAATTTCTGTAGACGAAGTAGTGCGCCACATGGTAGGCCGTTCTATTGACGAGTTCTATCCTGCTCGTACCACAACACCGGGCGAAGTGATCATGAGCGTAGATAACCTCAAACCTGAAGGTTTCAACAACGACATTTCCTTCTCCTTGCACAAAGGCGAAATCCTCGGCGTAGCAGGCCTTATGGGCGCTGGCCGTACAGAAATCATGCGTGCTATCTTTGGTGTAGACAAGCACAATGGCGGTACCATAACAGTTAACGGCTCCGTTCTAAACTGTAAAAAACCTGAAGATGCCATCAAAGCAGGCATTGCTTTCATCACAGAAAACAGAAAGAGCGAAGGCTTGATCCTCGATTTCTCCATCGGTTCCAATATTACATTGCCAAACCTTGGCGAGATTTGTCCATCTCATGTACTAGATAAGAGTAAACTCAATTCCTTTGCTGACGAATTGTCTAAAAAGCTAGGCGTTAAAACACAATCTATTCACGAAGCGGCGTCCTCCCTCTCTGGTGGTAACCAACAAAAAGTTGTTATCGCTAAATGGGTCGGTAAAAAACCATCTATTATCATCATGGATGAGCCAACCCGCGGTATCGATATCGGTGCAAAACGTGATATTTATGATTTAATGAACGAATTAACGAACGATGGTGTGTCCATTATCATGGTTTCCTCTGAGTTACCTGAAGTGCTCGGCATGAGCGACCGCGTTATGGTCATTCACGAAGGCCGCGTAGCAGGTATCTTGGACCGCAGCGAAGCAACACCAGAATCGATTATGACATTAGCCACAGGAGGACAATAATGGACAGCAAAGCTCTACAATATGTAAAAAAATTAGGCCCTCTCATCGGCCTCATCCTATTATTTATCATTATCTCTGTCATGAACGACAGTTTCCTTGAATTCTCTAACTTGCGTAACTTGTTGCGCCAAGTATCCATCAATGCGATCATCGCCTTTGGTATGACCTTCGTCATCCTAACGGGCGGTATCGACTTATCTGTTGGTTCTATCCTTGCCCTCTCTAGTGCAGTGATGGCCAACCTCATCGTAACTGGCACTGACCCTGTATTGGCTATCGTATTAGCTGCAGGTGCGGGCCTTGTATTGGGCGGTATTAACGGTCTCGTTATCACCTATGGCCGCGTAGCTCCATTTATCGCTACCTTGGCGACCATGACCATCTACCGTGGTGCTACGTTAGTATTCACAGACGGTAACCCAATCTCCGGCCTTACACAAGATCCTCTATTCCACGGCTTTGGCCAAGGGGATATCGCAGGCCTTCCAGTTCCAGCTATCACAATGTTCCTAGCTTTCATCATCCTCTGGTTCGTATTGAGTCGCACATCTTTAGGCCGTAAAACATACGCCGTAGGTGGCAGTGAAAAAGTTAGTTACATTGCTGGTATCAAGATTGACCGCGTTAAAATCTTTGTGTATGCCTTGACGGGTATGCTCTGTGGTATCGCTGGTGCAATCATCACTTCTCGTCTTAACTCTGCACAACCTACAGCAGGTGCAGGCTACGAACTTGACGCTATCGCGGCGGTAGTTCTTGGCGGCACAAGCCTAGCTGGTGGTCGTGGTCATATCGTTGGCACACTCATTGGTGCCCTAATTATCGGTACCCTCAACAACGGGTTAAATATTCTCGACGTTTCCAGTTTCTATCAACAAGTCGTAAAAGGTATTGTTATTTTACTGGCTGTTCTTGCAGACCGCAAGAAAGCTTAGGAGGTTCCTATGAAAAAACTATTGTTACTGTTGGCGATGGCTATCATGGTTATCGGTCTTGTAGCAGGCTGTGGTAAAAGCGCTGATAACGGCGGCGACAAAAAATCCGGCACGATCGGCTTCTCTGTTTCCACATTAAACAACCCATTCTTCGTAACTATGAAAGAAGGCGTTGAGGCTCAAGCTAAAGCGCTTGGTCTTAAAGTTAAAATCGTTGATGCTCAAAACGACCCTGCAAAACAAGCAAACGACATTTCTGACTTACTTGAAAGCGGCGTTTCCGTATTGATCATCAACCCTGTAGACTCTGCAGCTATCTCTACGTCCGTAGAAGCAGCAAATGCTAAAAACATTCCTGTCATCACTGTTGACCGTTCTGCTGATAAAGGCAAAGTAGTGGCTCACATTGCTTCCGATAACGTAAAAGGCGGCGAAATGGCAGCTCAACTTATCGTTGATAAAGTTGGCAAAGCTGCAAAAGTAGCTGAAATTGAAGGTATCCCTGGTGCTTCCGCAACTCGTGAACGCGGCCAAGGCTTCCACAACGTAGCTGACAAAGACTTAACAGTAGTAGCAAAACAAAGCGCTGACTTCGACCGTACAAAAGGTTTGAACGTAGCAACTAACATCTTGCAAGCTAACCCAGACGTACAAGCTATCTTCGCTCATAATGACGAAATGGCATTGGGTGCTATCCAAGCAGCTAAATCCGCAGGCAAAACAATCTTCATCGTAGGCTTCGACGGTACTGCTGATGCAGACAAAGCTGTTAAAGACGGCACATTGGCTGCAACAATTGCGCAACAACCAGACCAAATGGGTAAAATCGCTATCGATACAGCTCAAAAAGTTATCAAAGGCGAAGCTGTAGAAGCTAAAATCCCTGTAGATCTTAAAGTTGTTACAAAATAATTGTATATAGAAACTGGGTACAAAAAAAGAGTCGCATCCTTTGATGCGACTCTTTTTATTTGGGCTCTCGCTCTAAAAATTCTTTAAAAAACTCAATAAACCTCGGCAAATAGGTTTGATCTAAACTTTCAATAGTCATATTACATTTGTAATTCCAAGTGGTACAGATAGTAACATCCATTGTCAAAGCACCCTTTTGATCTAAAGAGAATGTTAACGTATCCCCTTCTCCCGTCAGAATATTTGTAAAGGTTGCTTCCCCTTTGCAGTTTTCATACAAGTCAACTAATACTTTGTAACTAGCATGAATCCCTGACCAATCACTAGGATCAATATATCCAGAACAAATGTTATAGCCCTGTTTAATATATATGCCAAACACACCAAATTGAGATAACTCTATATCCATATCAAAGGCAATTGTTAAATTTGGTTCATTTACGATTTCATACATCCTATTCACACTCCACAAACAACAATTTTTAATTTATTATAGCACTGTATTTGTGAATATAATAGAAATTATAAGTTTTTCCGAAAGTCTTCTTAAGTCTATTTTCCTATTAAAATATTAACAAATAATTAATCTTACTAATGAAAGGCAATGAAAATGACCACACTAGGGTATGTATTTACTCTAGTGTGGTCATTTTTATTATTATCAATACTTATTGAAAATAAAAGCTTAATCTATACTTATTCCGGAAATTAGACAGACCCAATCCATCCATATCCTTGAACTGCCATATCTATAAAATGATTCATAAGTAAAGACACCTTAGAATCAAAAGATACTTTATCATAACTTTCAGGCAAATCATCATTCAAGGATAATTCTACCTCATATTTTAGCTTAGCAATTGGTTGTTCATCCTTATACCAATCTACAACAAGAAGATTACTGCGATTATCAAATAACTTCTTATAAAGATTCTTAGCAGAGAGTTTCACTTTTTGCTCTTCATTCTTTGTCAGCTTCTTTCCAGCAATAAGCAAGTCAAAGATTTCAAGTTCATCTTCAGTAAGACCTTCAACATTTGCTCGATTATATTCTTCTTGTAATTCCTCAAGAAGCTTTACCAGTTGCTCGTAATAATCCTCGTTTTCAGTGCCACCTGCATTATAAGAATCTATAATACGTTTAAATCGTTCTGAAAACTTCGTTCTTGTACAATTCTTATTAAGCATTTGCTCCAATGTATGCTCAATAAATAACTTCAAGTCATTTATCTCAATTGCTTTATACTTAGCTACTCTTATTTCTTTTCTTAACTGCTCAATATCAACCTTAGATAAATCAATCGCTTTAGTTCCTTTAATCATGTATTGAGCAGGTTTTTCACGCACATAATTTACAAATTCTTGACTTGCTGTAACACTGCCATCTAGAATCTGATTCATTCTCTGTCTTGCACGAGCAACTTTTTCATCATCAATAGTGTGGTGAAAAAGGCCATGCAAATACACAAGCGGTGCATACTTATCGTTGTTCCAAGGCTTCTCAAAGATTTCCGGCTTGGATGCTTCGTATAGATTTGTCAAAACATTAAGGATAACCTTAAATTTTTCTTTATCATCATCTTTTGCAACGATAGTGTCATAAGCACCTCTTAATGCATCTAATTGATCCAGTATATTAGAATCAGCAATTATCTTTTCTAAATCAATATCAAGAGACAACAAGAAAGAATCTGCTTCATCGATTGTACTGTCAATATAGCTGATTAATTGATCAATATCTTTTGCAGGGAATTCTGTTCCGTCATCACCAGTGGCATATTCTGTTAATGCCTTCTTCATGTATTTAAAGACATTTACATAATCTACAATAATTCCGGCAGGTTTTCCAGGATACACTCTGTTGGCACGAGCTATGGCTTGCATCAGCGTGTGGCCTTTCATTGGCTTATCAAGATAAAGTGTAGATAAGTTCTTTACATCAAATCCTGTCAACCACATTGCACAAACGAACACAAGTTGCAGTGAGTCATTAGAATCTTTGAATCTATCCTCAATATCTCTGCCATCCGGTGTGATTTCTTTCATCTTTGCACGATGCTCAGATATCTTTAATCCTTGCTTAGCAAACTTAGTTTCTTCATCATTTTCCTCTGAAATGATAACAGCCATTTCAACCTTATTCATATAAGCAAGAATACGAGTGAGCTGATCATGTTTTTTCTTAGTGGAAACTGTATTTCGCTCCTTCAAGATGTTCTGCTTTTCTATAGCCCAGTAATGCTGAACCTTGTCATACATTTTGACAGCAGTATATTTATCGACAGATACAACCATACCTTTTCCAAGAAACCCGCGTCTTGGAAAGTGGTAGGCAATATCCTGTGCCACTTTATCTAAGCGGTCATCTCTCTTGATAACTTCAAGGATACGTGAAGATGCATTCTCTAAGAGGCGAGTTTCATCCTCGTTAAGATTTTCTTCTTCGATAATATCTACAACGTCATCGTCAAGGAAATCATTTTCAAGCCCCACTTCCGGAACTCGCCTCGAATAGAACAGTGGTACAGTAGAGCCATCTTCGACAGATTGTGCAAAGTTATACTCTGAAACATACTCACCAAACCATTGATTCGTAAGGCGTTTAGAGCCAAGAAGAGGTGTTCCTGTGAATGCCACAAAGTTAGCATTCGGAAGTGCAGTTCTCATGTTCTCTGCTAAATCTTTATACTGTGTTCTATGTGCTTCATCAACAAGGACAATAATATCGTCACGAGTAGAAAGCACTGGATATTTCTTTGTCTTATCGTATCTGAACTTATGTATCAGCGTGAAGATAAAAGCCTTATTGGTAGTCAAGAAATCTCTTAACTGCTTACTGTCTTTTGGCTGGCATTCTTCTTTAGAGCCAATAACCTCTGTACGCACAAAGTTCTTATGAATCTGTGTATCCAAATCTTCACGGTCTGTGATAATGAGGAACGAAAAGTTACCTTGAATCTTACGCTTCACTTTACGTGCAAACATAACCATAGAATAGGATTTACCTGAACCCTGTGTATGCCAAAAAACACCAAGCTTACCGTTAAGCTCTTTTCTGTTCTCCACTGATTCCATTAGATTATTTACACCTAAGTACTGGTGGTTCTTAGCGATAATCTTTATTCTCTGGTTTTCAAAAAGAATGAAGTTTTCAATATAGTCAATCAATCTATCTTTGTTAAGAAGACCATCTACAAAATATCTGACAGAGCTATCCTTAACATTATCCGCAGCAAGAATTGCTTCTCTGTCCAGTTTTTCTTTTTCGCTATCAATCTTAAGCCATTCAAAAAAATAGTCATAGGTTGCATTAAATGCACCAAGCTTCGATTCCAAACCATTTGAAAGCACACAAATCTGATTAAATGCAAAAAGATTCGGAATATCTCGCATATAATCCTTGAGATTCTTGTTGTAGGCTTCTTCAACCTTAACAATGCTATTTTTCAGTTCAATAAACACAAGGGGCATACCATTAACAAAGATAAGGATGTCCGGTCTCCTGTAGTAGACCTTACCTTGTATCCACATCTGAGACACCGCTGTGAAAGTATTATTCTCCGGATGTTCAAAGTCTATTAATTTTACAAAATCAAAATCTTCCTTGCCGTTTCTACGAACTATGATTTTTATATTATTACGGATTTGTCTATATAATTTATAATTCGTATCTACGATATCAGTTCCTGTATAATCTTGCCTTAATATCTTTACGATCTCTTTTATTTTATCTTCTTCGATAGCTGGGTTAATACGCTTAAGAGAAGACAGCATAACATCAGGAAGCGTACATTCCTTCTTAGAGTTTCTGCCTGTACCATCGGGCAATACATCTCGTTTATCCGGTGAAGCATCACAAATGAGGATGTCATATTTAAATGGCTCAGCTTTTAATTTTGAAAGTATAGCCTGTTCTATATCATCTTCAGATATAAAATTACGCATATGAACACCTCCCTAAACTTCAAGTTTTCCGCTCATTAAGCGTGGTAAAAGCATATCTCTTTGCTGAATTAGATTTTTGTTTTCATTTCTTAATAAGCTTACATTCCTTAATATAGGACTTATTTGATTTGTAAAATCATTTATGACATTCTTTGTGGGTAATAAGAATGTATATTTTCTTAAATCACCCATCCGTATGCCTTTTTGAGCAGACCCATTTGCCTTAGATTGACAATAATTCTGTACATCTTGCGAAAGTAAAAGCATATACAAAAATTCTGAGCTGATTTTTTTATTTGCTCTCATTGTAAAGACAGATTCACTGATATTCCAATTATTTGTAGAAATATCAATCAGACATACTCTTCCTATTGTTCCGATGCCGGAGAATAATAAATCACCAATTTTCAAATCAGATCGTTTGTTTATCTTTATTATTGCATCATCATTTACTTTGTCACATCTATCATCAAGATAAACTGTATTGTCAGCCATATTTTTTATAGTTACATAGAAATTTTCACCTTCACCTAAAACAAAATTTTTTCTTGGATTAAGTCCTGTAGCTATCTTATTTAAAACATCATCTAGTTTTACTTTTTCCCAATCTTTTGGGAATCCATCTATAAATTCCACATCTTCATATCCCGGAAAACGGAATCTTACAAACCATTCCTTGTAAAGACTTTCAGTCATTTGTTCTAAGAGTTTGATTCGCTTGTTGTTGTTTTCGATGAGGTTGTCATAGGTTGAAAGAATATTGGCAATTTTTCTTTGTTTACCAATATTTATATCTGGAACAAGATATTTCATTATTGCCGTCTGTGTACCTCTAGGCATTTTTGTTCCTTTGGATGTAACTGTATCATAATTGAAAAAGTTATTGTCACTTAATACATAGTATAAAAATTTTGAATCAATATCTTCATTTGCTCTGACTACTAATACATCGTTTGAACAACTGCCATTTTTATCGGCATACCATATTTTTCTAAAATATGGACGAATATTAGATAGAAGAATATCATTGGGTCTATATGCTGATGCTGTCTTAGAATCTGGCAACGAACTGGCTATAGTTACCCCGCCTTTATCTTTAATCATATTTTCTGTAGAAATATATGATTCGTAATTAATATTATCGGTTCTATCTTTTCCCCAAAATGCGCAATCACTTAGTCTTTTATATTCCATATCACTCACCCAACAATCCTTTCAGATTATTTGAAATGAGTTTTTCAAGTTCCCTTGCCTCGGTACTTAAAGACATAAATTCAGAATTAAGGGAGAGCATTTCTTCTTTGAATTCTTCCTTGGTTAAACCGTCGTCTTCAATAACCACTCCAACGTAACGACCTGCATTGAGGGAGTAGTCCTGATCAATGATTCCATCTTCACCATCCATTGGCGCAGCTTTACAAAGGCCAATTACATCCGCATATACACCATCTGGGAATCTTTCTGTTAACCAGTCAATCTGTGATTGCCAGTAATCTTTAGTTAGGACTTCTTTATCATCAGAAGATTCTGGTGCATTTGCAAGTTCTGTTTTGTATTCATCAATTAAATCAACAAAAGCCTGTGTATCACCGTGATATAGTTTCGTTATTAGACCAAGATTCTTAATCTGCTCATCAGAAAACTTTCTATGCGCACGGTCTACCTGTATAAACACATTTCTCGTATCTATAAATAAGATTTCATTTTTCTTCTCAGTATTTGGCTTCTGTTTATCGAAGAACCAAAGAGTTGCTGGAAGAGTTACTGATGAAAACATATTAGAAGGAAGAGTCACCATCTGTGAGATGATACCTTCTTCAATCATTTTCTTTCTGATTTCATATTCTGAACCGGAAGCATCCGAAGCAGAATTTGCCATCACAAGAGCTGCTTTCCCATTCTCATTTAACGCAGTTGCAAAGTAGCCTATCCACAAATAGTTTGCGTTAGGTACAGTTTCTTTCTTGTCAGATTTTTTCTTTGTTGATTTGCTTTTGTTTCTTGGCACACCATATGTATTAAAACGGGTATCATCAGAAACTTTCTCAACCACAACCTCATCAACATTAAAGGGAGGATTTGCCATTACATAATCAAATTGTCCAACTGCATTATATGGATCAGAATAGAATGAATTAGCTTGCGTAATGTCACCACGAATATTATTAAGAAGCAGATTCATCTTTGCTAGTTTTACTGTATCAGGTTCCTTTTCAACACCATAGCAACGGAATTTCATCTGTTCACTCTCGCTGGCATTGTGATTATGCATGTATCTTGCGGCCTGAACGAACATACCTCCAGAACCACATGCTGGATCTAAGAACTTCTTTTCACCTGGCTGAGGATTTAATACTTCAACCATATATCTTACTACAGTTGCAGGTGTGTAGAATGTTCCTCCATCCTTACCTTCTGCAAGAGCAAAATTCCCTAAGAAATATTCATAAATTTCACCAAAGATGTCAAGGGAGCCATTTTCAGGAATATCCTTAAATATACGTAGGATGTTAGAAAGAAGTTCCGGTTCTTCCTCTGGTACAAGCTGAGCATATACTTCTTTTGGAAGTACACCATCCATTTTAGGGTTTTCAGTCTCAATTGCTTCCATAGCTTTCTTTACAAGAGTAGCTTTACTAGCATCATCTGGTGCATCATTGATAAAATCATAATAAGCACAATCAGGTAGATAAAATCCACACTTTTCAATAGATATTTCCTTAATGGATTTCTCTATACGCCCACCTTTTAATCTATTATATTCTTTCATAATCTCTAATTTGTGCTGTTTATATAGAATATCAGCATATCTAAGAAAAATAAGTCCCAGAATAGGTTGACCATATTTATTCGCAGCTAAATGAGCACTAGCACGAAGCACATCAGCAGAATGCCATAATGTATCTTTTAACTTTTTTAATTCTTTATCTGTCATAACAGTATTGCTCCTTTATTTTTCTATTTTATAGTCAAACCAAGACTCCTCTAGCACTTCATAAGGGATGTTATTATCTAAGCAAAATGTATTAATGCTTTTCATTGCTTTTAGATTTGGCTTTGAACGTCCAGATTCCCAACGATTTACAGTAGAAAAAGCCACACCTATTACATTGGCAAATTCCTGCTGTGTTAAAAATGAACGTTGTCTAATTCTTTTTATTTCTTTAGGGAAACCCATATATATGTATCTCCTTTTTATCCATTAATATAGCATTATTATAGCAAATAAATATTCATTTTTTTAGTATCTATCCACTAGGCAGTCTGACTTATAGATATTAACCTATATCAAAATTAGAGAACATAATAACCATATATGAAAAAGTCCAAAGTACTCTTGAAATTAATACTGTAGTAGTAACATCTTATAGAATAACAAAGAGCCGCACCAATTAGATGCGACTCTTTTAGTTAGAATATTAAATTAATACTAATTTTCTTATCTTTACAATGTTTTCTTAAAGAATATTGTCGTATGTACCTTTCCAGGCAATTGTGTTCGTTTATATTCTTTAAAGCCAAAGCCTTCATACATTTTGGCAAGCCACGGGTGTTCTGCAGCAGTACCTAGTGTTACGGCTGGTGTTTTATATACGTTGCGCAATAGGTCTTCTGCTTCGGCAAGGACTTCACGAGCATAGCCCTTCCCCTTATGTTCAGGGGCCGTCACGAAGTGTGCAATGTGGGGATATACGTCTGGTGTAGCCTTTGGAATCCAAGGCATACGGAATGAAATAGAGCATACCAAGGAACCATCTACGTAGAGACCAAATACAGGATATTTTAAGATCCATACGCGAGACTCTTCTTGGCTAAAGTTGATGGCATCAAAGGATATAGGATAGTTCTTATTCTCCGCATAGCCTACAATCAACACCTCGTGATATTCAGCCGCATCATCTACGGTTAATTGTCTAAATTCTTTCATCTATTTACCTCGTTCAAAATGCTCTAATCATAAACTAACTGCGTCATTAGATTGCACATTAGAATTAGCTATATCAATACAGTATCACATTTTTAATATAATACTAGTATTTTAAAACAGAGCTAGCAGAGCCTTATAACGCTGCGCTATCAAGAGGCAATTCACTATCTAGTGTAAGGTAACGGCTCAAGAATTTGCGTGTTCGTTCTTCTTTTGGATGTTCAAGGACAACCTTAGGGTCCCCTTGTTCCACGATGACGCCGCCTTCCATGAATACGACTTGGTCCGCCACTTCTTTGGCAAAGCCAATTTCATGAGTTACGATAATCATCGTTACCTTTAACTCTTTTGCAATCTTACGGATAACAGCCAATACTTCGCCTACGAGTTCTGGGTCGAGAGCAGATGTAGGTTCGTCAAAGAGGATAACCTCTGGGTCCATCGCAAGGGCGCGAGCGATACCGATACGTTGTTGTTGGCCCCCAGATAATTGTACAGGATAGTAATCATCATAGCCTTCCATGCCTACTTCCTTGAGGAAGCGTTGAGCAATTTCACGGGCTTGAGATTTTTTCATCTTTTTAACTGTTACAAGGCCTTCCATGATATTTTCAATAACTGTCTTATTAGAGAACAAGTTATAGGACTGGAATACCATGGATGTGTTACGGCGTACGTTTAAGATTTCCTTGTTAGATGCTTTGTGTAAGTCTACGGAAATATCATTTAATTGCATTGTCCCTGCATCGGCCTTTTCAAGGAAATTCAATGTTCTAAGGAATGTCGTCTTACCACTACCGGATGGGCCAAGGATAACCGTTACAGACCCCGTTGGTACATGTAGGTCAATGCCCTTTAAAATTTCACGGTTCCCGAAGGATTTGTGAACTTGTTTAATATCTATCATAATGCATTACCTCGTTTATACTTGCTTGCATAGATTTCTAAACGATGGAAGATAAATTCAAAGACAATCCCCATCACCCAGAATAGACCGGCCACCACGATGTAGGCCTCAAAATATTGTGAATTTTCCTCTGTATATAACTTTGCAGCGCCAAATAGTTCAATAACTGTGATGACAAATACGATACTCGTACTCTTCATGGTGTTAAGGAACTGATTTGTAAATAGTGGCAACGCAAAGACTGTAGCCTGTGGCAATACGATACGACGGAACGCTTGGAACCAAGTCATACCGATGGCCTGAGCCGCTTCCATTTGCCCTTTCGGTACCGATTGTAAGGCAGCCCGGAAGATTTCACTCAAATAGGCTCCTGTGTGCAAGGTTAAACCTACAACGGCTACAAAGGTAGCTGGCACCTTTTCAAAGGGCACATGCACCCCTGTTTGATCCTCTAATGCGAGGAAGAGAATTGGTAAACCATAGTACACGAGGTATAAGAGAACCATGTTCGGAATACTACGGCACAATAATACGTACAAGTAACTGAGCTGACTGAGCACAGGTACTTTGTTTTGTTGTAGCACGCAACTTAATAATCCTAGGATTGTACCCAAACCAACGCTGAGGAAGGTAATCATGAGGGTGACTTTCACATAAGGAATGACAGCAAAGAAGGTGCCATAAATATAGGTTGAATCAATTATATGTCCCATGTGCCCCTACTCCTCACTGATCAAAATGCGTTGCGTTTCCTTGCCCGCAACGGTAAAACGTTTTTCAAGCAATCGGCCCAAGAGGGACACGATGATAATTAGAATGCCATAAATGATGGCTGCATCGACGAATAACTCAAGATAGCGCTGACTATTGCCTCCCATGAGGTCCGCCTTACGCATCATATCCACAACGCCGACGTTAAAAATGAGCGCCGTCCCTTTCAACATGCCGATAACGAGGTTCGTCAATGGTGGAATGCTCATGGTGAAAGCCTGCGGCAAGATGATGCCCACATAGCTTTGGAACTCGGTCATACCAAGACTTTTAGCGGCTTCCTTCTCACCAGGAGAAACCGCATCAATACTGGAGCGCATAATTTCAGCACTATAGGCCGCAATATGCAAAGTAAACACGGCATACACAAATACGAGGCCTGGTACATTTTTCATGTTAAGACCCATGTGAGACATGATTTCTGGCACCCCAAAGTAAATGAGGAAGAGCTGTACCAAGAACGGCGTACCCCGCATAAAGGAGATAAATACAATAAATAATTGGTTTAATACTGGTACCTTCTTGAGGCGAATGATGGCTATGATAGAGCCCAAAATAACACCTAAGATGGCAGAAATAACGGTGATGAGCACCGTTACATGCACATAATTCAAGAGCTGTGGAAACGCTTGGATCATGTAGGACACATCAAAATACTTGCCCACAGTAGCACCTCGCTTCTAGACATAATAGAATAAGGCCGCCAAGGCGGCCTATCCGTTATTTTTGTGTTGGATCGAATGTGTAATCCCCACCAAGATATTGTTCAGAAAGTTTTTTCAACGTACCATCAGCACGCATTACTTTCATCGTTTTATCAATTTTTTCGTTTACTTGTTTCATGTCGTCTGTACGTTTAGACAAGAAGTACGTTGGTACTACGGCCAATACATCACCTACAGCTTTAAGTGGCAAGCCACGGTCTTTAATGGCAGAGTTAATAACGTATTCGTATTCACCGGCTGCATCGGCACGGCCTGTAGCAACAAGGTTCAACGTTTCAGCACCCGCTTTATCTGTATAGATAACCTCGATTTGAGGATTTGCTGTTTCGTTGAATTGTTTTACTAATTCGTTGAACTCAGAGGATGTGGTAACGGCGATTTTTTTGCCTTTCAAATCATCCAATTTAGAGATGTCGTTGCGGTCGTTTTTAACTACTAATTTACGTGTAGAGTAGTTGTTAACCTCATTTGTGTAGTAGTATTTTGCTTCACGTGTCTGGTTGCGACGCATTTGGTTTGCAATCATGTCCACTTGTCCTGCATCCATTGCTACAAAGGCAGCATCAACGGCCATTGGCTTGAAGTTGAAGTGAAGGTCTGGATTACGACGCTCAATTTCTTTCAACAATTCTACGTCGAAACCAGTAAGGTTGCCATTATCATCTGTATAGGAATAGGGGCGAACTGTACCGCGTGTAGCTACGTTAATTACTTTAGCATCAGGATTTACTTTTGCATCCTTAGATGTATCGTCACCGCAACCAGCTACCACAAGCACACCTAGTGCCAACGCGCCAATAGCAAATAATTTCGTCAATTTCTTTGTATTAAACATGTAAAACTCCTTCTTTTCGCAATGTTTGCAGGAATGGCTCAACCTCATTTGTATAGGTAAAAGCCTCAATCATTCTATCTATTTGGTCAGCCTTTAAGGTAAGGCCTAATTTTATGCGTATATCCTCCATAGTGAGAGGATTATTCGGTGATCCTTTTGGATTGTTCACCGTTTCTGTGAAAGTATCTCCGTTTTTCAAGGTAACGGTTACTTTCGTAATCCGCTCCGTTTGAGATACCTTCGGCATATCATAGACACGCTCTATACGCGACATATAGTCCCGTACTGATTGGTCTATGCTGTCTATCTTAAATAGTTCATCCTGTACCACCCCATACGCGAGGACTTGGTACACGACGTACTCTATGGAAAACTGCCCTTCTCGACCTGTTTTTGGCGATGTATAGCGCAAGGCCGCATCAGCACCAGGTGGGAAGTGAACAGTCACTCGATCTATCTCATCCCACAAGAATGAATCAGATGTATATAATCTATGTGCCACGATTTCTGCCGCTTCAGCGCCACAAATAGCAGCCGAGCAATAGGGATGGACTTTCATCCACAAACCAGGATCAATAATTTGCCCTGGTGCTAACCATCGACTACTGATATCATCTGATGTAACGGTAGTATTACCAATAGTTTTAAACCACCCCCGTTCAGGGTCAAAAGGTTTTGTACTAGTTTGAAGTGATGTATGTTGTAACAGTTCGTAAGCCCATACGCCATTGCGTGCTGCCAGTCCCGCATGGAGAGGCTTACCATCTGTACCACTTTGAAAGAACATGCCCGCCGATTGTGTGGCAGCCAGAGATAAGAGGTGAGCCAAGTTTTCACCATGAAGGCCTCGCAAAGCCCCTATAGCGGCCGCTGCCCCAATAACACCAACGGTCCCCGTAGAATGCCATCCTTGGGTCCGATGGGCGGGGTTGATGAGGGAACCAATGATTCCCTCTAGCTCGGCACCAATGATATAAGCACGAAGGAAATCGTGCCATGTATCCGTCGGCTCTAGCACGGCTAGTAAAGCAGAATATAAAACAGTACTGAAGTGACCAGCTAGATTCGCTTGCGCATCATCAAAATCAAGATAATGTGAAGCAAAACCATAATACAAAGCTTTATCGGCTTTAGATACGTTTTCTCCATTAGTCCCGATGAACCGAGCCAAATTTTGAACGGCCTGTTCCGTCTCAGCCGGCGCTAGAGATGCCAAATAATCTAGAAAAGCAATGCGAGCCACTGACAGGAGGTCCTCACGGTTCGTCACATCCGTTTGTTCTATGTAGTTCACAATCGTCTGTGTTACGGAATCCATGGAGCCTTCCTTTCAGTTATCTATAATTAAATATATTGATCGATTCGTCAGTAATATATCAGATTTCATAGTAAAAGATTTACTAAATACAGCTCATCCAACATATGAATTTACTGTTTATTTTATTTACCAAATTTTTCAGCCCGGTCATTTGGTTCTAACCAAATGGAGTCGTCTGGACCTTTTGGAACGAGGCGTGGTAGGTCTTCAAATGGCGTATGGTCTACATAGTAGAAGCGTTTACGCATGGAGTCGAAGTCTGTTGTGCCACCGAATGCTGGATTAGAGTACAAATCCTTCGCATAGTTCCAAAGATTTGGATAGTCTACGAGGCGTTTTTTATTCACCAAATATTTTTGGTAGAACACGAGATCAAAGCGCGCTAATGTTGGGAAAATACGGATATCAGGGTCTGTAATGGTATCCCCCATCAAGTAACGTTGCTTGCTAAGGCGTTCTTCGAGCCAATCTAAGCGAGCAAAGATACGATCATAGTAATATTCGTAATCTTTTTGGTTTGTTACAAGAGCTGCCAAGTTTACAGCCAAGTTGAAGTCAGCGTAGATGATAACATTCAATGCATCGATGTCAGCACGCAATTCTTCTGGGTAAATATCTGGCGCATCAGGGGAGATGAAATCTTTAAAACCCAATGCCAACTCAGTTGTCAACGCATGGTAGTCATTGTTTACTACCGCACCTGTTGTAACATCTACGATAGCCGGTACTGTGGAGCGTGCATCGTAGTTAGGGTCGCCTTTGCGGTACGCTTCACCTAAGGAGTGAATGCCCAATACAGGGTCCTTCTCATCCTTATCAAGGGTAAAGAACCAGTCTGCAATTACACCTGCAGGACGCAATGGATCAACCGTACCTTTTGAAATCACTTTATCTAGTCCGAGCAAATCGATGGCAATAGCAATACGGTGAGCCCAAGGGCAATGCTTAGACCATACAAGGCGGTAACGGTCCTTTTCTACAGGTAGAAACCCTGGTTCACTGCCAAAAGGTGTTGTGAATTGAGGCTCTTCACTATCAGAATATTTTTGACGACGGTTAAAATTCGATGCATCTTTACCTTCATACTCCTTCTGCTCCCCTTGAGAACGAGGGTTACTAGATTGAAACTCAGAAAAATCGATAGGACAAGGATTCATAGCGCGTTGAAACTCAACTTCTTTTCGAGCCGCCGCAATGGTAGGATCCTTGATTTTACTTACATCTACGTGTTCACTCATTCTATACTCCTTATAAAGGTCATCCCCATTAGCTTTATTCCACTTTTTATGGTGAAAGCTTTTGTGATATCCCTCAACTATTCCTACTAACTCAATATGAATATAAGCCTATATTATATTATTTAAAAACCTATGTCAATAGTGGGTATTTAAAATTTATATAATTTAATGTAAAAAATAGGGATATATCTTAACTCAGATATATCCCTACCTTACACTACATAGATAAGTTATTTCATAATATACACTATATAATAAAATTATATATTTCTATCCTAAATCGTAGATATTACCATTGTAACGAATATCTTGATTTCCATAGAACCTTCAGATTAGCACCCTCTCTTGCCATCTTATAAGTATTTTTATTTTGCCAATGCATTAACTTTTGCTTCCAAGACTGCAATACGATCAGCATCTGCTTCGTGTTGTGCTTTCAAGCTTTCTACTTCTTGAGTTAATGCACGAATAGCACCATTATCTGGTGAATTTACCTTTTCTCCTGCTGGTCCCACTTTGAAGGAAGCCCCTACATTAAACATCGTACTATTTTGACCAACCGTAGAACCTACAGAAAATTGCGCAGTCTTATTCGGTGTAAAGAAGGCACCTAAAGCCATTGCTTTTTCCCCTTTATAAGCGCCCCCAGCAATAGCGACATTCCATTTTGTACCATCATCGGATATAACAGGATGAAGCCCTGCTAAGGCAGCACTCATGGCACCTACTCGATTAATATTCGTATCTAATCGGTTGATATTAGAATCAATGCGTTTGATATCTGTATCGATATGCTGAATTGCACCGGAACTAGAGGAAATAGATTGCTTGATGGCATCAATATCTCTTGTTTTCACATCCGCCACTAACGCGTTGTCCTCTACATGTAATCCCTCACCTACATTAACATTAACAGCATGATTATCGGTAACTGTAGTGCCTACACCACCTGTATAGGTTGCATCTTCACGAACACGCTTAAGTTGCGCTACATTGACCGCATCATCGTCACGCGTACCAGCCGCAACATTTGTAATTTGGCGATTACCATAATCATTAGAACCTACTGCAACGGCACCCATTTTAGAAACCCAAGCAGCAGCATTCCCATCGCTATCTTTAATGAGATAGCCTTTCTCTCCAGCCTGTACAGTTGATTTAGAGCGTGCCCCCAGAGCTACACCTCGATCATTTTTAGCATCTACTTCGGAGAAGTACCCCAATGCTTGACTTTCTGTAGCATAAGCCTTACTATAGCTACCCACAGCAACCGCACCTGTAGTTTTTGTACTATACATAGAGGCAGATGCATTAGAACCAATTACTGTTGAATTCTCACCTGTTGTACCAGCACGTTGACCCACAACAGTTGCGCCACGTGCGTTACCACCACTCGCATTACCGATAATTACCGTTTCTCCAGCCAATGCATCTTGCTTTCCATAACCGCCATAACCGATAGCTAACACATCACCAACCCAACCATTATTAGTATATCCTTGATCTTTACCAATAAAGATGGCTCGTTTAGAATCCACAAACGTCATAGCTGGTGCACTTGTTCCAGGATTTACAGGCGTATTATCGGCTGCTAAGCCTGTTGTCATCATACCACAGCCTAAACATACTGCTAATACCAATGCTTTTTTAGTTTCCCTCATAGAACCCTCCTAATAACAAATAACTTATCAGGTTAAGTATACTCTATAATGAATATTTATTACAATTAGATATACTTATCTATGATGTTTATTACGTGCGTGAAAAACGTGCTTTTATCACACATTTTTAAAGTTCCAGTAAACTCTATACATAAGTTATAATTATTTATATATACAGAAATAGAGCCACAACATTGATATGTTGTGGCTCTGTTCTATGTATTATTCATGTGGAGTTGTATATGTAATATTTTGCGCTTCGTAGCTTTTACCGTGAGACAATACATGAACAATGGTTTTCAATGTGGCACGTACAGTTTCAACAGCCATGCTTGGTTGATTTGGTTTATCCACCACTTGGGATGGCAAGTATGGGATGTGCATAAAGCCCGCCTGAATATTGCCCTTTTGCGCGGCATAGTGACATACACCATACATCAAGTGATTGCATACAAAGGTTCCCGCTGTATTGGAGACCTTAGCAGGAATACCGTTTTGATGTAACGCATTGACGATATTTTTTATGGGCAATGTCGCAAAATAGGCACTAGGGCCATCGGCTACAACAGGCTCATCTTCCGGTTGATTGCCCCCATTATCTGGGATGCGAAAATCGTCGTAGTTAATAGCAACGCGTTCCACTGTAATATCAGGACGACCACCTGCTTGACCTACACACAGGATAAAATCTGGTTGGCACTGTTCAGCTGCTGCTTTTACAGTATCAACAGATTTATAACGAATGGTAGGAACCATTTGTGTCACTACCTTGTAATCACCATCGGTATAACCATCCATTGTTTTGACCGCTTCCCAAGCCGGATTAATAGGTTCACCGCCAAATGGATCAAAACCGGTAATCAAAATTGTTTTCATCACACTACCTCATAACGATATTCTATGATGCATAAGAATCAGCATTCATTTTCATAAAAATACTCATAGATTCAGCGATATATAATGCGAGTCTATAAATATATATTATACAGACTCAAAAGAATATCGTGCTTTCACAGAAAATTTCACAGAAAAGGGTTAAATAAAGTAATACATTAATAGAATATTCAATACGAGCATGATTAATGCAATTGGAAGTTGTGCTTTAATAACGCCGTATTGGTCGCGCATTTCAAGGAGCGCTACCGGTACGATGTTAAAGTTGGCAGCCATAGGTGTCATCAAAGTACCGCAATAGCCTGCAAGCATTGCTATAGCACCAACAGCCGCAGGGTTCGCACCATGAGCTACAACGAGCATTGGGATACCGATGGCACTTGTAATCATCGCAAATGCAGCAAAGGCGTTACCCATGATCATTGTGAAGATAACCATACCAATGCAGTAAGCCACAACAACGAGGAATACATTATCTGCTGGTACTACACTTGCGACTGCACTGGAGATAAGTTTACCAACGCCAGCCAAATTAAATAGATACCCAAGAGCCGCTAATAACTGGGACAAAATTGCAGTCCAACTGATAGCATCGATAAGTCGACGGCCTTCATGGAAACCTTGGTTAAGTTCGCCCTTTGTAATAAAAAGAGCAGCACACATAGCGATGATTGCGGCAATACCTAAACCAACAAGAGCGCCTAACTTAGTAAAGAAACCAATGAAGAATGTAATAATACCAACAAGTAATGCTGGTACAAAGATAACATTGCCAATACGAACAGCTTCGCCTTTTTTGAATTCGATAGGAGATTCAAAGTAATGGCCTTTGCCGAGTTGTTTTACTAATACAATAGCCGCCATAGCAATGACAAGCCAACCATTAATTTCCTTGGAGAGATAAGAACCAAAGATAAAGGATACGCTATATAAGAGCCAAAATAAGCCTGTACCAATGCGATATTTATGTTCTTTATCTAGAAATGATTGAATAGCAAAGATAAATAGAATAATCCCTACGAGAAGATATACATAATCTAAGGGCTGCATTTTATAGAATATTTCTAACATATTATTCAGCCTCCTTCTTCAATTCTTCTGGTGTAACAAGAATATTTAACTCATTAGGTACTAATTTACCAGCTTTCATATCCGCTTCGTCACGAGCTACAGAGGCTTGAATTGTTTTATCAAAGATAATAAAGCGAATAAAGTTAACGATATAAGCACAAACAGCAGTTGGCAATCCGTACAATACCATATCTGTTAACTCTACAGAATAACCTAATTGTTCCATAACGCCTTTGATGAGTAATAACCCACCAGCAGCAAGGAATAAGTTTTGACCGAAGAAGTTACCTATATTATCTGCAGAAGCAGCCACACCGCGCACCTTATCAAGCGTACGTTGAGATACTGGACGACCTTGAGCTACCGCAACTTCACTCATAGGAGCGATCAATGGACGAACCATGGCAACCATACCAGACATGTTAATACCAAAGGCTACTGTTACTTGGCGTACAAATAAGTAAATCATAAAGATACGACCTGCAGTAGCAGCGTTGATCTTACTGATCAAAATTTCTGCCCGTTCACGCAAGCCGTGACGTTCCATAAGACCAATAACAGGTAAAATCAAAATAAATAATGACATATAACGATTTTTAACAAAGGCCTCTCCAATAGCACCAACGATATCGTTAATACTGAGACCACCTGCAAGGCCCGTTACAAAGCCTGCGGCTACGACAACTAACAAGGCATTAAAGCGCAGCATCAGACCGATGACCATCACTAAAATACCAGACAAAATCAACATATGGACACATCCTTTCTACAAATCATCCATAACACATATAACCATAAAGATACGTTATATGTATATATTATATACTGAATAGTCATAATCTTACACAAAAAAATACCTTGTATCTAAATTTAGTGAATGTCCCTGATCTGCGATCAGAGCATAAAACACTCAAATAGAGTACAAGGTAATTTACGTAATTAATATAACGCTTTCTTAATTAATTTAATTCTTTCTTGAATAATATAGTTGTATGCTGTTTTCCTCTAAAATGAACCTTATCATACGCCGTAAACCCAAAGGATTCATACATTTTAGGCAACCACGGATGTTCCTTAGCCGTTCCTAGTGTAACAATATGTGTTTTAAACTGTTCTTTTAAAAGCTCCTCTGCATAGCCCAAGACTTCCCGTGCATATCCTTTGCCTTTGAAAGCTGGTGCCGTTACAAAATGAGCAATATGCGGATATTTATCCGGCGTTGAGTATTTCACCCAAGGCATACAAAACGTAATAGAACTAACTAATTGCCCATCAATATACAAGCCGTATACAGGATAATTTTCAATCCATTCCTTAGATTCCTCTTCCGTAAAATCAATTGCATCGAAGCTAATAGGATAGTCTTTTATAGCTGCGTAACCGTCGATTAATACCTTATGATATTCTGCTGTGTCTGCTACTGTTAATTGTCTAAATTCTTTCATGGTCTTTCCCTCATATCTATATTTTTATTCATAAACAACGTATATTAATTCACTTTGTGAAAGCAATTATACACCTATATGCATTTATTTGCAACATAATTACATAAATATTATATGAAATTATAATATCCATAAAGAAAATCTCATATGCAATAATGTAATATATGCATCAGAACTCATCCATACTGAGTATTAGATAAATTAAAGGCCCAAATCTCTACAAAAAGAAGGTTCGTATAAAAATAAGCAGAATACAATTTAAATCTTAGTCAACGACTTCATTCCGTCTAACTATAATTGACGAATTCCTATAAAATAAGCACAATACCACAAAAAAATTTAGACAAAAAAACAGGATGTATCAAAGATACATCCTGTTTTGAACTTTTACAAACTCTAGAAAAGTTAATTCTATTGATTATTGTATATACGGGAACCGTATACATCACGTTCATTTTTAGGTTCGTTGTTAACGCGAACACGTTCAGTTTTATGACGATCGTTATCATCACCAGAAATACGATCAACACGGAAATGGTTAAGACGAATATTTTGTAATTCAGGACCGAATTCATTCAATGCACGTTTCATATTTTCGTCAATAGGAGCACCGTTTTGAAGTGCACGGTACAACATGGTAGCGAATTCGTAACGAGTCATCTTAACATCGCCTTTGAATGTGCCATCAGGGTAGCCAACAAGGATACCATTACCAGCCAATTGGCTAATATATTGGTAAGCCCAGTGATTGCGAGGAACGTCTGGGAATTCAGCAGTTTTGCTTGGATCAATTGCATGTGGAGTCAAGATTTGTAACAAGTTATTATATTTGTTTTCCATATCTTGAAGACGTGCGTTCAATTCAGCAATTTCACGCCCCATAGCTACGCGGGAACGGGACTCAGGGGAACGTTTACCAAGACGGATGGATACACCTGCGTTCAATTGAGTTTCGCCAGTACCTACAGTGCCACCAACGGAGAACATTGTATCTTCGTTAGGACGGTAGAATGCGCCCAACGCAGCGGAGTTAGCATTATGGTAGTGACCATAACCAGCAGCGATTGTCCATTTATCATCTGGGTTGAAGTCCATTGGATGCAATGCAGCCAATGCAGCGGAACCTGCACCTACTTTGTTAACGCGTCTTTCAACAGTACCAACACGGTTAGTCAAGTTTTTGATATTGTTATTAATTTGACCAGGTGTGGAGTTGTTGATTTGTGTTTGTAATTCATTAGCTACGGAATACAATTGGCTACCGTTTACAGCATCTGTAGAAGTAGCGGAAAGCTCACCAGGAGCAACATTTTTAAGTTGACGCTCAGAACCAACTTGACCTACGGATACGGAACCTTTAGCTGCGGAACCTACGCCAGCAAAGCCACTGAAAGTGTGACGAGCAATGGTTGCACTGCTTTGAGCTGTAGCTTCACTTGTAGTGGAGCCTCGACCTAAAGCGATAGAGTTCAAATGTGTTGCATTTGCATGGTCACCAATTGCCATAGCGTAGTCCGCTGTAGCCTTTGCATCAGAGCCAAACGCATTAGCACGCACGTTAGTTGCTTGTGCACCAGCACCAAATGCTTGAGCATGGTCACCAGACGCAAGCGCAGAGGAGCCCATAGCAACAGAGTGATTATTAGTTGCTTTTGCACCAGAACCGATTGCATTAGATTTATAGCCAGATGCTAACGCTTCATAGCCAAGAGCTTGTGCACGAACTTCAGATGCCTTTGCACGAGTACCAATAGCTGTGGACCATGTACGTTCTGCTTCAGCAGAATGACCAATAGCGATAGTGTCATTCATCAACGCTTTTGAAGAATGACCTACGGCTAATGCAGAGGTACCTGCTGCAGTATTATTAACACCAATAGCGACCGAATTACTTTTCCAGTCACCAGTTTTTAATGTAGCATCATCTGGCTCATTCTCGTAATCACGATCGCGGAAGTTCGCAGCAGATTCTTTTACAGTATTACCACTACCATACGCAACTGCATTGTTTGTACCTGTAACAACATTTGAATTGTCCATTACAACAGAAGCAGCGTCTACCGTATTAACAGTCGCACCAACAGCAGTGACAGCAGCTAATACAGCAAACGCTAATTTTTTGGAATGTTTCATTTCTCTCATCTTACACCCTCACTAAATAAAAATATATCCATATTATTACAATACAAATTTTCATTCTCTCTATGTTCCGTCTCTCACCTCGGCCTGATCAAGTAAGTACTCTAAAATTACACGAAGAAATTCCCCTATCTCAGTTTAAGAAAAATTTATATTGTCAATTACTCGCCTAGCATATCAAAGTTTTACGATATACACAACCCCTTTTTCTACAACAAATTTAATCAACCACTTCTTAACCCACTTAAAAGTCCCTTTATTCCTGATTTTATAAGGGATTAAATTTGACTCATTATCATCCCTTATGAGTTAAATTTTTCTCAACTTTGTAAACATTTTTCATCTAACGAATTGTATAACTTATAAATAAATAATCACCTTATAAGTACACCAAATATACTATCAATGCCCACCAAACCTCATTCATACTTAATTCATGAATTATTGGTGAATTAAACGATTGTGTATATTAATGCACAACTTCATCATTTTATTATAATTTTATATTTGTGCAACAGCAGTAGATATCATTTCTTATCAATATTAAACAAACCGTCAATGAGAACGAAGTGAGAATAAAACTACTAAATACGCCTTAAATTATCCAATGTTTTATGTATACGTTCTAACAAAATAAAAAAAGCCCCCTATTTTTCAAGAAAATAAAGGACTTTCTTCATTTAATATATATGTTTATGCTAATAATGCACTTACAAGTTCTTCTGCTTTATTTAGATCAGAATCTTCTGGGTTCCAGTTACATTTGATTTCAGGTTCTACTACGGAGAAACCATATTTAGTTAACTCTTCACGAAGTACCTTTGTAGATTCACCAGACCATCCATAGGTACCGAATACAGCAGCTTTTTTATTTTTGAATTTTAACTCACGCAAGAAGTCGAGCCAACCAGCTACGGCAGATAATACGCTGTTCCCCACCGTTGGGGAACCTACAGCAATGGCTTTTGACTTAAAAACTTCCGTCATGATGTCATTTTTATTGGTTTTACTAATATTGAAAATCTTAACACGTGTATCAGGCGACTGTTTCGCAATTTCTTCAGCAATCTTATGTGCCAACTTCTTAGTGCCATCCCACATAGTGTCGTATACAATTGTGATTTGATCTTCTTGGTACGCTTGCGACCATTCATAGTATTTTTCTACGATTTGCATTGGATTTTCACGCCAAATCGCTCCATGACTCGTAGCGATGATATCGATTGGCAAATTAAGCTTTTGAATTTCTTCAACTTTAGCTTTTACCAATGGAGAGAACGGATTCAAGATATTCGCGTAATACTTCATTGCCTCTTCCCATAGACGGCATTGATCGGCCTTATCTGCCCACAATTCTTCTACAGCGAAATGTTGACCAAATGCATCGTTGGAGAACAAGATATTATCCCCTGTCATATAAGTCGCCATGGAATCAGGCCAGTGGAGCATGCGCATTTCCACAAACACCAAGGATTTACCATTCCCAATATCTACGGAATCCCCTGTTTTAACAGTTTTAAAATTCCATTCAGGGTGATGATATTGTCCAACCAAGGACTTAACAGCATTCTCTGTACAATAAATAGGCGTATTAGGAATTTTTTCCATCAATGCAGGCAAGGAACCACTGTGATCCACTTCGCCGTGGTTACATACGATGAAATCAATCGTATTCAAATCGATTTCCGATTCCAAGTTATCGATGAAATCGGAGGAATGAGGTTTCCACACAGTATCGATGAGGACAGTCTTCTCCTCTTCAATCAAGTAGGCATTTTGGCTAGAGCCATTATTAATGGTGTAATCAGAACCGTGAAACTCTTGCAATTCCCAGTCGATTTTACCAACCCATGATACGTTGTTTTTAATGTGCTTTCTCATAATAACCTCCATGTTCTGTGAAAGTAAATATACTCACCTCATACCTTTTAATGAGTCTATAAAGGCCCACAGATGAGAGAAGCAACTTTCACCGGTATTACCCAATATATGGCCCCATGTTGTATCAATAGATACAACACAAATCGGTCATTAACTATAGTTCTATTATATGGATATCACTTAACTAAGTCTGTATCTGTAGGTACAGATTTGAGAATTATTATAAAAACCACTCATAGTAATCACATGCCGTACATTAGTACACATCGATTTCCCATGAGTGGTTACGAGTATATGTAATTATAAGGGATGATTTATTTATTACCTGATTTAGATAGTCCAGGGATAGCTTTATAGATATATAATGCAATATATCCATCAACCAAGCTATGAACGATGGTGCCGCCACCTACAAGAACAAATACAACGTAGATGAGATCAATGTTTGGCATCGTAGTTGTAGTATAGAACAATAGGCATGCTAGTACCTCACCAATAGCGTGAACGATAGCACAAGCAAGGTTAAACGCCACAAAGGATAGAGCCCCTGTTAATACGCCTGGATGATGTTTAATATAGTAAGCCCCCATCAAGGCAAAGATGATATGAGATGCAGCACGCATAACGATAACAAGTGGGAAGCCTGCTACAAAGAAGCCGAGCGTAGAACCTATGACAACACAAGCTGCCATCTTACGAGATAAGAACATGGCCAGGAATATAGGAACATGACTCGCCAATGTATACGATGCCGGTGGAATCACAACTTTCAAAGGCATCACAATAGGAATCATAATGGCTAATGCCATCAATAAAGCAGTAATGGTTAAATTTCGATACATCGAAGAATTCATAAAGGCCTCCTTAAGGACTATCTTCCCACACATCTACTAATATAGCACTCTAATATATGAAGAGCAACTACACATACCGCTAGGTGTCCCCAAAAAAAAGAGGGCCTTACAACCCTCTCTTATTTAATTAGACAAATATATTATAATATCTGTATTTTAACACTTATGATACGATTTTGAAAATGACGTAACTCACGTTAATAAATTTGAGGAATCTTAATTCATTGCTTTTATAAACGTTCAATTACGGCTTGTGCCATTTCTGTGGTACCAACTCGTTTTAAGCCTTCGCGGTAGATATCTCCTGTACGGTAACCATCAACGAGCACTTGTTCCACAGCACGTTCAATAGCATCAGCCACTTGAGGTAAATCAAGGGAGTGACGGCACATCATAGCGGCGGACAAGATTGTGCCCAACGGGTTTGCTAAGTTTTTGCCCATGATGTCTGGTGCGGAACCGTGGATTGGCTCATACAATGCTGTGCCTGTACCCATGGATGCAGATGGTAAAAGCCCGATGGAACCGGAGATAACAGCGCCTTCATCGGACAAGATATCGCCAAACAAGTTTGTAGTAACGATAACATCAAACTGAGCAGGATTTACAACGAGTTGCATCGCTGTGTTATCTACATAGAAGTAATCTATTGCAATATCTGGATTAGCAGCCGCTTTCTCTTGCGCGATTTTACGCCACAAACGAGAAGACGCCAATACGTTTGCTTTATCGACAGATACGACCTTTTTGTTACGTTTACGAGCTGTTTCCATAGCGATATCCATGATGCGTTCTACTTCATAACGGCTGTATGTTTCTTTATCCCAAGCGAACTCATTAGCACCTTCGCCTTGTGCCTCTTCACGTTCACCGAAATAAATACCGCCAGTTAACTCACGAACGATGACGAAATCTACATCTTGTACGAGCTCCTTTTTAAGCGGAGAATACTCTTGTAAAGATGGATAAATTTTTACAGGACGCAAGTTACAGAACAAACCAAGCTCCTTGCGAAGACCTAGGATTGCCTTTTCAGGACGGATAGACGGATCTACATTATCCCATTTAGGACCGCCTACAGCACCAAGCAATACAGCATCAGCATTTTTACAAGCCTCGATAGTATCCTCAGTCAAAGGCACGCCGTATGCATCAATAGACGCACCGCCCGCTTTTTTATCGATCCAATTAACCTTTACACTGACTTTCTCAAAAGCCACATCGCACACAGCCTTCGCTGCTGTAATAATCTCAGTACCGATACCATCACCAGGAATCAATACAATATTCTTTTCGCTCATCTTACCTCTCCATATAACAAATGCTTACTTGCGGTTTTTCGCAAAATTCACAAGACCGCCTGCTGCCGCAATGTCTTGAATGAATTGTGGCAATTCAGTACCTTGGTATTGTTCATTTTTCGTCAAGTTGTACACGATACCTTTAGACAAGTCTACGCCTATAGCATCGCCTGCATCGATACGATCAACTTGTTCACCGATTTCCACAACTGGTAAACCGATGTTGATAGCATTACGGAAGAAGATACGTGCAAAGGAGTGTGCTATGATAACAGGCACGCCTTTGGCTTTAATAACGCCCGGTGCATGTTCACGAGAAGAACCACAACCAAAGTTTTTACCAGCTACCATGATTTCGCCGGCTTTCACATTAGGAGCAAATGTTGTATCAATATCTTCCATCGCATGTTCAGCCAATTCGTTCCAATCAGCAATCGCCAAGTAACGAGCCGGAATGATTACGTCTGTATCTACATCGTCGCCGTAGCGCCAGATTTTCTTGCTTTCAAAATCCATATTAAACCTCCTCAGGGCCTGCAATGCGGCCTAATACAGCACTTGCTGCCGCCACATAAGGGCTTGCCAAATATACCTCAGAATCAACGTGCCCCATACGACCACGGAAGTTACGGTTTGTTGTGGAGACGGTGCGCTCCCCTGCAGCCATGATACCCATATAACCGCCTAGACAAGGACCACATGTAGGCGTGGACACAGCGCAATCAGCTTGAATGAAGATGTCTAACAAACCATCTTTCATAGCTTGGTCGTATACATCTTGGGACCCAGGGATTACGATACAACGAACGAATGGAGCCACCTTGCGACCTTTGAAGATTTCCGCAGCTGCTACCAAGTCTTCATAACGGCCATTTGTACAAGAACCGATGATAACTTGATCGATTTTAATATCCTTGTCGATTTCGTTGATGTAATGCGTATTGGATGGCAAATGAGGGAATGCTACAACTGGCTGCAATTTGGACAAATCGATTGTAATAGTTTGGGCATATACTGCATCAGAATCTGGAGTGATTGGCTCAACAGAGCGATTTACGCGACCTTTGATGTATTCTTCAGTAATTGCATCGTAAGGGAATACGCCACATTTACCGCCCGCTTCGATAGCCATATTACAAATTGTAAGACGGTCAGCCATAGTCATATGCTGTACGCCATCGCCGGCGAATTCAAGAGCCATATAACGAGCGCCATCTACGCCGATTTGGCCAATCAAGTCAAGGATTACATCTTTACCCGTTACCCATTTGTTAGGTTTGCCGATAAGTTCAACCTTAATGGTTTCAGGCACTTTGAACCAAGTTTTACCTTCTGCCATAGCAACACCTGCATCAGTGGAGCCTACGCCTGTGGAAAACGCATTCACCGCACCATATGTACAAGTATGGGAGTCAGCGCCGATCATCATTTCACCAGGACCGATAAGCCCTTTTTCTGGCAAAATAACGTGCTCAATACCCATACGACCAACTTCAAAGTAGTTCGTAATGCCATGTTCGCGTACGAAATCGCGCATTACTTTCGCTTGTGTAGCGGATTGAATATCTTTATTTGGCGTAAAGTGGTCAGGCACCAAGTAGATTTTATGACGATCAAATACAGGTTTGCCAATTTTTAAAAACTCTTTGCGAGCCGGTGGGAATGTGATGTCGTTCATCAATACCGCATCCAAATGACACTCGATGATTTGTCCTGGCTTTACAACATCAAGACCCGCGTGACGAGCCATATTCTTTTCAGTAATGGTCATACCCATATTATTCTTCCTCCTGTTGTTCTAGCTCCATAGCTAGGAATACTGAGTTTACTGCATTAATATATGCATTTACACTTGATTTAACGATATCGGTGCTGATACCACGACCATGGTACAAGCGACCGTTATATTCTACCTTGAGAGTTGCTTCCCCAAGGGCATCTTTACCCGCTGTTATAGCGCGGATTTGGTAATCTTTCAAACTAATTGGCAAGCCAACCACACGTTCAACCGCTTTAAGGGATGCGTCTACTGGGCCATCACCAACGGCTGCATCGGCTTTTTCACCTTCTGGAGTCATGAGACGAACGTCAGCATAGGCATAGCCTTTTTCGCCCAATTTGTAGTATTGAGCCACGAGTTCGAATGCTTTTTTGTGATGTAAGTTATCTACTACAAGGGCTACGATATCATCATCGTATACTTGTTTTTTACGATCCGCCAATTCTTTGAATTTACCGAAGAGATCATTGGTTTTCTCTTCTGTGAAAGATTGGAATCCAAGTTTTGCCAAATGATCGGCAAAGGCATGACGGCCAGAGTGTTTACCCAATACGAGGTCTGTTTTTTCAGCACCTACGGACTCAGGCGTCATGATTTCATACGTTTCAGGGTTGCTCATCATCCCATGTTGGTGAATACCAGACTCATGAGCAAAGGCATTAGAGCCTACGATTGGTTTATTTGGAGGAACTACAACACCTGTTAAACGGCTCACAAGTTTAGATACTTTCGTAAATTGTTTTGTATCAATATTCACTTGAAGGTCGTCGAAATAATCATGGCGTGTTTTAAGAGCCATAACAACCTCTTCAATTGCTACATTACCTGCACGTTCACCTAGACCATTAATTGTGCCTTCTACTTGACGTGCACCTGCTTTAATAGCAGCTAACGTATTCGCATTGGCAAGGCCTAAGTCGTCATGGCAGTGAACAGAGATGATGGCATTTTCAATACCTGGTGTATGTTCTTTAATATAACGGATTTTGTCACCAAATTCGTTAGGGTTCATGTACCCCACGGTATCTGGCACATTAATAATTGTAGCGCCACCAGCGATAGCCACGCCGAATACTTCACACAAGAAATCTAAGTCTGTACGAGCCGCATCTTCACCGGAGAACTCGATTTCATCAAATTTGCCTTTTGCAAATTCCAAGATAGATTTAACGCGATCCAATACATCTTGACGAGTCATTTTCAATTTATATTTCATGTGGATTTCGGATGTAGCGATAAACACATGCAAGCGGCTGCGCTCTGCATCTTTCAACGCATCAGCCACCTTTTGCACATCCTTTTCGTTGGCACGGGCCAAGCCACAAATAGTTGTGCCTTTAACCTCGCGAGCAATCGTTTGTACCGCTTCAAAATCTCCAGGGGATGCAGCTGGGAAGCCAGCCTCGATTACGTCGATGCCGAGGCGTACTAGGCCTTTCGCAATTTCAATTTTTTCAGGAGTTTGTAAAGATACACCTGGTGTTTGTTCCCCATCACGAAGGGTTGTATCGAAGAAATATACGCGATTCTGTTCCATAATAGCCACCTTTTCTATCCTCATAAAACATAATACTTTATTATATCTATCCATAGTGAAAGTTTGTAACATCGCCAATGTCGACACTATGTATAATCAGTGATTTACTAGACTTTCACAAATAAAAAAGCCCCTCAGAACAACCGTCGTTGCTCAAAGGGGCGTTATATTCATAACACGGTACCACCCTAATTGGGACTCGTTTCGGGTATAACGGAACCACCGTCGATGACTACTGACGTTCGCCACCGAAGCTCACGGGAGAGTGTCAGCGTACAACCTCTATTGCCTCGCACCAGCCGGCAACTCTCTGAAAGCAGGATTTGTAAACCTTTATACCCGTTCATCGCTTGATTTAAGATATAAGGGTATTGTACTGTATTCTATAGACTTATGTCAATTAAAATAAAATGAATATGATTTCATAAAGCTCATCGTTAGTAGTTAGTCCACTCTAAACTATCAAAATCATTCATAATGAGTTTCTTCTTCTTTACCACTTGGTTCGTTAGCTCAATGCGTTCACTAACAAATGAAATATCTGTATACCATTCCCTTAAATTAGCATACACTTCATTCTCTAAATCAATAATGATAGTTTCTATGGGATCCCACGTTTTACATTGTACAGATTCCACCATAACCATGCTACTACCTATGAAAGTAACATCTCTACCATAAATCCAAAATGGCAATACCTTATTTTTTATAGCAATAGAGTATATAGCATCCCCATGAGGTGGTTCCGTTTCATATTGCGTGCGTATTTGGTACTTTTCCATAATTTCATTACTACCATTTTCTATATATGGTAGCTTTGAAATCTTATAATTTTCTGCGTTCATATAAACTCCATTATTTTTAATATCAATCACAACAAAGAGGACTGTATATCGCTATTTGTGTAAAGAGTATTTTGCTATACTATAAGTGTTGCTAACCCTAATCTGGCAACAGAAAGGGGGTGTAGTTATTGCACAACAACTATCAATTTTGGCTAGCCGTCATGGTAAATGTAATCGCCTACTACATTTGCAAGTGGTTAGACGCTTTCCTAGCCCTTTTATCTAGCAACTAGCCCAACGCTCTAACATTAGCGTAATAATGTAAAAAATCCCTCGGAGTTGCCGCTCCGGGGGATTTTGTAGTTAATTGCACAACTATCAATTGCCTACCTATAATATACTACACCTTTAGTGTTTTTTCAATATTTTACACTGTTAATCATTTCCCTAGCCCGCTCAACAGAAACTGGCTCATTAAATAAGAACACATGATTTTGTCCTTCATGTTCCCAAGATGTTAAGTAAACAGAGTCATCTACCATTCTATAGGTCACGGTCATGCCATTTACAACCTCTGTTTTCTGAGGCACGTAATCCTTATAATCACCTGCAATATTACCAGATACTGCAGATACGCGATATTTAATATACTTTGGCATATCATCTACACGGTCAAAGTATTTTCCTTTTAAAAGCTCATGATAAGCATACACCACTTGTAGTACATCATGATCTACAACAGCCACATGTATAGCATGTAACCCTTCTACGCCATTTGGCAACTGCGGTTTAAAGTTCAAATGTTGCTTAGCTTCATATATGGTATCAAACACCTCTAGCGATTGACCTTTACGAGTACTTCTATAATCCTCATCAGTCATGCTGCAACTTCCAAGTCTATCTGGACAAGGAAACTCATTACGATCCCCATAAGGCTGGTCATAAATCGAATTACCATTAAGACGGAATCTCGTCAAATCATCTGCGGACACAAGATTAATAGAACCTATAAAAGCTAACGTAGCTAACACACATACAACCTTTTTCATGATACATTCCCCTGTAAACAAACTACATATGGTAAGTTAATTATATCACTAAAATTTAAATCAGTTATCATCACAAATCTATCACATTTGATAGTATCTATCGCAAATCATTCTACTATTCAAAATTATTGTTGGTGCTATAATGAACTCAACAAAAGGAACAGGTGCTCATATGATACTAAATGCACTATTCCAAAACTATAGTTAGTAATTATATGGAGGAAATAATCATGACACATACACAATTAACACAACTAGTTCAAGCATTATTAGATGCACCACAAAGCAATCCTAAAGTAAAAGAATTCGCTCAGTCTTGGATTGATGCAGAAGGTACTCCTAAGCAAGAAGAACTCACGAAACAACTCGTACCCGTAGCAGAACAAAATATTGCGCTTATCGACGAAACAATCGGCTTTGCAGGCTCTGAACTCGCTACACAAATCCTTGGCGAAGAAGGTGCAGCTAACCTATTACAACACGCTAAAGACATCAAAGCAGAAGGCGCAGAATTCTGTGACTGCCCTAGCTGCGTAGCAGCTAAAAATATAATTGATTTGAAAGCGGAAATTGAATAGTTTATGATGAATTGTAAAATATATTGCGACAAATA
>NZ_KQ960790.1:0-552 GCF_001553335.1 Veillonella parvula | reverse complement strand
ATATTGTCATCAGACAATTTATTTGCATCAGCACCACCTTTGATATCTAACTGTTCGCCTAATTGTTTATTGATAACAGTTGTATCATCGCCCTTGAAGTTCAAGCCTTTTGCAATGGTGTTATTGATGTTTGTAATATCGGTTTTGTTATTTTTTACACCGTCACTAACATGTTTCAATTGGTCTTCTGTTGCCGCTTGACCATGTACAACTGTAGGGTTATCGATATCCCATGTACGGTTAGTCAATTCGTTTACCGTACCTGCGCCGGTTATTTTAACTGTTCCGGCCTTAATATCACCTGTTGCACCGTTAATAGTCACCTTATCTCCGGCCGTAATCGTACCGGTAGTGCCATCTATAACAACTTTCTTATCAGCATCTGAACCAAGAGTAACCTTATCACCTAATCCAACTGTATATTCTTTACCACCAGCAGCGTTAACGCCTTCTGTAACGGTTACGTTAGCATCCTTAGCTTTTACGGTTGTCGCTTTGGATGTACCGCCAATAGCAGCATTTAATTGATCCACATTGACAGCATCCGTTCCA
>NZ_KQ960789.1:0-1068 GCF_001553335.1 Veillonella parvula | reverse complement strand
CTTGAATTGCAATAAGTAATGCGACAAAATTAAATTAATTTTCTAATCTCATGTTTTAACATGTCAAATGGTGTTTTAAATCCAAGGCATTTCCTAGGTCGATTATTAATCAGCATTAGTGCTTCTCTTAGTTTATCTAGTGTTACTTTAGCTAAATCAGTTTTCTTAGGGAAAAACTCTCGAAGTAAACCATTACTATTTTCATTAGTGCCACGTTGCCATGCTGCATAGGCATCGGCAAAATACATTGGTATTCCAAACTTGGTTTCAACCTGTTCATAGCATGCAAATTCTTTACCACGGTCTACCGTAAAGGTTTTAAGTAGTTTACTTGTTAATGTATTGTATAGCGAACTAATAGCTAAAAACATAGAATCCTTAGTTCGATCCTTCATTTTTACTGCTATATAGAATCGAGTTTTGCGTTCAACAAATGTAGCTAAACAGCCTTTACTTTGTCCTCTGGATGAAACCATTGTATCTAGCTCCCAATGACCAAAAATCTTCCGGTCTTCAACTTCTTGAGGTCTTTCTTTAATGGTTCTTTTAATAGTGAATCGTCCACGCTTTTCTTGGGTACCAGGCTTTTTCCCTTTCCGTCGAAGTACAGCTTCTGTTACAGCAAGAAAACCACGATGGATCCAAGAATATATTGTCTTAAAGCTTAGAAATCCAACTAATTCAGCACCAACTACTTCTTCTGGAGACCAAGTTTGTTGTAATCTGGATTCAATTAAAGCCGCTAATTGAGGTGTTAACTTTGTTGGTCTGCCTTTATTAGCAGACTTACTAATTGCTAACTGTTGTGCTTTAATCGCAGAATATTCACCTTCAACGCGATTTAATTCTCTTGCTACAGTAGAATGGTGGACACCGATTAAGCTAGCAATTCTACGAACAGAGTAACCTTCTTTTCGTAAAACTTCTATTTGACTTCGTTTTTCTATGGTAAGATGTATATAGCTCATATTAGAGACCTCCGTGTCATGTATTTGTGGTTATTTACATTTTACACGAGATCTCCAATATGAGTTTTTTATTTGTCGCAATATATTTTACAATTCATCA
>NZ_KQ960788.1:0-1081 GCF_001553335.1 Veillonella parvula | reverse complement strand
TCTCAAAGGTGGATTTGTAAACAGTGTAAGTGTTCTTTTACGAATATAATTACAAAAAATGATGTTGAGTTACAAAGATTTTTAAATTGGTTATTTGGTAAGACGACTCAAAGTGAAATGCCTGGACAAGGTCGTAGTTTTCGTAGAACTGTGGCAAAATTTTGGAACTTTTGGCCATTGCCACCTAAAGTCGAAGTATCGAGCACGGTTGTTTTTGTTGATGGAATTTATCTAGCTAGAAATGCTTGTATTTTAATTTGTTGTAATGAAAAGTATGTTTTAGGCTGGTATGTATGTAGATATGAACATTCTAGGGCTTGGCATGCTTTATTACAACGAATAGCTAGTCCCGTAGTTGTTATTTCTGATGGCGGTACAGGTTTTCAAAAAGCATTAAAAAAAGTTTGGCCTAAAGCCAAACTACAAAGGTGTATTTTCCATGCATTTCAACAAGTTAAGCGCTATACAACGACACGGCCTAAAAGTATTGCTGGAAATGAATTATATGGGTTAGCAAAATCATTATTAGTCGTAAAAACACAGGATCAAGCTACCTTTTGGGTTCAAAATGTAATATCTTGGAAAATACGGCATAAAGTATTTTTAGCGGAAACAACAATAGATGAATATGGAACAATACGACCCAAGCATGAACGTCTAATAAAGGCAGAAAATTCCTTAGTTAAATTAATCAATAAAAATCTGTTATTTACCTATTTAGATGAATCCTTAGAATTTGAATGTCCAGCTACAAATAATCGAATTGAAGGCGGAGTTAACGCACAATTACGCACTATGTTACGTAATCACCGTGGGATGTCCATTGAAAGACGAATAAAAGCGGTGTTCTGGTGGTGCTATATGCACTCACCGAACCCGCTTTCATTTAAAGAAATACTTAAGGTTATGCCGACCAATAAAAGTATCTCTGACATATATAATACCATGATACTACAATCTAGGTTAGAAAGTTCAATTCCAACATGGGGTGATGCCATTGTTTGGAGTGATTTACATAATTATGATCAATCTTTTTTCAATTCATGGAATTAAATTTGCAACACGTTTTGTCCTATAACCC
>NZ_KQ960787.1:0-24725 GCF_001553335.1 Veillonella parvula | reverse complement strand
AGGCGGTGCTCTACCGCTGAGCTATTCCCGCATACAGAACCGATAATTACTATAACATAATTATCAATCTGTCGTCAAGGATGAATTAAGTCCATCCTGACTGCCATATAATAATATCAATTTACACATATAGTGTCAATGGTTTTTCCGTAAAGTTCCTTGAAAATATAGCATACAAGAACATCTTTTACCCAAGAAAGGGGGATATACAATCCCCCTTTAAAATAGATTATTCTTTATCCTTTTGTCTACCCTTACCAGCCCCATCTTCAGCCACGCTAACTTCGGCTTCGATGAATGTTTTCATGTCATTTAGCATATGCATCGACGCATCGATAATGGATAGTCCCATAGTCGAACCTAAGGCTTCATCGATCAGCAGACTGTAGTGCAAATAAGGCTTCACCCCTAAGAAGCGACATTGTTCCTTATGTATAGGTTCATCATGTATAGGCTCATCATAGACAGCTGATGGGAACACATAGTCCTTAACTAGGGGATCAATGGTAACCGCCGCCAAAATAGCTGCACCAGTTACTACATTATCAAAGACTACAGCCATGCGATGGCTAGCAGCCCCCAAGATGAAGGCCGTTAAAAACGCAATATCTAAACCACCTGCTACATGAAGCAAGTTCAATACCGCATCACGGCGCTCACTTTCACTCAAAGCAGACCAATCATCCACATCAATATTAAATCGATCTACAAAAGAATGAATATGAGCAATACGTTGCTCTACTGTAGGTCCATATTCATTATGAACGAGAATATCCTCATACGCACAACCTGTGATCGTCGCCGTCGTTACAAGAGAATCTAGAAAGGCCCTCTCCCCTACGTTACCAATCGCCACCACTTGTAATCCATCAGCATGTAATCTATCTGCATAGGTAAAGCCGAGCTCAAGAGCACGCTCTAATTCCTCACGAGAAATAGCAGGTTCTACGCCAAAGAAATGGGATCCTTTTCGAATCACCTGTTGCTCAATATTTGCTAAATCTGCAGTATCTTGTTCAAGACCTAGATTCACCACATGTACAGTGGCATTTAATTTGGCTGCAGCCCCTTGTGTAGCTGTTGTTCCCTCATTAAAGCGTGCTATAGCATCATAGCTTTCACTACCATGCTCAGTGTTTTGCGGCCCATCTATCAAGTGATCCGCCGCCACAACGAGCACACCATAGCGCAAATGATTTGGTTTAGGATTTCTAAGAATCCCTGCAAAACGTTCCGCTATTGTTTCTAACGTAGCAAGGCTATAGATGGGTTTTGTCAGATTATCGATACGTAAACGGCATGCTTCCATGGATGGTAAATGCAATGGTTCTATTTTGAAAGTTCTCATGCCTTACCTCCTGTAAGAGCCAAATACATATGAACCGCAAGGTCTAGCATCCCCATTTGTATGGAGCCACCAGAGGCCTCACCTAAACAAAGACCTAAATCGACATAAGCTTCAAGGCCTAAATTTTCTAAGGAAGATTTTGCCGCTTTTTCAGCAGATAAATGTGAAGCCATCACATAATCCATTACTTGTGGCACCAACGTTTTAGCTACCAAGGCACAGGCCGATGTATTAAATCCATCGATGATGACTAACCCATGATTTGCTGCGGCGCCTAAGATAACGCCCACAATACAAGCAAATTCAAAGCCACCTACAGAGGATAAAATCCCAATGGCATCGTCTTTAGGAATATCCTTATATTTTTCCAGTACATCATGAACAATGCGTTGCTTTAATTTAAGGCGCTCATCGGAAATATTTGTTCCTCGTCCCGTCGCCTCTTCCGCCGTAAGTCCTGCAAACTTAGCAGTCATAAGGGCACTAGCTGTCGTATTCGATATGCCCATTTCGCCTACTAAAAATACATTGAAGCCTTCATCAATCTTTTCTTTTACAAGCCGAATACCTGTTTCGATGCCTTCAATCGCTTGTTCACGCGTCATAGCCGGCTCTTCTACGAAGTTTTTCGTACCCATCCCAAGTTTATGAATACGAAGGCCTGGAACCCAACTCATATCCGCATCAATGCCCATGTCGATAACTTCCATTTGAGCACCACAGTAATTCGCTAGAGAATTAGCGCCAGCCCCCTTAGGAATCAGGTAATTCTGAGTCATCCCAACGGTCGTTTCCTTTGGATACGCGCTGACACCCATATCGGCCACACCGTGATCGGCAGAGGCAATTATCATACAAGGCTTTGGTACAGCTAACGTCTCTTGATTGGTAGCTGCCCCATATTGAGCCACCATATTTACAAGACGTCCATATCGTTCCACAGGCGATGCTGTATTCCAGCTATCGATTATATGTCGTTCAATCTCTAGGCTGCGACCTGTAATAGCGCCACAAGTTTCTTGTAACAAACTCATAAAAGCTCCCTTAATCAAATAATATATTTTAGATATTCTTTCTTTTAGTTATTCTTAATTTGTCCCGTTAAATATGGCAATTTATTGCGAATCTCTCGACTTCGTTCAAGATAGCTTTCTAATGCTTGTCCTTCATCATCTTGTGAAAGTATCGCTTTAACATGTTCAATTTCTGATTCAATTTGTGTAAGGCCTTCAATAACATTATGACGATTACCGTAGATAATTTCACGCCACATGGATGGTAATCCCCCCGCCACACGCGTGCAATCGCGGAATCCCCCTGCCGATAGTTTCATGCGCAATTCGCCCAATTCATCGCCACCCGAAACTTGTGTTAGAATAGAAGCCAATAAGTGAGGCATATGACTAACCATCGCAAGATATGCATCGTGAGCATAAATATCGACAAACTCGATACGAGACCCTAAGGCACGACCCATGTCAGCCAATTCTTGAGCCACCTCTTCACTATATACATCAGAGGCCTTATCTTCTAGTACAATCCAACCCATTCCTTTAAAAAGATTCTTATGAGATACTTCATACCCACCCTTTTCGGATCCTGCCATAGGATGGACAGATACGAAAACAGTCCCCTTCGGAATCGATTCATAGACAGCTCGTACAAAATTTTCTTTCGCGCTAGATACATCAGTTACGACTTGCCCCGGTCTAAATAGATGAGCTATTTCAGTAAAAAGCCGTGCATTTGTATCAGGCGGCAAGGAGAACACAATGATATCTGAGTTCTTAATCAATGGTTCAACTTCAGTCCACGCAGCTTTTACCACCCCATCTTGAATGGCCGCATCACAGACCTCTTGACGACGTGCATAGCCTACTACCTCATATTCTGTATATTCCTTTAGAGCCTTTGCCAAGGATCCACCTAATAAACCTAAGCCAATAATACCTACGGTCTTACTCATATAAACCTACTTTCATAAACTATCTAGGAATGTATACGCTCTCATATAATACTACATATAATCTATCAAGCTAATCCCTTTTTCGTATGCTTTCATAAAAACCTCAACAATGAATATCATACAGTGTTTTTATTATAACATGTTCATAACCACATGGGATAAAATTATAAACATATAACATACAAAAAACGTGCCACCCGAAGGTGACACGTTTTCTTAGTCAGCATCCTACCTAAGGAGTACGATGCCAATATTATTTAAATTGATTGCAAAGACTATCAAATAATGCTTGGTCAGGTTTAACCACATCTTCAGTCAATGGACGAGGATGTGGGCCACCATTTGCAGCAGCCAATGCTTTTTCAAAGGAAGGTTTAGATGTATTTTGATAGATAAGGCCTGTAACCAAACCATCAGTATCACCCAAAGTTTTAAGCGCTGTTGCACGATCTGTTGGGTCATACCCTTCAGGCAATGCTACTAAATGTTCTTTGAACCAATCGTAACTATTGCGTTTGTTATATGTAACACATGGGCTGAATACATTGATGAAGGAGAAGCCCTCATGATCCATGGCTTGTTGAATCAAATCGACGAGCTCTTTACGATTCACCATATAGCTTTGCGCTACAAATGTAGCACCTGCTGCAATCGCAGTTTCACAAACGGACAATGGAGATTCAAACGCACCATGAGGAGTTGTTTTTGTAACAAAACCAATGTCAGAACGAGGGGATGCTTGGCCTTTAGTCAAACCATATACATGGTTGTCCATTACTACGTATGTCATGTTTACATTACGTTTGAAAGCATGAATGGTGTGACCCATACCGATAGCAAAGGCATCACCGTCACCAGAAAATGCGATAACTTCAAGATCTTGGTTAGCAAGTTTAACGCCTTGCGCATAAGGAAGCGCACGGCCATGAGTTGTATGCGCACCATAAGCGTAGAAATAGCCACCGATACGGCTAGAGCAACCAATACCGGAAATTACGGCTAATTTTTCTGGTGGAATATTTTTCGCTACTACAGCGTCAGTAATCGCCGCTTGAACCCCATAATGGCCACAGCCTGGACACCAGTTAGGACGAATATCATTTCTGTAATCTTTAGCTGTTGTCATATTATAGGACCTCCTTAATCGCATTTTTCACATAACTTTTTGTGAATGGATTACCATCGTATTTCAAGCAGCTAGAAATCTTATGTTTCTTATGCATGTTGATTTTAAATAAGTTAGCCAATTGACCAGTTTTATTGTGTTCTACAATAACTACTTTTTTCGCAGCATCAAAGAACGGTTGTAATTGCTTTGCTGGGAATGGTTTAATTAAGCGCAATTGTAAGTGATTAACTTTAACGCCTTCTTGATCAAATTCAGCAACGGCTTCTTCAATAGCACCACGGCTAGAAGCCATACCTACAACGAGTACATCTGCTTCGTCGTATTTAGCATTATTCAAGAATGGTTCATAGTTATCAGCTACAGTTTCCAATTTGCGGAAACGTTTATCAGTTTGCGCTACGTGCATTGTAGGCGCTTCTGCTGGTTTACCTTCTTCATTATGCTCTAAACCTGTGGAAAGGAATAGACCATTTCTCATGCCTGGAATTGTACGCGGAGAAATACCATCTTCAGTCAATTCAAAGCGTTTGAAGTAGTTAGGTTGTACCAATTCAGGAAGTTCAGCTTCTTTCATCATTTTACCGCGATTAATAGGTACGCGGTTCAAATCGAAGGAAGGAACGGATTGTTTATTCAAACCTTGTTGTAAGTCAGGCATAAAGATAACTGGACATTGATACATTTCTGCCAAGTTGAAAGCTTTTTGAATTTCATAGAAGCATTCTTCGATAGATGTTGGAGAAATTACGATACCAGAGTAGTCGCCATGTGCATTGTAGCAAGCCGCATCAATATCGGATTGTTCAACTTTTGTAGCCATACCAGTGGATGGGCCAGAACGTTGAACGTCGATAACAACCATTGGCAATTCAGCCATAGAAGCCATAGACAAGGATTCTGCCATCAAGGAAAGACCTGGGCCAGAAGTACACGTGAAGCCACGAACCCCTGCGTATACACCACCCATAGCTGTCATACATGCTGCGATTTCGTCTTCTGTTTGAACAACAGTTGAGCCCAACTTATCCATAGTTTTAATCATGTATTCCATAACTTCGGATGCTGGCGTAATAGGATATGATGCCATGAAACGAGAGCCCGCAGCAATAGCACCAAGAGCACATGCTTCGTTACCTAATAAGAACATTTGATCTTTCTTACCAGGCGCTGGCAATGTATCGATTTCAACATCGCCTAATTTTTCCATTACAAGGCTATGACCATCATCGAAAGCAGCCAAGTTTTTATCAATAATCTCTTGGGATTTCTTTGCAAATTTCTCAGTAATAGCATCTTTAAACATCTTAGTATCAAAGCCAAGAAGCGCTACGGACATCCCAAGTGCTACGATATTACGCATCAACAAGGAGCCTTGTTTCATTGCTGTTTCAGAGATAGGCAAAGATAAGCAATTAATCTTTGTACCTTCAAATTTAGAAAAGTCTGGATTTACTTTGCTATCACAGATGATATATCCACCATCACGTACTTCGGAACCGTGCATATCAACGGTTTCTTGATCAAGGGAAAGCAAGAAGTCTACCCCTTCACCAATGGACATAATTTGTTCCAATGCTACGCGCAATGCGAATGTAGTATGACCACCTTTGATGCGAGATGCAAATAAACGTTGGCTATACAAAGAGTAGCCTTCTTTAGCAAGGATTGTAGCCATAATTTCGCCGCAACTCTCGATACCTTCACCTTGTTGGCCGCCCATTTTCCAGATAAAATCTTTACGTTTTTGCAAGAGATTCACCCTCCTTAGGATAAAAATTACACTGCTGACAAGAGTCTACCTTACTATGTTAATGTTTTATAGTACGAACCTGTCTTATATCGTCATTGTATCATGTATATTTTAGGTTTACAATGTATCATTTCACATAATAATAGGTATAAATTAAGGTATTATAACTAAAAATTATAAGAAAAAAAGGATACTACTTTTGAAGTAGTATCCTTTTAGTATTTATGCTCAACGTTTTATACTTTCACATCAAAAAAAGAGTCTATATAAAATTATATAGAATATTTATTCTCGAATCATCTAAAATATTTATTCCGTAATACCTCTTGTTGTCGCTCTTCAGTGAAGAATATTTCTTCTAAACATAAGCCTTGAGCAGGTGCAGTTTTCCCTATAACACGTCGGTCTTTAGCGGCTAAATATCCTTTAATATCCTCAACCTTACGACGACCGAGACCTATATCTACAAGTAAGCCTGCAATATTGCGAACCATATGATATAAAAAACCATCACCAATCACAGAAATCGTCACCTGTGAACCTCGGGCCTCAACACGAATTCCCATAATTGTCTTTACAGGATCCACCGGAGTTGAGTTGGTTCCCTTTAGGGTTGTAAAGTCATGTGTACCTACTAGTTCATTACCTGCAGCCTGCATACGAGCAATATTTAAAGGCTTTTTCACATGCCAATGATATCGCTGCGTCAAAGGATCTGCAATGAGCTGATTATGAATCGTATATACATACTCTTTACCGTATATATTCCATCGTGGCTTCCAATCTAGCGGAATTTCTACCGCTTCTAGAACGACTATATCCTTAGGAATATGAGCTATCATAGCACGAGGAATATTTTCTACTGGTATAGTGCCCGACGTTTGAAATGTACAAACTTGAAATTTAGCATGCACCCCCGCATCCGTACGAGAGGCACCATAAATTTGAATCGGTTCATTACAAATACGTGATAAACCATATTCCAAACAACCTTGTACCGTTAAACCCTTATCATTAGGTTGCTTTTGATAACCTGCTAAATCTGTACCATCATAAGCCACTATGATTCGTATATTTCTCATAGGCCAAGCCACCATAACGCAATGAGTATAATCGTAATCAAGACAACAGCACCGACGCCGATATAATCGACATAGGTAACTTGTAATTCTTTCATACGTGTACGATTGACGCCACCTCTATAGCAACGCGCCTCCATAGCGATAGCTAATTCATCGGCCCGTCGAAACGCACTAATAAATAATGGCACTAAAAGTGGCACCATGTTTTTTGCGCGTTGAATGATAGAGCCTGTCACAAAGTCTGCCCCACGAGCAGATTGTGCTTTCATAATACGATCCGTCTCGTCCAATAAGGTAGGAATGAACCGCAGCGCAATAGTCATCATCATGGCGAGCTCATGAGCAGGAACACCTATGCGACGGAACGGATTGAGCAAGTGCTCGATGCCATCAGTTAAGCGAATTGGTGATGTGGTATAGGTCAACAAAGAAGAAAACAAGATTAAGAAGATTAAGCGTGCCGCCATTTGAAGACCCATTGCCACGCCATGGTCGGTAATATTGATAATCCCCCATTGAAAAATTGGATTGCCTGGTGTCGTAAAAATATGAATCCCCATAGTAAATACGATGATAATCCAAAGCGGTTTAATAGCAGACCACATCAGACGTAACGGCAAACGTGATAACAACATTGCAAAGATAGTGAAGCTACCTACAATGCCATATGCCAGTGGAGAATTCGCCAAAAATATGGCTACAACGAATATAGTAGTAGCAATAATCTTTGCGCGCGGATCCATGCGATGTAAGAAAGAATTTCCTGGGAAGTATTGACCAATAGTAATATTATTTAACATGGTTACCTCCTTCGAGAATTGCTTGTACCGCATCATCTACAGATAGTACGCGATTAGACACATCAAGACCTTGTTCGCGCAAATATTCCATGGTAACGGACACTGGCGGTACATCTACACCGACAGCCTGTAATTCATCACGATGATTATTAAAGATGTCCATCGGTTCACCATCGAGAACGATACGCCCTTTATCGAGTACTACAAGACGAGAAGCCATGCGAGAAATATCTTCCATATTGTGAGATACAAGAATTACAGTGATACCCTTTTCTTTATGAAGTCGAATGATTTCTTCAAAGATTTCTTCCCGTCCAAATGGATCAAGACCAGCAGATGGTTCATCGAGCACGAGAAAATCTGGATCCATAGCCACTACGCCAGCAATAGCCACGCGGCGCATTTGACCACCAGATAAATGGAATGGAGAACGTTCTGCATAGGTGTCATAATCGAGCCCTACGAACTTCATCGCATCTCGCACACGCTCGTCTACGTCATCAGCACTAAGTCCTAAATTTTTAGGACCAAAGGCGATATCTTGAGCGATGGTTTCTTCAAACAATTGATGCTCTGGATACTGGAATACCATCCCCACCTTATGGCGCATTTTTTTAGCTTCCTCTGTGGAGGCGCTAATATCTACACCATTGACAGTAACTGTACCAGTTGTAGGATGTAGTAGCCCATTTAGATGTTGTACAAAGGTGGATTTACCGGAACCAGTATGACCGATAACACCTAGAAACTCCCCATTTTCAATGGTAAGTGATACACCATGAAGCGCAGTCTTTTCAAAAGGGGTGCCCACGCCGTAAGTATATGTAATATTATCTAATACAATCGCCATTAGTGGGTTCCCTCCCCTCTTGGAGCATCTGTTGAGTGTATAGCGGATAATTGCTTGCCTAACTTTGAGCCTTTAAGGCCCTTTGCTAACTCTTCATTATTAATGATACTCTTACCCACTTCATAACCTTTAGCATTCAATTTGAAAGCAATCTCAGAGGCTACTGGTACATCGAGTCCCAGACCTTTTAAGGTATCTACATGGCTAAAAATTTCACGAGGTGTACCATCATGTAATTTCACACCATTTTTCATAACCACAACTCGATCTGCCGTAACAGCTTCCTCCATGAAGTGCGTAATATATACAATCGTAATGCCCTCTTCCTTATTGAGCTTGTGAACCGTTTCAAGCACTTCGCGGCGACCTTTTGGATCGAGCATCGCTGTTGGTTCATCAAGAACGATGCAATCAGGCTTCATCGCTAATACACCTGCGATAGCAATACGTTGTTTTTGTCCGCCCGATAATAGATGGGGCCCATGTTCTCTATATTCAGTCATATTAACAGCAGCTAACGCTGCATCGACACGTTGTCTAATTTCTGCACTAGGAATACCTAAGTTTTCTGGACCAAAGGCAACGTCCTCCTCTACAACGGCCGCTACGATTTGGTTATCAGGATTTTGGAATACCATTCCTACATGTTGGCGAATATTCCAAATATGCGCTTCATCCCGCGTATCAAAGCCACATACATTGATATGACCTTCACTAGGTTGTAATAACACATTAAAATGCTTGGCAAGCGTACTTTTACCACTGCCATTAGTTCCAATGATACAAACAAATTCACCACGCTTAATGGATAGATTCACATCATCCAAGGCACGTACATCATTGCCGTTTTCATCAGTATAAATATGACTCATATGATTGACCTCAATCATAATGTCTTGTTCATTCATGGATAACCTCATATCTTTCTAGTCAATTTCGTTTCTATGAAAGTAGAACCATTTGCATCATCTATCATACTCATGTTGTGCATAATCCCCATATTTCAATTTATCCTATTTAATAGAACTTGAATTTAATAATGTCTTAGATATTATGCAAAAGGTTGACAATACATATTCATTCTTTACGATAACTGCTAACATATTACGATATTATACTAGTCGATTGTACCATAAAATTGACAATAAAAAAACGGTGCTGCAACATAAGTTACAACACCGTATGAGTTTGATTAAACTAACTCGATAATAGCCAAAGGTGCAGCGTCACCTTTGCGAAGACCAGTTTTGATTACACGAGTGTAACCACCTTGACGGTCTGCATATTTTGGAGCAATTGTATCAAACAATTTTTTTACTACACTTTCATCCATGAGGTATGCAAGAACTTGGCGACGTGCATGAAGATCACCACGTTTAGCCAAAGTTACCATTTGATCAGCTAAAGAACGAAGTTCTTTCGCTTTAGCTTCAGTCGTTTCAATACGCTCATATTGGAAGAAAGATGTTAACATGCTACGGAACAACGCTTTACGAGCGGAGCTGTCGCGGCCTAATTTTCTGTACATTCGTCTTCCTCCTTATTCGCCTTTTTGTTTAAGTTGAAAACCACCTGGATGATTATTGAGTTTTTCCTCAATTTCATCGATAGATTTTTTACCTAAGTTGCGAACTTTTCCTAAGTCATCAATGGTTTTGTCTAGCAAGTCTGCAATTGTATTAATGCCAGCACGTTTCAAGCAGTTATACGCACGAACAGAGAGTTCCAACTCGTCGATGGAAATCTTTGCTGGGCCGTCATCTACAGCTGGTTCTTCATTATCGGAACCTACTGGATCTATAACGATACCGCCTTCACCAGTGTTTACATCTACTACATCTGCAGAATGCGCTAATTTAGTGAAGTTCCCTAAATAACCAATCATAATGGCAGCAGATTTTGCCACTGCATCAGCAGCAGTAATGGAGCCATCAGTCCAAACTTCTAATGTAAGTTTGTCGAAGTCCATTTCATTGCCTACACGAACATCACTCACTTCGTATTTAGCACGAAGAATTGGAGAGAAGATGGAATCGATTGGAATACAACCAATAACATCAGTATCTTTTTTATTCTTCGTTGAAGGAACATAGCCTTTACCTCGTTCGATTACTACGTCCATTACGAGATGAGCTGTCTCATCCATTGTCGCAATCACGAGTTCAGGATTCAATACTTCTACCTCTGGTGGAAATTGTTCAGCTAAATCAGCAGCTGTCAATATTCCATCCTTTTGGAAGTCAAAATGAACTTCCAAAGGTAATTGTGCTTCTTCTTCAACTTTGATGCACAATTGCTTTAAGTTAAGGATGATATCCGTAACGTCTTCGCGAATACCAGGAATAGTAGAGAATTCATGAAGAACTCCATCAATTTTGATAGAGGTGATAGCTGCCCCATCCAAGGATGAAAGCAAAATTCTGCGTAAGCTATTACCGAGAGTGATCCCATAACCACGATCTAATGGTTCACATACGAACTTACCATAACGACCGCCATCGGCGATGTCCACTTTCTCGATTTTAAGTTTCTTTTCTTCGCTCATCAGGAACATCCTCCTATATAACACACGTTCATAGTTAATTATAGCACCGTATCATATCGGTCGCTATAAATTATACACGACGGCGTTTTGGAGGGCGACAACCATTGTGAGGAATTGGAGTTACGTCTTTAATGGAAGTAACTTCAAGACCTGCAGCTTGTAAAGCACGGATTGCAGCTTCACGGCCGGATCCAGGACCTTTTACGAATACTTCAACAGTGCGAAGACCATGTTCCATTGCAGCTTTAGCAGCTTGTTCAGCAGCCATTTGAGCAGCAAATGGAGTGGATTTACGAGAACCACGGAAACCCAAGCCACCAGCGGAAGCCCAAGACAACGCATTACCGTTTGTATCTGTCAAAGTTACGATAGTGTTATTGAATGTAGAACGAATATGAGCCGCACCGGATTCAATATGTTTCTTTTCTTTTCTTTTAGTTCTAACAACTTTTTTAGCCACGCTTTATCCCTCCTTTATCTTATTTCTTTTTACCAGCAATTGCTTTTCTAGGACCTTTGCGAGTACGTGCATTCGTTTTAGTACGTTGACCACGAAGTGGTAAACCCATACGATGACGTTTGCCTCGATAGGAGTTGATTTCAATTAAGCGTTTAATGTTAAGAGCTTCTTCACGACGAAGGTCACCTTCTACTTTGTAATCAGCATCTAACAATTCACGGATTTTCGCTACTTCATCTTCAGAAAGATCGCGAACGCGTGTGTCAGGATTGATGCCAGTTTTAGCAATAATTTCGGATGCTAAAGTCGGACCAATACCATAAATATAAGTTAAACCAATTTCCACTCGTTTGTCACGAGGTAAATCTACACCGGCGATACGTGCCATCTAATCATCCACCTCCTATCAGATTATCCTTGTTTTTGTTTATGTTTTGGATTTTCGCAAATAACCATTACACGGCCTTTGCGTTTAATGATTTTACATTTTTCGCATATCTTTTTAACTGATGGTTGAACCTTCATTAGTACCTCCTTTGTGGACCCTATGCTTATTTAAAGCGATAGGTGATGCGACCACGATTTAAGTCATACGGTGTCAGTTCCATAGTAACTTTATCACCAGGAAGAATACGGATAAAATTCATACGCATTTTACCTGACACATGAGCCAATACGATATGACCATTTTCCAATTCAACTTGGAACATGGCATTCGGTAATGCCTCAACGACCGTACCTTCCACCTCAATAACGTCTTCTTTTGACATATCTTTTCCTCCGGTTACCTGTTTATTTAATTAACCGCGGTTCTTCCCGCATAGTTAATATTTCAGGGCCGTTTTCTGTAACAACCACTGTATGTTCGAAATGAGCAGCAGGTTTACCATCTACTGTAACTGCTGTCCAGTCATCCCCTAATACACGAACACGGTGAGTACCTAATGTAATCATCGGTTCAATACACAATACCATACCTGGTTTCATAAGAGGTCCTTGATCAGGACTACCATAGTTTGGTATTTGCGGATCTTCATGCATTTCGCGGCCTAAACCATGACCTACGAAGTCGCGTACGACACCGTAACCATGTTTCTCACAATACGTTTGAACAGCGTGACCGATAGCACCAATACGGTTACCAACTTTCACTTGTTCAATTCCCTTGAACAGACTTTCCTCTGTAACTTTTAACAATTTCATCACATCGGGTTTGACGTGACCGATAGGAATCGTCACAGCCGAATCGCCGTGATATCCATCAATAGATGATACGAGATCAATACTAAGGACATCGCCGTTTTTAAGCTTACGCTTAGCGCTCGGAATACCATGAACGACTTCTTCGTTAATAGAAGCACAGATTGTAGCGGGGAATCCATAGTACCCTTTACAACTTGGTATACCACCGTGGCTGCGAATATATTCTTCGGCAATTGTATCTAACTCAAGCGTCGTGATGCCAGGTTTAGCCTTTTTTACTAACAAGGACAACGTGTCTGCTGTAAGCTTACTTGCCTTGCGGATACATTCAATCTCATGGGGCGATTTTAAAATAATCATAGATTATTTCTCCAACGCCTTAATGATGTCAGCAAATACTGCGTCTACATCTTGTAAACCATTAATTTCTTGATACAATCCGCTATTGCGATAGTAATCAATTAATGGTTTAGTAGATTCTTCGTACACAGCTAGACGTTTCTGTACTGTTTCAGGGTTATCATCAGCACGATTTTCTAGAACAGCTCGTTCGCTAATACGTTTAACCAATTCCTCGGAAGGAACGTTTAAGTTAAGTACAGCGTCCAAAGAAATTCCTAACTCTTTAAGGATTGCATCCAAGGATACAGCTTGCGCTGTAGTTCTTGGAAATCCATCAAGAATAAATCCAGATTTGCAGTCATCTTTCACCAAGCGATCACGTACGATACCAACAGTTACACTGTCTGGTACCAATTGACCAGCATCGATGTATTTCTTAGCCTCAACTCCAAGAGGTGTTTCGTTCTTAATCGCAGCGCGGAACATATCACCTGTTGAAATTTGGGGAATACCGTATTTTTCAATAAGTCGAGCTGCCTGAGTGCCTTTACCAGCACCAGGAGGTCCCATTAATAAAATATACATATCGTTTCCCTCCTATTTCACAAAGCCTTTATAGTGGCGTGTTACCATGAGCGACTCAATTTGTTGCATTGTATCAAGTGCTACACCTACAACGATAAGAAGAGCCGTACCACCAAAGTATACGCCTTGGACGCCGGTTATACTACCGAGGAAATTCGGTATAATAGCAACGACAGCTAAGAATACAGCGCCAGCCAAAGTGATCTTGGTCATCACGTTATCCACATAATCAGCAGTTGGTTTACCCGCACGAATACCTGGGATAAAACCACCGTATTTTTTCATATTATCTGCCATATCTGTAATGTTGATAGAGATTGCAGTATAGAAATACGTAAAGATAAAGATCAATATCGCATACAATGCCGTTTGTAACGGCGTCCCCCATGTAAATAAATCAGCAACTTTATGAACAAATTCATTGTCAATAAATTGTGCAATTGTTACAGGGAACATCAACACAGATGACGCAAAGATAATTGGGATTACACCTGCCTGATTGACTTTCAACGGCAAGAATGTAGAGTGACCACCGTACATTTTACGCCCTACTACGCGTTTTGCGTATTGGATAGGAATGCGACGTTGGCCTTGTGTAACTGCCACTACGACAGCGATCATCGCAAGTGCAATTACAGCAAATAAGAATGCTTGGAACATGTTAATGGTTCCGTTTTGGATATATTGATAAATAGTTTCGAGACCATCTGGCAATCGAGCTACGATACCAGCAAAGATGATCAAGGAAATACCATTACCTATACCATATGCTGTGATTTGCTCACCAATCCACATCAACAAACATGTGCCTGCTGTGAGGATGATGGCCACAACGAATACGCTAAGGAAATCATTATTTACCAAAGCGTTGTTTGCTCTAAGAGCAAATGCCATACCAGCGGCTTGTACAAAGCCAAGGACTACGGTGCCATAACGAGTTACCTTCGCTATTTTCTTACGCCCGTCTTCACCATCTTTACTCCATGCTTCAAACTGAGGAACTACAGACTGAAGCAGTTGCATGATGATGGAAGCATTAATGTAAGGGGTAATACTCATCGCAAAGATAGAGAACTTACTTAGCGCACCACCAGCAAACAAGTCTAATAGACCAAATAGGTTACCGGATGTAAACAAGGATTCGATAACAGATGCATCTACACCTGGTACTGGGATGTGAATGCCGGCTCTAAACACAGCAAACATCATCAATGTGTACAAGATCTTGTTACGTAACTCAGTAATCTTAAAGATGTTCGAGAGGCTATCTAGCACCCTAGATCACCTCAACTTTTCCGCCTGCTGCTGTGATTTTTTCTTCAGCAGCTTTAGTGAAGCCATTAGCGATAACAGTCAAGTTTTTAGTTTCCAATGTACCGTTACCTAAAATACGAATACCATCGCGTACATTTTTCAAAATGCCAGCTTCAATAAGAGCTACTGGATCAACTGTTGCACCATCTTCAAAGCGATTTAATTGTGCTACGTTAACTTCAGCATATTGTTTAGCAAAAACGCTGTTGTTGAAACCGCGTTTTGGTAAACGACGATAAAGAGGCATTTGGCCGCCTTCAAAACCGGAGCGAACGCCACCGCCAGAACGGGAGTTTTGACCTTTTTGACCACGACCAGATGTTTTACCCAAGCCAGAACCTAAACCACGGCCTACACGAGTACGAGTTTTTTTAGAACCAGCTGCTGGTTGTAATTCATGAAGTTTCATTCAGTGCACCTCCTTATCAGTATTAAACTTCTTCAACTTTTACTAAATGTCTAACTTTATGAAGCATACCTTCGATTTGAGGTGTTACTTCTTTTACGACTTGAGAATTAGTTTTTTTCAAACCCAAAGCTTTAACTGTCGCGCGTTGATCTTCAGGACGACCGATTAAGCTTCTTGTTAATGTTACTTTAACTTGTGCCATTTCTTGTCTCCTTATTACGCGTTATAGATTTCTTCAACGGTTTTACCACGAAGCTCAGCAACTTCGCTAGCGCGTTTCAAATCTTTCAAACCTTCGATTGTAGCGCGAACCATATTGTTAGGGTTAGAAGAGCCCAAAGATTTAGTCAAGATGTTACGAACACCTACTAATTCCAATACGGCACGAACAGGGCCACCAGCGATAACGCCAGTACCTTCAGCAGCTGGTTTCAAGAATACGCGGCCTGCACCGAATACGCCTGTTACGCTGTGAGGGATTGTACCATTTTTAATAGCTACGTTTACAATATTTTTCTTAGCATCATCGATACCTTTGCGAATTGCTTCTGGTACTTCCGCTGCTTTACCTAAGCCAACGCCTACATAACCGTTGCCATCACCAACAACTACAAGAGCGCTGAAGGAAAAACGACGACCGCCTTTAACTACTTTGGCTACGCGGTTGATGAATACTACTCTTTCTTTAAGATCAAGACTGGTGTAGTCAATTCTCGCCATGTCTATAGTTCCTCCTTCTTAGAATTTTAAGCCTGCTTCACGAGCACCTTCTGCAAGGGCTGCTACGCGGCCGTGGTAAATGTAACCACCACGGTCAAACACTACAGTGTCAATGCCTTTAGCGATAGCTTTTTTAGCAACTGCTTCACCAACAGCTTTAGCAGCAGCTACGTTACCACCATAGGATAAGTTCAAATCTTTATCTAAAGAGCTAGCAGCAACCAAAGTTGTACCTGCTACGTCATCGATTACTTGTGCGTAAATGTTGCTCAAAGAACGGTAAACGTTCAAACGTGGGCAAGTTGCCGTACCAGAGATATGACGGCGAATACGAAGATGACGTTTTGCTCGAGCGATATTTCTACTAGATTTACGAGGCAAGATATTCACTCCTTTCATTCATATAGATGATATTACTATTTACCTTTTGCACCAGCTTTACCAGCTTTGCGACGAACAACTTCGCCTTCATAGCGGATACCTTTACCTTTGTAAGGTTCAGGTTTTCTCCATTTACGGATATCAGCTGCTACTGCACCTACAACTTCTTTGTCTGCACCAGACACAACGATTTTGTTAGGAGCTGGAACGTCGATTGTAATACCAGCTGGTGCTTCCATTTCTACTGGATGAGAGAAGCCAAGTGTAAGAGCTAATTTATTGCCTTGTTTAGCCGCTCTGTAACCAACACCGTTGATTTCAAGAGTTTTTGTAAATCCTTCAGATACGCCTGTTACCATATTAGCAACAAGAGCGCGAGTCAAACCGTGAAGGGAACGATGATCTTTATCGTCGGAAGGACGAGTTACTGTGATTGTGTTACCTTCTACAGTGATATTCATATCTGGATGCAAATCGCGAGATAATTCACCTTTAGGGCCTTTTACGTTCATATGATGGTTATCATATGTAACAGTAACGCCTGCAGGGATCTCGATAGGCATTCTACCGATACGTGACATTATTTCTACCTCCTATTGCTACTATTACCAAACGTATGCGATTACTTCGCCACCAAGACCTTCTTTACGAGCTTGTTTGTCGCTCATAACGCCTTTGGACGTAGAAATAACTGCGATACCCAAACCACCAAGTACACGAGGAAGTTCTTCCTTTTTCGCGTAAACACGTAAACCTGGTTTGGAAATACGTTTAATTCCTGTAATAACTTTCTCGTTATTGGAACCATATTTCAAAGTTACTTTTAAAGTGTTTTCTTCTTTTTCAACGTTCTTTACAAAGCCTTCTTGTAAAAGGATGTCAAGAACGGCTGCTTTCATTCTAGATGCAGGAATGTTTACCGTTTCATGAAGTGCAGCGTTTGCATTACGGATGCGCGTAAGCATATCCGCGATAGGATCGGTCATTACCATAATCTAAAAACCTCCTCTCGTCTAATATTACCAGCTGGCTTTTTTAACACCAGGAATTTGTCCTTTGTACGCCAATTCACGGAACGCAATACGGCTGATACCGAATTTACGCATATAGCCGTGAGGACGACCAGTTAAGTTGCAACGGTTGTGCAAGCGTGTTGGGGATGCATTTGCTGGTAATTTGGATAAGCCTTCATAATCACCTGCTGCTTTTAACGCTTCACGTTTAGCTGCATATTTTTCAACGATTTTAGCGCGTTTCTTTTCGCGTTCAATCATAGATTTTTTAGCCATCTATATGTTCCTCCTATTATTTTTCAAAAGGCATACCGAATTGAGTCAACAATTCACGAGCTTCTTCATCTGTCTTAGCACTTGTTACGATAATGATATCCATACCAGTAACACGTTCTACCTGATCATATTCGATTTCAGGGAAGATGAGCTGTTCTTTAAGACCCAAAGCGTAGTTACCACGGCCATCGAATGCAGTAGCGCTGATACCGCGGAAGTCACGTACACGAGGTAATGCCGCATTGATCAATCTATCAAGGAATTCATACATGCGTTCGCCACGAAGAGTAACTTTTGTACCCAACGCCATGCCTTCGCGAACTTTGAAGTTCGCAATGGATTTTTTAGCTTTTGTGATGACAGGTTTTTGACCAGCAATGATAGTCAAGTCATTAACTGCTGCTTCCAATGCTTTTGCATTGCCTACTGCATCACCTACGCCGATGTTGATAACGATTTTTTCCAATTTAGGAATTTCCATTACATTGCCGTATTGGAATTTTTCTTGCATACTCTTTTTGATTTCAGAGTTGTATTGTTCAAACAAACGAGACATTTATGTAGCTCCTCCTTTCCTGATTATTTAAGTACTGTACCGGATTTAACAGTAGCGCGAACGAATTTACCGTCCTTGCCTTCTACCTTTTTGATACGAGTAGCTGTTTTAGTTTCTGGGTCAACAACCATTACGTTAGAAACATGAATGCCAGCTTCTTTAGTAACGATGCCGCCTTGTGGGTTAGCTTGGGAAGGTTTTGTGTGACGTTTTACAGTGTTAACGCCTTCAACAAATACGCGTTCTTTTTTAGGTTCAGTTGCGATAACTGTACCTTGCTTACCTTTATCTTTACCGGAGATAACAACAACTGTATCGCCTTTTTTGATTTGTAGCTTAGCCATATGCTGCGTTCCTCCTTCTTATAATACTTCTGGAGCCAAAGAAACGATTTTCATGAAGTCTTTTTCACGAAGTTCTCTAGCTACAGGTCCAAAGATACGAGTACCACGAGGGGTCTTGTCATCTTTAATAACTACTGCTGCGTTTTCATCGAAACGAATATAGGAACCGTCTTGACGGCGGATACCTTTCTTAGAACGAACAATAACAGCTTTAACTACGTCGCCTTTCTTGACAACGCCACCGGGTGATGCATCTTTTACAGAAGCAACGATTACGTCACCGATATTGCCGAATTTGCGATAAGAACCGCCCATGACTTGGATGCACATAATACGTTTAGCACCAGTGTTGTCGGCAACATTCAAAATTGTTTGTTGCTGGATCATCGTCTATTCCTCCTTACATCACTCTTATTTTTGTCTTTCAAGAATTTCAACAACTCTCCAACATTTATCTTTAGAAAGTGGACGAGTTTCTACAATTTTAACTGTATCGCCAATTTGACACTCATTATTTTCATCATGAGCTTTGAAGCGTTTTGTGCTAACCATTGGCTTGTTATATAATGCGTGAGGTACTTTACGTTCAACAGCAACAACAACAGTTTTGTCCATTTTGTCGCTAACAACTTTACCTACGCGGACTTTACGTACGTTTCTTTCTTCTGCCACGATTTTAAGCCTCCTTTTCAAACTTTAACAAATCTGTTATTATGCGTTTTCAGATTTAAGTTCAACTTCACGTTGTACAGTTTTAATACGAGCGATTGTCTTCTTAACTTCACGAATGCGCATAGGATTTTCTAATTGACCTGTTGCAAGCTGAAAACGGAGGTTAAATAACTCTTCCTTAAGACCGGAAACTTTTTGTTCCATTTCGGCAGCGCTCATATTGCGAATGTCATTAACCTTCATTTACGTCACCACCCAATTCTTTACCCTTAACAACAAATTTGCATTTGATTGGAAGTTTATGGCTTGCAAGACGCATAGCTTCACGAGCTGTAGCTTCTGGCACACCGTCCATTTCAAACATTACACGACCTGGTTTAACCACTGCTACCCAGTATTCAGGAGAACCTTTACCGGAACCCATACGAGTACCAGCTGGTTTAGCTGTGATTGGTTTGTCAGGGAAAATTTTAATCCATACTTTACCACCACGTTTGATATAACGAGTCATAGCAATACGGGCAGCTTCGATTTGACGGTTAGTGATCCAAGATGGTTCGCATGCTACCAAGCCGAACTCACCATGAGACACTGTATTACCGCGCATAGCACGACCTTTCATACGGCCGCGGAATTGCTTACGATGTTTTACGCGCTTTGGAATAAGCATTACTTGCCACCTTCTTCCTTCTTAGCAGGTGCTTGTTTTGCTTCTGGCAAAACTTCACCTTTGTAAATCCATACTTTAATACCGATACAACCATATGTTGTATGAGCTTCAGCAGTACCGTAGTCGATGTCTGCACGAAGTGTATGCAAAGGAATAGAACCTTCACGGTAGGATTCGCTACGAGCGATTTCAGCGCCGCCAAGACGACCGCTTACCATGATTTTAATACCTTTTGCACCTAAGCGCATTGTACGACCTACAGCTTGTTTCATTGCACGGCGGAAGCCGATACGACGTTCCAATTGGCCCGCAATGTTTTCAGCAACTAATGTTGCATCCATATCTGCTTGTTTAATTTCTGCAATGTTAACGTCCACTTGTTTATCAGTAAAACGAGTCATTGCTTTTTTGATATCTTCGATACCAGCACCACCACGACCGATAACCATACCTGGTTTCGCAGTGTGGATAGTCAATTTAATACGTTTATTTGTACGCTCGATTTCAATGCGGGAAATACCAGCAATGAAAAGGGTTTCTTTCAAGAAGTTACGAATTTTTACGTCTTCATGAAGATTAGCAGCGAAATCTTTATCTGCATACCATTTTGCGTCCCAATCTTTTACGATACCGACACGCAAACCGTGTGGATTAACTTTTTGACCCACTCTGTTTCCCTCCTTCTTAAGCTCTTTCTTTAACTACTACTGTTACGTGGCTAGTACGTTTCAAAATTTTGAAAGCTTGACCACGGAAACGAGGATGAATGCGTTTTAATGTAGGGCCTTGATCAACGAAGATCTCGGATACGTAAAGATTGTCAACATTCATATCGAAATTATGTTCAGCGTTTGCGATTGCAGAACGCATAACTTTTTCTACTACATCAGCGCCAACTTTCGGAGTGAACTTCAAGATGGCAAATGCTTCGCCGATGTTTTTACCGCGCACTAAATCTGCAACGATACGGATTTTACGAGGCGCGATTCGGATATGTCTAGCGATTGCTTTTGCTTCCATGTATTATTTCCTCCTATTTTTTGCCTGTAGATTTTTCGTCCTTACCATGACCTCTATAAGTACGTGTAGGAGCGAACTCACCTAATTTATGACCTACCATATCTTCTGTAATGAATACAGGTACATGTTTGCGACCATCATGCACAGCAATTGTGTGGCCTACAAAACTTGGGATAATAGTAGAGGCACGGGACCAGGTTTTTACAACTTTCTTTTCGTTAGTTTCGTTTAAAGCTTCAACTTTCTTAAGCAAATGATCTGCTACGAAAGGGCCTTTTTTAATAGATCTGGACACTATTTTATCTCCTTTCCTTTATCCTATTTTGTACGACGTTTAATGATTAAGCTGTTAGAAGCTTTTTTCTTGTCGCGAGTTTTAACACCATGTGCTGGTTTGCCCCAAGGTGTAACAGGATGTTTACGACCAACAGGAGATTTACCTTCACCACCACCATGTGGATGGTCACAAGGGTTCATTACAACACCACGGTTGCCAGGGCGAACACCCATCCAACGATGACGACCAGCTTTACCAATTACAAGGTTGCTGTGGTCAGCGTTACCAACAACACCAATTGTTGCACGGCACTCTTGACGAATACGGCGCATTTCACCAGATGGTAAACGAAGAATAGCGTAGCCATTATCTTTACCCATCAATTGAGCAGATGTACCAGCGGAACGAACGATTTGACCACCTTTACCGATTTTCAATTCGATATTGTGGATTTGTGTACCGTCTGGAATATTAGCCAATGGTAAGCAGTTACCAGGTTTAATATCGGACTCAGGACCGGAGAATACAACGTCACCAACTTTTAGACCGTTAGGAGCTAAAATGTAGCGTTTTTCACCATCAGCGTAGTTAAGTAAAGCGATACGAGAAGAACGGTTAGGATCATACTCGATTGTTGCTACTTTAGCTGGAATATTATCTTTAGTACGTTTGAAGTCAATAATACGGTATTGACGTTTGTGACCGCCACCTTGGTGACGAACTGTCATTTTACCAGTATTGTTACGACCACCTTTTTGAGAAATCTTAACGAGCAAGGATTTTTCTGGTTTGCTTGCTGTGATTTCGTCGAAGGCGGATACTGTCATAAACCGGCGACCAGCGGAGTACGGTTTAAATGATTTAATTGCCATTAGTGGGCCTCCTTACAACTAGACTCTTAGACACCTTCAAAGAATTCAATGGATTCGCCAGCTTTTAAGGTTACGATAGCTTTTTTATAATCGCTACGTTTACCTTGTGTACGACCCATGCGTTTAGTCTTACCTAAAACACGAATAGTAGCTACTTTTTCTACTTTTACATTGAAGATTTTTTCAACTGCTTGACGGATTTGCACTTTATTTGCAGTCAAAGGCACACGGAAAGTGTATTTGCCTTCTTCCATAAGCATAGTGGATTTTTCGGTAATAACCGGGCGGATTAGTACATCATGTAATTGCATTATCCGAGCACCTCCTCGATTTTTGCGACAGCGCCTTTAGTAATGAAGAGCTTATCGTAATGAAGAAGATCGAAAATGTTCATACCTTCGCAAGCCAAAGCTTTAACACCTTGGATGTTACGAGCGGAACGTTCAACATTTACATCACCTTCAGTGATGAACAATACTTTTGCATCACCAACGTTGAAGCTGTTAATAATGTTCAACACTTCTTTTGTTTTAGGAGCTGCTAATGTGATTTCTTCCAAAACGTATAATTCGCTATTATTCACTTTATCGCTAAGAGCAGATTTAACTGCTAAACGTCTAGCCTTACGAGGCATAGCTTTGTAATAGCTGCGAGGTTGTGGACCAAATGTAGTACCACCACCGATCCAGATTGGGGAACGGCTGGAGCCTGCACGAGCACGGCCAGTACCTTTTTGTTTCCAAGGTTTGCGGCCACCGCCACGAACCATACCTCTAGTTTTTGTTGCATGTGTGCCGAGACGTTCGTTAGACAATTGACGAACTACGGCTTGATGCATTACGGCTTCGTTAACTTCAACGCCGAATACTGCATCGTTTAACTGTATTTCACCGACTTTAACGCCGGATTGATTATATGTTGCTACTGTAGGCATTACATAATCCTCCTTTCGACAAATGATTATTTAACAGGTTTAACCGTGTTGCGAACCATAACCAAGCTACCTTTAGCGCCTGGGATACCACCTTTAACCAATAAAAGGTTACGTTCAGCATCAACTTTCACAACGGATAAGCGTTGTACGGTAACTCTGTAACCACCCATTTGTCCAGGGAGTTTTTTACCTTTGTATACCTTACCGCCGCCACCGGAGATCATAGGACCGATGGAACCAGGTTCACGGTGAGATTTAGAACCATGAGTTTCAGGACCACGGGAGAAGTTATGGCGTTTAATTGTGCCAGCAAAACCCTTACCTTTACCTGTACCCACTACGTCCACCAATTCACCTTCTGCGAAGATATCAGCTGCCAGAGTTTGGCCTACTGTGTAGTCAGCTGCATTAGCTACGCGAACTTCGCGAAGATATTTCACTGGAGCTACGCCAGCTTTGTCGAACTGACCTTTTACAGGTTTTGTTAAATGTTTTTCTTTAATGGAACCGTAACCAATTTGTACTGCTTCGTAGCCGTCTGTTTCTACAGTCTTTACGCGCACTACAACGCTTGGGGTAGTTTCCACTACTGTTACAGGAACTAATTGGCCTTCAGCTGTGAAGACTTGTGTCATTCCTAATTTTTTACCCAAAATAGCTTTAGACATTATCGCACCTCCTTATAGTTTTATTTCAATAGATACACCAGCTGGTAAATCTAAACGAGTGATAGCATCTACTGTTTTCGAATTTGGTTCAAGAATATCGATTAAGCGTTTATGTGTACGCATTTCGAATTGTTCACGAGAATCTTTGTTTACGTGTACAGAACGAAGAATTGTGAAGATATTCTTTTCTGTTGGCAATGGAATCGGACCAGATACCATAGCGCCATTTCTTTTTGCAGTGTCTACGATCTTAGCAGCGCTTTGATCGAGAGCTTTGTGGTCGTATGCCTTAAGGCGAATACGGATTTTTTGCTGTTTAGCCATTATTAATAATTCCTCCTGTCGTCCATTTCGTGAATGGGCTGCTCCATAGAAATTCTCCTCCGCAGAGGCAACCTTCTACTTCATAGTTTAAAAACACAACACGAGAGCGGCATTATCTGCCGCTCTGAGTGCTGCATGTATTGTGTGCTCAACGCATTCTACGATGAGCATAAAAGGTTAAATTAACCTTCGATTTCTGTTACTACGCCAGCGCC
>NZ_KQ960786.1:0-1339 GCF_001553335.1 Veillonella parvula | reverse complement strand
AAAGCTACCCATCAACCAGTACGTAATAGTTTGGATGCCTTCCTTATCGTCCGCTAAATAGACCACAAAACTAGAGAAAGAGCTACATACAGCGCTTAATGCCAAGCCCCCTAAAATCAATTTCACCGAATTTGGTCGGCCACCCAAGTTTGAGATAAACAATACACCGAAGGAAATCGCCATAGCACCAATAAAGGCCATAATGCCGACAAAGTTCTCACCGAACATAACGCCTATTCCGAATAAGATAGCTACCGTAGCGCCAAGGGATGCACCGGACGAAATACCTAAGATATAAGGATCCGCTAGTGGGTTTTTAACGATAGCCTGCATGATAACGCCAGATACGGCAAGGCCTGCCCCAATAATGGCAGCCATCAACAACCGTGGCATACGCAATAACCATATAATGGTCTGCTCTGGACCATTCATAGGATCATCAATAGCCAAAGGGCTAGAAAATTGATCCATTACAATATTAAAAATTTGAGAAAGTGAAAACTGTACTGTACCAACAGAAAGTCCCCATAGAATGGCTACCGCTAGCACCCCTATGAGGACAAATCCGCCAGCAGTATATCCAATACGTTTTAGCATACTGCTCCTTTATTAATGAATTAAATCTGGTACCCCTTCTGGATATAGATTAGGGTACAACCCATGCGATACGATGTCGATACCATCGAATAAACGAATACCAGGACTATATACAGCGAGCAATGGTAAGAAATGAACGCGCTTATTGCGCAATGCATTAACACCTTGTAAACCTGGCTGCGTTAGTACATAGTTCATAATCACATCTGCTTGGCTATATTCACCATCAGATACAATCAAGAATATAACATCTGGATTTTCTTCCACAACATCCTCCATACTAATGGATGGCGTATCTGTATCAATTACATTGGCATGTAAGGAATCCCCTATGTTACCTGCCAATGTCTTATGTCCATATAATCGAAAATGCTTACCTTGCACCTCGGCAAACAATGCCTTTGGTGACTTTTCATGAGCCGTTTGGGCCACTGTATGTGCTACAGATTGTTCCATATCGTGAATCAACTTTTCTGCTTCCATGTTACGGTTAAAGATACGGCCTAAATCACGAATATATTGGTACTCCATATCCATGGTCAGTGCAGACTGCGCCCCTAGAGAAGATTCTGCAATATACACATTCGCATGTCGTGACTGCCAAAATGCAGGTGGTCGTAACCCTTTATTAGTAAAAGTAGATCGCCAACCAACTAGTAAATCAGGCTTCATCATTAATACACTTTCTAAATTGGCGTATTTCAGATCCTTGTATGGGATTTTATCGTACGCTTCACGGTAT
>NZ_KQ960785.1:53791-149701 GCF_001553335.1 Veillonella parvula | reverse complement strand
TATTTGTCGCAATATATTTTACAATTCATCATATCTTTTTAACCTTTACATAGTTATTTACATGGTTAAAATACGTTGTGGTTTAATCCTATTTTTCTCAAACGAGTAGTCATTGATTCAATTAAGTTTATAAACTTTGATATTAATTGAATATAGTATTGATACAATATAATATATTTTATAGACAGTAAAACTATAATAGCTTATGATGGTTTTATAATAGTTTTTCTCACTAGGAGGTACCAAATGGCAGTAGATGTTTCTAGAACACAAGATGTGTATAAAGATGCTGGCCAAAGTGTCAACTTCACCACTTTGTTATTAAACCGTAAAGATTATGAGGCAGAACTTGAAGTGATTCAAGATATGGCAGATCGTATTCAAGCCATTAAACGTTCTGTTAGTATTCGCGCTAATGGGGAAGGTTTGGGCATTGCCTTTGGCTTTAGCCGTAAGGCATGGGATTATTTGTTCCCTAATGCACCGGTACCAAAAGAGTTAGAAGACTTCCAAGGCATAAAAGGTGATAAACAAGATGTACCAGCTGTAGCAGCTGACTTATTTTTGCATGTCCGCTCTAATGATGAATCTGTTACGTATACTGTAGTAGATCAAATTATGGAGTTCTTACGCCCTATTACATCTGTTGTAGATGAGACCCATGGCTTCCACTACGAACAAGGTCGTGCGATTATTGATTTCGTTGATGGTACGGAAAACCCTGTTGGCCAAGAGGCTGTAGAGTGGGGCGTTATTGGAGATGAAGATCCTGAATTTACTAATGGTTCTTATGCATTTGCACAGAAATATGAACATGATCTTGATGCATGGCGTGCACTTCCTACAGAAATGCAAGAAAAATTCATTGGTCGTCGCAAATTTAGTGATATCGAATTGGAGGATGATGAAAAAGATCCGGCAGCTCATAATGTAGTGGCTCAAGATAATCGTGATGATGAAGAACATAAGATCGTTCGTATGAATGTTCCATTTGCTCAACCTGGTCAAGGTGTTCGAGGCACATACTTTATAGGTTATGCTCGTTACTGGGATGTGACCAAAACAATGCTTACCAATATGTTTACACAAAATGATAAATTGCTTGATTATTCCAAGCCTATTACGGGCATGCTATTTTTCATTCCGTCTCTTGATACATTGGATGCTATTGCAGAAGGTGAATTATAAGGGATTTCTGATTGATAGTGGAGACTAAACATTTATCTAATTAGTTAGTAATGTTTAGTTTTATCTATCAGATTAAAATTTATTATATAATTCTATAGAAAGCGCCCCAAGTGGGCGCTTTTATGCTATAATAAATCTATTAAACTCGTAAAAATCCATTGTAGTTATAAATGAGGTATTCTATGAATTATACTAGCACCCGCGGTACCGTTGCGGTAAATGAAACATATGCATTGTTGCACGGATTGGCAGAGGATGGTGGCCTATATGTACCATCTTTATTCCCTACAAACTGCTTAACTTACAATGATGTGAAAGATAAAAACTACCAAGAAGTAGCAGCCGTTGTTTTAGCAAAGTTGTTTCCATGCTTTTCCGAAGCTCATTTAAATGAAATGATTAATTCTGCTTACTGCGATGCTAATTTCAGCACCCGTGATATTGCACCATTACACTCTTTATTGGAAAAGGTTTCTGTATTGGAACTATTCCATGGTCGCACACAAGCTTTCAAAGATATGGCTTTGTCTTTATTTCCATATCTCTTAGTAGCTGCTAAAGAGGCCGAGGGCGAGAAAAAAGAAGTTCTTATCTTAACCGCTACATCTGGTGATACTGGTAAAGCAGCTCTTGAAGGCTTCAAGGATGTACCGGGAACTCATATTCAAGTATTCTACCCGACTGATGGCGTTAGTCCTATGCAAGCGGAACAAATGCAAAAACAAGAAGGGGAGAATGTTAATGTTACGGCTATTCATGGTAATTTTGACGATGCTCAACAATTCTTGAAACGCCTCTTTGTTGATAAAGCGACTGCTGAAGAGGTTGCTGAAAAAGGGGTTATGTTCTCCAGTGCGAACTCTATCAATATTGGTCGTTTAGCTCCACAAGTAGTTTACTATGTAAATGCCTATGCTGAACTGGTTGCACAAGGTGCAATCCATGAAGACGAAGCTTTCAACGTTGTAGTTCCAACTGGTAACTTCGGTAATATTTTGGCTGCTTACTATGCTAAAAAAATGGGGATTCCTATCGGTAAATTGATTTGTGCATCTAATCAAAACAACGTACTTACTGACTTCTTTGAAAATGGTACCTACGATATGAACCGTCCATTCTATACGACGATTTCTCCATCCATGGATATTCTTGAATCCTCTAACTTTGAACGATTCTTATATTATATTTCTGGTGAAGATAGCGAACGCACAGCCGGATGGATGAAAGATCTTAAAACAACAGGCAAATTAACTGTTAATGAAGAAGAGTTTAAACGTGTTAAGACTGATTTTGCTGGTGCCTATGTGGATGATGAAGAAACGAAAGCAATCATTGAACAAGTATACAATTCTTACGGTTATGTAATGGATCCTCACACGGCGGTTGCTATGGGGGCGTATATGAAGGAGTTGGAGAAGCATCCTGAAGATGGCGCTCGTCATACAGTGATTGCATCTACAGCACATCCATTTAAATTCCCTACACCAATCTGTGAGGCATTGGATATCAAGGTAGGCGAGACTCCTTATGAAAGCTTAGAGAATATCTCTGCTGTAACGGGTGTTGCCTTCCCTAAACAATTGAAAGCCTTACAATCCAAACCATTGCGCTTTACAAAAGCAATCGACAAAGAGAATATGAAACAAGAAATCTTAGATTTTGTAGATACATTCTCTAAATAATACAATGCCGCCTTTCATTAGAAGGGCGGCATATCTATATGTTTTTTATTGAGTAATTATTTTTTATTGATTAACCAATTAAATTCATTTTCTCATTAAATTAACATTCATCATATATGATATGGAATTTTGTTAGTATGTATTGATGTATCCATTATTTATAGAAATATGGATTTATAATTATATAGAGAAATATAATTATAGGAGGGGCTATGGCTAAAAAAGGCCTTATATATGCATTGTTATCTGCACTTTTGTTTAGTACGATGAATGTATTCGTAAAACTGTTGGGGACGAATATTCCACCTGGGGAGATCGCTTTTGCCCGTGGATTCTTTGGGACTGTTGCTGTGCTCATTATCATGTATGTGAAGGGAATCCGTTTTTCAAAAGAGGATAGAGGGCTCCTCGTCATGCGTGGCCTATATGGCGGTTTTGGCATGGTATGTAATTTTATCGCTTTGGTACACATAAAATTATCTGATGCAACAATTTTATTTCAGACGACTGGAATATTTGTTTTTATCTTTAGTGCGCTGTTTCTGAAGGAATCGATACCAAAAGGGGCTGGTAAATGGCTCGGAGTCATTTTGATTGCTGTCTTAGTAATGGTAAATCCTTTTAGTTATGAATCATTTTCTTGGTATGCCTTGGTAGCAATTTTAGGTGCTGCTCTGGCGGCGGCGGCTTATACGACAATACGAACTATTAGTAAACGCGGACAACATAGTAATTTTGAAATTATGGCCTATTTTATGATCACTGGTATGATTGCGGGCCTCGTCACTACAGAACAGCTCGTTATGCCTCAAGGTACAGATTGGCTCATTATCTTTGCTATCGGTGGTATTAGTGTAGTGGCTCAGTTTTTCTTGACCGGAGCCTTTGTTACGACCAATGCTGTAGTGGCTCAATTCTTGCAATACGTTGGCGTATTTATTAGTTCCTTCTACGGGTTCTTGATCTTTGGTGAAAGCTTATCTATAGCAACAGTGGGCGCTGGTATTGCCATGTTTATATCTTCTGTTATGTTGGCTCGTCTTAAAGAACAGAGTGGTCCATTAAGAGAGGGCAAGGTCATAGAGGATAAAATCAAATAAATGTCGAATATATACAATATCAGATTGTATATGACAGTGGGGTGCTGATTACATTCGTGATTAGCACCTTTTTACATAAAAGAGATAATACAAGGGTATTAGTTAGTGATTTGTGGTAATGAAATATACTAGAGCTCTTTCATTTTGAAAGTAGCTACAGACGGAGGAGCTATGTATATAAAATGGATGCATATTGAAAACTATAGGAACTTAGCCGATGTAACGCTAAGCTTTCACAATGATATTAATTACTTTGTCGGTGAGAATGCGGTGGGTAAGTCTAATTTTCTAGATCTCTTAGAAATTATCATGGAGTGCCATGGGTTCATTGAAAGTGATTTCACGGATGTAAACAAGCCTATCCGCATTGATTTTGAAATATCTTTAGGTGAGTTAAATTATAAAAGCATGTATACTGCTGATGAAGGCCCCACCTACCGTTTACGACTTGAACAAGTCGTACAAGAGGTATATCCACGATTATACAGAGTCACTGATGCAGGAATTGAACCTATGGCGTTATCTATGATTCGTCATGCCTTATATGTGTGTCATCGCGATACATCAGAGCAAGAGCTATTTTCTATACCCTCTGCTGTATATGTTGAATTAGGACATCTCTTACAAGCTTATGTATCTCGATTAGAAATGGCGACTGATGATTTGCAGCGTGAAATTGTCAGTTTACGCAAGGATTTAGATCCCTATTGTATGCTCAATATTCAACACCTTATAGAGGTGTTGTCGACATCTTCTGCTATAGAACGCAAGTATTCTGCTGATAATGTGCGTTTAATAATGGCTGTGGCTCTTAAAATTTTAGCTCAAATTTATATGAAGGTGAGTAGTGCGACTACAAATCTAGAAGCTTTACTTGTATATGATGGAAAAGGTCGCAAGTTTTTACCAATCTTTATCAGTGTGGATGAGCCAGAGCTACATTTAAGCCCTTATTTGCAACGCGCTGTGCTCAATTATTACCGCCAAATTGCAACTAATGAAAATGAAGAATTCTTAGCGTTGTTGCGAGATGTATTTAAAATTGATGGATTGTTAGGACAACTTTTTGTAGTTACACATAGTACAGATGCGCTTGTTGATGATTATCGGCACATTATTCGCCTTTATCGGAATGAAAATAATATGGTCTGTGCAGCCTGTGGGGTTACGTTTAACTTCCCTAAAGAGGTAGAGAAACATTTGATTATGCATTTTCCAGAGGCTAAGGAGGCGCTCTACGCTCGGTGTATTATCATTGTAGAAGGAGAGACAGAGTACGGTAGCTTTGCAGGTTTTGGTAAACGATTGGGTGTAGATTTTGATTACTTTGGCATCTGTCTTATCAATGCCCGAGGAGAGTCTTCTATTAGTAAATTACAAAAATTATTTAATAGATTCTCTATTCCAACAGTAGCTCTCTATGATCGAGATGTAGAGGGAAAGTATGCAAAAGCACATAGCAATATATTTTACACACAAGAAATTTGTTTTGAAATGGATTTTGTATCGTATTTGCTTGCGATGCACAAGCGTTCCATAATGGATGCCATTATCAAGGATATTATTGATGATGCTCGGCCAATGGTAACAAAGGACATGGCACGTCGAGGTTATGCAAAACTAGGTATTACTAAAAGTCAAATTGTACAACGATGTTTATCGAATATTTCGGATCGTAAGTTAGATGATTTACATATTTATTACTTCTCTTGGTTCTATGCCAATAAAGGGGTAATTGTAGGGCGTCGTATTAGTCAATTCTTAGATGCTTCCATGATACCACCTGCATTTATTGCAGTAATAGAGCGTGCTAAACTTCTTTCGCTAGGTTTAGGTTAATGGAGCAATACATTATTACATCTAATTAATAGAGTCTGACCAAAGTTTGGTTAGGCTCTATTTTTTAGTATGTAACATAGCGTTTTAGAGTGTAGGCATAGGAAATATGGTGTAAAAAATACGCATGATACGTGATTTATTACAATAATAGATAGAATTATGTAAAACTATATTAACTAAATTATAAAAACTACATCGAAATTTCTTGACATCTTTTTATCTTTATTTTATGATTAGTACTGTTATTAATGCATTCTCAATTAAACGTATCTAGGAGTATGAAAATGAAAGACTTTTTAAACGACTTTAAAGCATTTGCTTTCAAAGGCAATATGATGGACCTAGCTATTGGTATGATTATTGGTGCTGCTTTCACAGCATTGGTTAATTCTGTTGTAAACAACCTATTCATGCCTGTTCTCAGTGTATTCACAGGTGGTATTGATTTTAGTAATTTGTATTTGCCATTGAGCACAGGTTCTAAAGATGCATTCATGGCTGGCGCTGATATTGCTACAGCTCGTGCAGCTGGATCTGTATTGCCATATGGTACATTTATTACTGATTTGATTCAATTCTTGATTTTGGCATTTGTTGTATTCTTGATGGTCCGTGGTTTGGCTAAAATGATGAAATCCGCAAAAGAAGAGGAAGTTGCAGAAGCACCTACAACGAAAGAATGTCAATTCTGTAAATCTGAAATCAATATTAATGCAGTTAAATGTCCTAACTGTACTGCAGATTTGAACTAGTTCAAATTTAAATTATACATAAAAGGAGTGAGGTTTTAGCCTTACTCCTTTTTGTTGTATTACGTTAGCTTTCTAGTATAAAATATAATTATAATATATAGAATTTTTTAGGGAGGGATATATATGGAAAAGAAACCTCTAGTAGTAGTAAATGGACTGGTTCGCAAAGATGCGATTGCATATTTAAAAGAGCATGTAGATGTGCGCCAATGGACTGAAAAAACAGTGATGCCTCGTGAGGTACTGAAGGAATGGCTCGTTGATGCAGATGGTTTATGGTGTGTACGACCTTTAGATGTAGATGCTGATCTTGTAAAGAATGCGCCAAATTTAAAGGTTATAGCACAAGCGGCCGTAGGCTATGATAATGTAAACATTGATGAACTAACAGCAGCAGGCATTCCTTATGGCAATACACCAGGTGTTCTAAATGAAACGGTAGCAGAACTTGCATTTACCTTGATTGCCACGGCTAGTCGTCGTATTATAGAAAATGCTAACTTTGTAAAAGACGGTCGTTGGGCTCAAAGACCTTCTAATATTAAAGGTTTTGATTTAAGTCGTCGCACTCTTGGTATCATTGGCATGGGGGCTATCGGCGTGTCTATTTCTCGCCGCGCCCGTGCGTTTGGTATGACTGTTGTATATCATAATCGTAATCAACGCTTGGATGATAAGATTCACAAGACTACTTATATGGAGCTAGATGACCTTTTAGCTACTAGTGATGTAGTTTGTGTTATGGCTCCATTGACAGATGAAACCTATCATATGTGTGATGAAGCATTCTTCAAGAAAATGAAGAATACTGCATTATTCGTTAACGTTGGTCGTGGACCTATCGTAGATACAAAGGCACTTATCAATGCACTTAAAACGGGTGAAATCGATTATGCAGCCCTCGATGTGACGGATCCAGAACCATTACCCGTGGATCATCCATTATTAGATGTAGAAAATTGCCTCATTGTACCACATATTGGCTCTTACACAGATAGGACTCGTTATGACATGTCTATTTTGACAGCAGATAATATTATTGCCGGCGTTCATAAGAAACCGTTAAAAACATGTGTGAACGAAGAAGTGAACTACAAGAAACCTCAAATGGATGTAGAGTCTGCGCTAGAAGAGCTTAAAAAGGCTGGCGTTGATTTAACCGATTTCGACTAACAGTGCAAGACATTAAAAGATATGCGGTTTTATACAAAGTATGGTAAAATAAAAGAATATTTTTCCTATGGAGGTAAGAACGTTGGAACATAAAGACATTGAAAAAGATGTAGCTCCTGAAGAAGTTGTATCTGTTAACTTTATTGAAGCTATTATCAACAAAGATAACGAAACTGGCAAATACGGTGGGCGTGTATTGACTCGTTTTCCACCAGAACCAAATGGTTACTTGCATATTGGACATGCTAAATCTATTTGCCTAAACTTTGGTATTGGTAAACAATGCAATGGTTTAACAAATCTTCGCTTTGATGATACAAATCCTGTAAAAGAAGATGTCGAATATGTAAACTCCATCATGGAAGACGTTAAATGGCTTGGATTTGAATGGAATGAACAACCACGCTATGCATCTGATTATTTTGGCCAAATGTATGAGTATGCTAAGAAATTAATCACGCTTGGCAAGGCTTATGTAGATGATCAAACTGCAGATGAAATTAAACAAAATCGTGGCGATTTCTCTACTCCTGGTGTCAATAGTCCATACCGTGATCGTAGTGTAGAAGAAAATTTGATGCTCTTCGAAGAAATGAAAGCTGGTAAATATAAAGATGGGGAAAAGGTATTGCGTGCAAAAATCGATATGGCGCATCCTAATATCGTAATGCGTGACCCTGTTATTTATCGTATTGTAAATACAGAGCATCATAATACGGGTAATGAGTGGAAAATTTATCCTATGTATGATTTTGCCCATCCTATTGAAGATGCTATCGAACGTATTACGCATTCTATTTGTACATTAGAATTTGAAGTTCACCGACCATTATATGATTGGGTGTTAGAGGAATGGGATGATACTGAAATCCCTCAACAAATTGAATTTGCTCGTTTAAATGTAACTAAAATGGTTATGTCCAAACGTAAATTACGTGCTCTTGTTGAGGCTGGACTCGTAGCTGGTTGGGATGATCCTCGTATGCCGACAATTTCAGGATTGCGCCGCCGTGGTTATACACCAGAATCTATTCGCGATTTCTGTGAGCGCATTGGTGTAGCTAAGGCTGATAGTATTGTTGACATTGCTTTGCTTGAGTTCTGTATCCGTGAAGATTTGAAATTCAAAGCTACACGTCCTATGGTTGTTATTGATCCTGTGAAAGTTGTTATTACAAACTATCCAGAAGGTCAAACTGAACTTTGTACCATTGAAAACAACCCTGAAAATGAAGAACTTGGTAATCGTGAAGTTGTATTTGGCCGTGAAATCTATATCGAACGCAGTGACTTTATGGAAGAACCAGTTAAGAAATTTTTCCGCTTAGCACCAGGCAAAGAAGTACGCTTGAAAGGAGCTTATTTCATTACATGCACTGATGTTATTAAAGATGAAAATGGTAATATTACAGAAATTCACTGTACATATGATCCTGAAACTAAGAGCGGTAGCGGTTGTACACGTAAGGTTAAGGGCACATTACATTGGGTTGAAGCGTCTACTGCAGTAGATATTGAATCCCGCTTGTACGATTACTTGCTAAAAGAAGATTCTGATGGTAAGGACTTCTTAGGTGATTTTAATCATGAGTCCTTACAAGTATTCAAGAGTAAAGGGGAAGCATGCCTTGCTACAACTGTACCAGGGGATCATTTCCAATTCTTGCGTCAAGGTTACTTTGTTACTGATAAAGACAGTACTTCAGACCATATTGTAGTGAACCGTATTGTTGGTTTACGCGATAGTTGGGCTAAGGCACAAAAAAAATAGCATAACGCATTATATTAATGCTTTCATGAGGAGAAAAATGAAAAAAATAGTACTACTTGCTACGGTAGCGGCTGTGTTGGTATCTATGCCTGCTACGGGTTCCGCAGCGAATATTAAGTCCATTTTAAATAGAAGTCAAACTGTAACATATCAAGGTGTTAAATTGCCTGAAGGCGTTACTATGTATCAAAATAATCCTAAAGCGTTGTTTGCTGGGGAGGGCAAAAAAGATATTAAGTCTGTACTTCTTGAGGCGGGCGCGTCTTCTGCAGATGTATATACATTAAATATTAAAAACGAGAATGAAATGCAATATGCTGTTTATGCTAATGTTGTGTTAGGAAAACAGTTATCCAGTCGCATGAGTGAAGCAAAGTATATGAATACAGATTCTTCATCTCTTGGAGCCTTAGCAGCTGCTATTAACAATGGCGATAGCCCTGTACTTGGTACTTTCACGGTAATAAATCCATTGGCAAAACAAGGCAATGCCTATGAAGGCACATTGAAATATAAAAGCATAGCTAATAATAATTCTTATAATGAGATATTACATATTAGTATTTCTGAAGATAAATATACAGGACCAAATGCTCATTTAATTGCTGTTGACGAAGCTAATGATAGTGTTGTATTCCCTAAAGTTAAAGGTTTATTACATACCAAATAATTAATAATTATTGAAAATATATATCAAATATTCTTGACAATTTTTCTCATCAAGAGTACTATGAGCCTATAGGAATTATTCTCATTAGAGGAAATTCTAACGATGTGCAACAGGCAGGTACTATTATGATGAATTCAATTGACCATATCATTGGATATCATTGTGCACCGGCAATTCGAGGTATTAAGCTATCGAACTTGGTTTCTATTCCACGGGACATGAATGAACAAATCCAATTTGTATTGATAGAGTATAATAAAGCGTTCAATGAAAAAGGATTGTTCTTCTTTGAATTATGTCGTTGTAAAGCGCGAAGACTATTATTGGTATTCCGTGAGAAGCAATTAAGAGACTATGTACGGCAACCTGCGGTGATGTTATTTTTGAAAGCCTACGGTTATCATGATCGAATGAGCATTATGGAGATGCTTGAACATCTTAGATATCGTATGGAAGTAAGCATTGAGTTTCCACATGAAATCGGCATTTTTCTAGGTTACCCATTAAAGGATGTGAAATGTTTTATTTCCTATCGTGGTGGGGGATACCGAATGTGCGGAGAGTGGAAAGTTTACCATGATGTGGTAAATGCACAACGCTCTTTCTTGTGTTACAAAGCATGTCGTGAATTTTGTCAAACTCAATTGATGTTGGGAAAAACATTTAGTTCATTGGTCGCAAGAACGGCCTAGGAGGTACAAGATGATTGGTGTAATTTTTTGGTCCGGTACAGGAAATACAGAACGCATGGCTTATGAAGTAGCTGAAGGTATTAAAGCTGCAGGTCAAGAAGTTGAAGTAAAATCCGTTTCTGAAGTATCTGTTGATGAAGCAGCCGCTTATGAAAAATTAGCTCTTGGCTGTGCTGATATGGGTGCAGAACAATTAGAAGAAGGCGAATTTGAACCATTCTACACTGAACTAGAAGGCAAGTTGAGTGGTAAAAAAATAGCGATCTTTGGCTCCTATGGTTGGGGTGGTACTTGGTTGGAAGACTGGGGCACTCGAATTAAAGATGCTGGTGGCGAATTAGTGGCTGATGGCGTAGCAATCTTGGGCGAACCTGATGATGATGGTAATGCACAATGCCAAGAATTAGGTAAAACATTAGCAAACGCTTAATTTGATTTTAATTACTAACATAAATACTAATAGTTAATAATAAAAGGTTGTAATGACGATAACTCGTTATTACAGCCTTTTTTGTATGTACTTATGATTGATATGATGGAGCAAAGGTCATTAAAAATTTTGATATCGATAAGTAAATGTGATGAAAATCATAATATTTATTTATCTTTATCTCTATGTGTGTATATAAGCACATAATTATAAATAACTTTAATGCATAATTATATTGCATTTTTGTACACATAGTCCTATAATTTAGTTAAAGAACCTAACAAAAATTTAGGTTAATACAAAAATAGTTAGGGTTAATTCTATATTAGCTATTAACCGGGCTAGCGTAATTTAAACTGGAAAGGTTAATCTATGACATTGAAAGAGGGGTTATTTCAATGAGTACATTAGAGCGAATAAAAGTCATAGCCCATGGATTAGCGGTACAATTTGGCCCATCCTGTGAAGTATTGATTCATGATTTACAAGGGGATATTAATTCGTCTCTTGTATATATTGAGAATGGAACTATAACTAATAGACATGTTGGTGATGGTCCATCGCATGTGGTTTTAGATGTGCTGAGCCATGACGATGGTAGCGAGGGCAGATTTGGTTATCTTACAAAGACTAAAGATGGTCGAATATTAAAATCTTCTACCATGTATATTCGTGATGATACAGGTCGTATAGCATACTTGTTGGGGATTAACCAAGATATAACAGAGTTTGTTATGATGTATCGACTTTTGGATAGTTTGGTCAATACAGGTCAGGAAGATGCAGGATCTGTTGAAAAAATTACGACGAGTGTATCGGAACTATTAGATGATTTATTACTAGACGTAGAGCGTTTAGTTGGTAAACCAGGACCATTGATGAATAAGGTGGAACGCTTAAAAGCTATTACCTATTTAAACGAAAAAGGGGCTTTTCTTATCTCGAAGTCTTCTGAGAAGATAGCAGAGTATTTTAATATTTCTAAGTTTACTCTTTATAGTGATTTAAATACTGTAAAGGAAGAATCCTAGGAGGCAAATATGGAACGAATTCAGTGGAAACGTAATACAATGGCACCATCAAGTGACAAGTTTTTGTCCGTTATGGATGTTAGAGAGGTTAAGAAAGCTAAAGCGTTTCATGAAAGTTTTCCACAATATAGCGTTACTCCACTTGTATCGCTTAAGAATTTAGCGTCTTATATCGGTGTTGATGCACTCTTTGTAAAAGATGAATCCTACCGATTTGGCCTTAATGCATTTAAGGTATTAGGCGGCTCCTATGCGATGGCAAAATATGTGGCGCAACAAACTGGTAAAGCTGTTGAGGATGTACCATATGATGTATTAACATCTGCAAAATTAAAAGAAGAGTTTGGTCAAGCTACATTCTTTACTGCCACTGATGGTAACCACGGTCGCGGTGTAGCATGGGCAGCTAATAAATTAGGTCAAAAATCTGTAGTATTTATGCCAAAGGGCTCTACAGAATATCGTAGAAAACAAATCGAAAACGAAGGAGCTACCGTAACAATCGAAGACTTCAACTACGATGAGTGTGTACGCTTAGCAACCAAAAAGTCTAAAGAAGTTCCTAACGGTGTTGTAGTTCAAGATACTGCCTGGGAAGGTTATGAAGAAATTCCAAACTGGATTATGCAAGGCTATGGCACCATGGCTATGGAAACAGCCAATCAATTAGAAGCTGATAATTGTAAAGTTCCTACACATGTATTTGTACAAGCTGGTGTAGGTTCCCTTGCCGGTTCTGTAGTGGGTTACTTCACTAATCTATACAGCAATGTGGCTAAAAAACCTAAATTAGTTGTTGTAGAAGCGGCAGCTGCAGCTTGTTTATACAAAGGTGCTGTAGCTGATGATGGTAAACCTCGTATCGTAGAGGGTGATTTAGAAACAATCATGGCAGGCTTAGCTTGTGGTGAACCGAACACAGTTTCTTGGGATATTTTGAGAAATCATGCAGATGTATTCGTTTCTGCGCCTGACTGGGTGGCACGTTTAGGCATGCGCGTTGGCGGTGCACCGATTAAAGGCGATACTCCAATTACTACTGGAGAGTCTGGTGCAGTTCCATTAGGTCTTGTAATGGCAATTATGACAATGCCGGAATATGAAGACTTACGGAAAGAGTTAGAACTAGATGCGTCTTCAAAGGTACTCTGTTTCTCCACTGAAGGTGATACGGACCCTGAAAGATATAAAAATATTATGTGGTATGGTGAAGATCGTTAGGAGGCATTAATTATGGATTTACAAGCAATTAAACAAGCAGCGGCAACTTATGGCCCAGCGATGACAAAGTTTTTACGTGAGATCGTAGCATTCCCAGGTGAAAGTGCTGAAGAAAAAGATCATGTAAAACGTATAGAACAAGAGATGAAAGATCTAGGATTTGATGAAGTTGAAGTAGATCCTATGGGGAATATTCTTGGATATATGGGTACAGGAAAAACCCTCATTGCCTTTGATGGACATATTGATACAGTTGGTATTGGCAATCGTGATAATTGGGATTTTGATCCATACGATGGTTTCGAAGACGAAACTAAAATTGGTGGTCGTGGCGTATCTGACCAATTGGGTGGTATCGTATCCGCTGTATACGGCGCTAAGATTATGAAAGATTTAGGACTTCTAAGTGATAAATATCGTGTACTTGTTGTAGGCACCGTACAAGAAGAGGACTGTGATGGCCTTTGCTGGGAATACATGATTAAAGAACGTAATATCCGTCCTGAATTTGTAGTATCTACAGAACCAACTGATGGCGGTATCTATCGTGGGCAACGTGGTCGTATGGAAATTCGTGTAGATGTACAAGGCGTATCTTGCCATGGTTCTGCTCCTGAACGCGGTGACAACGCAATTTATAAAATGGCAGATATACTTCAAGACATCCGTGAATTGAATGCTAACTCTGCTGATGAAAGCACAAAAATTAAGGGCCTTGTTAAAATGCTTGATCCAAAATTTAACCCTGACCACTATGAAGAAGCTCGCTTCTTAGGTCGCGGTACAGTAACTACTTCCCAAATTTTCTATACTTCTCCAAGCCGTTGTGCAGTAGCTGACTCCTGCGCTATTTCCTTGGACCGTCGTATGACTGCTGGTGAAACTTGGCAAAGTTGCTTGGCAGAAATCGAAGAATTACCACATGTTAAAGAATATGGTGCGAAAGTATCCATGTACGAATATGCTCGTCCATCTTGGACTGGTTTAACCTATCCAATCGAATGCTACTTCCCAACTTGGGTAATTCCTAAAGATCATAAAGTAACAGAAGCTTTGGAAGAAGCATACACTAGCTTATATGGCAACGAACGTATTGGTGCAGAAGATACAGTTGAAATGCGTAAAGCTCGCCCATTAACTGATAAATGGACATTCTCCACAAATGGTGTATCTATCATGGGTCGTAATGGCATCCCTTGTATTGGCTTCGGTCCTGGCGCAGAAGCACAAGCACATGCTCCTAACGAAATTACATGGAAACAAGATCTTGTAACATGTGCCGCTGTATATGCATTGTTACCATCCGTATACTGCAAAGACTAATATCACATATATTGAATTAGATCTATTTTAACGAAAATAACTGAAAATAGTTGATATTAAGAATTTCATATGGTACCTCAACATTTGATGAGGCATCGTATAAAGTTAGATCCTAAGTAGCCCTTTAGGGAATTGAAAGAGAGGACTTACAGATGACAGACTTCAATAAAAGTATTGAAACACTACAAGGCTTAGATGTTAGTAAAATGTACGGCGAAGATTTCTTCCTAACTTGGGAAAAATCTGATGACGAATTAAAAGGTGTTTGGGCAGTAGCTGATGCATTGCGTGCTCTTAGAGAACGCAATATCTCCACTAAAGTATTTGACAGCGGTCTTGGCATTTCCTTATTCCGCGATAACTCTACAAGAACTCGTTTCTCCTTTGCTTCCGCTTGTAATTTGCTAGGCCTTGAAGTTCAAGATTTAGATGAAGGCAAATCTCAAATCGCTCACGGTGAAACAGTTCGTGAAACAGCTAATATGATTTCCTTTATGGCAGATGTTATCGGTATTCGTGATGATATGTATATTGGTAAAGGGAATGCTTATATGCATCAAGTATCTGATGCAGTTAAAGAAGGTCATGAAGATGGTGTACTAGAGCAACGCCCAACGCTTGTAAACCTACAATGTGATATTGACCATCCTACACAAATCATGGCTGATACAGCTCATATCATCAAAGAATTCGGCGGTGTAGAAAACCTTAAAGGCAAAAAGATTGCTATGACTTGGGCATACTCCCCATCTTATGGTAAACCTTTATCCGTACCTCAAGGTGCTATTGGCTTATTCACTCGTCTCGGTATGGAAGTTGTATTAGCACATCCAGAAGGGTATGAAGTAATGCCGGAAGTTGAAGAAATCGCTAAGAAACAAGCTGAAGCTAGCGGCGGTTCATTCCGTAGAACTAACGACATGAAGGATGCTTTCAAAGATGCAGACATCGTATATCCTAAGAGCTGGGCTCCATTCGGTGCAATGGAAAAACGTACAAAACTGTATGGTGAAAATGATCATGAAGGTATTAAAGCATTAGAAAAAGTTCTTCTTGAAGAAAATGGTAAACATAAAGATTGGGCATGTACGGAAGAGATGATGAGTCTCACAAAGGACGGCAAAGCTCTTTACTTACATTGCTTACCAGCAGATATTACAGGTGTAAGTTGTGAAGAAGGCGAAGTAGATGCAACAGTATTTGATCGCTACCGCATACCTCTTTATAAGGAAGCAAGCTACAAACCATATGTTATTGCAGCTATGATTTTCCTTAGCAAATTTAAAAATCCTGTAGAAACCTTAAAAGAATTAGAACGGAAGGGAACCGAACGAGTTCAACCGTAAAGTAAAGTTTAGGGGCCATCCGTATTGATGGCTCCTTTTATTCTTAATAGTTTGTTATGAGGCATAACATGAAAAAGAGAGTTGTAGTAGCATTAGGGGGAAATGCATTAGGCAATTCCTTACCAGAACAGAAAATTGCTGTAAAAAGTACAGCTAAAACAATTATTGATTTAGTAGAAGCTGATTGTGATGTAGTGGTAACACATGGTAATGGACCTCAAATTGGTATGATCAACAATGCGATGGCTGCATTGACTCGTGAAGTAGAAGGTCAACCAAACACTCCATTATCTGTATGTGTAGCAATGAGCCAAGCTTATATTGGTTATGACTTACAAAATGCTCTTCACGAAGAGCTCTTAAATCGTGGTATAAAAGATTTGCCAACAATGACTATGGTTACACAAGTACTTGTTGATCAAAATGACCCAGCTTTTCAAAATCCTACAAAACCAATTGGACACTTTATGACTCAGGAAGAAGCTGAATACGCAGAAAAGAATTACGATTATGTGGTAAAAGAAGATGCGGGACGTGGTTATCGTCGTGTGGTGGCATCTCCAGCACCAAAAGAAATTATTGAACTAGAAGCAATTAAAGGTTTAGTAGGTAAACAATTAATTGTTGCTTGTGGCGGGGGAGGTATCCCAGTAACTAAAGAAGGTAATGAACTTCATGGTGCAGCTGCTGTTATTGATAAAGATTGGACTAGTAGTTTATTGGCCCAAGAAATTGATGCTGATGTTCTCGTTATTTTAACAGCTGTTGAAAAGGTTGCCATTAATTTTGGTAAAGAAAATGAAAAATGGCTTGATGAAATAACCGTTACACAAGCTAAAGAATTTGTATCAGCTGGTGAGTTTGCAGAAGGCTCGATGAAACCAAAGGTAGAAGCCGCTATAGCATTTGCAGAATCCAAAAAAGGCCGTGTTTCAATTATCACATTATTAGAGAAATCTAAAGATGGTATAGCAGGAAAAACAGGCACACGTATCGTATTATAATAATATATAAGTTTATAAGTATGCATTTCAACGAATCGTTGAGGAGGTGCCCACATGATTATATTAGGAAAAGGTACTGTTATTACTCGCGACGCTGATAGACCTATCATTTATGATGGTGCTATTGCTATCGACGGGACTCAAATTGTTGATATTGGTATATATGATGAATTATGTAAAACGTATGTAAATGCAGAAATCATTGATGCTCATGGTGGCCTAATTATGCCAGGTTTCATTAATGCACATCACCATATTTATTCCGCTCTTGCACGAGGTTTATCATTGCCAGGTCCGGCACCGACTAACTTCGGTGAAATCTTGGAAGGACTTTGGTTCTACTTAGATAATAAATTGACCGCTCCTGATGTAAAAGCAAGTGCATTACTTACGTATTTAGGCTGTATCGAAAATGGTGTAACTACTATTTTTGACCATCACGCAAGTTATGGTGAAGTGCCTAACAGCTTATCCATCATTGCAGATGTAGCTAAACAGTTTGGTGTTCGCTCTTGCTTGTGCTACGAAGTGTCTGACCGTAACGGTGTTGATCAGATGAAAGCCGCTGTTGCAGAAAATGTACGTTTTGGTAAAGAGGCTAAAAAAGATCCATCTAGACTCGCTGCTATGATGGGCTTACATGCATCCTTTACTCTAAGTCCTGAAACATTAGATTATGTGAAAGCACAAAATGAAGACAAGTTAGGATATCACGTTCATGTTGCTGAAGGCCCAGAAGATGTGGCAGATAGTAAAGAAAAATATGGCATGACACCTGTTAGACGCCTCGTAGAGGCAGGTATTTTAGGCCCTAAGAGCATCGCTGGTCACTGTGTACACGTAACTGACGAAGATGTGGCATTATTGAAAAAATCTCAAGCTAAGGTTGTACATAACCCAGAAAGTAACATGGGTAATGCAGTAGGCACGACAGATATCTTAAAACTATTAGATGCAGGGATCACTGTTGGGCTTGGCACAGATGGTTATACAAATGATATGCTCGAATCTTATAAAGCAGCGAATTGTCTCGTGAAACATGAGCAACATAAACCATATGTAGGCTGGGGCGAAGTACCTCATATGCTATTTGAAAACAACCGCAAAATGGCTAATGAATTCTTCGATACTACGGTAGGCATCCTTAAAAAAGGTGCTGCAGCTGACGTAATTGTTCTTGATTACGCAGCACCAACACCACTTGATGAAAACAACATCAATGGTCATTTACTATTCGGTGCTAATGGTATGTATGTGGTAACAACTATTAGTGATGGTGTACCACGCATGATTGATCGTAAATTACAAGGCATTGATAAAGCTGAAGTAATGAACGAAGTTTTAGCAACATCTAAAGGTTTATGGAAACGACTAAACCCATAACGCAAACGCTTTAAAGGAGTGTGACATTATGAGTGACATTATGTATCCGGTAAGTTTCGGAAATTTGATGAACCACATTATGACTGAGTACAAGATGTACAATCGTATTTACAATGTAAATAAAATTCATCGTACGAATCATGATCAACGCTTATCTATCTTTGGTAAATCTATTGAAAATCCTGTAGGCCCAGCAGCTGGCCCTAATACACAGTTGGCACAAAATATTGTGGCATCCTATGTAGCTGGTGCTCGTTGCATTGAATTAAAAACCGTACAAATTATGTATGGTGAAGAACTAGGTATTCCTAGACCTTGTATCTACTCTGTAGACGAAGCATATAACGTAGAATGGTCTTCTGAATATAGCTGTGATGAAGCTGCTGATGAATACATTAAAGCTTGGTTCGCATTGAAATTAATCTCTAAAGAATTAGGATTAGGTGATCCAGATGGATTTTTATTCATCATGAGTGTTGGCTATAACTTGGCTGGTATTAAGAGCCCTATGGTTGATAAATTCATCAATACAATGCGAAATGCATCTCAATCTCCTATGTGGGATACATGTAAACAATGGTGTCTTGACCATGTAGATGAATTTGAGCATATTGATGCTGATTATATCAACTCTATTAGTGATGAACTTTGCCAAGCAATTACATTGTCCACAATGCACGGTTGCCCAGCAGAAGAAATCGAATCCATTTGTTCGTACCTTATCAGTGAAAAAGGTCTTCACCTATACTTAAAATGCAACCCTACATTGTTAGGTCCAAAACGCATTAGAGAATTATTGGATAACGCTGGTTTTGAGTACATTGACTTTGAAGATCATCAATTTGAAGTTGACCTTCAATTCGATAAGGCTGTTCCAATGTTAGAGCGTCTTATCGCTCTTGGTGAAAAACACAATAAGATTTTCGGTGTTAAATTGACAAATACATTCCCTGTACAAATTCACAACGATGAATTGCCAGGCGAGCAAATGTATATGTCTGGTAAATCCTTGTTACCTGTAACAATTGGTGTAGCTGAGCTCTTAAGTGCTCAATTCGGCGAACGTTTACCTATGTCTTATAGCGGTGGTGCTGTAAAACAAAATATCAAAGCTATCTTTGATTGTGGTATTTGGCCTGTAACAGTATGCACAATTCTTCTACAAGGTGAAGGTTACAATACTTTCAAAGGCTTAGCAGACGAAGTGGAATCTACTGATTACAATGCTGCTTTAAAAGTTCATAAAGAACTTATAGCTAAACTCGCTAAAGACATCGCGGAGAACAAAATCTTCAAGAAGAGCGATGCAATGAAGAAAAAACGTGAAGCAATGCCATCCTTCCCAGGTACACGTAGTTCTGACTACCACTGCCGCGTTGTTTGTGGTGCTTGTGTTCGCGTATGTCCTAATAGATGTAATGAAGTCGTTACTGTAAATGATGCTAAATTGATTATCCATGTTGATCAAAGCTGTAATGAATGTGGTAACTGTGCGTGTCATTGCGTAGAACCTTGTCAACCATACAAGGATCGCATTACATTCTTCCACAATGCTGAAGCTTTAGCAGATAGTACAAATGATGGTTTCTACATCAAAGGCACTAGCTGTGGTTATCGCTTTAAAGGTGAAGAAGCCGTATGTGACATTGATGCATTACCTGAAGAATTGAAAGGAGCTGTACATGCCTTCTGTAAAGAGCATGTGTACTATGTATCATGATTATCATACAACAAGGGGAATTGGTCTTAACTGACAGAATCCTTACCGGAGATATATTAATTGATGGCGACAAAATTGTCGCCATTGATGAATACCTTTCTGTTCCAGAAGGGGCTAAAGTTCTTAATGCAAAAGGTTGCTATGTGTTCCCTGGATTTATTGATCCTCATACACACTTTCAAATGACAAATGCCTTGGCGTCTACTGCAGATGATTTTGATAGTGGTACAAAGGCTGCTATTCTTGGCGGCACTACTTCAATCATCAACTTTGCTTCTCCTGAGGATGGATCACTTTGTAAAGGGTTAGAAGTTCATAAGGAGCGTGCCTTAGGGCATTGCTCCTGTGACTACAAATTCCATATGGAGCTTGTAGAAATGAATGAAGAGGTATTTCATGAAATACCAAAGGTTGTAGAAGCTGGTGTATCGTCCTTTAAAGTGTACTTAGCGTATGGCTTCCGTTTAACAGATCGAGAAATTTATGATGCTATTGAAGCTATAAAACCAACGGGTGCGCTTGTAGGGGCTCACTGTGAAAACGGTGATCTTATCGATGCCTTTGTAGAAGATAAACGTAAACGTGGTGAATTAGATGTAGACAATCATCCACTCACAAGACCGGCCATGATTGAATCGGAAGCGATTAAGCGATTTAGTACAATTGGTGCTGCATTAGAGTATCCCGTGCATATTGTGCATGTAAGTTCTAAAGAAGGCGTAGATGAAGTTCTACGTGAGCGGGCATTAGGACATCAAGTGACTTGTGAAACATGTCCACAGTATTTGGTGCTTGATGAATCACGATATAAATTACCTGATTTTGAAGGGGTTAAATATGTGATGAGTCCTCCACTTAGAACGATACAAGATCAAATGGCATTGAAGGATGCACTAGTAAATGGTGTATTCCAAACCATTGGTTCCGACCATTGTAGCTTTACCTTTAATGATCAAAAATTAAAGAGTCGGTATGACTTTACCCGAATTCCTGGAGGTATTCCTGGAGCCGAAGAACGGGGTATCATTGCTTATGATGTGTTGGTTAACCAATGCAATATGAGTGCTGTAGATTTTATGAAATTAGTTAGTGAAAACCCAGCAAAGCTATATGGCATGTACCCCAAGAAGGGTACATTAGCTGTAGGTAGTGATGGGGATATAACAATTGTAGATAAGCATATAGAACATGTGCTTTCAAAAGAGTCCGCCCATACAAAGGCTGACTATATACCTTACGAAGGAATATCTGTAACTGGCAAGGTTCGAGATGTTATCCTTAGAGGTCACCATGTGGTACAAGATGGATCCTTAACAGAATCATATCTTGGTGAATGTATTCCTTAATGAGAGGAGGGCTATATATGTACCGCTTTCAAGTGAATGGCACCCAATATGAGGTTCAAGAGGATCAACGTTTAATTGATTTCTTGCGAGCTGATTTAAAGCTGACGGGCACTAAAGAAGGTTGTAGTGCTGGTGCATGTGGTACGTGTACAGTAATTATAGACGGAAAAAAAGCAAAGGCTTGTGTAAGCAAACTATCTCAATTAGATGGTAAATCAATTGTCACGATTGAAGGTTTATCTGAACGAGAAAAAGCAGTATACACCTATGCTTTTGGTGAATGCGGAGCGGTGCAGTGTGGTTTCTGTATACCAGGTATGATTATTAGTGCAAAAGTATTGATTGACGAAAATAATGACCCTACACCTGACGATGTTAAAAAGGCGATATTAGGTAATATTTGCCGTTGTACAGGCTATGTAAAAATTGAAGAGGGCATTATGCTAGCTGCAAAAATGTTCCGTGAGAACTTACCAGTTCCAGAAAAGGATACAAATGGTAATGTTGGCGCTCGTTTACACCGTGTAGATGCTGAGGAAAAAGCATTAGGTACTGGACAATACTCTGATGATATCTATATGGATGGCATGATTTATGCCAAAGCATTGCGTTCTAAATACCCACGAGCTAGAGTTGATCGTGTTGATGTATCTAAAGCTCTTGAACATCCAGCATGTGTAACGGCATTGACTGCTAAGGATGTACCATTCAATAAGACTGGTCATTTAGTACCGGATTGGGATGTACTTATCGCCGAAGATGATATTACACGTTATGTAGGCGATGCAATTGCATTGGTAGCAACTACTGAGAAGAAGTATCTAGATGAAGTATTGGCTTTAGTTGAAGTTGATTATACTGAATTAGAACCCATACTAGATCCATTGGAAGCGCTAAAACCAGATGCTCCTCAATTACATCCAGAGGGAAATGTATTATCTCGTCAAACGTTATCTCGTGGCGATGTAGATAAGGCTATTGCAGAGGCTGCTTTTGTAGTAACCAATCATTATTCTACGCCTCAAACCGACCATGCATTTATGGAACCAGAATGTGCCGTTGCATATCGTGAGGGAGACGAAATTCATCTGCATTCAGGTAGCCAAAATGTTTATGATGATCGGCGTGAAGTTGCTCGTATGCTTGGCATTCCAAATGAATCTGTAAAGGTTCATAGCATGCTCGTAGGTGGCGGCTTTGGTGGTAAAGAGGATATGACCGTACAGCATCATGCATCTCTCGTAGCTTGGCTTACAGGTAAACCAACTAAGGTTCTATTCTCTCGGCAAGAAAGTCTTAATATCCATACTAAACGTCATGCGATGGAAATGGATATTACAACAGCTTGTGATGCAGAAGGTAATCTAGTAGCAAGTAAGGTAAATATCGTTTCTAATTGTGGTGCTTATGCATCTTTAGGTGGTCCTGTACTTCAACGTGCTGGTACCCATTCTTGTGGCCCTTATCACTTTGATAATTTTGCCTTTGATGGTGTATGTGTTTATACAAATACTGTTCCTGGTGGTGCATTCCGTGGGTTCGGCGTAACACAAACTATCTTTGGTCAAGAGCAAAATATTGATGAATTAGCTGCGTTGGTAGGCATGGATCCTTGGGAATTCCGCTATAAAAATGTTGTGCGCCCTGGTGACTCATTACCAAATGGCCAAATTTGTTCCAAAGAAACCGCTTTAGTAGAATGTTTGGAAGCTGTAAAAGATGCATATTATGCCTCTGATCGTACTGGTCTTGCGGTATGTTTGAAAAATAGTGGTATTGGTGTAGGACTACCTGATACGGGTCGCGTTATTTTAGAAGTACGTGATGGTAAAGTTCGTATTCGTACGGGTGCTGCTTGTATTGGTCAAGGCATGGCTACTATGGCAACACAAGTACTTTGTGAAACAACAGGCTTAACGGCGGATAAAGTATTTGTAGAACGTCCTGATACAGTACGCACACCAGATTCTGGTACAACTACTGCATCTCGCCAAACGCTCTTTACCGGTGAAGCAACGCGCAAAGCAAGTCTTCGCTTAAAAGAAATGTTAGCTTCTAAAACATTAGAAGAACTGAATGGCGTAGAGATTTATGAAGAGTTCCTCGGTGAAACAGATCCATTTAATTCTGATAAATCGCATCCAAAAAATCACGTTGCCTATGGTTATGGTGCATGTGTAGCAACAATTGGTGAAGACAATAAGGTTGCTAATTTACATGTAGCATACGATGTAGGTCGTGTAGTGAACCCTCAATCCTGTACAGGTCAGGCCGAAGGTGGTGCCATTATGGGAATGGGTTATGCAGTTACAGAAGACTTCCCTTATAAAGAAGGGTATGTAACATCTAAATACGGTACGCTAGGACTTCTTAGAGCTACCCAATGTCCTCCAATTCATGTAAGTCTTATCGAAAAAGGGACACCAGAACAATATGCATACGGTGCTAAAGGTATTGGCGAAATCTCTAGCATTCCGATTGCACCGGCTATTGCAAATGCGTATCGTCGTATCGACGGAGAACCACGTAGGTCCTTGCCGATTAAACATACAGGTTATAAAAAATAGAACATTTGCTTAATGGTAGGGGCTTTTGCCCCTAGCCATCAAGGTTCCCACGTGAAGTCGATGAGATTTCTAAACTCTATCATGTACGATAGTATGACTATATTGTTTAACTAGTAACTAAAACGTAAGATATGAGGTGATTCTTATGAGTAAAGGTGTATCTGGTGTCGACCATGTAGATGGTATGCTGCCAATCCCGCAGTTATTCGCTTATGGTTTACAGCACGTTCTGGCTATGTATGCTGGGGCAGTAGCTGTACCAATTATTATTGCACAAGCTATGCATTTGCCAATTGAAGATTTAATTCGTTTGATTACAGCTGACTTATTTACATGTGGTGTAGCTACATTGATTCAAACATTAGGATTCGGACCTGTTGGCGGGCGTATTCCTCTTATTCAAGGTGTTACATTTGCTTCTGTAGGCCCTATGATTATGATTGGTCAACAGCATGATATCAATACGATTTACGGTGCGATTATCGTAGCTGGTCTCTTTACATTCCTTGTGGCACCATTTTTCAGTCGTTTAATTCGGCTATTCCCACCTGTAGTAACAGGTACTATCATTACTATTATTGGTATCAACTTGATGCCAGTAGCTGTTAACTGGATGGGGGGTGGCGTAGGCAATAAAAACTTTGGCGATCCACTATACATAGCTCTTGGTGTAGCTACATTTGTTCTCGTTATATTAACTTATCGATTTGGTAAAGGTTTCCTTGGTAATTTGGCAATCTTAGTTGGCCTTATTCTCGGTACAGCCTTAGCTATGATTGTTGGTATTACAGATTTTTCAGAGGTAGGACGTTCTCAATGGATTTCTGTTGTAACACCATTCTATTTTGGTCTTCCAACCTTTGACTTTGCTTCTATTGTATCTATGATTATTGTAATGCTCGTAGTTATGGTAGAAACAACTGGTGATAGTATTGCGGTAGGTGAAATTGTAGATAAACCTATTGGTCAAAATGAATTGGCTGCGGTACTTCGCGCGGATGGCTTGTCTACTATTATTGGTGGTATCCTTAATAGTTTTCCGTATACAGCATTTGCTCAAAACGTAGGTCTTATTGCTGTAACACGTGTTAAGAGTCGTTTCGTTGTAGCAGCATCTGGTGTAATTTTAATTTTATTAGGCCTTTTCCCTAAATTAGCCGCTATCGTAGCTTGTATTCCAAATGCTGTACTAGGGGGCGCAGGGATTGCTATGTTCGGCATGATTATCGCCAGTGGGATTCGTTCTCTTGGTAAAGTTAGTTTCGATGGTAACTATAACCTGATGCTAGTTGCCATTAGTATTGGGGTATCCATGATTCCTCTTGCAGCACCTCAATTCTATACACACTTTCCAGCATGGGCTCAAATTCTTTTGAAATCTGGTATCACAGCTGGTAGTATAGTAGCTGTTATTTTAAATGTAATGTTTAATGGTTTTGGTTATAAAACTATTAACGAACCTAATCGTGCGACTCGTAAATATCGCCACTTCACACGATTCAAAGGTTATCCTAAACATTTCTACCAATAAGATATAGTTAGACGAGTTTACTCTCATGCGATTATATGTATTGTCTCTCACAGTAGAAACCTTGTTAGTATAGGTAAAACATCAATATATATGTTTTCGTTTGTTAAAAAGATCTCACTCTGATTTGGAGTGAGGTCTTTTTTTATGGAATCGTATACTACTTTGGTATATAATTAAATAATATTATTGCAAAGGAGACGCATTATGAAAGACGAGCGATTTATAGTTACATATAGAATAGAAGCGAGTACATATGAAGAAGCAAAATCAATTGCTTGGGCTGTTCAAGTGGAACAAACTATAGAATTTCCTTATGAGTTTGTAACGGATACATACATTAAAGAAACTATTACTGGTCGACTAGAATCTCTTGAACCTATAGTAGAAGACTCTCCTTATATCAATGTAGGTGTGATGCCAAATGCTGTAATTGACACCTCTCGTTACTATTTGTCTCGTATTTCATATCACGTAGATACCACGGCCTTAGAGGCTACACAATTTTTAAATGTTGTCTTTGGTAATTCTTCGTTACAGCCACATATTTGGGTAGTAGATATTGAACTATGTCCAACACTTTACGATGTGTTTAAGGGACCACGATTTGGCTTACAAGGTATTCGTCGATTAGTGGAAACCCCGACGCGTCCAATGATTCAAGCCGTTGTAAAGCCGATGGGCACACCGAATGTCGAATTGGCTCATATGTGTGGCGCTTACACACGTGGTGGTGCAGATGTTATAAAGGATGATCATGGTATTTCTAATCAGTCCTTCTCTCAATATAAAGATCGTGTAAAACGATGTGCTGCTATGGTACAGGAAATGAATGCTGTACATGGTACACATACTTTATATGCTGCAAACGTATCAGGTGATGGTACAGATGTGTTAGAACGCGCTTATTTTGCCAAAGAGGCTGGTGCTACAGCTCTCATGGTGGCTGCAGGTCTCGTTGGTTTCGGTTGGTTACACAAATTAGCTACTGATGAAAACTTACGATTGCCCATTATTCATCATCCAGCTTATTCTGGTGGATTTGTAAGCCCTGGTGTATCTGGAGTAGCTGACTATTTACAACTAGGTTTATTACCTCGTATCTTTGGGGCTGATATGCCAATTTTCGTATCTTATGGTGGACGCTTTACTTTTACAGAGGAACAATGCAAGAGGATTTCCTCTTACATTAAACAGCCATTAGGTTTGATGAAAGCAGCTTGCCCGGCACCGGGTGGTGGTGTTACAGATGCTCGTCTTAATGAACTCGTTGAGCTGTACGGAAATGATACTATGTTCCTCGTTGGCGGTGACATGTTCCGTCGAGGACCAGATATTGAGGCTAATATGTCGTACTTTGTAGAGCGTTTGACTAAATTATCTGAAAGAACGTAATAATAGCTTGAATTTAAATGAGTTAATACAATATTTAACTAAATAACTAAGCTATTGACTTTTACAGAAATAATAGATTTATGATTAAGTATATGGAGTGTTTTGATGAGTGAATCATCACCGTTGGAGGTCCATGTCCTTGCTAGTGGTAGCAAGGGCAATTGTACAGTAATAAAAAAAGGGAACTCTGTCATATTGCATGATGTAGGCATTAGTTGCCGGCGCATTGTCAATGGGTTAAAAGAATTGCATATAGACATGGCTCAGGTGGAGGGCATATTCGTCAGTCATGAACATAGTGATCATATTGCGGGACTACAACAATTGCTAAAACGATTTGATCTTCCTGTGTATACGAAGCAGGGCACATGGCGTGAAATTCAAGATAAGTTAATCGTACCGAAGAATCGATTGATTGAGCTTACAAAGGGCAGTTTAACGTTGGGCGGTCTCACCGTAGAGCCGTTTTCGGTAAGTCATGATGCGGCTGATCCAATTGGAATAAATGTGTTTGCTGGGAACGATAAGGCAACTGTTGTTACTGATACAGGTGTGATTTCAGATGATATTTTACGCAGGCTTGATGATACGACGCTGTTAGTGCTAGAGGCAAATTATGATCCGCATATGTTGCGTTTCGGACCCTATCAGCCGTTTTTAAAACAACGTGTGGCTAGTGATGAAGGTCATTTGAGTAATGAAATGGCTGCACAAGCTCTACTCATGATGAAGCGTCCTAATTTTATGCAAGTTATATTGGCTCATCGATCTGAAAATAATAATAACGCTGTCCTTGTTACTCAAACCATTGGTAAAATGCTTGTGGATGGTGGTGTTCGTATTGGACCTGAAATGAAGCTGCAACATGGTCAACCTAATGAAATCGTGTCCATCCAATCTGTGAAGAGGTAAAAATGAGATTTTATATAGTCTGTATTGGTAAATTGAAGGATGCTTATTTACGTGAGGGTGTAGCAGAGTTTGTGAAACGTATGCGTCCCTATGGTGGTATTACAATTACAGAGCTGAATGAAAGTAAAATTGGAGATAAGCCGAGTGATGCGGATCGCAAACAAGTTGTTGCCGAAGAAGGAGACCGTTTATTAAAAGCGGTTCCTAAAAATGCGTATACCGTATTACTTGATGTGTATGGCAAAACGATGTCCTCTGAAGAACTCGCTAAGACGGTATCTAAACTTGAGGTGGATGGTGTGAGCGATATGGCCTTCATTATTGGTGGTGCCTTTGGGGTGAGTGATACATTACGTCAGGCTGTAAATTATAAATTATCCTTTAGCCCTATGACATTTACTCATCAAATGGTTCGATTGCTACTTGTAGAACAGATATATCGAGCATCAAAAATCAATCGCAATGAACCTTATCATTGGTAGAAGACGTATACCTAAAAATTATTTGTATAATACTTTCAGAAAAAAGGAGTTTTATTATAGTATGGCGAATAGTATAATAAAGCAAGATGTATTTGTAAGGAGGAATTCACTATGAAAATCCAAGAAGTAATGAATAAATACCCTGTTACTGTTGGCAAAGATGCGCCGATTTCTGATGTAGCTGATTTATTGGTTAAATATAATTTAACAGCGGTGTCCGTAGTGGATGATGATAATAAGTTGTTAGGTATTATCTCTGAAGGTGATTTACTATATAAAAAAGTACGTCCTCATGTGCCTCATTATGTTAATGTATTAGGCGCTAGCATCTATTACAATGGCATTGGCGAATACAATGCTCAATTCAAAAAATTATTGGCATCTCACGTTCATGAGTTGATGACTGATGAAGTAATTACAACCACACCGGATAAAGATGTAGAAGAAATTGTATCTGTTATGCTTGATCAACATTTGAAAAATGTGCCAGTTGTAGATAAAGAGTATCGTTTGATCGGGATTTTGTCTCGTCGTGACATTATCAAATTGATTGCTAAAGATAACTAATTAGCATAATTATGTAAAATATGTAAAGACCACTCATTTTGGGGTGGTCTTTTCGTGTATATTGAGAAGAATTGCATTGACCTTGCATTTATGTTATTATTAGGAGTGCATAATATACTACAGAAATTTGGGCATATTGCCCTTCGAGGAGGACATATTTTAAATGAAAGCAACTGTAAATCCTGTTGATCAACACGTAGTAACGTTAACTATTGAAGTACCTGCAGCAGAAGTAGGTAAGGGCATTAAACAAGCTGTAAAACGCATTGCAGGTCAAGTGAACATCCCTGGCTTCCGTAAAGGACATGCGCCTCGCCGTATTTTGGAAATGAACTTCGGCAAAGAAGCTATCTTGGAAGAAGCATTTGAAGTATTGGCTAGCCAAAACTATAGTGCTGCACTTCGTGAAAATGATATCGTGCCTGTATCTGAACCTGAAATCGAACGGGAACAATTCGAAGAAGGCAAAGATTTGATTTTCAAAGCTACTGTAACTAAACGCCCTGAAGTTAAACTTGGCGATTACAAAGGCTTAGAAGCAGAAAAACAAGATGCTACAGTATCTGATGAACAAATCGAAGAACAGTTGAACAATATTCGTGAACAACAAGCAAAAATGGTTGTTGCTGAAGAAGGCGCTACAATTCAAAAAGATGACTTCGCAGTAATCGACTTTGCTGGTTCCGTTGATGGTAAACCTTTTGATGGTGGTGAAGGTAAATCCTATCCATTACAAATCGGTTCTGGTAGCTTCATTCCTGGCTTCGAAGATCAATTAATTGGCGCTAAAGCTGGTGATGATGTAACTGTAAAAGTAACATTCCCTGAAGACTACTTCGTAGCAGAACTTGCTGGTAAAGAAGCAGAATTCAAAACTCATATCCATGATATTAAACGTAAAGAATTGCCTGAATTGAATGATGAATTCGCAAAAGAAGCAAGCTCTTACGAAACTATTGAAGAATTGAAAAAAGATCTTCGCACTAAAATGGAGGAAGAAGCTTCCCGTCGTGCAATCGATACTTACAATGCTGACTTGATTCAAACAGCTGTTAAAAATGCAACTGTAGAAATCCCAGAAGTCATGATTAAAGATCGTGTAGAACAAATGATTCAAGAATTGGCTATGAATATGGAAGGCCGCGGCTTGAAACTTGAAGACTACTTGAAATTCTCCAATAAAACTATCGAAGATTTACGCTCTGAATACAAAGATTCCGCAGCTGAAAACGTACGCGCTGATTTAGTATTGGATGCTATCGCAACTGCTGAAGGTATCGAAGTAACTCCAGATGATATGAACCGTGAAATCTTCATTATGGCTCAAAACTTTGGGGCAGATCCTAAAGAAGTTTGGGATATTATTGCAAAAGAAGGTCGTGTAGCTATGTTGGCAGGCTCTGTAGCTCGCAAAAAAGCAGCTCGATTCATTATTGATAATGCAAAAGGCGCTGAAGCGGCTGAATAATAGTTTGCTCAACTAGGTACATGAAAAGGTGATTACATGTATGTACCAATCGTAGTTGAACAAGGTGAACGCGGAGAGCGTTCCTATGATATTTACTCTCGCTTGTTAAAGGATCGCATTATTTTCCTTGGTGGCCCCATCGATGATAATGTGGCAAATGCGGTTATTGCGCAAATGTTATTCCTGGAAGCAGAGGATCCTGATAAGGATATCCATTTGTACATCAATAGCCCTGGTGGTGTTGTCACTGCCGGTATGGCTATTTATGATACGATGCAATATATAAAACCAGATGTGTCTACTATTTGTGTAGGCTCTGCAGCGAGCATGGGTGCTGTGCTTTTAACAGCTGGCACTAAAGGTAAACGATATGCGTTACCTCATGCGCGCATCATGATTCACCAACCATTAGGTGGTGTACAAGGACAAGCATCTGAAATTGAAATCCATGCCCGTGAGATTCTTCGCATGCGTGAAGAGTTAAATGGTATCTTAGCTTCTCGCAGTGGACAAGATATTGAAGTAGTAGCTCGCGATACAGATCGCGATAACTTCATGAGTGCTCAGGATGCCGTTGAATACGGCTTAATCGATGAGGTACTCACAAGAGAACCTGTAGAAAGCAAGTAATGGAGGCGCCCCTTGGCAAAAGATAAAGATACTATGCGCTGCAGTTTTTGTGGACGCACAAGCGAAGAAGTCCGCAAATTAGTGGCGGGTCCTAACGTGTATATTTGTGACGAATGCGTTGAAGTTTGTGAACGCATCATTGCAGATGAGTTGGGTGCGGTTGAGACGGACGACTTCAATTTAAAAGAATTGCCAACGCCTAGAGAAATTAAAGCTCATCTTGACGAATATGTCATTGGTCAAGATGATGCTAAAATCTCTTTAGCTGTGGCCGTATATAATCACTACAAACGCTTACAAACAGATAATGTAGTAGATGATGTAGAATTACAAAAGGCTAATGTATTGTTCATTGGTCCTACTGGTAGTGGTAAAACACTATTGGCTCAAACCTTAGCGAAAATGCTAGAAGTACCATTTGCTATTGCAGATGCTACAAGCTTAACTGAAGCTGGGTATGTGGGGGAAGATGTAGAAAACATCTTACTCAAAATTATTCAAGCTGCAGATTATGATATAGCTCGGGCTGAACGTGGCATTATCTATATCGATGAAATCGATAAAATTGCTCGTAAGTCTGAAAATCCTTCTATCACACGTGATGTGTCTGGTGAAGGTGTACAACAAGCATTGCTTAAAATCTTAGAAGGTACCGTTGCTTCTGTTCCTCCTCAAGGTGGTAGAAAGCATCCTAATCAAGAAATGCTTCAAATCGACACTACGAATATTCTCTTTATTTGTGGTGGAGCATTTGATGGTATGGACAAGGTTATTACTAAGCGTACCGCTAAGAAAACACTTGGTTTTGGTGCAGATGTACAGCGTAAAGAAGAACGTAATGTATCGGCTATCTTAAAAGATGTTGTACCTGAAGATTTATTAAAATTTGGTTTGATCCCTGAGTTTATTGGACGTTTGCCTGTAATGGTGACATTAGATCAATTAGACAGAGATGCATTAATTCAAATTTTAACAAAGCCTAAAAATGCATTAACAAAACAATATGAAAAAATTCTATCCCTTGATGGTGTAGAGTTAACTTTCACTGAAGATGCATTAGAAGAAATCGCTGATGAAGCATTACAGCGAAAAACAGGTGCTCGTGGTTTGCGTGCTATCATTGAAAAGGTGATGAAACGCGTAATGTTTGAGGTTCCTTCCATGCCGGAAGTAACTAAGTGCATTGTGAATCGTGAATCCGTATTAAGCACAGGTGAACCTATACTCAAAAATGAGGCAGACCAAGACATCCAGTTGAAATCGTAATTCGAAGAAACTCATTTCTGTGTAGGAATGAGTTTCTTTTCATAATATATATACCTGGAGGAAGTATGAATTTACTCGAAGTTGGGATCCCTACCGTACCTCTCAGAGGCATGGTAGTATACCCGAATATCGTGATTCACCTCGATATCGGTCGAGACAAATCCATTAAGGCGGTGGAAGCCGCAATGAATGAGGACCGCATTTTAGCCGTCGTAACTCAAAAAGATGATGCTGTAGATGCACCAACAGTTCATGATTTAGCCCAAATGGGTACATTAGTAAAAATTAAACAAATGTTGCGCTTACCAGGTGGTATAGTACGTGTTCTTGTAGAGGGCATCACTCGTATTCGTCTTATGAATATCACTAGCATGGATCCTTATTATATAGGAGACTATGAACGAGTGGCGTCTGAATTTGAAGACGATGTAGAGCTTGAAGCTTATCGTCGTTTGGTTCAAGCTAAATTTGGCGAATGGGCAGAAGAAGCTAAATCAGTTACTGATGAAGGTGTAACGCGCGTTATGGAATTACGCAATCCTTGTGAATTAGCTGACCAAGTTGCATTTCTATTGCCTATTAATAATTTGAAACGTCAAGAGTTACTTGAAGAATTATCTGTGGCTCGTCGTCTTAACATGATTGTAGGCATTTTAAATATGGAATTACAAATCTCTGATTTGGAAAATTCCATCAATAATCAAGTGCGTCAATCCATGGAAAAAGCGCAGAAGGAATATTTCTTGCGCGAAAAAATCCGCGTTATCCACGATGAGTTGGGTGATAAAGGAGATCCCGAGGAGGAGGCAGAAGAACTACGAGTTAAGTTAAAAGCACTTAACCTAAGTGAAGACGTACATACGCGTATTGATAAAGAAATTTCTCGTTACAGCCGCATGCCTCAATTGATGCCGGAAGCAACAATTTTGCGCAACTACTTAGATTGGGTATTGGCATTACCGTGGAACGAATTAACGGAAGACCGTTTAGATATCAAGGGCGCTCATGCTATGCTCGAGGCCGATCATTATGGCCTTGAAAAGGTTAAGAAACGCATTTTAGAATTTTTAGCGGTTCGTAAATTAACCGGTAAAAATAGTGGCTCTATTCTTTGTTTAGTAGGCCCACCAGGCGTTGGTAAAACCTCTTTGGCTACCTCTATTGCTAAAGCAATGAATCGTAAGTTTATCCGTGCATCCTTAGGTGGTGTTCGTGATGAAGCTGAAATTCGTGGACATCGACGTACTTATATTGGTGCTTTACCTGGTCGTATGATTCAGGGGTTAAAAAATGTAGGTACTAAGAATCCTGTATTTTTATTGGATGAAATTGATAAATTAGCATCTGATTATAAAGGTGATCCATCCTCAGCGTTATTAGAGGTATTGGATCCAGAACAAAATAGCACATTTAGTGATCACTTTATCGAAGTACCGTTCGACTTCTCTGAAGTTTTCTGGATTACTACGGCTAATGTAGCATCTAATATTCCTGGTCCATTGTTAGATCGTATGGAAATTATTGAGTTGTCCAGCTATATGGAAGAAGAAAAACTAGAAATTGCTAAGCGTTACTTAACACCTAAGCAAATTAAGAAAAATGGCCTTGAAGATTACAAGGTTAAATTATCTGATGCTGTGTTAAGAAAGGTAATTTCCGAATATACTCGCGAAGCAGGTGTTCGTACTTTAGAGAAAACAATTGCTAAGATTTGCCGTAAGATTGCTTTCAAAGTAGTTGAAGAAGGCGGAGATGCACCAAAAGTCACTACTAAGAATCTTCACGAATTCTTAGGCGCACCAATCTTTGTTGACCAAGAGCGAGAAAAGAAAGCACAAGTTGGCTATGTAAATGGATTAGCTTGGACATCTGTTGGTGGTGTAGTATTACCATGTGAAGCTACAACTATGAATGGTACCGGTAAATTGGCTTTAACTGGTAGTCTCGGCAAGGTTATGCAAGAGTCTGGTCAAGCGGCTATGAGTTATATTCGCCATAATGCAAAAGCTTTAAAGATTGAAGAAGATTTTTATAAAAAGCTTGATATTCACGTTCACTTGCCAGAAGGGGCAACCCCTAAAGATGGTCCTTCAGCAGGTATTACAATGACATTAGCTATGGTATCTATTTTGACTAACCGCAAGGTTCGTTCTGATATTGCCATGACTGGTGAAATCACATTGCGTGGCCGCGTATTACCAATAGGCGGCTTAAAAGAAAAATTATTAGCAGCCTTGTCTCATGGTATAAAAGAGGTGTTGATTCCAAAAGGCAATGAAAAGGATATTGCAGAATTACCTGACATTGTGAAAGAAGGCCTCATCATTACGCCAGTTAAGACAATGGATGAAGTATTAGCAAAGGCACTTGTGTAATGCAAAAGAAGAAAAAATCCACTAAACCAATGGGCCCAAAACCACAATATACACGAAAAGAACCAAAGGGGCCTCGTATTATAGCTGCAAAATATAATACTTCCTGTGTGAAGGCGGATCAATATCCTGAAGGGGATACCGTAGAAATCGCCTTCCTTGGACGCTCTAATGTGGGCAAGTCTTCGTTGATTAATTCTTTATGTAACTATCGTGGGTTAGCCCTCGTTAGTGGTCAGCCAGGTAAGACTAAGACGATAAACTACTTTGATATTGAATCAAAAGAGGATATTTCTGAAACCGAGGAACGCAGATATAACTGGTTTCTCGTTGACCTTCCTGGTTATGGTTTTGCAAAGACAAATAAAGGAAACCGCAATTTGTGGTCTTCCTTTATTGCCGATTATATTTTACATTCTGAACGATTGATGTTGTTGTGTTTACTTATCGATGGTCGCCATCCTGAAATGACCATTGATAAGGTGGCCTTTGATTGGCTCGTCGAAGCCGGTGTTCCGTTACAAATTGTAGTGACCAAGGCCGATAAATTGACGGCTAAAGAAAAGTCTGCAAACTTGTCTATTATTAAAGAGCTATATCCAACGGCTACCCCGCCGATTTTGTACAGCTCTTTAAAGCATACTGGACGTGAGCTTTTACAACAACGAATCAATAAAATTTTGGTAGGAGATGAAGCATGAGTCAAACGAACGAATTAGAGATTATGGAACGCATTGCTCTAGATTTAGAGCGTGTCGAAGAGTCTCTTGCATCATCTTTTAATACCGGTGCAGAGGACTTCAATGCACTGATTCGACCGTTATCAGCAGCAGGTGGTAAGCGTTTGCGCGCTCAATTGTGTCTATTGATTGCTAATGCAGGTACATCTATAGAGCGTCAACGCATTAAAATTGCTGAGGCTGTTGAAATGCTTCATTTAGCAACACTTATCCATGACGATGTTTTAGATCAAGCTGAAATTCGCCGTGGGAAGGATACAATTCACATGCATAAAGGCAATAAGGTAGCTATCCTTAGTGGTGATTATTTATTTGCTAAAGCATTTAAAATCGTATCTGAAATGACGAATATGAAGTATCTTCAAGTATTCTCTCATATTATTACATGCCTCGTAGAAGGTGAGTTCATGCAAATGGAAGATGTATATCGCATCGATCAAGGCATAGAGCGTTATATGACAAAGACGCAAAAGAAAACAGCAGACTTCATGGAAGGCTGTATGGAGCTTGGTGGTCTCTTAGGAGATTGGCAAGAGGATGAAATCATAGAGTTGAAAAAATATGGTCATGCATTAGGCATGGCATTCCAAATTACAGACGATATTATGGATTATCGTGAAACAGCGGAAACGACGGGAAAGCCTGTAGGGAATGATCTTCGAGAGGGACTATTGACATATCCGTTATTAAGCATCGTTAACGATGGTAATAAAGATAAATTGCTTGAAGATATTAAAGGCTTAAATAATGGTGGTAATGAGCAAGACATTATTGATTATGTTATTGCTCAAGGTGGCATTGATAATACATTAGCTGTAGCTGATAAATATTGTAAAGATGCTCTAGCGGCACTCGCTGCAGTGCGTGATTTCCCAGGGAAGGAATTCCTTGTGATGGCTGTAGAAAATCTAGCTGATAGAAAGGTATAATATGGAACCATTCGAACCAAAATCGGATTTCGAATATCCCATGCAAAAACCTTCTTTTGACAGTGTAGTTCGTCAAAAACGGCGTGAAGCAGAACAAAAGTCTGAGCAAGAACGATATAAGGTGGCAACTCAACACATTCCTGAGGATGTGGAAGATGAACCAGTTTATACGGCTATAGAGCAGAAGATGATGGATGAAGCAAGGGAATTGTCTCTTGTAGGACATCTTTCAGAGCTGCGAAAACGATTGATTATAATAGCTGTAGCAGTTATTGTGGGAACTTGTATTTCTTATTATTATGTAGACTTATTATTGGAAATACTCCTAAAACCGGCTGGCAAGCTCTATTATATGAGACCTACTGAAGCATTTTTTACATATATGAAGGTGTCTGTTGTAGGTGGCCTAGTCATAGCCGCTCCCATTATATTGCATCAGATTTGGCTATTTGTTAAGCCTGCACTAACTGTGCGAGAAAAGCAGCTATCTAACTGGATCTTACCAGTAGCAATTGGTCTATTCGGGATAGGTATTGTATTTTCTTATTTTCTCGTATTGCCTGCAGCGGTGAAGTTCTTTATGGGCTTTGCTACAGATGAATTACAACCGATGTTTTCTATTGGTCAGTATATGGATTTTGTATTATCCTTTGTACTGCCCTTTGGATTTATCTTTGAGTTGCCGTTGATCTTAATTATTTTGGGATATTTCAACTTAATCACATCACGCTTTTTAAAAACGAAGCGAAAGATATTTATTCTTATATCCTTTATCATAGGTGCTGTCATTTCACCTACACCGGATATGTTCTCTCAAACGATGATTGCATTACCTATGATATTGCTATATGAAACAAGCCTATTTGTATTGGCTAAGATTATGAAGCGCTAAGGAGTCTTTTAGGAGGAACGATGAAAACCTACGAAAATTTAACCACATATAATCCTGGTGAAATAGAAGGCAAATGGTATTCTTATTGGGAAAATCAAGGATACTTTCACGAAGAAGTAGACACGAAGAAAGAGCCATTTAGTATCGTATTACCACCTCCTAATGTAACTGGTATGTTGCATATGGGGCATGCCCTTGATAACACATTACAAGACATCCTCATCCGTTTTAAACGCATGCAAGGCTACAATGTATTGTGGATGCCAGGTACAGACCATGCTGGTATTGCTACACAAATCAAAGTAGAAGAGATGCTTGCTAAAGAAGAGGGAAAATCTCGCTATGATTTGGGTCGCGAAAAATTTGTAGAGCGCGTATGGGAATGGAAAAAAGAATACGGTGATACTATCGTAAAACAAATCCGTAGCCTTGGCGCATCCTGTGATTGGACACGTGAGCGATTTACTTTGGATGAAGGATACTACCATGCAGTGCGCGAAGTATTTGTAAGCCTTTATGAAAAAGGTTTGATCTATCGCGGTGAACGCATCATCAACTGGTGTCCTCGTTGTGCCACTGCGTTATCTGATGTTGAAGTTGAGCATGAAGACGAACATGGCCATTTATGGCATATTAAATATCCTGTAAAAGGTGAAGATAATCGTTTCGTTGTTGTTGCTACAACTCGTCCAGAAACAATGTTTGGTGACGTAGCAGTAGCAGTAAATCCTGATGATGATCGTTATAAAGATCTCATTGGTAAAACATTGATCTTGCCATTTGTTAATCGAGAAATTCCTGTAATTGCCGATGACTATGTAGATACTAGCTTCGGTACAGGATGTGTAAAAATTACACCTGCTCATGACCCTAATGACTTTGAAATGGGCCAACGTCATAATTTGGAATCCATCGTTGTTATGAACAATGATGCAACAATGAATGAAGGTGCTGGCAAATTTAATGGCTTACCTCGTGAAGAAGCGCGTAAACAAGTAGTAGCAGAACTCAAAGAATTAGGCCTACTTGAAAAAATTGATGATCATGACCATGCAGTAGGTCATTGCTCCCGTTGTAATACAATCATCGAACCAATGGTATCTAAACAATGGTTCGTAGATATGAAACCATTGGCAGAGCCCGCTCTTAAGGTTGTTAAAGACCACGAAGTAGAGTTCGTTCCTGAACGTTTTACAAAAACATATGTGAACTGGCTTGAAAATATCCGCGATTGGACGATTTCTCGTCAATTGTGGTGGGGCCATCGCATTCCTGCATGGTATTGTGATAACTGTGGTGAAACTATCGTTAGCCGTGAAGATATTACAGAATGTCCTCATTGCCACGGTCATGTTACACAAGATCCAGATGTTCTTGATACATGGTTTAGCTCTGGTTTATGGCCGTTTGCCACAATGGGTTGGCCTAAGCAAACTCCAGAACTTAAACAATGGTATCCAACAAGTGTGCTTGTAACTGGTTACGATATTATCTTCTTCTGGGTTGCTCGCATGATCTTTATGGCTCTTGAGTTTGAACATGAAATTCCATTTAAACATGTATTTATTCACGGTCTTGTTCGCGATAGCCAGGGCCGTAAAATGAGTAAATCCTTGGGCAATGGTATTAATCCGCTTGAAGTTATCGACCAATATGGTGCTGATGCATTGCGCTTTACTCTTGTAACTGGCAACACACCTGGTAACGATATGCGTTTCTATATGGAACGTGTTGAGGCTAACCGTAACTTTGCCAATAAGATTTGGAATGCATCAAAATTTGTATTGATGAACCTTACAAATTATGATGAAAGTTTCGTTCCAACAGCAGATGATTTGACATTAGCAGACCAATGGATTGTTCAAAAATACAATGAAACAGTACAAAGCGTAACATCTAATCTCGATAAATTCGAACTTGGTGAAGCTGCAAGTTCCGTATATGATTTCATTTGGAATACGTACTGCGATTGGTACATTGAATTAGCGAAACCTCGTTTGTATAGTGAAAGCAACGAACGTGATCGTCGTACAGTTCAATATTTACTTGTAACAATCTTACGTCATATGCTCGAATTATTACATCCATTCATGCCGTTCGTAACTGAACATATTTGGCAACATTTGCCACACGAAGGGGACAGCATCGTTGTTACTAAATGGCCTGAAGCATTGAAATTTGATAATCTTGAAGGGGCAGCACGTCAAATGGAAGTTATGATGGATGCTATCAAAGGTATTCGTAACATGCGTGCTGAAATGAATGTGCCTTTAGGTAAAAAAGCTGAGGTTATCGTAGCGCCAACAGATGAAGCATTAGCTAAAACTGTAGCAGAACATAGTGACTACTTCGTAACATTGGCTTGGGCTGAGAAAGTAACAATTCTTGGTACCGATGATCTAAAACCAGAAAATGCGACTGTAACCGTTGTCAATGGTATGGAAGTATATCTCTTACTTAAAGACTTGATTGACGGTGAAAAAGAAAGAGAGCGTATTGCAAAGGAAAAAATCCAAATGGAAAAAGAAATTTCTCGTTTGGAAGGTAAATTGTCTAACCAAGGTTTCTTAGCAAAAGCTCCTGAAGCTGTCGTAGCAAAAGAAAAAGAAAAGTTAGAAGAATATAAACAAAAACAACAAGCGTTATTGGAACGCGAAGCGTTCCTTGAAACCTTATAATAGGAGGTTTATATGACATATCAAGAGGCCTTAGCCTATTTGGAGCAGGCATCTTCATTTGGTATTAAACCTGGCCTTGAACGAATTATGGCTCTTATGGATGTATTAGGGAATCCACAAGAGGCCTATAAAATTGTTCATGTTACAGGTACAAATGGTAAGGGCTCGGTTACCTCATATATTTCCTACGCACTGTTTACAAGTGGATTACGGGTGGGGCGATTTACATCGCCTCACCTTCAATCCTATACGGAGCGTATTCAAATTAATGAGGGAAATATAACAGAGGAAGCCTTTGGGACATTAATTAGTCGCGTAAAGGTTGCCGTAGATACTATCATCAGCAATGGAATAGAAGCGCCAACACAATTTGAAATATTAACAGCTGCCGCATTTTTATTCTTTAAGGAGCAAGGTGTAGACTATGCCGTAGTAGAAGTTGGTTTAGGGGGCTTACTAGATTCTACTAATATCGTGACCCCAAAAGTATCTGTTATTACCAATGTAACTATTGATCATCAGGCGTATTGTGGTGATACTGTCGAGGAGATTGCACGCCATAAAGTGGGGATTATCAAACCTAATGTGCCTGTAGTGACAGCTGCACAAGATACACCTCTTAATATCATTGAGGACGTAGCTAAAAAACAACATGCCAAGCTTTATGTTTTTAATAAAGATTTTGGTATTGATAGCCGCAGTGCCGTAACGGGTGGTCAAATGATAACTGTTAGTTCTAACGATGCTGCACCTGCTATGTTGTTTACGACAATGGCTGGCATTCACCAATCTGTAAACCTTGCTTGTGCATTGATGGCTGTACGCCTGTTGATGAAAGAGGATACGAACATCAGTGAAGAAACGATGCGCGAAGGCTTCGCTCGCACTATGTGGGCGGGGCGCTTTGAAGTTAAACGAGGCTTAGATCGTACTTTTATATTTGATGGTGCCCACAATGCGGCAGGGGCTGAGTCTTTTGCCATGACGTACAATGAACTATTTAAGGACACACCGAAAACGGTGGTAATGGCAATCCTTAAAGATAAAGATCAAGAGGCTATCATTCGTGAAGTCGTTAAATCTGGCGACACAGTCCTCGCTGTACCTGCACCAACAGATAGAACAGAGGTACCTGAGAGCTTGGTTGAAGTGATTCGCCGTACTGTGCCTAAGGTGACGGCTCAAACTGCAGAATCTGTTGAGGCTGCGTTAGCCTTAGCATACAAACATACAAAGAATGGTGATATCATTGCTGTATGTGGTTCTTTATATATTTTAGGGGATGCTCGTCAGTGGTTTTTCCATGAGATGAGTCATTGAGGTGAGATTATGGAACTCTCACTCATTCCTAATCAGAAACGAATTACCTTTTATATTGAACGATTAATCTATGGTGTTGTCATTGCGATGCCACTTCAGCCAATGGTGGGAGATGTACTTCTCTGGTTGGCCATAGGTCTGGCATTATATGATTTAATTTCTAGTAAATCATTGAGTCTGCCGACCGGTTATCTATCTTGGACTGTTATGATCTTTGTTATCTGGACAGGTATATCGTCATTAATGTCACCAAACTGGGATTGGTCTATTCAGAGTTGGTTCTACCAAATTGTGGCGGGTGGGGGCATGTACTATTTAGTTCGTACCTATATTCGAACACCTAAACAGTGGAACTATTTTCTTCGTGCCTTTTTAGGTACAGCCGTTCTTGTATGCATAATTGGGGCCTATCAGTATATATTTGTTCCTAATATACATATAAAAGAATGGGTAGATGCAGCACAATTTCCTAAATTGATGCGTCGAATGGCGTCTACATTGCAAAATCCCAATTTGTTAGGGGCCTATCTATTGATGGTACTAAGTGTATGTATTAGCTATATTCTTGTTTATATGAAAGAGAATCGTACACGTGAAGTCCTTACAATGCTGATCATTGGTGTTATATTATTTTTAACAATGTTATTAACCTATTCTCGTGGTATTTGGATTAGTTTTGCGGCCATGATTCTGTATTGGGCTATTTTCGTAGAACGAAGACTGTTCTTATCTTTGTTAGTGGTACCGTTAATTCTATATTTCTATGAAGGTGAGGTTGCTTCACGACTTTGGTCTATATTCCAAGGACATGATACATCATCAGATCTTCGCTGGGCTCTATGGGATAGCACAATGTATATCGTACGTGAAAATCCAATCTTTGGTATTGGGTGGAATACATTCTACTTAGTGTATCCAGAGTATAACTATTATATTCAAGGTCCTAATGTATTAATGTATCATGCCCATAATTTATATTTAAATATACTGGCTGAAACAGGTATTCCTGGCTTGCTATCATTCCTAGCGATTATCGTCGGTCATGTTATTACATCTGTTCGTTTGAAAGGAGATATGTTCCGACAAGCTGCACAGATAGGTATAGGTGCTTTAGCTATCGGAGTTCTTTTTAGTGGATTGTCTGATTTTGAGCTCTATAGCCATCAAGTTGCTATTGTTTTTTGGCAGCTCCTTGGTTGGGTTGGGGCCTTTGTGAAAGTACAACTTTCCACAAAGGACCCTATGTAAAAGGTATACTTTGTATAATTAGTAAGTTTTATGGTAGCGATACAATTTCATAGTATGGTATAGTTTATACATACCTTAGCAGGGTAAGATTAAGTATATTTAACCGGTTTTCTAATGTTAGAATAATTGAACATTATTGCTCGCATTTGAAAATCGGTTTTTTGTATATCTATATCTTTATAGGAGTTGTAGCGGTCTGTTTTTGTATATATTATATTTTTTTATTATATTGAGAAGACTTCATATGTTGTATTGGGATAGTTCGATATACATAAAAAAACAACAATATATACTATTAAATTAATAATTCCTGTGAGTTATATCGGTGTGAATAAAACTTATGTAAAAATGTAAAAATCCATGCGTTTTAGTCATAATGCACGGGTAGAGTGTGATAAAAAATACATTTTAGTCATATAAGTTGACAATACATTGGATGTGGACTACGATGAAGTCGGTTTAAGGAACGTATTAGACCAAAGAGATTCAATTGTCGTTTAACAATGTTACTCTTAAAGGAGATGGTTATGGTGATAGACATCAAAGACCGCGTAAAAAATGTGGACCTGCAAGGTAAAATTGTCACTGCTTATGATGCAGCCCAGTTGATTAACCCTAATGATAAAGTTGGTATTTCCGGCTTTACACCATCGGGTTATGCAAAGGCAGTACCATTGGCATTGGCAGAAAGAATGGAAAAAGAACCATTCAAAATTGATTTGTGGACAGGTGCTTCCGTAGGTGATGAAGCTGATGGTGCGTTAACTCGTGCTAACGGTATCAATCGTCGTTTCCCATATCAAACAAATGGGGATACACGTAAAGCCTTAAATAGCGGTGCTGTTAAATACATCGATATGCATTTAAGCACAATGGCACAAAATGTTCGATATGGCTTCTTTGGTGATTTAGATGTAGCGATTATCGAAGCTGCACAAATTAACGAAGACGGCTCCATTGTTCCAACTACATCTGTTGGGAACTCTCCAACATTTGTTAGCCAAGCTAAAAAGGTTATCGTAGAAGTAAATGTATCTCAACCACTTTCCTTGGTAGGTATGCATGATATCTATGAACCACTCGATCCACCACATCGTAAACCAATTCCATTGGAAACACCTGGTGATCGTATTGGTACTGAAGCAATTCCTTGTGACCCAAGTAAAATTGTTGCAGTAGTACCTTGTGATGTTCCTGATACAACAAGACCTTTAGCGCCTATTGATGATGATGCAAAGGCAATGAGTCAACACCTTATTAAATTCTTCGAACAAGAAATTGCAGAAGGTCGTTTGCCTAAAAACTTGCTTCCATTGCAATCTGGTGTAGGTTCCGTTGCAAATGCGGTAATCAGTGGTCTTGCTAAAGGGCCATTCACAGATTTATCTATTTATACAGAAGTAATCCAAGACGGTATGTTTGACTTGATCGATGCTGGTAAAGTAACTGTATGTTCTGGTACTGCATTGAGTCCTTCTCCAGATGGGTTGAAACGTTTCTATGCGAATATTGATGAATATCGTAAAAAAATTATTCTTCGTCCGCAAGAAATTTCCAATAACCCTGGTATTGCCCGTCGTATTGGTGTCATTGCCATGAATACCGCTATCGAATTTGATATTTTTGGCAATGTAAACTCTACTCATATTATGGGTAGCAAAATGATGAATGGTGTTGGTGGTTCTGGTGATTTTGCACGTAGTGCATATCTCACTATCTTCTGTACCAATTCCGTTGCTAAAAATGGCGACATCAGTTCTATCGTTCCATATGTATCCCATGTGGATCATCCAGAACATGACACTATGATTTTCTGTACAGAACAAGGTGTTGCTGACTGTCGTGGTTTGAGCCCAGTGGAAAGAGCTCGTTTGATTATTGAAAAATGTGCTCACCCAGACTACAAACCTATGTTAACTGAATACCTAGAAAAAGCATTAGCTGCAACAAAGAATGCCCATACACCAATGTTGCTTGATGAAGCTCTTTCTTGGCATAAACGCTTCACAGAAACTGGAAGCATGAAAAAATAACCTGTTTTTTTAGGAGGATGATGAAAACATGGCTTACGAAAACTTAAAAGCCCAAATTGCTGAGTACAACAAACTTTGTGACGAAAAATGCGCAAAAACTCCAGAACGTCAAAACTTAAAATACAACCGTGTGTATACACCAGTTGATATTGAAGGCTTTGACTATGAACGCGATTTGGGAATGCCTGGCGAATTCCCTTATACTCGTGGCGTACAACCTACTATGTACCGTGGTCGTTTCTGGACAATGCGTATGTATGCAGGTTTCGCTACAGCTGAAGAATCTAACAAACGTTACCGCTACCTAATCGAATCTGGTGCAACAGGTCTTTCTTGTGCATTCGACTTGCCAACTCAAATCGGTTATGACTCTGATGATGTTATGGCTGAAGGCGAAGTTGGTAAAGTAGGTGTAGCGATTGACTCTTTGGCAGATATGGAAATCTTGTTCGACGGCATCGACCTTGGCAAAGTATCCACTTCCATGACAATCAACGCTCCAGCATCCGTTTTGTTGGCAATGTATATCGCAGTAGCTGAAAAACAAGGTGTACCTTCCACAGAATTGAAAGGTACTATTCAAAATGATATTTTGAAAGAATATGCAGCTCGTGGTACTTACATTTTCCCTCCAAAACCATCTATGCGTTTGATCACTAATATCTTCGAATATTGTTCTCAATACGTTCCAAAATGGAATACAATTTCTATCTCCGGTTACCACATCCGTGAAGCAGGTTCCACAGCAGCACAAGAAATCGCATTTACAATTGCTGATGGTATCGCATATGTAGAAGCAGCTTTGAAAGCTGGTCTTGATGTTGATACATTTGCTGGTCGTCTTTCCTTCTTCTGGAATGCTCATAATAATGTACTTGAAGAAGTTGCTAAATTCCGCGCATCTCGTCGCTTATGGGCAACAATCATGAAAGAACGTTTTGGTGCTAAAAAACCAAAATCCATGATGCTTCGTGTACATACTCAAACAGCGGGCTCCATGTTGACTGCACAACAAGTTGATAACAACATCGTTCGTGTTGCTCTTCAAACTGCAGCTGCTGTAATGGGCGGTACTCAATCCTTACATACAAACTCCCGTGACGAAGCTTTGGCTCTTCCTACAGAAGCATCTGTACAAGTAGCTCTTCGTACTCAACAAATCGTGGCTTACGAATCTGGTTTGGCTGACGTAGTTGACCCATTGGGCGGCTCTTACTATGTTGAAGCTATGACTAATGCTATCTATGACGAAGCTATGGCATACATCAAAAAAATTGATGAAATGGGCGGCGCTGTAGTAGCAATCGAAAAAGGCTACATCCAAAAAGAAATTCAAGAATCCGCTTACAAATGGCAAATGGAAGTTGAATCTGGCTTGCGCACAATCGTCGGCGTAAATAAATTCCAAGTCGAAGAAGAAGCTCCAAAAGACTTACTTCGCGTAGATGCTTCCGTAGGTGTTAACCAATCTAAGAAAACTCAAGCAGTTCGTGCTAACCGCGATCAAGCCGCAGTTGATAAAGCCTTAGCTGATTTGAAAGCTGGCGCAGCTGACGAATCTGTTAACTTGATGCCATTAATTCTTGCAGCAGTTAAAACATATGCTACTTTGGGTGAAATTTGTAATGTATTGCGCGAAGTATTCGGTGAATACGAAGCTCATTCCACATTATAATATCGGCTGATTTCGGAGGTAATATATCATGGCAGAAAAACGTATTAGAGTAATTGTAGCAAAACCAGGTCTTGATGGTCATGACCGTGGTGCAAAAGTAGTAGCACGCGCACTTCGCGATGCTGGTTTCGAAGTAATCTACACTGGTCTTCGTCAAACACCAGAACAAATCGTTGAAGCAGCGCTTTCTGAAGACGTTAATGTAGTTGCATTATCTCTTCTTTCTGGTGCTCATAATACATTGTTCCCTAAAATTGTTGAACTTTTGAAAGAAAAAGGCATGGGGGATGTTCTTGTAATCGGTGGTGGCGTTATTCCTGACGCTGATATCCCTGGCTTGAAAAAAGCTGGCGTAGCGGCAGTATTCACACCTGGCACACCAACTAGCGATATCGTTAACTTTATTAAAGAAAACGTAAAATAATTGCTTAGGGCAAAGAGGGGTGCAACTCAAATAATTGGCTCCCCTCTATTCCCATATTCGAAGATAGGTGGTGAGGCGAATGGATTTAGTTAAAGGCCTTTTTGAAGGTTCTAGACTAGCCTTAGCACGGTCCATAACGGCTGTAGAAAACGAGTATGATAATGCCATCGATATTATGAAGGCCATTTACCCTAAAACGGGGAATGCACGTATTCTCGGTATTACAGGGGCCCCTGGTGCTGGTAAAAGTACTTTGACTGATAAAGTAGTTAAACATTATTTAGATCAAGGTAAAAAAATCGGTATCGTTGCCATCGACCCAACTAGCCCATTCTCTGGTGGTGCTATCTTGGGGGACCGTATTCGAATGAATGATTTAACATTAAATGAAAATGTGTTCATTCGAAGCATGGGCACGCGTGGTAGTCTTGGTGGATTATCTAAAAAGACTGCAGACGTTGTAAAACTCATGGATGCCTTTGGCATGGATTTAGTAATCATTGAAACTGTAGGCGTAGGTCAATCTGAAGTAGATATTGTAAAAAATGCTGATACTACATTGGTTGTACTGGTTCCTGGTCTCGGTGATGATATCCAAGCTATCAAGGCGGGTATTCTTGAAATTGGCGATGTATTTGCTATCAACAAAGCTGACCGAGATGGTTGCGATCGTTTGAATGTAGAAATTGAAATGATGCTTGACCTAGATTCTCGTGAAGTAAAATGGCGCCCACCAATTAAGCGCACAATTGCTAGTAAAGACCAAGGCGTAGATGAGCTTATCGACGCTTTAGATGAACATTTTGAGTATCTTGAAGATTCTGGTGAATTGGAATCTCGTCGGGCAGAACGTACTCGTGATGAAATCATCGCAATGATTAATGAACAAATTGGTCGTTATGTAGCTGATAAAATTGTTACAAGCGACGAATTTAATAGCCAAGTGGCAGCTGTTAATGAACGCGAAAGCGATCCATATACAGTTGTTAATGGCGTAATGACAAGCGTGCTAAAGTAGACGGCGACTACGTAGCATTAGAGATTTAGCCTTGAAAAGGAGATAATCAAAATGGCTTTTAAAGTATTACAAGTGGATCACATCGGTATTGGTGTTAATGATTTAGCAGCAACTAAAGAATTCTATAAAAATGCATTAGGCATTGAACATCTTCCTGAAGACGAAATCGTAGAAGAACAAAAGGTAAAAGTATCCTTCTTCCCTTGTGGTGATGCTGAACTTGAATTCTTAGAAACTACAACTCCAGATGGCCCTATCGGTAAATTTATCGAAAAAAATGGAGGTCGTGATGGTATCCAACACGTTGCATTGCGCGTTGACAATATTGAAAATGCTATTGCTGATTTGATGGCTAAAGGCGTTCGTATGATTGACGAAAAACCTCGTTATGGTGCAGGCGGTTCCTCAATTGCTTTCTTACATCCAAAAGCAACTGGTGGTGTATTGCTTGAATTATGTCAACGTATGAAATAATACAGTATCCAATTCACATCATTATATATGAGTTGTAGATATACATATACATATACATATAATTCTACGTTATATATTAAATATGTATGCTTCTTGAACTTTATTCATTTATGAAATAAAATGATACTGTAACAAGTTTTATTTGGAGGTGCTATAATGGCAACAGTGCAGGAAAAAATCGAGTTATTGCACGAAAAACTAGCTAAAGTTAAAGCTGGTGGCGGCGAAAAACGCGTTGAGAAACAACATGCTCAAGGTAAAATGACTGCTCGCGAACGCTTGGCTAAATTGTTCGATGATAATTCCTTCGTTGAACTTGATCAATTTGTTAAACATCGTTGTGTTAACTTCGGTCAAGAAAAGAAAGAATTACCAGGCGAAGGTGTAGTAACAGGTTATGGTACTATCGACGGTCGTTTAGTATATGCATTCGCACAAGATTTCACTGTAGAAGGTGGTTCTCTTGGTGAAATGCATGCTGCTAAAATCGTTAAAGTACAACGTTTAGCAATGAAAATGGGTGCTCCTATTGTTGGTATTAACGATTCCGGCGGTGCTCGTATTCAAGAAGCAGTAGATGCCCTTGCTGGTTACGGTAAAATTTTCTTTGAAAATACAAATGCATCTGGTGTTATTCCACAAATTTCCGTAATCATGGGCCCATGTGCGGGCGGTGCTGTATATTCTCCAGCATTGACTGACTTCATCTACATGGTTAAAAATACTTCTCAAATGTTCATCACTGGTCCTGCAGTAATCAAATCTGTAACTGGTGAAGAAGTAACAGCTGAAGATCTTGGTGGTGCAATGGCTCACAACTCCGTGTCTGGTGTTGCTCACTTTGCAGCTGAAAATGAAGATGATTGTATCGCTCAAATTCGTTACTTATTAGGCTTCTTGCCATCCAATAATATGGAAGATGCTCCATTGGTAGATACTGGTGACGATCCAACTCGTGAGGATGAAAGCTTGAATAGCTTGTTGCCAGATAACAGTAACATGCCTTACGACATGAAAGATGTTATCGCAGCTACTGTAGATAATGGCGAATACTATGAAGTACAACCATTCTATGCTACTAATATCATTACTTGCTTCGCTCGTTTTGATGGTCAATCCGTTGGTATCATTGCTAACCAACCAAAAGTAATGGCTGGTTGCTTGGACATTAACGCTTCTGACAAATCTTCCCGTTTCATCCGTTTCTGTGATGCTTTCAATATTCCAATCGTTAACTTTGTTGACGTTCCTGGTTTCTTGCCTGGCACAAATCAAGAATGGGGCGGTATCATTCGTCATGGTGCTAAAATGTTATATGCTTACTCTGAAGCTACAGTACCAAAAATTACTGTTATCACTCGTAAAGCATATGGCGGTTCCTACCTCGCTATGTGTTCCCAAGATTTAGGCGCAGACCAAGTATATGCTTGGCCTACATCCGAAATCGCTGTAATGGGTCCTGCTGGTGCAGCTAATATTATCTTCAAGAAAGACGAAGATAAAGATGCTAAAACAGCTAAATATGTAGAAGAGTTTGCGACTCCTTACAAAGCTGCAGAACGTGGCTTCGTAGATGTTGTAATCGAACCTAAACAAACTCGTCCAGCAGTTATCAACGCTTTGGCAATGCTTGCAAGTAAACGCGAAAACCGTGCTCCAAAGAAACATGGTAATATTCCATTATAATTCGATTCGGTAAACATATCATCGAATTTGGGAGATACCTTTCTTTACTACTTTTTTAGAAAGGGGAATGATTATGGAAGGACAAGCAGTTACTACCAATCCTTGGTTAATCATGGCGATTAATATGACAGTTGTATTTGCTGTATTGATAGCTTTAGGTATTCTTATGGAAATCGTACATTTAATCGATCCTACTAAGAAGAAAAAAGAAGCACCAGCAGCAACTGCTCCTGTTGCTACTCCAACAGCTATTCCTGTAGCTCCAGCAAATGCATCTGCTCAAAATGAGGATGAAGTAGTAGCAGCTATCGTAGGTGCCATTGTGGCGATGGGGTACTCATCTGAACAAATTGCATCTATTCGACCTACAGCAACCAGTGCTAAATGGCGCTTGGAAGGTCGCTTAAGCGGTAGAGGTTAAAATATTTTTAGGAGGCATTTGTAATGAGCAATGCTACAACAACTAACGGTAAAGCTCCATCTCAAGATGTAGTAGCAGTAATCGTTGGTGCATTAGCGGCAATGGGTTATTCCGCTGATCAAATCGCGCATATCCGTCCAATCGTAAGCTACAATTGGAAAATGGAAGGCCGTTTGCGTGGTAATCGATAAGATAATTGGCTAATTTGATAATCCATGGGATTACTCAATTTATATGTGTAAAAATATTTATAAGTTTTGTGTAGAAACTACACATTTTGGAGGAATTTAAGATGAAAAAATTCAACGTTACAGTAAATGGTACAGCATATGATGTAGAAGTTAATGAAGTGAAAGCAGCGGCTCCTGCAGCAGCTCCTAAAGCAGCTCCAGCAGCAGCTCCAGCTCCTAAAGCAGCTCCTGCACCAGCACCAGCTCCAGCTGCAGCAGCAGCTCCAGTTCCAGCAGGTGCTGAAACTGTAAAAGCTCCAATGCCTGGTAAAATCTTATCTGTAGCAGTATCTGCTGGTCAAGCAGTTAAAAAAGGCGAAACTTTGTTGATTCTTGAAGCTATGAAAATGCAAAATGAAATCGCAGCTCCTCATGATGCTGTAGTTTCCGAAGTTCGCGTATCTGCTAACCAAACTGTATCCACTGGCGATGACATGGTTGTTCTTGGCTAATACCAAGTGTTGTATGACGTGGCTGCGCCACGTCATCTAACAATTTTATATTTGTGAAAGGGGAACGCATATGGAGGCTTTTGCTGTTGCGATACAATCTGTTATTAACGATAGCGGGTTCCTCGCATTTACAACAGGCAATGCTATTATGATTCTTGTAGGTTTGATCCTATTGTATTTAGCATTTGCTCGTGAGTTCGAACCATTATTGTTGGGTCCGATTGCGTTTGGTTGTTTACTTGCCAATATTCCTCGTAACGGTTTCGAAGAAGGCGTTATGGCGCTTATTAGTGCAGGTATCTCCCAAGAAATCTTCCCACCTTTAATTTTCCTTGGTGTAGGTGCAATGACTGACTTTGGTCCACTCATTGCTAATCCTAAAACATTGCTTTTAGGGGCTGCTGCTCAAATCGGTGTATTTGCTGCCTTAGGTGGCGCAATGATGCTTGGCTTTACAGCTCAAGAAGCGGCTGCTATTGGTATCATCGGTGGTGCTGATGGCCCTACATCCATTTACTTAGCTACTAAGCTAGCTCCTCATTTATTAGGTGCTATCGCGGTTGCCGCATATTCCTATATGTCCTTGGTACCGTTGATTCAACCACCTGTAATGAAACTCTTCACTACTCAAAAAGAACGTGAAATCGTTATGGAACAATTGCGCGAAGTAACACGTTTTGAAAAAATCGTGTTCCCAATCGTTGCAACGATCTTCATTTCCTTATTGCTTCCTTCCATTACATCCCTTTTAGGTATGTTGATGTTAGGTAACTTGTTCCGTGAATCTGGCGTAACTGATCGTTTATCCGATACTTCTCAAAACGCATTGATCAATACAGTTACAATTTTCTTAGCAACTGGTACTGGTTTGACAATGAGTGCGGAACACTTCTTAAGCTTAGAAACCATCAAAATTATTCTTTTAGGCTTATTCGCATTTATTTGCGGTACAGCTGGTGGCGTATTGTTCGGTAAATTGATGAACTTAGTAGATGGTGGTAAAACAAATCCACTTATTGGTTCTGCCGGTGTATCTGCGGTTCCAATGGCAGCTCGCGTATCTCAAGTAGTAGGTGCGAAAGCTAACCCAGCTAACTTCTTGCTCATGCATGCTATGGGACCTAACGTAGCTGGCGTTATTGGTACAGCAGTAGCTGCAGGTACAATGCTTGCTATGTTGTCCAACCACTAATGATTTAATAATTATTCACCCAGGTGTACCTAAATAGGTACACCTATTGGTGAATCAAAAAGCCCTTGGTCATTATGTAATCATACATAAAAAGGGAATATTTGCAATAAATGCTTTTCAGATCGGTCATTAGGTGATTAGCAAGATTTCACAGAATAACCTTCTAGTGCTTTAAATATAGTAGAGGTGGTCACTTGTTATCAATTGAATTAAAAATACTGATTTGTTTTGTCTGGGCATTTATTGTTTTTTTTATTACTGCACTGATTATCGGTACTGAAGGCAAAGCCAAATGGTTTCAGCAGAGAACTAAATATTCTTGGTTTAACCGCCGAGGTTTTCTTGGTGAAACTTTATTATTTGGGTATCCTAAAACAAGAGAGGGATATGGGATTACTTTTATAATGGCCTCTGCCATTGGTATCGTAGGTTATATTTTATATCTTTTATAATTATGTCAGTGCATTTCTCTGAAGGGAGATGATGATGTATGGGTACTGCAGAACAAACCTTAATCGTCCTTGCAGTCATGGCTGTTTTATTCGTTACGGAAATTATTCCTCTAGCTATTACTTCTTTAGGCGGCGCAATTACATTAGGCCTTATGGGTATTATTACTCCTAAGGTTGTATTCTCTGGTTTATCTGATAGTACAGTTGTGTTGTTTGCAGGCATGTTCGTTGTTGGTGCTGCATTATTCTATACTGGTTTGGCTCAAAAAATTGGGGAAACCGTAGTATCTCATGCAGGGACTAGCGAAAATGGCTTGATGCTTGCGATTATGCTTGTAACAGCTACCATGTCCGCATTTTTATCTAACACTGGTACAACAGCTGCGTTACTTCCTGTAGTTGTTGGTATCTGTGCTGTTGCTAAGATTCCTGCATCTCGTCAATTGATGCCTTTAGCATTCGCTGCAGGTATCGGTGGTATCATTACAATGGTTGGTACACCACCTAATATCATTGTAAGTGGTACATTGACTAAATTTGGCATTGAACCATTTGGTTTCTTTGAATTTGCTTGGATTGGTATTCCTTTGACTGTTGCTACTATCGTATTCATGATGCTCGTTGGTAAACATTTATTGCCTAAACATGAAATCACTGATGCTGGTGATGTAGAACAAGAAGTAGCGGCTGAAGATATTTCTAATGATCCTAAGAAACAATTGTTTTCTGGTCTTATTCTTTTAGGCGTTATCATTGCTATGATTTTAGGTGACGTGCTTAAGGACTATGGTATCAACTTACCGTTGAGTATGGTTGCCGTTATTGGCGCAATGCTTTGCGTTTTAACTGGCTGTTTGAATGAAAAACAAGCTTACACATCTATTGACTGGGTAACAATCTTCTTATTCGCTGGTATGATGCCAGTAGCAACAGCACTTGATCAATCTGGTGCTGGTAAAATGATTGCTGATGCAGTAATCGGTGTTATGGGTTCTAACCCTAGCCCTTACTTTGCAACAGCAGTATTGTTCATTTTATCTTGTGTTATGACTCAATTCATGTCTAACACTGCATCTTGTGCATTGTTGGCTCCTATCGGTATCTCTATTGCTCAAGGTATGGGTGCTGACCCTCATGCTGTATTGATGGCTATCGGTGTTGCTGCATCTTGTGCATTTGGTACACCTGTAGGTACACCTCCAAATACATTAGTACTTGGTCCTGGTCAATATAGATTTATGGACTATGTAAAAGCTGGTGTTCCATTGATTTTAGTTTGCTTCGTAGTAAGTTTAATTATTATTCCAATGGTATGGCCATTCTTCCCTGGTAAATAATAGGGGATAGGTTACTCTACTATAAGCGCATATAAGAGGTCGAATCATAAGGTTCGACCTCTTTTTTTGGATTATTTTTTGTTAAAGTCGCACTCGGCGAATCAATAAATATAGTATTGAATTAGTTTTATAAAAATATGCTACGTGGATTTAATTATTCTAATTTGATTGAGTAATAAAAATCAATGATAATAAATATTGATAATTGAATTCCTAGTATAGTAGTACGTATTTTAATTGAAATGATAATTAGTGTATTCTCAATTATTGATTATTAAACTCAATTACATAAATGAAAAGAAATATCAAAATTCATATAAATATAGGCTTTTTATGATAAAAAGGAACAATTATTATGCAAAATATTATATAATTTTTTATCATTTTCATTTGACTTTCAATTTGAACTGTGTGATAATGAGAACATAAGTTGAGGCAAGTGCCTTTCTAAATGATAATAAAAAGTTCTGATCTATATTTTGATGGAGGTCCTAATTATGAGAGTTATTGCTGATGGTTGCATTAAATGTGGTTCTTGCGCATCTGTTTGCCCAGTTTCCTGCATTACTGAAGGCGAAACTAAATACGAAATTGGCGATGCTTGCATCGATTGCGGTTCTTGCGAATCCGTTTGCCCAGTTTCTGTAATTTCCGCTGAGTAATCACAAATAAAACACGCCCCTCATTGAGGGGCTTTTTATTTTGCCTAAATTTGCGTAACTTAGTATAATAGGACTATTAAGAATTATATTATAGTAAGGGAGTTAATCTTGTTTTATACAGTACTCATCATTTGGTTATTATTGGACCAATTAACTAAATATTATGTAATGAATCATTTTTTGTTAGGTGAATCTTTACCTGTTATTCCTAATGTATTTCATCTTACCTATATTATTAATCGCGGTGCAGCCTTTGGCATGTTAGCGAATCAACGATGGTTTTTCTTACTAGTAGCTTTTGTTCTATTAGCTGTTTGTGCTTTTTATTGGAAGCGATTAGCTAAGGGCCATTGGACTTTGCAAATCGGATCCGCCTTATTAGTCGCAGGTGCAATTGGTAATGGCATTGACCGATACATGATTCATGGTGTAGTGGACTTTTTTGATTTTCGTGTATGGCCTATTTTTAATGTGGCAGATATTGGTATTTGTATAGGTGTAGCTTTTGTTGTATTTTATTTGTTTTCATTGAAAGAGGACCATGAATAGCTTTCATTATTTGGGCCCTTTATAAATCATTGACTTGATTCGTCAATAAATATATATCTTATACTTGACTCAAAGAGGAATAGAGGATGAATGAATATATTGTAAGTGCTGAGCAAGAAGGCATGAGACTAGATGTATTTTTAACTGAACAGATGGAAGGATCTCGTAGCTATATTCAGAGTCTAATTAAAGGTGGTCATGTTACAGTAGGTGATAAAGTAGGGAAGGCTAATCTTCGGCTTACACCTGATACTGTCATTCATGTAGAAATCCCAGAGCCCGAATCGATTGAGGTTAAACCTGAGGATATCCCTATAGATTATTTATACGAAGATCACGATATTGTTATTGTTAATAAACCTCGTGGCATGGTGGTACATCCTGCAGTAGGGAATTATTCTGGAACCCTTGTAAATGCTCTATTATTCCATTGTAAGGACCTATCAGGCATTAATGGTGAAATTAGACCAGGTATTGTGCATCGCTTAGATAAAGATACGTCTGGTGTTATGATGGTGGCAAAAAATGATGCAGCGCACATTGGCCTAGCAGAGCAAGTAAAAGCACATTCTGCAAGACGTACGTACTGGGCGCTAGTACAAGGCAATATTGTAGAAGAAAAAGGGGCCATAAAGGCGCCTATTGGACGCCATCCAAAAGACCGCATGAAAATGGCTGTTGTCTTTGAAAACAGTAAAGATGCAGTAACACATTTTAAAGTATTGGAGCGTTATGGTCATCAAACATTGGTTGAATGTAATTTGGAGACTGGCAGAACCCATCAAATTCGTGTTCACTTTGCTCATATTGGACATCCTGTTGTTAATGACCCATTTTATGGATATAGACGTATGGATTTCCCTATAGAAGGGCAAGCATTACATTCTAAATCGTTAGATGTTAAACACCCTATTACAGGTGAAGAAATGCACTTTGAAGCACCGGTACCAGCTGACTTTGAGGCGTGCTTAGAATTTGCTAAGACCTACCGTGAAGATAAACGAAAATAGTCTAAATGTTTACATTGATTGTTTAGGTACTTATTTTTACTACTTATTTGGATATAGGGGCATAGAATAATCTTATGCTGTAAGGGCGTATATATGGAAAAGAAACGCTTACTAATGGATCAAGACGCTATAATGCGTGCTATTCGTCGTATTAGTCATGAAATTTTAGAACGCAATAAAGGTTTATCTAATGCGTTAATTGTAGGTATTGAACGGCGTGGTGTCATTTTGGCAAAACGTTTACAAGCGGAAATTGAGCGTATAGAAGGTATTCATATTGATTGTGAGTCTTTGAATGTTGCAGTGTATCGTGATGATCGTGATGCTCGTCCTAAAGAGGGGGAACCGTGTACGATTGATACAACGGAAAAGACAATTATTCTTGTAGATGATGTTTTGTATACGGGCCGTACCATCCGTGCTGCTTTAAATGCATTAATGACGGCTGGCAGACCAAGATCTATTCAATTGGCCGTCCTCGTCGATCGTGGTCATCGTGAATTGCCTATACGAGCGGACTATGTAGGTAAAAATATTCCTACATCACATCTTGAAAGTGTACGCGTTGCCGTCGCTGATCTGGATGGTGAAGAAGGGGTTACAATACAGGAATAATCTGTATTGTAACCCCTTATTTTTTGAGTATTATCATATAATAAGATGATTATCTTAATAAAATTAAATTATTTGACTCTTATATTTATGTGCAGAATGTTTCTACCAGATTGTAGTTCTGCTTATTTTATGTATTGTGGCGTATAGGTGTAGTCCATATGACCTATTCGTTTAACTTCATTATGTAAGCATAAGGCCTGTATATCTGTAGCTAATGTATCGATTTGATGCATCGTTTGTCCCAACGTATTTAATTCATTAGGTGCTTTGGCCCATTTTTGAATAAGTGGTATTTCAAAATCATTTCGAAGCCATTGACGACCTCTATCGTTGAAGGCTAGCAAGCGAGCATATTGTGGCGCTTCCTGTATAGCACTTTGTAGTAAATCTTTTTGGATTCCTAAGGTGAGATAGGCTCCCATTCGTTGTAAACGGGCATAGGTATAGCGCTTTGATTTTATTTGCTTCATAGCCAAGTTCCACGTAGGTTGTTGGGATGCTTTGGACCATAAGTGTTCAATGCCTTCGTTAAACTCTCTAAAGCTTTCTAGTTCCTTAGTCGATGTACGACGACTTAAGATATGGACCATGTCATAGTAGCGGTTATAGTTTACATAAGCACCATTAGAAATTATATTAGTCATATCGTCTGCAATAGTTTTAGGAACGATTGACTGAAGTTGTAATTCTATTTTACTATTTAGTGCATTTAATTTTGTTAATGTAGTTGCAGTTGAATTTGTATTTGTATTTGTATTTGTATTTGTACTTGCACTGGTCGTTGTATCTATATCTGTAGAAGTGTAGATACTATTTTTATTACAATTGTTACTACCTGTAGCCATTTCTGTTATGAGTTTACGCAATGCTGTACCAGAAGGAAAATCTTTTGTAATATTCGCGTCGTGATAATCTGATGTGCGTAAGATTGGTATATATTTTAAGGAAGGATAATAGGTAAGTCCTGCTCGAATATATTCAAGTCCTAATAGTGCATTGGGTGTGTTTAATATCTCTGTATCAAGGGCTTTACGAAAGGCAGAGCCATAGGACATACCTTCGTTAAGATAGGTACGCAATACTGTTTGAGTACTTTCACAATCCATACGTTTAGCTATGTCTAAGAGTGCATGTAGATTAGCCGTTTCAGAACCAAAGGAGAGGGCGTCGATATGTAAAGCTTTTACCATACGAATAGAACCTGTTCCAAACAGTTGTGCACTACCCAAAGAATAGAGTGTAGGTAGCTCGATAACGATGTCTGCACCACCGAGAATAGCCCAACGAGCACGGTCAAATTTAGAAAAAATAGCAGGTTCTCCTCGTTGTACAAAGGAACCACTCATGATACAAATGCGCAGCGCTTCAGGATGCTCTTGTGCTAAGGTATGTAATTGATGAGCATGTCCATTGTGAAATGGATTGTATTCACAGATAATACCGATTGTTTTCATAGTGACTCCTTTCATTATTGTTAGTGTAACAAAGCGAAGAAATGCTGTAAACTACATTTCATGATATCCATATAAAAGGCTTGTTTATAGAAATGATGTTATGTGTAAATATTAAGTTTAGTATAGATTTTCTTGACACTATAGGCTATAATTAACTGTAAATGCTGAATTGATGTGAGGTATATGATGAAACAAAATTGGAAACGTACATTACAAGGGACTCTGCTCGGTGCTGTGCTGCTAGCAATGGCGGGATGTGGCTCTACAAATGTAATGGATACATATAGTTTTGGCCATCAAGTTATCCGTGTTGGTCAATCTGAGATTACCATTGCCTTGCCTTATGAAATGGGTAAAAGTACAAAAAATATGACTGATGATGGGTATCCAATTGATATTTATGGTTCCGTTACAGAACATATGGTGATTGAAGTTGAAGCATTGCGTGCTGGTGACAATAAACCATTGCCTACGGTTGATGATTTTTTAAATCGCAGCAAGTCTGAATTCACGAAGATGGGCGCAACCATCAAGGAAGAATCTGTAGCTTTACAAGGTACATCTGCAAAGAAGCTTGATGTGACGTATACAACACAAGGGCAAACATTTAGCTTTTCTCAATACGTATTCTTAGATCATGGCGTATTGTGGAATATAATCTACCAATATCCTGAAAAGGATCAGGTAGGTGCTGATATCAGCAAAGAAATTCAAAACAAGATTCAAGTTACACAACAGAAAGAGGGTTAATCGATGAACGTATTAGTAGTTAACTGCGGTAGTTCTTCTTTGAAATATCAATTACTTGATATGACAACTGAAACAGAATTGGCAAAAGGCCTTTTTGAAAAGATTGGTGATCAAGATGCTATCTTCACTCACAAACGTCCTAATGCAGATAAATTAGAACGCGTTGAACCAATTTTGAACCATAAAGAAGCGCTTCGCATTTTGCTAGATATTTTAGTTGATGCTGAATTTGGTGTTATTTCTTCCATGGATGAAATCGATGCTGTAGGTCACCGTGTAGTACACGGCGGTGAAAAATTTGCTGATTCTGTATTGATTACTCCAGCAGTTATGGAAGCATTGGAAGAATGTGCTTCTCTTGCACCATTGCATAACCCACCAAACATTCAAGGTATTGAAGCTTGTGAAGCTATTATGCCGAATGTACCTCAAGTTGCTGTATTTGATACTGCATTCCATCAAACTATGCCAAAAGAAGCATATATGTATGCGCTTCCTTACTCTTATTATGAAGATTACGGTATTCGTCGTTACGGCTTCCACGGTACATCCCATAAATATGTAGCACAACGTTGTGCAGAATTAATGGGTAAACATATGACTGATCTTCGTATCATCACATGCCACTTGGGTAATGGTTCCTCCGTGGCTGCTATTAAAGGCGGTCGCTCCATCGATACTACAATGGGCTTCACTCCATTGTCCGGTTTGATCATGGGTACGCGTACAGGTGATATTGACCCTGCTATCGTTCCATTCTTGATGGAAAAAACAGGTATGACCTATGAAGAAATCGATAGAGTTATGAATAAAGAATCCGGTGTATTAGGGATTTCTGGTGTATCTAATGACTTCCGTGTGATTGAAGAAGCTGCTGCTAACGGCAATAAACGCGCACAATTGGCATTGAATATGTTCCATTACAAAGTTCGCCGTGTAATCGGTGCCTTTGCTGCTGTTATGGGCGGTGTAGATGCTATCATCTTTACTGCTGGTATTGGTGAAAACGGTATTGGTAACCGTGATGAAATTTGTAACGGTTTGGAATATTTAGGTACTCGTATTGATTCTGAACGCAATAATGTTCGTGGTAAAGAACAAGAAATCAGTGTTGAAGGCTCTAAGGTTAAAATCTTCGTAATTCCTACAAACGAAGAAATCATGATTGCTCGTGATACTCAACGTATTACTGCAGCGTTGAAAAAATAATATAGTTCGGATCTGAACTGAGTGACTAATAGAGTCATAAAACCCCGTCTATATCTCGGATATGGATGGGGTTTTTGTAGTTTTTATGCATAGAATATCTTATAATAGGATGTATAGTTATTAATTAGTGATTTCTTTAAAAGAGGTAAAGCATGACAGTATTATATAAAGAAAAATCTCAGCGCACCAGAAGTGCAGAGTTATTGGTAGTATTTTTTGTGATTTTATTGTTGTGTGCAGCAGCTTATACAACGTATCGCAGTATTCAATTACATACGGTTTTATTAGCTGAGTATTTTATTGAAATTATGGCCATCATTGTTATGGTTAAACAGGCTGTTAGTCGATATACATATATTTTGACAGATAAAAAGCTTGTGATTGAAGAGAATTCTATCTTTAGAAATCGTCATTTTGAAGTAGATTATAACATGATTGATGGGGTGTTCAAGTTTGAACGTGAATTGTTGACAAATATTAAATATCGTTATAAATATAGAAAATGTTCTACCTCTGATCCGCGCCCAATTTGGTCTCTTGTGTATTCTATTGTAGATGGAAATAAAGTTAAAAATGGCCGTTTGTTGTTGAAAGCCGACGATAGATTCTTTGAAATGTTAGAAGAGCATGTGCCTGGCCGTATTCGTGTGCCTCAAGCGGATATCGTATTTTATGCGGCGGTGCGAGCTGATGCGGTAAAACATGGGGAAGATGTACAAGAATATTATGAAAGATTAATTTCTTCTAAAGAAGATAAAGGAACAACTATGTAAGGGATGGTAAGTTTTGGGGATAGGCAGGATAGTTTGGTTATACCAAGAATTTTATGTACAAGTTTTTTAATGCGAAGGAGCGTATATGGCTGGATTATATTTGGCAAGTCAATCACCACGTAGAACTGAATTATTAACACAGGTTGGGATTGATCATACTGTTGTATCCAGTACTTATGAGGAATCTAATGAGGGTTACGACAACCCTATTGAAATGGTGAAAGCCCAAGCATTAGGTAAGGCTCGTTGTGCTGTAGGTGTTCCTGACGGAAGTATTGTGTTAGGCGCAGATACTATTGTTGTCCTTGATAATAAAGTATTAGGAAAGCCACATGATAAATCCGATGCACGCCATATGTTGGAGCATTTATCGGGTAGAGCACATTCTGTAATCACTGGAGTCGCGTTACTCATCAAAGGGGAGGAGATAGTTTTTCACAATGAAACAAAAGTATATTTTAAACAATTAGTACCCTTTGAAATCGAGTCTTATATTGCTAGTGGGGAACCGATGGATAAGGCTGGAGCTTATGGCATCCAAGGAAAAGGTGCATTATGGGTAGATAAAATAGAGGGCTCTTATACTAATGTGGTAGGGTTACCAGTTGAACATGTATACGAGGAACTGTGCAAGGCGTTAGGGGCAAAATAGTACTAGCGTATTAGACAGATAGTGATATAATTGGCTGTGCTGTGCTGTGCTGTGCTGTGCTGTGCTGTGCTGAATAATTTTTAAGAGAGTAGATGTGTTTATTGTTTGATTTACAAATGGTGTTATCTATTTGAATGGAGAGATTCTATGGAAGTACCAACAGTAAGTGTAAAAGATATGCTACCATTCCAGCGACCGCGAGAAAAATTTCTCGCCTTAGGCCCTTCACATATGGCAATGGAGGAGTTGTTGGCTATTTTATTGCGTACAGGGGTAAAGGGGCAATCTGCGATTTCTTTGGCAAGTGATATCGTACAATCCTTTGATGATGGCGTATATGGTCTTAACCGAATGACCGTAGATAATCTAACCAAAATCAAGGGTATTGGTAGAGATAAAGCAGTGACGCTATGCGCAGCACTTGAAATGGGTAGGCGTCTAGGGGAGCTTAAGATTAAAGAGACTTATGAAGATTTTTCGCAACCTTTTGTAATAGCTCAATATGTGATGGAACGACTGCGGCACGAAGATGTGGAACATGTGTGGGCTGCCATGCTAACATCTCGAAATAAGCTTATTCAGTTGGAACATATCTCTAATGGTGGATTGGTATCAAGCCTTGTAGAGCAAAGAGCAGTATTTAAAAAAGCTATAGCATGCAATGCGGCGGCGATTATTCTAATCCATAACCACCCGTCAGGTGATAGTAGACCAAGTGATGAAGATATACGGCTAACGAAAATGTTTGTTAGTGCTGGTCAATTTATGGGGATTCCTGTACTCGATCATATTGTTATAGGGGATAATGAATTTACGAGCCTCAGCGAAATTGGTAAATTGAGCTGAGCCTAAATAAACTGAACAAAGCCAAGTAAGATTATTAAAAGCACTCATTTTGAACTATACCTAATTTTGACGCATGGGTAAGTTCCTATAAATGAGTGCTTTTCTTTATTGTGTATGAGATTATATGTATGAAGTTATGTAATTTTTATGTATGACTTATGAGTACAGGGATTATGCATTATCAGTGCTTTTAACAAAAGGAAAGGTACTGATATCAATGGAAAAAGTCGCGTTATATATGGTAAAATGGAATGATGATGTAATGAAGGAGAAATTACTATGAGTTCCATTTTACCTACTCTAGGAAAAGATGTAAGTATAGATATTGGTTCCATACAAACGCGCCTCATGGGGGGGACGCGAGGGACTGTTATAAGCGAACCATCGATTATAGCAACTGATACAAAACAAGAAAAAGTAGTAGCCGTTGGTGATGAAGCGGCGCGCCTCGTATTGCGCATGCCCGATATGTGGCGTCCGTTAACGCCTTTAAAGGATGGATTTATCGTTGACTATCGTGTTATGCATACTATGCTTAGCTACTTTCTTAATAAGGTGTCTAATGCGTTGCGTCGAGCCCGCGTTGTCGTAGGGGTTCCTTGTGGCATGACCGATGTTGAGCAACGAGCTATGATGGATGCTGTTATTCAAGCTGGTGCTCGAGAGGTATTCCTCATTGAACGACCTGTGGCGGCTGCTATTGGTTGTGGTGTGCCTATCTTTGAAGCGCAAGGATCTATGGTTATTGACATCGGTGGTGGCACTATTGATATGGGGATTGTTTCTTTAGGTGGTATCGTAGATAGCAAAACAATTCGTTTTGGTGGTTCTGATATTAATAATGCCTTATTGCGCTATGTGCGTGAGTGTTTTGGCGTTATCGTATCTGATGAGACCATATTAGATATTAAGCATACATTAGGTACAGCTATCGCTCCTTTAGAGGATGCAGAGTATGCCTTTCAGGGGCGCGATATGATGAACGGCTTAGGTAGACGTTGTGTGATTCATCAATCTGAAGTGTACCAAGTTGTAAATGAATGTTTGATAGGACTCTTGGATGAGGTTAAGCAAATGATTCGTGCTACGGCACCAGAAATCGTGGCTGATATTATGCAACATGGCATATGGCTTACTGGCGGTACGGCAAGATTATCTGGCTTAGCGGATCGGATTGGTACTGAAGTAGGTGTACCTGTTCACGTTCCTGAAGCACCTGAAACAAAAGTTGTGGTAGGTCTTAATGGGGCCTCATCTGATTTGGTGAGCTTATCGCGTTTTATTGTAAATTCTAAGAATAGAAAGGGCCGAGACTAGCATGATACAGTCAGATAAAAAGTTAATTATCATCGTTGTCATTGGTTGTATCCTAATGGCATTGCTCGGCTTTGCGTGGAAGCAACGGACTAGTATTCCCTTTGTTACGGTTACCCTTGAAGGAATTACAACGCCTTTCTCTTATGGGTCAGCTCGTTTATTAGAGGGCGTCCAAACTAGCTTTACAGTACTTAATAATGCTATTTTCTCTACTATCGAACGCGAAGAGGAAGCATCTCGTAAAGCTACATTGGAACAAAAGGTAGTTAACTACGATGAAGTAGTGGCAGAGAATATTCGCCTTCGTCAGCTTTTAAACTATAAGAGTAGCCATCCAGAATTCTCCATGACCTTAGCAGGTATCATTACAAAGGATTACGGTACTTGGACAAATACTTTCACCATTGATAAAGGGCGTGAAGAAGGTATGGCAGTTAATATGGCTGTTGTTGTACCTAGTGGTGTCGTTGGTTTTATTACAGATGTATATCCGCATTCTGCTCGCGTTCAAACCATTCTTGATCCGCGTAGCGCAATAGGTATCCTTGTACAACGACCTGAATCTCGTTTGTCTGGCGTTGTAAAAGGTAATGGCAATACACCTCGTACACCATCTATGGTAAATATTGCTCGCGATGGTGATGTATTGGTAGGTGATAAGTTGATTACCTCTGGATATGGCGGAATTTATCCGAAAGGTTTATCTGTTGGCAACGTGCAATCTATTGAAAATGATTCGGAAGGATTTGTTAAAAATGCGGTAGTCACACCGAGTGTAGATTTTCATCGTTTAGAAGAAGTTTTTGTGCTTACCTCGTCTTCTCTAAGCGCACCACAAAAACCAGAACTTGAGCCTAAACTTGTGCCTCAAACACAACGAGATCAAGTAGAGGGTGCAAAGGGGGCCGTTAAACAATGATGCGTCTAGCTTTAGCTCTCTCTGGATTTTTAATATATTTTATACAAGCGCAATTATTGCCTACTATTTTCCATACAAATTGGTTACCAAATTTAATTTTGACGATAATTGTTATGATTACTTTATTTAAAGGCCGTCGTATGGGTCTGATATCCGCTGTTGTTGGGGGTATCGTACATGATGTATTGATATCTAACTTTTTTGGGCTCCATCTATTCCCTTACGTAATTGTGGTATACCTACTATCTGCTGTAAAGCATCGTATCTATGAAGAACGCTGGTATTGGTCTAGTGGTATAGTAGCTATTTGTACGCTGCTAGATGGCGTTATTCGTAGCTTTATGATATTAGCTAGTGGTGGCGATTTGCACTTTGGACTATACTTGTGGCATATGGTATTACCCGTGATGTTCTGGAATGGCTTGTTAGGCGCTATTATGCATGGTTTGTTATGGCGTAAAGATGATGAACAACAAGGTTATATTTGGTAAGGATTAAGGGGGTGAAAGAGTGCTTGAAGGCCTCTATAAACGAAGAAAAACGAATCGCTTTGATGTACTCTTTTACATTGTAGCCGGTATATTTATAGTCTTGGCATTACGCCTGATGTCGTTGCAAATCTTGTCTGGTGGTTATTACCAAGCTAAGGCAGAAGGCAACCGTTTGCGCATGGTATCCATGACAGCTGCTCGTGGTATTATGTACGATCGAAATGGTCAGATCTTAGTAGGTTCTAGACCGGCATACACTATCTCCATTTTGCCTACGGGGAAGGCTCTAGACGAAGGTGAAGTTGCTAAGTTGGCAACTTTGCTGAAAATTAAACCAGAAGATATTACAAAAAAGGTAAATGATCATAAATATGGTTATGAGCCAATTCGTATTGCTAATGATATTTCTATGGATGTAGTTACAAGCATCGAAGAGCATCGTCATGAATTACCAGGTGTTACCATAGATGTAGAACCACTTCGCTATTATCCATATGAAACGATGGCTTCTCAGCTCTTTGGGTATGTGGGTGAAGTGAGCGAAGAAGAATTAGAAGAGCTAAAACAGCAAGATCCAAATACCCTTATTAGTGGTGGTACTATTTTAGGCCGTTCTGGTCTTGAAAAACTATATGATTCCATCTTGCGTGGCACTGATGGTGGTAAACAGGTAGAGGTTGATGCTACAGGCCGACCGGTTGCGGAGGTAGATAGAAAGCATACAGTGCCTGGATCTAATATTCATTTGACAATAGATGCAAATCTACAAAAGGCTGCTGAAGAAGCTGTTAAGAACCAATTAGAACAGTTGCGTGCCCAAGGCATTCCAGCTCAAGGAGCTGCTGTAGTAGCAATGGATCCAAATACGGGTGCCATTTTGGCCATGGTCAGCGCCCCTGAGTTTAACCCTAATTGGTTTGCGAAGGGGATTACAACGGCACAGTGGAATCAATTGAATAACGATAAGAATCATCCATTTGATAATAAGGTTATTTCTGGTGAATATCCACCAGGTTCTCCGTTCAAGATTATTACAGGTACGGCGGCTTTAGATCTTAAAAAGGTTACCCCTGAAGAAATGATTTTTGATAGTGGTAAACATTGGCTTATCGATAAACGAAATGCAGAAGGTGAAGCATTAGGGTGGCTTAACTTTAATAAAGCTCTTGCAAAATCAGATAATGTTTACTTCTATGAAATGGGCAATCGCGTTGGCATAGAAGGACTTGTAAAATATGCTGGCTACTTTGGTATTGGCGAAAAGACAGGCATCAATCTTGTTGGTGAGGCCTCTGGTAATATGGCAAGTCCTGCTTATAAACGCAAAGTGTATGATGAAGATTGGTATTTAGGTGAAACCTTTGATGCGGCTATAGGTCAGTCTTTTACCTTGGTGACACCGTTGCAAATGGCTGTTATGCTCAGTGAAGTAGCAAATGGTGGCATTAAATACCGCCCATATGTGGTGAGCCGTATTGATAATAAGGATGGCACGCCAAAAGAAATCTTTGGTCCAGACAAGCTCGGTATTTTACCTGTACCAAAAAATATTATGGATCTTGTTCGCGAAGGCTTACGTGACGTTACTAATGAAGGTGGTACGGCAGGGGAGTTGTTTAAAGGATTCCCTATAGATGTAGCTGGTAAAACGGGTACTTCAGAGAATGCACATGGCAGAGATCACGGCTGGTTTGTAGCTTATGCACCATATGATAAGCCGCAAATTGTAGTGGTTGCACTTGTTGAGCAAGGTAGCTTTGGTGCGGGATCTGCAGGGCCTATCGTACGAGATATATTGGCTGCGTACTTCAATGTACCAGTGAATAAGAAATCTAATGATACAAATAGTAAGGGCAATAAGGAAACTGCTACGGGGACAAGTATTAATAAAGGGCAAAAACCTCAGAATGCGGTAACTAGTGGACAACCAAGAAAGGATTAGTATGGGCGAGATAATCGGCGTTGTATCCGGTAAGGGGGGCGTAGGTAAGACTACGATTACCGCTTGCTTGGGTTCAGCCTTAAGCAATGCAGGGCATCGCGTATTGCTCTGTGATGGAGATTTTGGATTGCGCGATTTAGACCTTGTGTTAGGAGTGGCAAATGAAATTATTTACGACGCATTAGATGCGAGCGAAGATAAAGACTATATGGATGATGCCATTGTATCAATTGCTGAAAACTTAGATTTCCTACCAGCTAGCCAAAGTGCTCGTTGGGAAGATATAGGTCGTAAAAAATATAAAAAATTAGTCCGTCGCCTCTCTGAGACATATGACTATATTTTAATCGATGCTCCTGCTGGTATCGGTAAGGGCATAGAGTCTATTTTAGAATTAGTAAATCGCTGCATCGTGGTGACGCATCCTCTATGGGTGTCCTTGCGTAATGGGGCGCGCATGATTCAAGTATGTCAAGAACATAATATTCGTGATTATGCTATTGCTTTTAATGCAGTACCTATCGATGGAGAGAATATCAATTTATATGATATGTTAGAAGTCCTTCGCGCTGAATATGTAGGGGCTATAATCCCTTATGATGAGGATATTTTGACCTATACACAAGATGGTCGTTTGTTAGAATTTGTTTCTAGCGAACTAAAAGCTATGTTAGCACCTCTTGTTGATTATGTAACTACCGGTGAGTGTTGGGAAGACTACGATGTACAAAAGCACTTCGATGCTTATGTAACTAAGAAAAAAACATCGAAGGAGCAAGATAGTACACCAAGTCTTGCAACAGTAGGTGAGTCTATTTTTGAGGATTCTAACAATGTTCATTACATTAATCGTGGCGGTTGGACCACGCAACGCTTATTGGTGCAAGGGAAACAAAGCTTGTGGCGCCGTAGCAAGTTGAAATAGGTGATATGATGTGGCGTAAAATATGGACAGATAGCGATTGGACTATCATCATATGTACTATATTACTTGTCGGAATTGGTCTTACAGCTATTGGTAGTGCTACCCATGTGAATCATGAAGCTATCGGTTTTGGTAGTTTAGTGGTAAAACAACTCGTATTCTTTTTAGCAAATATAGCTGTCGTTATAGGCATGCAATTTCTAGATTACCATCGCCTTAAAGGGTGGGGGAATATGATTTATGTGATTACCATGCTTATGTTAATTGCAGTTATGGTAGTTGGTACCTCCGCACTAGGTGCACAGCGTTGGATTCAACTGGGGCCAATTACTATCCAGCCTTCAGAGTTTTCTAAACTATTGATGATTATCTGTATGGCTAAAATGTTAGAACCGCGCATTGGCAAGTTAGATACTTTTAAATCCCTATTGATGCCAGTGTTATATGTAGGGATTCCTATCCTTCTCGTATTCTTACAACCTGACTTGGGGACATCCCTCGTATATATTGCTATATTTGTAGGGATGCTCTTTATATCTGGTATCAAAACTAAGCTTATAAAAATCATTGCGAGCGTGACTTTACTCTTGATGCCTTTGGGCTGGTTTGTACTGAAAGAATACCAAAAGCAACGTATTCTAGTATTTTTAAATCCAGATATTGATCCCTTCGGTTCTGGCTATCATATCATTCAATCTAAGATTGCCATCGGGTCGGGTATGATTTTTGGTAAAGGTATCTTTAATGGTACTCAAAGTCAGTTGAACTTTTTACCAGAAAATCATACGGACTTTATCTTTTCTGTAATCGGCGAAGAATTTGGCTTTGTAGGATGCATTGTAGTATTGCTATTATTGTTTATGCTTATTTATCGCAGTATTCAAGTAGCGTATACCTGCAATGATAATTTTGGTATGTTATTAGCAACGGGTATTGGTACGATGTTTGCCTTTGAAGTGCTCGTAAACGTAGGCATGACGATTGGTATCATGCCTGTAACGGGGATTCCGTTGCCTTTCCTTAGCTATGGTGTTAGTGCGCTAACAACTAATATGCTGAGCATTGGCATTTTATTAAATATTGCTAGACAGCGGACAAAATATATATTTTAATATCCTTTCATAGGATTGATTGTGAAAGAAGTCTTTCATTAAAGACGGAGGATGTATGATTCAATTAGATACGTCATGGTTACAACATGTCCAAAAGCCTGCTCGCTACACGGGCGGCGAATACAATAGTATCGTGAAAGATCACAGTACTGTTGATGTAACTATGGCTTTAGGTTTTCCCGATGTGTACGAAGTGGCCATGAGTCATTTGGGCATCAAGATTTTGTATGGTCTCGTAAACCGTCGTGAAGATGCGGTAGCCGAGCGCGTATTTGCACCGTGGCACGATATGGAAGAGGAAATGCGCAAGCGTAATATTCCATTATTTTCCTTAGAAACACGTACGCCTATTAAAGACTTTGATGTGTTAGCATTTACGCTTCAATATGAAATGAGCTTTACTAACATTTTAAATATGCTCGATTTAGCATGCATTCCTATGTATGCTAAGGAGCGTGATTTAGATTTTCCACTGCTTGTATGCGGTGGCCCTTGTGCGTATAATGTAGAGCCTATTGCTGATTTCTTTGATATCGTATCCCTCGGTGAATCCGAAGAGTGGGGCGATGAATTCATCGACTTATTTAAAGCAGAAAAAGCCAAAGGCTTCCCAGGTGGCAAAGAAGGCTTTTTGCGTAAAGTAGCCCAAATTCCTGGCACATATTGCCCGGCTTTATACGATGTAGAATACACCGAACAAGGCAATTTTAAATCGATTACGCCGCGTTTCGAAGACGTACCTGCAACCGTTGAGAAACGTATTATAGAGGATGTAGAGAATGTATTCTATCCAACAAAGCCTGTTGTACCGTTCCTTGATATAGTGCATGACCGCGCTGTATTGGAGTTATTCCGTGGCTGTACGCGTGGTTGTCGTTTCTGTCAGGCGGGTATGCTCTATCGTCCGGTTCGTGAAAAGACGCCAGAACGTTTGTTACAGATTGCTAAAGATACAATTGCCAATACGGGGTACAATGAAATATCCTTGATGAGTTTGAGCTCTGCGGACTATTCTAAATTGCCTGAACTCGTAGATATGCTCATGGAAGAGTTTAAAGATAAACAAGTTAGCGTTAGCTTACCGTCATTGCGTATTGATAGCTTCTCTATCGATATTGCGAAAAAGGTACAGCAAGTGCGCAAGAGTGGTCTTACCTTTGCTCCTGAAGCAGGTACGCAACGGATGCGTGACGTTATCAATAAGGGCGTTAGTGAAGAAGATTTGTTAGCCGCATGTACTAATGCCTTCAAATCAGGATGGAACACGGTTAAATTGTATTTTATGATGGGGCTTCCTACAGAAACAGACGAAGATTTGGCTGGTATTGCTGATCTTGCGTACAAGGTGCTTGACTTGCACCGTGATATTACAGGCAAACGGAATGGGTCTGTAACGGTGAGCGTATCCTTCTTCGTACCAAAAACACATTCTCCATATCAATGGTATGGTCAAGAAGATGTGGAGGAGATTCATCGTAAACAACGTTACTTGAAGTCTCTCATCAATAATCGTAACATTTCTTATCACTATCATGATGGTTATACTGGCTACATGGAAGCCGCTTTTGCTCGCGGAGATCGTAGACTATCTAAAGTTCTCGTAGAGGCTTGGAAGGCTGGTTGTAAATTTGATGGTTGGACTGAGTTCTTTAACTATGAAGCTTGGTTGAAAGCATTCGCTGACTGCGGATTGGATCCTGCGTATTTTGCACGTCGTACACGAGATTTCGATGAGCCATTGCCTTGGGATCATTTAGATTGTACTGTAAGTAAAGCTTTCTTAAAGCGTGAGTGGGAGCAAGCGGTAGCAGCTAATCTTACAGGTGATTGTCGTCGAGCTCCATGTAAGGGCTGTAATGTATGTCCAGAGCTCAATACAGCTATTATTGACTATAAGGAGGGTGGCAGAGTTGAAAAAGTTACGTTTGGCCTTAAATAAGGGCGAAGAATTACGATTCCTGTCACACCTTGATTATGCTCAAGCTGTAGAGCGGATGATACGTCGAGCAGAAATTAAAATGGTATATTCTGAAGGCTTTAACCCTCATATGAAAATTAGCTTTTCCTCTGCACTTGCTTTAGGCGTAACGGCAGCAGCTGAATATATCGATATGGATGTGCTCGAAGATGATAGTTTAGAGTCCATTATGGACCGCTTAAATCGTGTAGCGCCTCCTGGTCTTGAGGTCCTAGATGGTAAAGAAATGCCTGAAAAGGTGAAAAAAATAATGGCCATCTGTAACTTTGCTATCTATGAGGTAACAGGTCCTGTGACAGATAAAAATACAGATTGGGATGCGTTACTTAAACCTTTTAATGAAGCAACGGAAATTTCTTATGAAAAGGTGACACCTAAGAAAACTCGTACCATTGATGTAAAAGAGTTTGTAAAAGAACCGGTCGTAGCCTCTATTAAGGATGACATGGTGACTCTTACAATGGGCATCGGTATTTATCCGCAAGGGACTATTAAACCTAGCGAAGTATGGAATCTTGGTAAAGAACAGTATAATTGGCCTATTACTTCAGATTACGAAATTCACCGTAAAGCCATTATGGTAGAAAACGAAGAAGGTCGCTATACGCCATTAGAGATTAATTACTAATTATAATTTAGCTGATAAAGAAGGGAGGGATAGGATGCATAAAATTTTGGTCAATGTTATGCGCGAAGAAATTCGCATGGCTGTTATCGATGAAGAAGGCCAGCTAGTGGACTTTGTCTTGGAGCGTACCGATGAGTCTCATATGGCAAATCATATGTACAAAGGCACAGTAAAGAATGTATTGAATGGTATGCAAGCGGCCTTTGTTGATATTGGGGGCTCTCAAAATGCGTACTTGAACTTACAACAAGGGAAGGAACAGAAAATTTTGCCACGCTTATCTGTGGGGCAACAAATTCTCGTTCAAGTAGTGAAAGAAGAAATGCTTGGTAAAGGTGCTCGCGTAACTGCTGATGTCAGTTTGGCGGGCCGCTTTATGGTGCTTTTACCGTATTCTGAAGGCATGCATATTTCTAAAAAGATTACTGACGAAGCCTTGCGTGCAAAGTTGCAAGAATTAGCAGCACCATACGTGCAAGAAGGTTGCGGTTTTATTATTCGCACTGCGGCAGCTAAGGCTAGTGCTGATGAAATAGGCCGTGACATGGATTACTTGTGGCGTACATGGCAACATGTGTTGAAGCGCTTTAAGGTGGCTAAGAGCGGTACTGATTTATATAGTGACGCGGATTTCTGGTTCCGTCTTGTGCGGGACTATGCTCATCGCAATGTAGAAGAAATCATCGTCGATTCCGATATGGGTGAAGATCGATTGATGGATCTCTTAGGTCATGGTCCTACATCGCAACAAATTAAAGTAACACGTCATCGCGATAGCACACCTATTTTTAAAGCAAACCATATTGAACCGCAATTAGAAGATCTTATCTCTCGCGATATTAATCTTCCTTCTGGAGGGTCAATCCGTATTGATCATACGGAGGCTCTCACCGTATTTGATGTAAATTCTGCTCATTATACTGGTAAATCTAATAAGCTAGAAGATTTAGCTTTTACAGTCAATAAAGAGGCGGCAAGAGAGATCTGTCGTCAATTGCGATTGCGTGATATCGGTGGTATTATCGTCATCGATTTTATTGATATGAAAGATAAAGAGCATCAACAAGAGTTGTTAAAACTATTGGGAGCACAAGCCAAGTTAGATAAAATGAAAACCGTTGTATGCGGCATTAGTTCGCTTGGCCTCGTAGAGATGACGCGAAAGCGAGCTCGCCAAGGCTTGCAAACCTTGATGTTTGATACATGCCCTCAATGTGGCGGTACGGGCTATATGTTGTCGGGGCGTACTGTATATATGCAGATTGTGCGTCGCATCCGCGAGTTATTTAAATCGGGACGTATTAAAACGAATCTAGAAATCGAAGTTCATCCAGAGGTGGCCCAGTATTTAACAAAGGCTATTGTCGAGGATTTAGGTGAGTCTATAGGTCGCAAGATTTCTATTGTAGTAAATCCACAAATTAGTCGAGAAGGATATTCCTTGATGGCTATAGCCGAATAAGTAAGTAGTTTGTTTATAGGTGAGTATAGTATCTATATTTGAAATTGTATTAATTAGTATTGGTCTTGCCATGGATGCTTTTGGCGTATCTATTGGTAAGGGGCTGACAATGCCTGTAGGTGAGAATGGTCGGAAGGTCACTTTGGCCTTTCTATTTGGCTTGTTTCAGTTCCTAATGCCCCTCATCGGTTGGCTCATAGGACGTCAATTTATCGATGTCATATCTGATTGGGATCACTGGATTATCTTTGGTCTTCTTGGCTATTTAGGTATCGCTATGATTCGAGAAGGGCTTAGCGATGATGATGAAGAGGACGATGATAAGCAATTTTTAGGTGTCTGGGAGATGGTGATGCTCTCCGTAGCGACCAGTCTCGATGCGATGGCTGTAGGGTTGACCTTTGCGTTCTTACCTATTAATGTATGGGAAGCTTCTACCATGATTGGTATTATTACCTTTGGCATTTCTTTAATTGGTGTGTACTTAGGTAAATTTATGGGCCGATTTGTTGGAAAATATGCAGATATAGTAGGTGGAGATGTATTGATCCTCATCGGTACAAAGATACTTTTACAACATCTTGGGATTATTGGAGAATTTTAAGGTATATATATGTGAAAGTGTTAGAAACTGAGCGGATTCTGTTTATTTTTGTTTGACATGACTGTGTAAATAGGATATACTATACCAGTATTAGTTCGGTTTACTGAACTTTGCAATCCGCGTGAAGCAGGTTTAAACGCCCGACCGAAGTTCGGGTCGGGATACCGAATTCAGCGAGTTCGATAACAAGGAGGTGTTCTCATGTACGCAATTATTAAAACTGGTGGTAAACAATATCGCGTTGCTGAAGGCGATGTAATTACTATCGAAAAATTGGAAGCAGCTGCTGACGAGTCCGTTACATTCGAAGAAGTTTTGACTGTAGTGAATGACGGCGACGTTAAAGTTGGCGCTCCTCTTGTAAACGGTGCAAAAGTTACAGGTACAGTTCTTGAGCATGGTAAAGGTAAAAAAATCTTAGTATTCAAATACAAAGCTAAATCCAACTACCGTCGTCGTCAAGGCCATCGTCAACCGTTCACAAAAGTTCGTATTGAATCTATCCAAGCTTAATTATGGTTTCCATTGGAATCCAGCGGAATAGTGATGGTCAAGTAGTTGGTTGTCATATGTCCGGTCATGCAGGATATGATGAACATGGCTTCGATATCGTATGTGCCGCAGTGTCCGCCTTGTCGGCAACGGCAATGTTAGGACTCACCCAAATTGCTCGACAAGAAGGGGAGTATACGAATAGCGAAGGTCAATGTGATATAGTTCTCTCTGGTACGATTAATCAGAGTGGACAGGATATTCTGGGGACTATGCTTCTCGGTTTGGAGGAAATTAGCCGTCAATATCCAGAGTTTGTCCAAATTCACGAAATATAGGAGGTGAACTTAATGTTTACTTTTGATTTGCAATTGTTCGCACATAAAAAAGGTGTGTCCAGTACTCGTAACGGTCGTGACAGTGAATCTAAACGTCTTGGTGTTAAATGCCATGATGGTTCCATCGTAAAGAGCGGTAACATCATCGTTCGTCAACGTGGTACTCACTTCCACCCTGGTACTAACGTAGGTATCGGTAAAGATGACACTTTATTTGCACTTGTGCCTGGTAAAGTAGCATTTGAACGTGCTGGTCGTTATAACCGTAAAGTTAGCGTATACCCTGTAGAAGCTTAATTTTATAAGACTATTAATCCCTAGTGGTTTCCACTAGGGATTTTTTGTTGCTTATTTTTGTTTATTATGGTGTAAGTTGTATTGGTATAATATAATATAGTTTAAAGTGATTATTAAATATATCATAGAGTCTTGAAATATGATCGGAGGCATTATGGCACTATTAGAGTTATCTAATATATCCTATGTTGTAAAAGAAAAGTCTATTATCCGTGATGTATCTCTATCTGTACATGAAGGAGAGTATCTCACTATTGTAGGTCCTTCTGGTAGTGGTAAAAGTACACTTTTAAAATTATGCAGTGATTTAATTAGCCCTACCTCAGGGATTATTACTTATAATGGGCGTGATTTAGCCACTATAGATCCAGAAAGTTATCGTAAAGAGGTTGGTTATTGCTTTCAAAGACCTTACTTGTTTGCAAAAACGGTGCGTCGTAATATTTTGTTCCCTTATGATATTCGAGGTATGGAACCTGATATGATTCGTATCAAATATCTTTTCGATTTACTTCATATGCCTATCGAATATCTTGAGCGCCGTAATGATGAATTATCTGGTGGAGAAATGCAACGGATTTGTCTTATTCGCAGTCTTATCTTTGAACCTAAAGTATTGCTTTTAGATGAGGTAACCTCTGCATTAGACGCTGTCAATACGGCTATTGTAGAACAGGTAATCGGTGAGCTCCATAAAAATGGAATGACCATCATAGCAATTACACATAGTGAGGAACAAAGCCTACGCATGTCTAATCGTCGTATTACAATTGTAGATGGATCATTAGCTAAAGAGGAGGTATTACGATGAGTCAATTTCATGCTATTTCAGCCACGTCATTATGCCTTGCATCTACATTAGTTATTATCAGTATGTTTATGTCCTATCAGCAGGAGTTGAAGTTAGAGAAAGATATTTTTATAAGTGCTTTGCGGGCTACCATACAGTTATTTGTTATAGGTTTTATTTTAGCTTATATTTTTAGTACCGAAAGTCCTATATTTATAATTGGTTTATTAGGATTTATGGCTATCAATGCGGCCTATAATTCTTCTAAGCGGGGAAAGGGAATTCCTTATGCTCTGTGGATTTCTTGGTTTGCTATAACCGTAGGTGCAAGTATTACTTTAACGATTTTGCTTTTAACGGGCGTGCTTAATTTTACTGCTTATCAAGTGATTCCTGTTGGTGGTATGGTCATTAGTGGTGCTATGGTAGCGATTGGGCTTTGTTATCGCCAAATGCTATCAAATTTTGAATTGCGTCAACAAGAGGTAGAGATTAAACTAGCGCTAGGAAGTACACCTAAGCAAGCGTCAAAAGCCATCGTGCGAGATGTTATAAAGACTGGATTGCAGCCAACTGTGGATAGTGCTAAGACCTTAGGAATTGTGGCTTTACCAGGGATGATGACAGGTCTTATTTTAGCGGGGATGCCCCCGCTTGAAGCTGTAAAATATCAAATGATTGTGACATTTATGAGTTTATCTACCATATCGATTGCTTGCTTTATTACTTGTCAATTAGCGTATAGAACATTTTTTAATAATAGAAATCAATTAAATAGGTAAGCTTAGTACCTTAAATATATTTTTATAGTACATCAAATTAGAATATTTAATCAAAACTTAGAGTAGTAACCTTAAGGTTACTACTATTTTTTATATAGTAAGAAATATTTTTGTATGCTTATAGGTATACAAATTGATGGATATAATTCTGTATAGTTATAAAGGTTTACTTATAATGTTTTTAATATTGCATTATTTCTATAAATGATATTGAGATTTATTATTGAAAAAGATAGAAGAGTGTTGATATAATATATCAGTAAATTCTATAGTATTTTGTATTGTAAGGAGTTTTTATGAGCAATTATGATGTAGAAACAAGGGGAGGGCGTGCAGCTAAAACTACGCTACTAGGTATATTAGCCTTAGCTATTTTAATTGCCACATCTCTTGGTTCACTCTTCATTGGGATACGCTATATCAGCATAGATGATATTACTCTATCCTTTACCAACTATGATCCTAATAGTATAGGACAGATGATCGTTCAAACATTGCGCCTGCCACGTATGATAGCAGGTATCGTTGTAGGTATTAGCTTTGCCGTATCAGGTGCACTGATGCAAGGTGTTACCAATAATTCTATGGCAAGTCCTTCTATTTTGGGGATTAATGCAGGTGCTAGTTTTGGTCTAGCTGTTGGAATGATTTTATTTCCTTATTTAACCTTAAATGGAAGTATTTTATTTTCCTTTGCTGGGGCTGCGTTGGCAACACTATTTATTTTAGCTCTTGCTAAACGCGTAGGTGGTAAAGCTACCCCTGTATATCTTGCACTTGCAGGTACGGCTATTAGTGCAGTATTTGTAGCTGTTACACATATGCTTGTTGTGTACTTCCAAGTAGCACAAGAATTAAGCTTCTGGACTGCCGGCGGTATAAGCGGTATTCGCATGGAACAAGTATTACTCGTATTACCTTGGACTATTGTTGGTATTCTTATTGCTATGTACGTATCAAAATCTGTTACGCTTTTAAGCTTTGGTGAAGAGGTGGCGATTGGTCTAGGTAGTAATTTAAATCGCGTCCGTGTGTTATCTGGTTTGACAGTACTTATTCTTAGCGGTTCTGCTGTTGCTCTAGCCGGTCCTATCGGTTTTGTAGGTCTCGTCATTCCACATATAACACGTAAACTGGTGGGCATCGATTATCGACTAGTAATTCCATTCTCTGCACTTTTTGGTGCGGTTCTTGTTATGATTGCAGACGTTGTGGCTCGTATCATAAATCCTCCATTTGAAACACCATTAGGTGCCATTACTGCGCTCGTAGGGGTTCCATTCTTTATTTATTTAGCAAATCGTAAGGGAGGGAAATAAGATGAAAAAACGCTTTTTTGCCTACTCTTTCGTTATGACACTTATATTATTAGGTGCTATATATGGACATCTTCATACAGGATTTAGCGATATGTCTACATCTGATCTTATTCGCATTCTTTTTGGCGGTGGTAATGATGTAGAAAACCTCACGGTTTTTGATTTTCGTTTAGTTCGTACCATCTTGGCTGTATTTATTGGTATGGGCCTTGCTATGTCTGGTGCGATTTTCCAAACTATATCTCGTAATGAATTGGCTAGCCCAAGCTTGTTAGGCGTAAATGCTGGTGCTGGCTTAGGTGTAGTTCTTTTAGTGTATTTTGCAGGTTCTACAACGGCGTGGGGGATTTGGACATTACCAACTGTTGCCGTAGCTGGTGCTGTTGTGGCAGCGCTTTTAATTTATCTTTTATCTTGTCGAGGCCGCGATATTATTTCGCCATATCGTTTAATCTTAACAGGTATTTCTATGAGCGCAGGGTTCCATGCATTGCAAGTCTTACTCGTAACGCGTTTGGACCCTAATAAATTTTATTTAGTTAATACCTGGACAATCGGTACCATTTCGGGTAATACCTGGGAGCACGTATGGGTGCTTGTACCAGTTGTCATTGTATTATCACTTATTCTCTATGCTCGTTATATGGAGTTAAATTTATTAAGCTTAGCTGATGAAACGGCGATTGGTCTTGGCGTACATATAAATCGCTCTAGATTCGTATACTTAATTATTGCAGTTCTTTTATCTGGGTTCTGTGTAGCTATCGGTGGTAGTATTGGTTTTGTAGGGCTTATTTCCCCTCACATTGCACGTCGTTTAGTTGGTGCCGACCATGCGTATTTCTTGCCGTTAACAGGTCTAATTGGCGCTATTTTAGTGGTCACTGCCGATTGGATTGGCCGAGCCATTATTGCGCCTGACGAAATCCTCTTAGGCATTATTGTAGCCTTAATCGGGGCACCATACTTCTTGTATATTTTAGCGAAAACAAAAGCGTAAAAGGGGAGATATAAATGAAATTAGAAATTAATAACTTAACCACAGGTTACGGTGATACAAAAATTATAGAAAACTTGAATCTTACAATTCCAGAAGGTAAAGTGACCGCATTGATTGGTGCTAATGGTTGTGGTAAGTCTACTTTGTTAAAAACAATTTGTCGTATTATTCGTCCCATGGATGGTGATGTATTATTAGATGGTAAGTCTATTGGTGATTACAATAGTCGTGAATTAGCGAAGAAGGTTGCTATTTTACCTCAAAATCCTACAGCACCTGGTGAAATCACTGTTCGCGAACTTGTTATGTATGGACGTGCACCGCATCAAGGTAGCCTTTTTGCTCGTACTACAAAGGAAGATAAAGAAATTGTAGAGTGGGCTTTAAAAGAAACTGAATTACTATCATTTGCAGATCGTGGTATTACGCACATGTCTGGCGGTCAACGCCAACGAGCTTGGATTGCTATGGCTATTGCACAAAATACAGATATTTTGTTTCTTGATGAACCGACGAGCTTTCTTGATGTATCTCACCAAATGGATGTATTGCATTTAGTAGAGCATTTAAATAAAACATATAATAAGACGATTATTATGGTTATTCATGAACTTAATGAAGCAGCTCGTTTTGCTGATTATTTAGTAGCTATGAAAGATGGAAAAATTCAGTACGAAGGTACTCCTCATGATATTTTCCATAACGAGATGTTAAAGGATGTATTTGGTGTAGATTCTACGATTATGAATGATCCTAAGACGGATCGTCCGTTCTGTATTCCTTATTCTATGAAGAATTATGGCCATACGGCACGTGAGGTGTAGTATGAAGCGATTGTTACTGTCAAGCTTAATAGGAGCTTGTGTAATTATGGGGATTGCCGGTTGCGGACCTCAACAAAATGGCATGACTCATGAAGCTATCTATGCTAGCCTTGATGATAAGATGAAAGCTGCCCTAGAACGATCTAATGATCCAAAGGAAATTGATAAAGAGTTTAAGAAGCGATTAACATCTACAAAGAAGGCAGTAGATAAAATTGTTTCTGTTGAAGGCGATAAAATCATTGTTACTCATAAGCTTGGTAAAACTGTAATGCCTAAAGAACATAAGCGTATTGTAGTGATTCGTGCAGAAGATCCTATGATTGCGTTGGATGAGCCATTTATTGCAGCCAACTATAACGAAAATAGCTATTTATATAATGAGCTAAAAGAACGTAATATTCAAAACTTCAGTATTAATGATGAAACTAGAACCATTAACTACGAACAAATTCAAGCGTTAAAACCAGATTTGATTATTATGCGAGACTCTTATGGTAAAGCGGCTTATGAAGCCTTGTCTAAAATCGCACCGACTATTACGTTTAATGTTAATAAGGAAGAGGTAGCCCTCTTGGGTATTGCTACGGCTCTAGGTGTGCCTGAAATAGGTGAAGCTCGTTTAAAAGAATACTACAATAATGCAAAGAAAACTCGTATTGCTTTAGGTAAAAACTTAAATGGTGAGACTGTAGGATTCTTACGAATTATGAATAAGGAAATTCGTCTCTATCCATATATGAAAAATGATATAAATAATTTTATGGCTGATTTATTAAATATTAAACCGCCTGATATGGCATTAGAAACAGAGCTCAACCCAACGAATAGTGCGATTTCTTTAGAACGGTTACCTGATCTTGATGCAAAGTATCTCATTGTTACATCTGGTTATGGTGCTTCTACATCGAATAATCAAGGTATCGCAAATCAACGATTGGCAAATCTTAAAAAAGATGAGTTATGGAAAAACTTGCCTGCTGTAAAAGCAGATCATGTATTGCAAGTGGATAGCACATTATGGATGGCTCATGGCATTATAGCAAAAGAGCGAGCTATGAAAGAGCTGTATGATACGTGGGGAAAATAGGGCTGACTAAGTATGTGTCATAAATTTAGCAATAGATTGTAAGCGTTGATGTATAATTATTTAAATTGTTTAAAAATTTAGATACATACATTTTAGTCATATTCGATATAGATAATCGATATAGATTAGAAACTCCTATGATATAAAGGTTGCTTCCTCTTATGAGGCGGCAACCTTTTTGTATGTATCAAATTCCTGTGCTTTTTAGTAGGAATAGTGGTATACTAAGTACAGTATCAGTGAAATACCAGAAGACTGGTTGTCATATACTTTCATAAACCTAAAGAGGGGTGGCACTGCCACTAGAAAGATTTGAGGTAAGTACTATGTATGATGTAAAATCTCCAAAGGCGGAGGAATTTATTTCCCATCAGGAAATCCTTGACACACTTGCCTATGCAGAGGAAAACAAGGAAAATCGGGAGTTGTTAGATGCTATTTTAGCGAAAGCTGCTACTTTTAAGGGATTAAACCACCGAGAAGCAGCAGTTCTCTTAGAATGTCCGTTACCTGAATATAAGGAAAAGCTTTTTGCTTTAGCAAAGGAAATCAAGAAGGCTATCTACGGCGATCGCATTGTTCTATTTGCACCGTTATACTTGTCTAACTATTGTATCAATGGATGTGTGTATTGTCCGTACCACTCCAAAAACCGCGATATTAAACGCAAAAAATTAACGCAAGACCAAATCAGAGAAGAGGTTATTGCGTTAGAAGCGATGGGCCATAAGCGTATTGTAATTGAGTCTGGTGAAGATCCTCTTAATAATCCACTAGAATATATTTTGGAATCCATCAAGACGATTTACGGTATCAAAAATAAAAATGGTGAAATCCGCCGTGTAAACGTAAATATTGCAGCTTGTTCCGTTGAGGACTACAAAAAATTACATGAGGCTGGTATTGGCACATATACATTATTCCAAGAAACATATAATAAAGAAAACTATGAAGCCTTACATCCTACAGGCCCTAAGAGCGACTACGCCTACCATACAGAGGCGATGGACCGCGCTATGCAAGGTGGTATTGATGATGTAGGCATCGGTGTTCTTTATGGTTTGGAGCATTATAAATACGATTTCGTTGGTTTGTTGATGCACGCAGAACATTTAGAGGCTGTGTATGGGGTAGGTCCACATACTATTTCTGTACCTCGTATTTGTCCAGCGGATGATATCGATGTAGATGATTTCAGTAATGCTGTACCTGATGATGTATTTGAAAAAATTGTTGCTCTTATCCGCGTCTCTACACCGTATACAGGTATGATTATGTCCACTCGTGAAAGTCAATCCATGCGTGAACGTGGCTTGGCATTAGGTATCTCCCAAATTAGTGGTGGATCTCGTACTAGTGTAGGTGGTTACAAAGAAGAAGAAAAGCCAGAAGATAATACGGCACAATTCGATCGTAGTGATACGCGTACATTAGATGAAATCGTTAACTGGTTGCTAGACCTTGGGTATGTTCCAAGCTTCTGTACTGCTTGTTATCGTGCAGGTAGAACTGGGGATCGATTCATGGCTCTTGCAAAATCCGGTCAAATTCACAACTGTTGTCAACCAAATGCGTTGATGACATTGAACGAATATATCATGGATTACGGCAATGATGAAACTAAGGCTCATGGTTCTAAGGTTATTGAACAACAGTTAGAAAATATCAAAAATGATTTAGTTAAAGATAAAGCTAAAGCTTATATTGCACAGATGAAAGACGGCGAACGGGACTTCCGGTTCTAAGGAATTCACTGATATGGAGCCTCCTATTGATAATGGGAGGCTCTTTCTTGTTGAGAAAATAGCAAGCTTTAAATGAGAATAAAATATATAAAATAGTTTATTTTATTTGCATTTTAAGGTATAATAAATAAAAATGATAATGATAATACGTTGAATTCAAGAATAATATTGATTATAAACTACTGAGGGATATGATGATTAAGAAAAAACGTTGGCGCCTTTGTAAAGGTGATCAAGAGAAAGAGAATATCTTAATCCGTGAACTTGGTGTAAACCCTATTGTGGCTAAATTAATGGTGAATCGTCACATTGATGTAGACGAAGGTCGTCAGTTTTTACAAGGTACTTTGTCAGATTTGTTAGATCCATTTACATTAAAAGATATGGATGTGGCTGTTTCACTAGTTCTGGAAACAATTGAATGTCACAAACCAATCGTCATTTATGGTGATTATGATGTAGATGGTATTACTGCAACATCAGTACTTTATCGATTTTTAAAGAAATTAGGTGCCGATGTTACCTATTACATACCAGAACGTCAAAGTGAAGGGTATGGCCTCAATTTAGAGGCTTTAGAGCACCTTATTGAACGGGGAACGGCTTTAGTCATTACTGTAGACTGCGGCATTAGTTCTTACGATATTGTAGAGGCTGTACGAGACCGTATCGATATGATTATTACGGATCACCATACGGCTCCTGATATGATTCCACGAGCCAAGGCCGTTATAAATCATAAGCAAAAGGACTGTCCTTATAAGGATAAAAACTTATCTGGCGTAGGGGTTGCTTTTAAGTTATGCCAAGCCTTGTGGCTTACAAAGCGCGGAGAATGGTACTTAGATGATTTAGATATCGTTGCACTTGGCACTGTGGCCGATGTAGTGCCTTTGGTCGGTGAGAACCGTATCATTGTAAAATCAGGCCTTGAGAAGATGAATAGGGAACCTAACTTGGGGATTAAAAAGCTTATTGATGTAGCTGGGCTTCATGAACGAACTATTACATCTGGACATATTGGTTTTACCTTAGCACCTCGTCTTAATGCAGCGGGTCGCGTAACGCATGCAACGCGTGCAGTTGAATTACTTGTGACCGATGACGAGGATATAGTAGAGGCAATTGCGGAGGAACTAAATGAAACGAACCGTGAACGACAAGAGTTAGAACGAAATATTCATGAGTTGGCTCGTGTTGATGTAGCTAATCAAGGACATAAAGCTGATTATGTAACTATTGTGGCCGGCGAAGAGTGGCATCCAGGAGTCATTGGTATTGTTGCTTCTCGTCTAGTAGAGGAGTTTTACAAACCAACCTTAGTCATCAGTATTCATGATGGCGTTGGTAAAGGCTCGTGCCGTAGTATAGATGGCTTTAACATATATGATGCATTAAAATCTTGTGAGGATATCTTGCTACAGTTTGGCGGGCATGCTGCGGCAGCAGGCTTTAGCATCGATGCAAATCGTATTGATGAGTTACGAGAACGGTTAACCAAGTATTGCAAAGCAGTTATTACAGATGAGGAATATATTCCTGTGGTTGCTATTGATGCGGAACTACCTGTTGATGATATCGATGTCGATATCATTGACCGCGTATCAGACCTTGAACCTTATGGAATGGCCAATAGCACGCCAGTCTTTGCTATTATGGAAGCTACCGTGCAAGATATTATGCTCATGGGCCAATTAAAAAATCATTGTAAGATAATATTTGAAACTTCGAATGGTACATTAGATGCTATAGCTTGGAATCGTCCAGACTTATTTAAATTTATCTTTGTGGGAACTGTGGTAAAAGTGGCATTTTCCTTGCAAAAGAATGAATGGCAAGGTATGGTTTCTCCGCAACTCATGATTCAAGCTATTGAACCATTGACTGAAGAGCCGATTAAGCTTTCTACAGAAGGGCTTAGACAAATGTATGTCATAATAAAACAGTCCATGCGAGGTCGTAGTCAATCGGTTTATAATGTAGAACAAGATATATTGCGCCGTAAGCCGGCAGATCAGAATAATCGCAGTGCTCTAACATCTATTGATGTATTTAAAGAATTGGGCATTGTTGAAGAATATACAAGTGATGATGGTCAATTAATGCTTAGATGGAACGCCATTGAAGGAAAATTAGATCTTGTCACATCCGTAACATTTCTTACTTATAGTGTATAGGAGGTGACATCATGACAACTGTAAATGAAGAAGGCAAAGCTTTGGTGGAACAAAGTACATTTGATAAAAGTAAAGCCTTAGCTGAGTTTATGGAGTATATCCATACGTATTTAACAGATGATGAGTGTGACCAAGTATTGAAAGCTTTTGAGCTTGCTGATAAGGCTCATGAAGGTCAGTTTAGAGCTTCCGGTGAACCGTATATCATGCATCCTCTAGCTGTAGCTGATATTTTGGCACATTTACAAATCGACCATATTACACTCATGGCAGCTCTAATGCATGATGTGGTTGAAGATACATCTTACTCGAAGGAAGACCTAGAGGAGATGTTTGGCTCTGAAGTAGCATTCCTCGTTGATGGGGTAACAAAATTAAACCAATTCCAGTATGAAACCAAAGAAGATCGCCAAATGGAAAACTATCGAAAGATGATTTTAGCTATGGCGAAGGACGTACGTGTCGTAGTTATTAAATTGGGTGATCGCTTACACAACATGCGCACCTTAAAGCATATGTGTAGTGACAAACAAAAGCGTATTGCTAAGGAAACCTTAGAAATCTTTGCACCTTTGGCACATCGTCTTGGTATCTTCAATGTGAAATGGGAGTTGGAAGATTTATCCTTCCGTTATTTAGAGCCGGAAAAATACTATGATCTAGTCGATCAAATGAAACAAAAACGCCAAGTCCGGGAAGACATTGTTAATGATACGATGAGGCAACTTACAAAGGCCTTAAGTGAAGCCCATATCAAGGCGGATATCAAAGGTCGTCCAAAACACTTCTACAGTATTTATAAGAAGATGAAAAAGGATAATCGTGATTTATCCCAAATTTATGATTTGCTTGCCGTTCGTGTGATCGTTGATAGCATCCCTGATTGTTATGCAGTACTTGGCATTGCACATAGCTTGTGGAAGCCATTGCCTTATCGCTTCAAAGATTATATTTCCATGCCGAAGTCTAATATGTATCAATCCTTGCATACAACCGTTATCGGCACGATGGGGCAACCGGTAGAGATTCAAATCCGTACTTGGGAAATGCACCGTGTATCTGAATATGGTGTGGCTGCTCACTGGCGATATAAAGAAGGAAATAAAAACGGCGATAAAGAATTTGATCAAAAGGTTGCATGGCTGCGCCAGGTTCTTGAATGGCAAGATACTAGTAATCCAACGGAACTCGTTAATGCTTTGAAATTAGACGTTTTCTCTGGTGAGGTATTTGTATTTACGCCAAAGGGTGACGTTGTTAAGTTGCCAATAGGCTCTGTACCGCTTGACTTTGCCTATCGAGTTCATACCGATGTAGGTCATCATTGTGTTGGTGCTAAGGTAAACGGCAAAATTGTGCCGTTGGATTATACCTTGCAAAATGGTGATATTGTTGATATCATCACATCCAAAACAGGTCGTCCTAGCCTTGATTGGTTGAATATCGTAGGTTCTTCTGAAAGTAAGAATAAAATTCGCAATTGGTTCAAGCGTGAAAATAAAGCTGAAAATATTGAAAAAGGCTTAGAAGCTCTTGAAAAAGAAGCAAAACGATTGAATCATAATTGGAAAGAATTATGTGCAGACAACCGTTTACAACATGTAACGAAACAACTTAAAGCCGGTACAGAAGAGGAAATGTTTGCAGCCTGTGGCTATGGCGGCATTCCTGTAAGCACTGTTCTTTTGCGTTTAATTGAACTTTATAAAAAGTCTAAAGAGGTAGAGGAATCTAAGCGCAGTACAGAGCAAATTATTGAGAAATTAAAATCTCAAGGACAAAAGAAAACTAAAAATGGCACTGGTGTTCTCGTAAAAGGTGAAGCTGGTGTGATGGTGCGTATGGCAAAATGCTGTAATCCTGTACCTGGTGATGATATTATAGGTTACATAACCCGTGGTCGTGGCGTTTCTATTCACCGCTGTGATTGCCCTAGCATGGGCCATTCTCCTGAAGACTTAGAGCGGATGATAGAAGTCTCTTGGGACGGTTCTTCTGGCGAATCTTTCCACGTAGGCATTGATATTCAAGCTTATGATCGAGCTGGTATTCTCATGGAAGTTATGGCGGTGCTTTCAGAATTGAAAATCACCATTACTAACATCAATGCTAAGGTTCAAGAAGATACAAAAAATGTAAGCATCAATTTGGTGGTTGATATCCGGGATATTTCGCAACTAGATTTCGTAATGACTAAATTGCGTCGTATTCGTGAAGTGTATACTGTTCAACGTAGTAAAGGAGGGGCTTAATGAGCGAACAACAATTAGTGCTTATGCGCATGCCTTTAGGTCCACTAGGAACAAATTGCTATGTTATCGGTGATAAAGCGATAGGTGAAGCTTTCATTATCGATCCTGCAACAGCTGAAGTACTAGATGCGCTAAAAAAACATGACTTAAAGCCGAAGGCGATTGTACTGACACATGGTCATGGAGATCATATTGGTGGCATTCAAGAGATTGTAAACATCTATCATGTGCCTGTATATATTCATAAAGGCGATGTACCGTATTTATCTGATCCTGAACTTAATCTTAGTGCTTATAGCAATCCAACGCCAATTAAGGTAAAAGCGGAAATTATTGAGGTTAAACAAGGTGATCACATTACATGTGGTGATATCGATCTTGAGGTGCTTGAAACACCAGGTCATACGCCAGGAGGTGTGTGTTATTACATGGAAGGTCTTGTGTTTGTAGGGGACACTCTATTCAGAGACTCCGTAGGCCGTACAGATTTTCCAAATGGTTCTTATGAGACCCTGATATTATCGATTAAGACTCAGCTATATAGATTGCCTGATAATACAATGGTTTATCCTGGTCATGGACCGGAAACAAATATAGGGTATGAAAAACAATACAACCCATTCGTTGGTCAGTAGGTTTAAACGAATTATTTTTTACAGTCGAGGGGAAATTTATTATGAACACAACATTAGAAAAATTAAAAGAACGCATTAAAGACAAAAAGTACAAATTGACAACTCAACGTCAAACAATTTTGCAAGCATTCATCGATGCTGATGAAAATCACTTGAGTGCTGAAGATGTATATGTTCTTGTAAAAGAGGTGGCACCTGATATCGGGCTGGCAACAATTTACAGAACTCTTGATCTCTTTACAGAACTTGATTTGTTAAAACGTCTTGATTTTGGTGATGGCCGTAATCGTTATGAATTAAATGACGAAGAGTTCGCTCATTTCCATCACCATTTGATTTGCGTAAAATGTGGTAAAGTTTCCGAGTTTGAAGACGACATGCTTGAAACATTGGAGTCTATTATCGCTAAGAAATTAAACTTCCGTACCATTGATCATCAATTGAAAGTATATGGTTATTGTAGTGATTGCCAAAATCATATGACTGAAGCAGAATTAGAAAAGCTTGAGCGTATGTCCCATCATGGTTAATGGTTATCTATATACGGGGCCATTACCACTTGGCTCCGTAGTAGCTCATAACTGTGGCGCGGCAGGACTTTTTTCTGATAAGGTACATCCAGAGGTTATCCTTGAAGCGCATGAAATGGAAGGGATGTACACATTAACTGTTACTATTGGTGATTCGGTTCAGATTTTTGAAGGACCGGTTTCCTCTATGGGGCGTCGTCAAATTGGACAAGCCTTGTTGTGCTATTTGCGTGAATATCAAGGCTTACCTGCTGAGGCTCCGTGGGGAACCATGGTAGGTGTGCGCCCAACAAAGCTACTACATAAATATATAGATACATATGGCTCTGTCCACGCAGCAACTCGTCACATTCGGGACGAGTTTTCTGTGTCTATGGAAAAGCTTGCTACTTTGGGGGCCATTGGCGAGTATCAACGTCCATTTCTATCTGATACAGATGATAAAAAGGTAAGCCTCTATTGTGGTATTCCTTTCTGTGACACGCGTTGCGTATATTGCTCGTTTCCATATGGTCTCTATCAGGATTATGCTGGTAAAAGTCAATTTCTAAGGGCTTTAACCCGTGATATAGAAGATATGAAAGCCATTATAGAATCTTATAATCTAACCGTAGATACTCTCTATATGGGCGGCGGTACTCCGACAGTGCTAAAGGATGAAGACTTTCACCAGGTTCTAAAACAGTTGTCTCTACTCGTACCAGAAGGTCATGAATTTACTGTAGAGGCAGGACGACCTGATTCTGTTAATCCTACAAAGCTACGTTCCATGCTTGCGCTAGGTGTGAATCGTATTAGCATTAACCCGCAAACGATGCAAGATGATATTTTGCGTCGTATTGGACGCGGCCATAGTGTACGGGATGTTGATGAACTTTTACAATATGTAAAAAACAATACATCATTAGCCGTAAATATGGATTTTATTGCAGGCTTGCCTAATCAAACGATGTCAAACATGATAGAGAATATGGATTATGTATGTCAAAATCTGCCGGAAAATGTTACAATTCATACGTTAGCATTAAAACGTGGTAGCCTGTTGTACGATTTACATATGGAAGATGATATTCCTGAAGAACATCTTGTGGCGGAAATGGTACAATATGGTAAAGAGCGTCTTGAAGCAGCTGGTTATGTGCCATATTATTTATATCGCCAACAATATATGAGAGGGCAGTTAGAGAATATTGGCTATACTTTGCCTGGCAAAGCGTGTGAATATAATATCCAGATTATGGAAGAACGGCAGAGTATTCTATCTATGGGGCCCGGCAGTTCATCCAAGTGGATGCGCGCCCCTGAATATCGTCAACTTAAACAGCATATGCCAAAAGACGTAGATGTTTATCACGAAACGATAGATGCACTTTTAGAGAAACGACATAGAATTTGTGAAAGATTTTGGGAGGTTGTGTAATGGCTATAAGAAAACCAAGAGGTACACAAGACTTTTTGCCAGAACAGATGATACATTGGCATTATATTGAACAACGTATGCGCGAAATTTGTAAAGTATATGGGTTCAATGAAATTCGCACACCTGCCTTTGAAGAAACTAAATTATTCTTACGCGGTATTGGTGAGACTACAGATGTAGTACAAAAAGAGATGTACACCTTTACCACCGGTGATGACGGTGGTTCTAGCTTTACCTTACGCCCTGAAAATACGGCGTCTGCTGTGCGCGCATACTTAGAAAATAAAGTATATGGTAAAGAAGGTCTCACAAAATGGTATTACATGGGCCCTATGTTCCGTCATGATAAACCGCAAGCGGGTCGTTATCGTCAATTCCACCAATTTGGTGCAGAGGTACTAGGTTCGCAATCTCCAGTGGTAGATAGTGAAGTTATCTGTATGGTTGTACAGTTATTAAAAGACTTTGGCCTTAAAGACCTCAATGTAGAAGTAAACTCCGTAGGTTGCCCAACATGTCGTCCTGTATACCGAGAAAAATTAATCGCTTTCTTTGAACCTAAAAAGGAACAATTATGTAGCGATTGCCAAGAACGGTTGTACAAAAATCCTTTGCGTATACTGGATTGTAAAAATGAAACATGTAAATCCTTGTCCGTAGGTGCTCCTGAAATTCACGAACATTTATGTGAAGAGTGTCATGATCATTTTGAAGAATTGAAAACCTATTTAACTGCAGCTAATGTGCAATATACTTTAAATCCTCGTCTCGTACGTGGCCTTGATTACTATACAAAGACAGCCTTTGAGGTACAATATACTCCTTTAGGTGCTCAAAGTGCTGTAGCCGGTGGTGGCCGTTACGATGGTCTCGTAGAAGAGCTCGATGGACCTCATACTCCAGCTATCGGTTTTGCTATGGGCATGGAGCGTTTACTATTAGCTCTTGAAAAACAAAACTTATTGCCTGAGCCAACTGTAGAACCATCTGTATTCGTAGTCGCTCTTGGCGATGGGGCTAAGGTAGAGGCTTTCAAAATTTGCCAAGCCTTACATGATGAATATATTACCGTTGAAATGGACGGGCAGGGCAAGAGTATGAAGGCACAATTAAAATACGCTAACAAAATTAATGCGAAATATGTTATTATATTGGGTGATGATGAATTGGCTCGTAAAGAAGCCATAATTCGATTCATGGATACTAGTGAACAAAAGACTGTTTCTCTAAATATAGTAGCTGAAGATATTAAGGCTATAATTAATGATGAAAAATTTACACAAGAATATAAAGATATAATGAAGAGATTTCCTAGTATACGAATTAGTAATGTTATGACTGGAAAGGATGACAATTAGAATGGAAACAATGCAAGGCTTACACCGTACGCACGGTTGTGGCACCATCTCTGAACAAGAGGTAGGTAAAGAGGTCGTATTATGTGGTTGGGTTGAACGCCGTCGTGACCATGGTGGTTTGATTTTCTTGGATTTACGCGATCGTTCTGGCGTAGTACAAGTAGTAGCGTCCCCAGATCACAACGTAGAATCTTTCCACAAAGCAGAGGATGTTCGTAATGAATATGTACTTTGCGTACGTGGTAAGATTACAAAACGTGATGAGGCTGCTATTAATCCAAACCTTCCTACAGGTGCATACGAAATGTTCTGTGAAGAGTTGCGCGTATTGAACTCCGCTAAAACTCCTCCTTTCTATATCCAAGATGATATCGATGTAGATGAAAATATTCGCTTGAAATATCGTTACCTTGACTTACGTCGTCCAGAAATGCAACGCAACTTGATTTTGCGTCACAAAGTAACGAAAGCAATGCGCGACTTCTTCGATAGCCGCGATTTCTTGGAAATTGAAACGCCAATGCTTACTAAATCTACACCAGAAGGCGCTCGTGACTATCTAGTGCCGTCTCGTGTAAATGCTGGTACATTCTATGCGTTGCCACAATCTCCACAAATTTTCAAACAAATCTTGATGGTTGCTGGTTATGAAAAATATTTCCAAATCGTTCGTTGCTTCCGCGATGAAGATTTGCGCGCAGACCGTCAACCTGAGTTCACTCAGCTCGACTTAGAAATGTCCTTCGTTGATGAAGAAGATATTTATGCATTGCTTGAAGAGATGATTGCTCATGTATTTAAAACTGCATTAGGTAAAGAAATTTCTTTGCCTATGCCTCGTATTACATGGGACGAAGCAATGGATAAATACGGCTCTGATAAGCCGGATCTTCGTTTTGATATGGCGTTTACTGATGTAACTGATCTTGTAAAAGATACAGAATTCAAAGTATTCCGCTCTGTAATCGACAATGGTGGCGTAGTTAAAGGTATTGTTGTACCTGGTGATGCTGGCATTCCTCGCCGTGAACTTGACGACCTTGTTGAATATGTAAATCGTTACGGCGCCAAAGGCCTTGCATGGGCTTGCTTCAACGAAGATGGTTCTATCAAGTCTCAAATCATGAAGTTCTTAGGTGAAGACACAATTCGCAATGTCGGTGAAAAAATGGGCGCTAAAGGTGGCGACCTCGTATTGATGATTGCTGATAAACCTGCAACTGTGGCACGTGCATTAGGCGAATTACGCCTTGAAATGGCACGTCGTATGAACATGATTGACCAAGATAAATTGGCATTCACATGGGTAACTGATTTCCCTATGTTCGAATATAACGAAGATGAAAAACGTTATGTTGCAATGCACCATCCGTTCACAATGCCACGCCATGCGGATCTTGATAAATTAGAATCCGATCCTGGCAGTGTAAAAGCGATTGCTTACGACATGGTATTGAATGGCGTAGAAATCGGTGGCGGTTCCTTGCGTATCTACCAAGCTGACGTACAAGAAAAAGTATTCAAAGCAATTGGCTTGTCCATTGAAGAAGCAAGATCTAAATTCGGCTTCATGCTTGATGCATTCCAATATGGTGCACCTCCTCATGCAGGTTGTGCATTTGGCCTAGATCGTCTTGTTATGTTGATGGCAAAACGTCAATCTATCCGCGACGTAATCGCATTCCCTAAAACTCAATCTGCTTCTGATATCATGAGCCAAGCTCCATCTGAAGTAGAATCAAAACAATTAAAAGAGTTGCATATTAAACTAGATGTAGAAGAAGAACAAGAGCAATCTTTAGTGTAAAAACATAGGCAAGAATTGATTAAAATCGAAATGTCAAGACTTGTTAATTGCTAATCTTTCTGATACTATTTAAGTATAAGATATCCCTGCCATGTGCGTGTGATATCGCAGTTTTGAGCCAACACATTTACTTTGGGAGTCTGAACTCTCGTTTGAACGTTACGCCCTTACGGGACAACTGCAGGATGAGGAGGACACCCACCTGCCCTTGCAGGATCAAAACGCGGTACATTACGGCATGGTGGGGCTTTTTTGCGTGTAAAAATAGACTGAAATATCATATACTATAAATATATCTTTGGTAAGAATTTAAACTTTTTAAAATCTTAAGAGCCCTAAATGTCATAAACGTTATAAATGTCTTGCCAATATTATCAGTGTTACCGAGTTACTGATGTTATTAGGTTTTTATGACGGGACAGTAATTGTTTTTGGATTGAATAGTTATAGATATGAAAATACGACAGTTAAACTGAGTGCGAATTGAGGTGATAGAATGGATAGTTTGTTTGATATGACACCTACAAATACATACGAGCCGCTTCCTGTACGAATGCGTCCTACTAAACTAGATTATTTATATGGTCAAGAGAAGGCCGTAGGTAAGGGGACTTTCTTGAGAGCTATGGTAGAGAAGGATACAATACCATCTATGCTTTTTTATGGTCCTTGTGGAACGGGTAAGACTACATTAGCTGGCATTATAGCTAAGGTGAGTAATAGCCATTTTGTAAACCTGAATGCTACTAACGCCGGTATTGGTGAGTTGCGTACTATCATTGAAGACGCGCGCAAACGAGTTCGTTTTTTACAGCAACGCACAATTCTATTCCTCGATGAAATTCATCGTTTTAATAAAAGCCAACAAGATGTGTTGTTACCTTGTGTAGAGGATGGCACTATTATCCTTATTGGTGCTACTACAGAAAATCCATTCTTTGAGGTTAATAGACCGCTATTATCTCGTTTGCGTCTTATTACATTAGAAGCACTTACACCAAAGGCTATTGGTCAAATTTTACGTCGCGCCATTACCGATGAAGAAGTGGGATTAGGCAAACGCCATCTACAGGTAACGGATGAAGTTCTGGAAGATGTGGGAATTTTCGTCAATGGTGATGGTCGCATGGCCCTTAATATTCTTGAACAAGCTGCAGCTATGGTTCCCGATGAGGGAACGATTACTATTGAGGTTCTTGAAAAGGTCGTAGGTCGTCGTATATATACATATGATAAAAAAGGAGACAGTCATTACGATACAATTTCAGCTTTTATAAAAAGTATGCGTGGTTCTGACGTGCAGGCAACGGTACATTATTTAGCACGCATGATTGAAGCTGGAGAGGATCCTAATTTCATTGCTCGTCGTATTGTTATTTGTGCAGCAGAGGATGTAGGACTTGCGGACCCACAAGCTCTTATACTTGCCAACGCAGCGGCTCAAGCGGCTCATATGGTAGGTTTTCCTGAGGCGCGCATTATATTATCTGAGGCTGCGTGCTATGTTGCTCTCGCACCTAAAAGTAATTCTGCTTATGTAGCTATTGATGCCGCGATATCTGATGTGCGACATAAGGATTGTGGACAAGTACCTGATCATTTGAAAGATAGTCACTATAGCGGGGCTAGTAAATTAGGTCATGGGAAAGCTTATAAGTATGCCCATAACTATCCTAATGGATTTGTAAAACAGCAGTATTTACCAACGCCTCTAGTTGATGCAACCTACTATAAGGGCATAAAGAGAGGGACTGAGGAACAGTTACTTCACGACTGGGAGAAACGTTGTAAAAATTAACTTAATATTACGATATATGCTATAATATAATGATAAGTTAATTTACTGTAATGTTATATAAGTAAGGGGTTTGTATAGATTTATGGCAGAAGAAAATACTTCCACCAAAAGACGCAACACACGCCGTAAGCGAACAAGTACAAAACAGCAATCAAAGTCGCAAAGCTTTTCTTTGCGCAGCGAAGTGAAAGGCCTTATTGTCATTGCCTTTGCTGTAATTTCCTTTCTGGGCTTTTTTGGCTTTGAACTCGGCCTTGTAGGACAGATTTTAACAGGTATATTCCGTTATGGCTTTGGCTTAGGGGGTATTATTCCTTGTTTATGCGTTTTCTGGTTAGGTTGGAGATTATTATATAAGGATACATTTATTTCCATTACAAAACGAGGCGTTGTAATGACCTTGTTTTTCCTATTTTTGTTAGCTCTTGTTCCCTTGTGGCGCGTTCCTGAGGGACAGGAACTCATTACTACGCAACTAGCTAATCAAGGTGGTTTCGTAGGTGGCGCAATTGCTACATTCCTTCGTACACTGTTAGGTAACCTAGGGGCTATTATTCTTGATGTATTCTTACTCATAGCTTTTGGATTACTGGTGACACGTTTGTCTTTGCGCGGTGGATTACAGAAGGCCGCGGACAAAACACAGGTTGGCCTTGATGTTGCAAAAGAGGTAGCTGCTGAGAAGGTTGCTGTTGCAAAAGAAGTCTTTGAAGATTGGAATGAACAACGTAAAGAAGCGGCAGAACAGCGTAAAGCTTATAACAGGGAAAAAGATACACGTTTTGCTGATGCGGCAGATCAAGCATTAGATGCATTGGAAAAACAAGGCATTGCTACAGGAAGAGACCTCTTTGACTCTACTACAGCTGTAGATGTTGATCCTATTGAAGATACAGTTACTACTATGGAGTCACAAAAAACTCCTACATCTTGGAAGGAATTGGCTGAGATAGAAGCACGTAATCGTGCGGCTGAGCAATTGGCTAATATATCTGGAGCATTTGGTGATACGAAGTCTTATGAAGCTGATGATTTTGAACAATTCTCCGATATACATAGATCTACGAGTGATGATTATGTATATGTTCCAGATGAGGACTATTCATATACACCAGATGAAGAGTATTCAGATGAGGTTGAAACTGTAGAAAATTCTGATGATGAAGAACCAAAATTCTCTTATCAAAATACAACAATAGGCCCATTAGAAACGAATCACGGTGCTATTGCCTCCGCTGTGCCAGGAACGGGTGCAGCTGCAAGCTCTGTAAGTGCTGGAGCTGGTATGGCAGGTATGGG
>NZ_KQ960785.1:0-53691 GCF_001553335.1 Veillonella parvula | reverse complement strand
ATGGGTTTACAAGTACCGTCCATTATTAGTACTACAGAAGATACGGCGCAAGTAGCTGTATCTAAAGATGGACAGATTCATCGGTCCTATGATAGACCTTACCATTTCCCAAGCCTAGATATTTTGGCGAAAGGGAAGGGGAGTCAAAACAATGGTGAAGAAGTAGCACAAAATGCGATGATGCTTGAACATGTATTGAGTGACTTTGGTATTACTGCAAAGGTTGTTAATGCTACACAAGGCCCAACTGTTACACGTTATGAAATTGAACCTGCACCAGGCGTGAAAGTGAGTCGTATCGTTAATTTAACAGACGATATTGCCCTCAATTTGGCAGCGCAACATATTCGTATGGAGGCTCCGATTCCAGGGAAATCTGCCATCGGTATTGAGGTCCCTAATAAAACGACAGAAGCCGTTCATTTACGCGATGTACTTGATTGCAGTGACTTTAAAGATGCTCGTGGAGGTATTCCTGTCGGTCTTGGTAAGGATATTGCAGGAAAGCCTGTTATTACAGACCTTGCGAAGATGCCTCACTTGCTCGTAGCTGGTACAACTGGCTCTGGTAAATCCGTATGTGTAAATACATTAATTTCTAGTATTCTCTTTAGCCGCAAACCGGAAGAGGTTAAGTTATTATTAATCGACCCTAAGATGGTTGAATTGTCTATTTACAATGGGATCCCGCACTTGATGGCTCCAGTTGTAACGGATATGAAAAAAGCAGCAGCTGTATTGCGTTGGGCCGTTCGTGAAATGGAGGCTCGTTATAAGGCGTTTGCTGCATCTGGTAAACGCGATATCAAGAGCTACAATGAAGCTCATCCTAAGGCTGCTATGCCGCTAATCGTGTTGATTATCGACGAGTTAGCTGACCTTATGATGACGGCTCCTGATGATATTGAAGAATCTATTAGTCGTTTAGCACAAATGGCTCGTGCCGCAGGTATTCACATGGTTCTTGCGACACAACGGCCATCTGTTAATGTTATTACCGGTTCTATCAAGGCTAATGTACCAAGCCGTATTTCCTTTGCTGTAGGCTCTCAAATTGACTCCCGTACCATTCTTGATATGGCAGGGGCAGAGAAACTATTGGGTAAAGGTGATATGTTATTTGCTCCGATTGGTGCAAATAAACCTATCCGTGTACAAGGGGCCTTCATTTCTGATGATGAGGTAGAAAAACTTGTAGAGTTTGTGAAAGCTCAACGAGAACCAGAATATGATAATACAGTAACTCAAGAAGTGGAAAAGGAAGCTGAAAAAGAATCTTCTGATGCTAATGATGTTTACCGCGATGAATTATTAGAGCGAGCTGTCAATCTCGTTATGGAATCTGGTCAAGCTTCTGTATCGATGTTGCAACGTCGTTTCCGCATAGGTTATACCCGTGCGGCACGTCTTGTAGATACAATGGAAGACCTTAAAATCGTTGGCCCTAGCATGGGCAGTAAGGCTCGAGAAATTTTAATGAGCCCTGAACAAGCTAAGGCTAGATATTTCTCCGATTCCAATGATGAGCAATAATTAGCTAATTACTATATGAATATTACGTAGATTTAGAAAGGAACGAAAATGGCTGAATTAGGCGAAGAATTACGACGTGAACGGGTAAGACGTAATCTAACCTTTAAAGATGTGGAGCAAGTGCTGCACATTAAAACAACCTATTTAGAGGCTATCGAAGATGGTAACTATGATATCATTCCTGGTCAAGTCTACGTAAAAGGTTTTATTCGAAACTATGGTAACTACTTAGATCTTGATGGGGATCGCTTGGTGAAAGTATATCAGGGCCAAGTAGGAGACATAGATACCTTTTCTTTACGTTCTGTTACAAGACGGAAGGCTCAAGCAACTCCTAATTTGGTACAAAGTGAGTTTGTTGAATATCAAACATCTAAAAAGCGTATGTCCTTAGAAACGCGTCAACGAAAACGTCAACGCTCTATTGTACAAGAACGCATTATTTTAGGGATTATTTTAGTTTGTATGGCATTATTTTTACTATGGTTATTCCTGTTCTAGTATCTGATTAGGCATGATAGAAAGGCATTTACACAATCAATGGATAGATTTTTAGTAACAGAACCTTCGGATATGAAGGAACGTGGTTGGGCTGAATTAGATTTCGTTCTCATCAGTGGGGACGCTTATGTGGACCATCCATCCTTTGCGCCTGCAGTTATCGGTAGATACTTGGAATCCAAAGGTTATCGTGTAGGCATTATAGATCAACCAGATTGGAATGATGTAGAGGCTTTCAAAAAACTAGGTAAACCACGTCTAGCATCCCTTGTTACGGCAGGGAATTTAGATTCAATGCTTAATAAATTTACGGCAGCAAAGAAAGTTCGCCGTCAAGATGATTATTCTCCAGGTGGTGAGTCAGGTCATCGTCCAGATCGTGCTACCTTGGTATATGCTAACCGTATGAAGGAGGCTTACAGTGATGTACCTCTTATCATTGGTGGTATAGAAGCGTCTTTGCGTCGCTTTGGTCATTATGACTATTGGTCAGATACGGTGCGTCGATCCATCTTAGTAGATTCTAAGGCCGATGTACTCGTCTATGGCATGGGAGAACTTCAAATCGTTGAACTAGCTGATGCCTTGGATCAGGGTCGATTTAAAGAGTCTTTGCCATCTATACGTGGCATTTGCTACATGGCAAAGGAAATTCCAACCATTGACTATGTAGAGTGCCCATCGTATGAAGCTATTAAGGTGGATAAGATGGATTTTGCCGATGCATTTCGCATTCAATATGATGAACAAGATCCGTTCTATGGTCGTATTGTAGTCCAAAAACATGGTGATAGATATCTCATTCAGAACACGCCTGCCTTGCCATTGACGCAGGAGGAAATGGACGGTGTCTATAACTTGCCATATACTCGAAAGTGGCATCCTAAATATGATGATAAGGGTGGTGTGCCAGCATTAAGTGAAGTTCAATTTAGCCTTGTGAGCCAACGAGGTTGCTTTGGCAGTTGTTCTTTCTGTGCTATTACTAATCACCAAGGGCGTATCATTCAGAATCGTAGTCATGAGTCTTTGATTGAAGAAGCTCACATGATGATCAAGATGGACAATTTTAAAGGGTATATTCATGATGTAGGGGGCCCTACGGCAAACTTCCGCCATCTAGCTTGCGATAAACAAGCTGTCTATGGTGCGTGTAAAGGTCGTACTTGTGCGGCTCCAGAGCCTTGTGAAAACTTGAATACAAATCATGATGACTATATTGCTTTACTACGTAAATTACGTAAACTAAAAGGTGTAAAAAAGGTATTTGTTCGTTCTGGTTTGCGTTATGACTATGTACTGGCCGATAACAATAAAGACTTTGTGCGGGAACTTTGTGAGTTTCACGTAAGTGGGCAGCTAAAGGTAGCTCCAGAACATGTATCTAAACGGGTTACCAATATGATGGGGAAAGCTGGTAAAGAAGAATTCCTAACCTTTAAGTCTTGGTTTGAAGAGGCAAATAAAAAGCTTGGTAAGAAACAATACTTAGTTCCGTACTTTATGAGCTCTCATCCCGGTTGTGCCCTAGAGGATGCTATTGAATTAGCGGAATTTTTACGAGATCACCATATGTACCCAGAGCAAGTACAGGATTTTATTCCTACGCCGGGTAGCCTTTCTACTTGTATGTATTATACGGGCATTAATCCACTAGATGGAAAACCTGTATATGTTGCTAAAAAGGGTCGAGATAAAGCAAAACAGCGCGCATTGATGCAGTTTAAAAATATTGAAAACTATGACCTTGTTAAAGAGGCTCTCATAGAAGCCAATCGACGTGATTTAATTGGCTTTGGCCCAGAATGTTTAATTCCACCCCGACCAATTGGTGGAAATTCTAAGCGTATTAGCCAATCTAGTAAATCTCGTAATGGCAAACGAGGTTGCGAATCTAGGAATCGATACCAGACTGGAAAAAGGCGTAGTAGAGATGTGACTAAAGTTCGTACATCTAATAAAAGTTTTGGTGGTCGTTACATGTAGGGAGTAGCTCTAGCTACTCTCATTTTAAGATACTTTATGTCTTATGGGAGGCATATATGAAACGATGGATTGCTCCGAGCATCTTAGTATTATTTGTGGTAGGAATGTTGATCTATGGCATAAACTTTTACCAACAAGAACAAATAGAACAGGCCAAAGAGCCTATTCGTGGTGAAATTATAGTCTATACGGACTTACCTAATACTTTGACAGCTATGCTTGCTGAGCGTTATGAAGAGGAACAAAAGGTAAAAGTCACTGTAATGCCTCTTACAGAGGAACAAATGTCGCAACGGTCGGCTTCTACAGTGGCTGATACTTCTGGTGATTTGGTGCTAACTTCTGAAGATAATCTCGTAATTGGTGCCAATGCAGGTAAATATATGCCCATCGTCAATGAACGTATTGACGAGGTACGTGATAATCTAAAGGATCCAAATGGCTATTGGGTTGGTATTTGGTACGATCCCATCGTATTTGTTCAGAATGATACCTTCCATAATGGCATTGGTAAATATGTTACTACATGGGATACATTGGGAAAACAAGGTGATTGGTCTATCGTTATGACCGATTTTGTAGCATCTCAGAATGCGGCCAATTTGCTATATAATATGGTAGAGTATAAAGGGGAACCAGAGGCTCTTGAATACTTATATAGTTTGAAGCCCCATGTGGTTCAACATGCTAAATTTTTGTCTACTCCAATACGACTAACTGCGCTAGGGGAGACAAATATTGGTATTGGCAACTTGTCTGATGCGGCGCAATATAGTCATCATGGGTATCCAATTAAGATCATTTATCCTAAAGATGGTACGTCTTATTATGTGACTGGTGCTGCCGTTTTAAAAAATTCAAAACATAAAGCAGATAGTGTAGAGTTTATTAATTGGTTACTATCTTCTAAAACGGCGAAATATATGGTAGAAAAGAATTTTACTTATATATTTACTAATCCTGAGATGGATGAGCCAAAAGATTCTATGGGGCATGATTTAGTATTATGGCCTGTGAATGGTGGCTATACTCTAGAAGGTAAAAAGTTACTATTAAATCATTGGGTTAGTCAAGTACGATTCCGTAAGGACTAAGTCAGTTGTATAAATCCAAGAAATAAATAAGAATCTAGTGACGAAAGGATATAGAATGGGGAAAAAATTAGGATATGTTAGCCTAGGTTGTGCTAAAAATTTAGTAGATACAGAGGTAATGTTAGGCTTATTGAGAGATAATGGCTATTCGATTACAGAAGACTTAAGCGAAGCAGATCTTATCGTTGTAAATACCTGTACTTTTATTGAAAAAGCTAAGGCTGAGTCTATAAATACCATCCTTGAGGTTGCCCAATATAAGGAGGATGGTACTTGTAAGGGCCTTATCGTAGCAGGTTGTCTTAGCCAACAATATCAGGATGAATTATTCCAAGAAATTCCTGAAATTGATGCATTGATCGGTACCGGTGCTTGGGATCAAGTTATGGTAGCCGTTGATGCTATTGAGCATGGCAATCGCAGTTGTATCATGGAAAATATTACGAATATCTATGATGAGCGCATGCCCCGTATTCAAACAACACCTCGTTATAGTGCATATGTAAAAATTGCAGAAGGCTGTAATAACGGGTGTACATTCTGTATTATTCCTAAGGTACGCGGGGCATTCCGTAGTCGTACTATCGAGTCTATTAAGGCTGAAGTGGAACGATTGGCTGCGACCGGGGTTAAGGAAGTTGTCCTTATCGCTCAAGATACAACGAGCTATGGTATCGACCTTAATGCTGGTAAACCATTATTGACGACATTGTTAAAAGAATTAACAACTGTAGAAGGCATAGAATGGATTCGCATGCTATACCTATATCCGACATTTTTCTCTGATGAATTGTTAGATATTATCGTTAATGAGCCAAAGCTTTGTAAATATGTAGATATTCCATTGCAACATGTTAATAACGATATTTTGAAACAAATGAATCGCCGAGACGATCGCAATGATATTGAGCGCTTGCTTAAGAAGATTAGAAATGCACCGACTCATATTACATTGCGCACTTCTATCATCGTTGGATTTCCTGGTGAAACAGATGAACAATTTGAGGAACTTTGTGACTTTGTAAAAGAAATCAAATTCGATAATATGGGCGTATTTACGTATTCTCAAGAAGATGGTACACTAGCTGGTGCTCGTGAAGACCAAATACCAGAAGAGGTCAAAGAAGAGCGTTATCACGTTCTTATGTCCATCCAAGCTGCTATCTCTGAAGAGAATAATCGCAATTTAGAAGGTACCATTGATTATGCGATGGTAGAGGAAATCGAAGAAGGCGAGAATAACACCTTGCTTGCAAAAGGTCGATTGAAATCTCAAGCACCTGATGTAGATGGTAATATGTACATTGAAGACTGCGGTGAAGACATTCAACCTGGTGATATTCTTAAGGTACAAGTAGAGCAAGGCTTTGCTTATGATGTAGTAGCTACGGTTGTAGAATAATACACAGTTCGATACATTCGATTGTGGAGGTGATCTGATGATTGTAGAACTTATTTCTACAGGTTCAGAATTATTGCTAGGTGATACAGTAAATACGAATGTATCTTGGCTAGCACAAGAGTTAAATAAATTAGGATATACCATTGCCCATCAATCGGTGGTAGGTGATAATCCGAAACGAATGGCTGAAGTTTTTCAGCTCGCTAGTACAAGGGCTGATATCGTTATTAGTACTGGTGGGCTAGGACCAACGCAGGGCGACATTACACGTAATGTACTTGCCGATTCAATTGGCAGACCTATTGTGTTTAATCAAGAGGCCATGAACGAGCTTGAAAGGTTCTTTAAAAGTGTAAACCGTACTATACCCGATGCGAGTCGGCGAGAAGCACAATTACCAAAAGGGGCAAAGGTATTATATAACCCTGTTGGAGTTGCTCCAGGTGTAGTCGTTGAAGATGGCGACACTACGTACATACTTTTACCTGGACCTCCTGGAGAAATGAAGGGCATGTTCCAAGAGAGCGTAGTTCCTTATTTAAATGGCCGATTTGGTTCTCAAGGTGTTGTTACATCCTATCGTTATGGCGTATATGATATTCGTGAAATTGATTTAGAAAGCACCTTGATGGATCTAATTAAGAAGCAATCTAATCCGACCATAGCTTTGCTCATTAAAAAAGGCTACATTGAGGTTCGTATCACTGCTAAGGCTGAAACATTAGAAGCGGCACAAGACCTGCTTAATCCTTGGGATGCAATCATACGAGAACGCTTAGGCTCTCGCATAGGGCGCAACTTAACAATTTCTATGGAGGAAACATTAGGTCGAACCTTGTTAGAGGAACATAGTACTATTAGTACTGCTGAATCATGTACATCAGGATTAGTTGGTAAGCTTCTTACTAATGTCAGTGGTAGTAGTGAGTACTATATGGGTGGTGTCATTTCGTATAGTAATGATGTGAAACATCGTGTTTTAGGTGTACCACAAGATATGTTAGATATATATGGCGCTGTTAGTGAACAAGTGGCTAAGGCTATGGCAGAGGGGGCACGAACTGTTGGCCAAACAACATATGCTGTTTCTACGACAGGCATAGCTGGTCCTGGAGGTGGTACTCGAGAAAAGCCTGTTGGTCTTGTATGGTTTGGTGTTACTGGTCCATATGGCACAGTGGCCCATAAAGCTAATTTAATTGGCAATCGAGAAGATATTAGACAAAGTGCGGCAGAACTAGCACTATACTATGTTTATACTTATATAACAGAAAAGGGGAAATAAAATAATGGCTGTAGATGGCAGACAAGCAGCGTTGGATAACGCGTTAAAACAAATTGAAAAAGATTTTGGTAAAGGTGCTATTATGCGTCTTGGTGAAGCGGCAGATCGCATGAATGTAGAGGTGATTTCCTCTGGTTCTCTTGCTATCGATATTGCTGTTGGTGTAGGTGGTTTCCCTCGTGGCCGTGTAATTGAAATCTACGGTCCAGAATCTTCTGGTAAAACAACAGTGGCTCTTCACGCTGTAGCAGAAGCTCAAAAACAAGGTGGTATTGCAGCATTTATTGATGCGGAACATGCGATGGATCCTGTATATGCTCGCAATTTGGGGGTAGACATCAATAATTTGTTGATTTCTCAACCAGATAATGGAGAACAAGCTCTAGAAATTACAGAAGCTCTTGTTCGCAGTGGTGCAGTAGATATTGTTGTAGTTGACTCCGTAGCGGCGTTGGTTCCTAAAGCGGAAATCGATGGCGAAATGGGTGACGCTCACGTAGGCTTACAAGCTCGTTTGATGAGTAAAGCTTTGCGCAAATTGACTGGTATCATCAGTAAATCCAAAACTGTTGTCATCTTTATCAACCAATTGCGTGAAAAAGTAGGTGTTATGTTTGGTAACCCTGAAACAACAACTGGTGGTCGTGCATTGAAATTCTATTCCTCTGTACGCCTCGATGTTCGTAAGGGTGAATTGATTAAGGCTAACAACGAAAACGTAGGTGCCCGTACTAAAGTTAAGGTTGTTAAAAATAAAGTAGCACCTCCATTTAAAACAGCTGAGTTCGATTTGATGTACGGTGAAGGTATCTCTAAAACTGGCACACTTATTGATATTGGTACAAATATGGAAATTATTAATAAATCTGGTGCTTGGTACTCCTATAATGGGGAACGTATGGGCCAAGGTAAGGAAGCGGCGAAACAATACTTGTTAGAGAATCCAGAAATAGCTGATGAAATCGATCGCATTATTCGTGATACATTGGCTGTTGGCACTGAAGAAATCGATGTAATCGGTGAAGAAGTAACTGAAGAAGTATAATCATGAGTGACGAAACGATGCAAGCTGCTATGGATCAAGCATATCGCTTCTTAGCTCAGCGCTTTCTTAGTTCCTATGAGCTGACGCAAAAAATGAGACGTAAACAATTCGAGGACCCTATCATTGAGAGGGTCCTTGAGCGCCTTAAAGATTATGATTACATTAATGATGAACGTTTATCTGAGCAGGTATTAGCCTATTTGATGAAAGAACAGAAATACGGTGCTTATATGATTAAGCAAAAAATGAAACTTCGAGGACTTGCGATTCCTCAAGAAATTTCTGCTTATGATGAGGTAAAAGCTGCTTATCGGGTGGTAGAAAAAAAATTTGGATCTATTCTCAATGAAGAGAAGACTCCTCGGGTAAAAGTTTTTAGTTTTCTCAAATACAGGGGGTTCTCAACAAGCACAATTCAAGTTGTATGCAATGATTTTTATGAATAAATTCTGCTTTTTGAGAGGCCTTGGTAGGCTTGTAAAATCTTGACAGAAAGGGCTTTGAAGTCTAAAATTAATAATAGCCTTATTTATTTATATGATGATATGGCTAATTGATAATTTAATGCATAAAGGGCATAAAAAGGAGCATGAAAGCTCAATTTTGAGAAATAAAAAGGAGGTGAAAGAGATTTTAGAGTATAGTCTAATTGCAGTGGTAATGGTACTGATTGGACTAGGGGTAGGCTATTTTTTAAGAAAAAATATTGCTGAAGGAAAACTGAATCAAGCTGAACAAGAGGCTGCTCGCATCATTGCAAATGGTGAACGCACAGCTGAGTCTAAAAAGAAAGAAGCTTTATTAGAAGCGAAAGAAGAAATTCATAAGCTCCGTTCTGATGTAGAACGAGAAAATAAAGATCGTCGTTCTGAACTTCAACGTATGGAACGTCGTATTCTTCAAAAAGAAGAATCTTTGGATAAAAAATTAGACAATATTGAGCACAAAGAGGAAGCTTTACATCGCAAAGAAGCTGACTTAGCCCAAAGCCGTGAAAAGGTAGAAGCTTTGTATGAAAAACAAATGGCAGAATTAGAACGTATTTCTGGCATGACGTTCGAAGAAGCAAAAAATATCTTGTTAACGAATGTGGAACAAGAAATCCGTCATGAAACGGCGATTATGGTTAAGGAAATGGAGCAGCAAGCTAAGGATGAAGCGGAGAAAAAAGCGAAAGAAATTATCTCCTCTGCTATCCAACGTTGTGCAGCTGACCATGTAGCGGAAACTACCGTATCCGTAGTGGCATTGCCTAATGATGAAATGAAGGGGCGCATTATCGGTCGTGAGGGCCGTAACATTCGTGCACTCGAAACATTAACAGGTATTGATTTGATTATCGATGACACACCAGAAGCAGTTATTCTTTCCGGCTTCGATCCAATTCGTCGTGAAGTGGCTCGTATTGCGCTGGAAAAATTGATTGTAGATGGTCGTATCCATCCAGCTCGTATTGAAGAAATGGTTGGTAAAGCTCGTAAAGAGGTGGACCAAACTATTAAAGAGGCTGGTGAACAAGCGACATTTGAAGCTGATGTTCATGGCTTACATCCTGAAATTGTTAAGATTTTAGGCCGTTTGAAATATCGTACTAGTTATGGTCAAAACGTATTGAAACATTCCATTGAAGTATCTCATTTAGCAGGTTTAATGGCAGCTGAACTAGGCTGTGATGTAACTTTGGCTAAACGAGGTGGTTTGATTCATGATATTGGTAAAGCATTAGACCGTGAACTTGAAGGTTCTCATGTTCAAATCGGTGTTGATGTGGCTCGTAAATATCGTGAAAGTGCAGCAGTAATTAACTGTATTGGTGCTCATCATGGTGATGAAGAGTTCCAAACTGTAGAAGCTGTATTAGTAGCTGCCGCTGATGCTATCTCCGCTGCCCGTCCAGGAGCACGTCGAGAAACATTAGAAAACTACTTAAAACGTTTATCTAAATTGGAAGAAATCGCTGAATCCTTCGAAGGCGTTGAAAAATGTTTTGCTATTCAAGCCGGTCGTGAGATTCGCGTTGTAGTAAAACCGGATAAGATTGATGAAGCTGAGTCTACATTACTTGTTCGGAATATCGTAAAACGCATCGAGTCAGAACTTGAATATCCAGGCCAAATTAAGGTCGTAATTATTCGTGAAACTCGCGTTGTGGATTACGCAAAATAATATGCTATAAGCGATAAGTATAGGCTGCAATGTTTTCATTGCAGCCTATTGTTATCAAAGTTTCGGTAATTATATATTGCTATATACGGCGTATAGGAATCATCATTTACATTGCGTTGTAGATGATGATTCCTATGATTCGTATCAAGTTATTTACTTTTTTAATAATTTAATTGATTGAAATGCTTTACAAATAGAGGATTTTTTATTTGTATATAGAATTAATATATATATGGGGAAGGAGGCGTTGGCTATGAGCCGATATTTTGAAAATGAGTTGATTGAACAAATCAAAGATGCTAATGATATCGTGTCAGTTGTATCCGAGCATGTAGCCTTAAAGAAACGCGGCAAGAACTATTGGGGTTGTTGTCCATTTCATAATGAAAAAACGCCATCCTTTAGTGTAGCCCCTGAAAAGGGTTTTTATTATTGCTTTGGGTGCCATGCATCAGGAAATGCTATTAAATTTCTTATGGAATTAGAGCATTTAACTTTTGTAGAAGCCCTAGAGCGGCTAGCTAATCGAGCTAATATTCCATTGCCAGAGGCGAAACTTTCACCTGAACAAAGAGCTAGAGATGAAAGGCGCAAAAAACTGTATGAAGCTTCTGATTTAGCGGCTACCTTTTTCCATAACTGTCTCACTCAAACGTCTATTGGTAAAGTGGGATTAGATTATTTGAAAAAGCGAGGGCTCACACAAGAGACCATAGAAACATTTAAGCTTGGTTTTGCTCCTGATGGTTGGGATAAGTTATATCGTGCCTTTCATGAGCGTGGCATTGATGATTCCATTCTTTTAGAGTTGAATCTTGTCCGAAAGAACCAAAAGGGTCAATTTTATGACTTCTTCAGAAATAGAATTATGTTCCCTATTATGGATGGTAAAGGGCGAGTAGTTGCTTTTGGTGGACGCGTTATGGATGATAGTACACCAAAATATTTAAACTCTCCAGAGTCATCAATCTTTGAAAAAGGTAAACTCTTATTTGCCTTTGATAAGGCTTATAAATCTATTCGTGAGGAAAAACAAGCTGTTCTTGTAGAAGGCTATATGGATGTTATATCCGCTCATAATCATGGTGTTACTAATGTAGTCGCATCATTGGGGACTGCTTATACAAGAGATCATGGGCATATCTTAATGAGGCAAGCTGAAGAAATCGTGTTAGCTTATGATATGGATGGTGCTGGTCGTCAAGCGGCTGCTAGGGCTATTGAATTATTGCAAAATACGGATTTTAAGGTGCGTGTCCTTGCCATGCCAGACGGTAAAGATCCAGATGATTATGTGCGTAATCATGGGGGACAGGCATTTAAGGAGTTAGTTGCTAAAGCTGTTAAACCTCTTGATTATCTATTAAGTGAGTCTTTGATTAAACACGATACAAATGATACAGAAGGGAAGCAGGCTGTTATGGCAGATGTTTTCCCATATATTGCAAATATAGATAGTCAAACACAGAGAGATGATGCTTTAAAAACATTGGCATTACCATTATGGCTTGATAATAGTACTATTTTTAGATATTTTAGAGATTATGTAAAAAAAGGACAAATTGAATTAGTGGATACTGCATCAACACCTTTGCCAACACAGGACTTACCAAAGGGGGATGCGGAAAAATTATTGTCCTTAGCTTTCACAGATGGCGAAGTATTACAACATATGATGAGCTATTTGCCATTAGAGGACTTTGAAAAAATTGAATATCGAGGTATAATAGAAAAGCTATTCACCTTGTATAAGTCCGAAGGTCGTCTAGATGAAACTGCAATTCAATCTGTTTTATCTTCTCAAGAATACGATATTTACTCTAGGTTGGTCGTCATGAGTGACGATGAATATAAGGTACAAGTGCCTGCATTAATCCGCAAGATAAGGCTCCATTCATTGCGTGAACAGTATAAAGCGCATTCAATTATGGCGGATCAATTAAAACGAGCAGGAGATTCGACGTTTATTAGCGAATTACATAAGTGTCAGGAAATACAGAATTTAATTAGAGAATGGTCTAAGTAAATCATTAATGGTTAAAAAGGAGAGCGCTGTGGCTAAGAAAGTACAAAAAAGTCAAATAGAGGAGATTGTTGAGCAACTTCTTGAAAAAGGCCGTAAGAGCGGTGTGTTGACACAATCCGAGATTTCAGATGCTCTTCATGAGCAGACGGAAATTACTGCGGAACAATTAGATGATATTTATACGACTTTGGGTAAATTGAATGTTGAGATTGTGGCAGATATTGATGCTGATGATACAGATAGTCATACAATTGAAATGGATGAAGATGAAGACGAAGTTTCTAGCGAGAAGAAAATTTCTATCGATTTAAGTGTTGATTCTGGTGTTAATATCGATGACCCTGTACGAATGTACCTAAAAGAGATTGGTCGCGTACCATTGCTTTCAGCTGACGAAGAAATCGTATTAGCTAAGCAAATCGAAGCTGGTGTACAAGAGGATGCTACATATAAAGATATTCAACTTAGCAAAAAGGCTAAGAAAAAATTGGTAGATGCTAACTTGCGATTAGTTGTAAGTATCGCGAAACGTTATGTAGGTCGCGGTATGTTGTTCTTGGATCTAATCCAAGAAGGTAACCTAGGTCTGATTAAAGCGGTAGATAAATTCGATTATACTAAAGGTTATAAATTTTCGACGTATGCTACATGGTGGATTCGTCAAGCGATTACGCGTGCTATTGCAGACCAAGCTCGTACGATTCGTATTCCTGTACATATGGTAGAAACAATTAATAAATTGATTCGTATTTCTAGACAATTGTTGCAAGACAAAGGTCGTGAGCCATTGCCAGAAGAAATTGCTGAAGGTATGGGAATTACTGTAGAGCGGGTGCGTGAAATTCAGAAAATCGCCCAAGAGCCAGTATCCTTGGAAACTCCGATTGGTGAAGAGGAAGATTCCCATTTAGGGGACTTCATCGAGGACCAAGATGCAATTGCTCCAGACGATGCAGCTAGTTATATTTTATTGCAAGAGCAGATTGAAGATGTATTTACATGCTTGACTGATCGTGAGCAACAAGTATTGATTTTACGTTTTGGGTTGAAGGATGGTAAGCCTCGCACATTGGAAGAAGTTGGTCAACATTTCAATGTAACAAGAGAACGTATTCGTCAGATTGAAGGTAAAGCGCTTACTAAATTGCGCAACCGCGGTAAACGTGATAAAATCAAAGACTTCTTATAAGATTTTGAATCTCTTAAGGGTTGTAATGCAGTGTTGTATAGCACTGTATTACAACCCTTTTGTGTTATAATAAAAAACGGTAATATCTTACAATAAAAAGCATTTTATGATAAGACTTACGTAATAGACAAGGGTTTCATGTAATAGCGATAAGTCTTATGTAATAGATATAAGTTAAACGCTTATGTAATAGATAGGAGATATAATGTTTACAGTTACTAAACGGTTAGAGGTGAGTGCATCTCATCAATTGAAACTAGATTATCCAAGTAAATGTCAAAATCTTCATGGGCATAACTGGATTATTACAGTTCATGCTCGCTCTGAAGAGTTAGATCATAATGGGATGGTCATCGACTTTACGATTATTAAAGAAAAAATTCATGGTCGATTGGACCATCGCCATATCAACGATGTACTAGGCGATATAAATCCTACTGCGGAAAATATGGCAAAATGGATCGCTGATGAATTGGGCCCAAAATGCTTTAAAGTAGAGGTTCAAGAATCTGAAGGGAACACAGCTATTTATGAACGTGATTGAGATTTTTGCCTCTATTGATGGGGAAGGTAGTCGGAAAGGTTTGCTGACTACATTTTTACGTCTCCATGATTGCAATATTCGCTGTTCCTATTGTGACACGACTTATAGCTACGGCATTGATAGTGTTTTCACAGAGATGACTGTAGCTGAGGTGGCTGATGTTATTGAAAGCTTAGGCAATCATCGCATTACTATTACTGGTGGGGAGCCTCTATTACAAGAAGCTGCTGTTGTAGAGTTAATTGATGAATTAAATCGTCGGAAGGCTTTAAAGATACAAGACAATCCATCAAGTCAAAGTGATTTAACTCGTATTAATGATGTAGATAAACGAGAGAGGCTTAATAATAGTCCTTATGATTTCAATATTGAAACAAATGGCACGATTGTACCGAGCTTTCATAGAGATAATGTGTGGTTTACCTACGATTATAAAACGCCGTCCTCTTTAGCCGAAGAGTCTATGAATATAGATATATTCAAGGTGGCTACAGAACGTGATTTGATTAAGTTTGTCGTTGGCTCTCCAGAAGATTTGGATTGTATGCGTCGCATAATTAGTAAATATCCTACAGTGGCTCAAATATATGTATCGCCTGTATGGGGACAGATTGAGGCGGCATCGATTATCGATTATATGAAAACATATAATTTGCAGAATGTACGATTCCAACTACAAATCCATAAATTTGTCTGGGATCCAGATGCAAAGGGTGTATAGTATTATTAGGCTGTGTAGTATTAGTATCTTTTCTATGGTATGATATGAGGTCTGATGAAATCTTGATATAAAGGGGTAAATATGGATACAAAAAAAATAGAATCGCTTATATATCAGTTGTTAGAAGCATTAGGTGAGGATCCTAATCGGGACGGTTTGTTAGAAACACCGAAACGGGTGGCTCAAATGATGGAAGAGGTATATGAAGGAATTCAGTATACAAATGCTGAGATTGCAGACATGTATGGTAAGACCTTCGCTGTAGATACAAATCAAATGGTAGTAGTAAAGGATATTACTTGCTTCTCTCATTGTGAACATCATATGGCATTGATGTATGATATGAGTATCAGTATTGGGTACATCCCAAAAGGTCGTGTCATAGGTTTATCTAAGATTCCCCGCATAGCTGAAATGTGCTGCAAGCGTTTACAATTGCAAGAAAAAATTGGTGAAGATATTGCGGAAGTAATTTCCTTAGCGACAGGGTCTGATGATGTTATTGTGCACATTACATCGTCTCACAGCTGCATGAGTGCACGAGGCATTAAATCTACAGATAGCCAAACGACTACACTAACTACTAAAGGCGTATTTAACGAAGATCATATGATTCACCGTTTTATGCTAATGAAATAGTCTTAGCGTTTGAGTTGCCTTGACTAAATGATAGTCTATTCGGTATAATTAATAAGCTAGAAACTAACTGAGGGCCTATAGCTCAGGGGTAGAGCAACCGGCTCATAACCGGTCGGTCCCTGGTTCGAACCCAGGTGGGCCCACCATTATGTTGATATCTACCGTCCTTGAGATTTCAAGGGCGGTTATTTTTATATGTAACTCATTTATTTTTGTAACTTAATAAAGCTTATTTTTGAATAGTATTATGTTTAGAAATAAATAAACGAGAATAAATAAGCAAATAAATAAGCAAAAAATAATCAAGAATAAATAATTAAGAATTAAGAATGAATAGTTAGTAATATATAATTAGTAATAGTAGAGGAAGTTATGGAACCTAGACCTATGATGGACCGCCTAGAAGCGGTATTCTCAATCGTACCAAAGGCTCATGCCATTGCCGATATCGGTACCGATCATGGCTATTTAGCGGTAGAGCTCATCAATCGTCAACGCGCTGAATATGTCATTGCCGGTGATGTACATAAAGGTCCGTTAGAGTCTGCAAGATCATATGTTGAGTCTTGTGGACTAGCCGATAAAGTAGATTGTCGTTTAGGCGATGGTCTTAAAGTGACAGAAAAGGGCGAGTTGAACGGCGTCATTTGTTGTGGTATGGGTGGCTTTTTAATGCGGGATATTGTAGATGCAGGCCCAGAACCATTAGAGTTTTATGTACTCCAACCACAGAATGGACAAAAAGAATTACGTCAATATATGGTTCAAAAGGGATATGTTATCGTTCTAGAAATCATCGTAGAAGATGCTGGTAAGCTCTATACAGCATTTTTAGCAATACGCAATGACTGCGTGAAAGCTTATACAGGTATGACTGAATATGTAGATATTTATCAATCGTTACCGGCAGACTCCTTGTTGTGGTCTGTAGGGGCTTTATTGGAACAAGATAGACCACCACTTTGGAGGAAATATATAGAGTATTTAATATATCAACGACAATGTGCATTAGATGATATGACAGAGAAATTAAATCATACTGATAAATATCAGGATTTAAAGCAGGAAGTTAATTTTCTTCGTAATCTTTTAGAGAATAAATAGAAAGAAGTGAGTTGTATGATAACGGTTCAACAAGTTATTACCTTGATGGAGCAATTAGCACCGCATTCGTATGCAGAGTCTTGGGATAATGTAGGTTTAATGGTGGGCGATCGGAATGTAGTTGTTACAGGTGTAGTGACTACGTTAGACGTAACAGAAGAAACCGTAGAATATGCTATTGAACAAAATTGTAATTTAATTGTTAGCCACCACCCATTAATCTTTAAAGGGTTGAAACAGATATCATGTGATACTGCTCAAGGGCGTACGATTAATAAGCTGATTCAACATAAGGTTGCCGTATATAGTGCTCATACAAATCTTGATATCGCTCCAGGCGGTCTAAATGATATATTGGCGAAGCAATTGGGACTTATTGATATTAAGGGCTTCATTAAAACTGGTGAAGAGGCGCTTTATAAGGTGACCACCTTTGTACCTGAAAGCTCGGCTGATGCGGTTCGTTTGGCGATGGGCGATGCAGGGGCAGGCCGAATTGGCAATTACGAGCATTGTAGTTTCAGTATCCATGGGGAAGGACGCTTTGTTGGTAATGAAGATTCTCATCCTGTCATTGGGGCAGCTGGCGCTTTGACAGTGGTTCCTGAGGTACAAGTGAATGCTATCGTTGATGGTACGCATTTAAGCAAAGTCGTAGCGGCTATGAAAGCTGTTCATCCATATGAAGAAGTTGCTTATGAGGTTTTGAATATAGTCGAGCCTACTAGTTCAACTCAATATCTAGGACGGGTAGGTCGCTTGCCTAATGCATTAAACTTAGATTCTTTCCGTGAGTGGGTACAAGAAGCGTTGCCTGATGCTAACATTCGTTTTGCTGGTATTGTGCCGAAAGCGATTCAATCCATTGCTCTATGCTCTGGTGCAGGTGCAGAATTTATTAAGGATGCTGCCCGGTTACATGTAGATGCCTATATTACAGGTGATGTGAAGTATCATGAGGCGCAAATGGCTAAGGAATTAGGCTTACTCGTAGTTGATGCGGGGCATTTTGGAACTGAGTCTATAGTGGCACATGGTTTACGTGACTATTTAATCTCTGCAGGGCTTACTGTTCCTGTGAAAGCTTTCACAGAACAAAATGATTTCTTCTTTGTGTAATGATGCATTTTCTTGCAACAAATTGTTAGCTATGATAAACTGAATTGAAGCAAGTATGAAAGACGGTTGCGAGTCTATAAGACTCGAGGAAAGTCCGAGCTCCATAGGGCAGGATGCCAGATAACGTCTGGCGAGGGTAACCTTAGGGAAAGTGCCATAGAAAAGGAAACCGCCACGTAAGTGGTAAGGGTGGAAAGGTGAGGTAAGAGCTCACCAGCAGTCTGGTAACAGGCTGGCTCGGTAAACCCCATCCGGAGCAAGACCGAATAGGGAAGGGTTAAGGGTGGTCCCGCCTACCTTCCGGGTTGTGTCGCTCGAGCGTGCAGGCGACTGTACGCCTAGAAAGATAATCGTCACCGCGCAAGCGGAACAGAACTCGGCTTATTGATTGCTTGCTTCTATATTTAACATATAATTGATAGTATATAAGATTGTAGATCTTTGTTAGGAGAACTTCATGGCAATTACAGCAATTACTAGTGTACAAGAATTTGATGAGAAAGTGCTTGGCGCTAAAGGTTTAGCTATTGTTGATTTTTGGGCTGGTTGGTGCGAACCATGCACTGTTATGCGCCCAGAGATTGAAGACGTAGCAGAGCGTTTAAAAGGTCAAGTAGAATTCTTTAGTGTTAATGCAGAAGATAAAAATCTTCGCGGTATTTTGTTAAAAGAAGATGTTGATGGTATTCCATCCTTAGTATTCTTCCGCGATGGCAAAATGCTCGATTCCCTTGTGGGCTATAAAAAAGCAGATATGCTTGAGTCTCTAATAAAGGAAGTTATCTGATTAATTAATAACTAGGAATTCTTAGGAAATGAATAACATGAGGCTGTATATAAGGAAAGTTAATTTCTTATATACAGCTTTTTTGTTAAAATTCATAGTTTTAAAAAATATTAAGTGATATAATAAAATAGTAGAAATATGATTGTCATCATGTTGGTTGAACTTCGTCAAACTGATAGAGGACGCTAATAAAATGATTTTTATCATAAACGTTGTAGTTTATTAAGTAATATGATTATATTGCGCAAAGTTGTTGTAAGGAGGCTATATTCCATGAAGAATCGTATAAATAGTTTGTGGACACTCTTCCAAGAACGCCGTTTGAGTCGACGAACATTTATGAAATCCTGTGTAGCACTCACTGCTATTTTAGGACTACCTCCAACGATGTTAGACACCGTTGTTAAGGCTGCCGAAACAACTGAATTACCTACAGTGATTTGGTTGCATGGTCATGAATGTACTGGTTGTAGTGAATCTTTTATCCGTTCATCCTCTCCCTTTACTTCTGATGTTATTTTAAACATGATCTCTTTAGAATATGATGATACTTTGTCGGCAGCGTCTGGTGCACCATTAGAGGAACATTTAGAAAAAATCATCAAAGAAAAAGCTGGTAAATATATCTTGGCTGTTGAAGGTGGCGTACCACTTGATGAAGATGGTGTTTATTGTACAGTAGGTGGACGTACGTTTAAAGAATCCTTATTAGAAGCAGCTAAAGGAGCTGCGGCGATTATAGAATATGGTTCTTGTGCTTCTTGGGGTGGCATACAGGCGGCAAAACCAAATCCAACAAATACAGTTTCTGTATCTTCCGTTGTATCTGGCAAGCCAATTATCAAGGTTCCTGGTTGTCCTCCAATTCCAGAGGTTATGACTGGCGTAATCATGCACTATGCATTATTTGGTCAAATTCCACCTCTTGATTCTCAAGGCCGTCCTAAACAATTTTATGGCAATCGTATTCACGACACATGCTACCGTCGTGCCTTCTTTGATTCTGGACTCTTCGTTGAAAAATTCGACGATGATGCATCCAAATCTGGTTGGTGCTTGTACAAGGTAGGTTGTCGTGGACCTCAAACATATAATTCTTGTGGTAATTTACGTTGGTGGAATGGTTTGTCTTATCCAATTCAATCCGGTCACGGCTGTATTGGTTGCTCTGAAAAGGGCTTTTGGGATAATGACGTATTCTACAAACGATTACCAGATATTCCATTAGCTAATACCATCACAACTGCGGATACAATTGGTACAGTAGCTGCTGTTGGCGCTACTGCAGCGGTTATCGTTCATGGTGCAGCAACTCTTACGCGTAATAAAATTCTTGATATGAAAGAAGAAAAACGCTTAAAAGAACAAGGCTTATGGGATGAAGAGAAACATAATAATGGAGGAGGTCACTAATGAAACGCGTAGTAGTAGATCCGATTTCCCGTATTGAAGGTCATTTACGGGTTGAAATAAAAGTTGATGAAGCGAGTGGTAAAGTAGAGGATGCATTGTCTTCTGGTACTGCTTGGCGCGGTATCGAACTTGTTGCTAAAGACCGCGATCCTCGTGACCTTTGGGCGTTCGTACAACGTATTTGTGGCGTATGTACTACAACACATGCCTTGGCTTCGTTAAGAGCTGTTGAAGATGCAATTGGTATTACAATTCCTAAAAATGCAAACTATATACGTAATATTATGCATAGTAGTCTAGATGTGCATGATCATATCGTACACTTCTATCACTTACATGCCCTTGACTGGGTTAGCCCAGTAGCTGCTCTTAGCGCTGACCCTGCTAAAACCGCACAATTACAAAATGATGTATTGGCTACGTATAATGTGAGCAGTTTAGCACCTGCTGAAACAGCATCAAAAGACTCAGCCTATCCTAAAGAGTTCCCTAAAGCCACTACAGCATACTTTACGGCAGTACAACAAAAGGTTAAGAAAATTGTTGAATCTGGTCAATTAGGTATTTTCTCTGCTCAATGGTGGGATCATCCTGATTATAATTTGTTGCCACCAGAGGTTCATTTGATGGCCGTATCCCATTACTTGAATATCCTTGATCGTCAACGTGATATTGTAATTCCTCACGTTGTGTTTGGTGGCAAAAACCCTCATCCTCATTACATCGTAGGTGGCATGCCATGTTCTATCTCGATGAATGATATGAATGCGCCTATCAATACACAACGCCTAGGCGCTGTTGAACAGTCTATTGCGCTAGCTAAAGACTTAGTAGATAATTTTTATTTACCAGATTTACTAGCTATTGGCAAAATCTATGTAGAAAAAGGTATGATCGATGGTGGTGGTCTTGCTAAGAAACGCGTTATGTCTTATGGTGATTATCCAGATGATACATACACAGGCACTTCTAATGGTGACTATCATAAGAAATGTATTGTTCGTTCCAATGGCGTTGTTGAAAACTTTGCGTTAGGCGTAGATAAAGCAACATTTATCCCATTAGAAGGTAAAGATTTTATGGATCCTCAATACCTTAGTGAAGAGGTTGATCATTCCTGGTTTACATATCCAGACGGAACAAAAACACTTCATCCTATTGAAGGTGTTACTGATCCTAAATTTACGGGTCCTAAATCTGGTACAAAAGAAAAATGGGAATTCCTTGATGAAGATAAAAAATACTCTTGGATTAAATCTCCAACTTTCAAAGGTAAAACTGCAGAGGTTGGTCCATTAGCAAAATATATTGTTGTGTATACAAAAGTAAAACAAGGCATAATCAAAGCCCCAACTTGGGCTGAATCTATGATTGTTCGTCAAATTGATACAGTATCACAAGTATTGGGTGTACCAGCTCATGTATGGATGACTACTATGGTGGGACGTACAGCATGTCGTGGCCTTGATGCACAAGTGGCAGCAAATATTAGTCAATACTTCTTTAACAAACTTGTATCTAATATCAAAAATGGTGATACTACAGTAGCAGATATGACTAAATTTGAGCCAAACACATGGGATAAAGATGCTAAAGGTGTTGGTCTTGTAGATGCGCCTCGTGGTGGTTTGGGTCATTGGATACATATTAAAGATGGACGCTCTGCAAACTATCAATGTATCGTACCATCTACATGGAATGCGTGCCCTAAAACTGCAGCTAATGAACATGGTGCCTATGAAGATTCCATGATTGATACACATGTAAAAATTGCAGATAAACCACTTGAAATTTTGAAGGTAATTCACTCCTTTGATCCATGCCTCGCATGTGCAACCCATTTATACAATAAAAAAGGCGAAAAAATTGTTTCCGTCAATACAGATGCATTGTGTAAATAAAGGGTGGTGGGCTTATGTTAATACATACTGACAAAAAGGCGTATGTCGTATTTAGTCTATGGCTGCGCATATTCCACTGGACTATGGTGCTTAGTGTAACGGCTTTATTCTGGACAGGACTATATATTGGTGATCCAGGCTTTGCTGCGATTACGGGTAACCCTGAACCAACTTTTGCTATTGATGGCTGGTTCTCTATGGAAACTATGCGGCGTATTCATTTCATTGCAGGTGTTATCTTAACATTCTCCTTTATCTTCCGTTTTGCAGGCGCTCTTTGGAACCGAGGGGATAGATTATTACCTAAATTCCGTCAAAAACGGTATTGGTACGGTCTTAAAGAAACAACATTGCACTATTTAATGATTCCTCAAAAACATGAACATCATTGGCTTCGTAATTCCTTAGCTAGAACTGCGTATATGATGGTATACATTATGTTCTTCTTTGAAATCTTAACGGGTTTTGCAATGTATTCGATGGTTAATCCTAATGGTATTCTAGGAACTTTATTTGCACCAGTGATTACATTATTTGGTGGTGAATATAAAGTCCATGTTATCCATCACTACATTGCGTGGGGATTCTTGTTCTTTACTATTGTTCACGTGTATATGGCATTTCGAGAAGACGTTATGGAGGAATCCGGCGAAGTATCTGCTATGGTTTCGGGCATGAAATATTACGCTCATGACCCAATTGATATTGAAGACCTCAATGGTAAACGTCGTCGTGGGGAACGTATTGATAAACCATCTGGTACTACATATCGTCCAAGTGATCCTAATGATCCTAGAGAAAGAGAATTACAAGAAAATGACTAATACAAGTACTGATATCATCAGTGGCTTGGAACAATACGCGGACTCAGAGGGGCCGCGGATTGATTTAAATAGCCTTTATGATGATGGAGATAATGAAATTGTCCTACTTGGAGTCGGTAATATTTTGCTTACCGATGAGGGATTAGGTGTTCATGTAGTAAAAGAATTGAAAGAATCTTTCACATTTACACCTCCGATTTCCATTATTGATGGTGGCACTATGGGGATGGAATTACTCACGTATATGCGTGGTATGAAGAAAATTCTTCTTGTAGACGCTATTAATGGTGGAGATGCTCCAGGAACTATATATGAATTTCCTCATAAGGAATTGGAACAATATTTTACGGAACATATTTCTGTACATGAAGTAGGAATGCAAGATATTTTACGCATCCGTGCTATTCAAGAAGATCCATTAGAAGATGCAGTGGTTATTGGTGTAGAACCGGAATCATTGGAAATTGGTTTTGAACCTAGCGAGCCGGTACAATGTGCCTTGCCTGAGGTTAAAAAACGTATTTTGCATGTCCTACGAGAATGGGGCGTAACAGTTGAGCCTAAAGCATAAAGTGGAAATTTCATATAATGTATAGATAGCTTATAGAATGTAAAGATAGTTTCTGTATAGGAGTATTTATGATTGAAAATTATGGTAATGTTCGCGCCGTTTTAAATGAGTTGCGTTTGGCTCTAAAGAATTTGCGTGAAAATGGTGAGACATATTCGATTTATATTGAAAAAACAGGTTTAACAGAGGAAGAACAAGTTGAAGTATTAGAAACACTTGGACGCGGTTATATTACGATTAACTTTAATGAAACTGATCAACCTGTAGAATGGTATGAATCACAATTTTCTGGAATCTGGATTGGAACTTATAAAAATGGTCGCGATGATTCCATTTTACATACAGTAGAGGTCGCTAAATATCCAGTTGTAGCTGGTGCTTATATAGAAGATATGGAACTGGCGGAGGAAGATTTACAATCTTGGATTGATGCTGCTGGATTATAGTAAAGGAGACCCTTAACGGGTCTCTTTTTCATGAAAGATAGATGAAATTAGGCGTTTTTGATAATTTTATGATAAAAATTCATATATATTTTTGATTAATAGTTGATAAAGCCAGAAATAATCATATTTATTTCTATATTAATAAAATAAATATTTTTTATAAATTACTTTATTAAGTAGTTTTACGAATAAATTTATATGAAATTAATTCGTTTAGCTTATATAAAGGATAAATGAAGTGTTTCATTGGTGTTTTACAGAGAAATAGCTTATTTACTGGCTTTATAAACATTATTAGGCCTATTGTTAACCTTTAGCATTTGCCTTAATTTACTAATTAACATAAAATATGTGAGTAAAATACTTTGGAGGATTTATGTTACTTTCTATTGTAGTGCCTGTATATAACGAAGAGGAAAATATAGCGAACTTTTATAAAGCTGTAACTGATGTTATGTCAGGTCTCACGTATGATTATGAATTAATCTTCGTGGATGATGGATCTAGTGATTCGTCAGCTATGATACTGCGTGAAATTGCATTCAATGATAAACATGTCAAAGTGTTATTGCTGGCTCGTAACTTTGGGCATCAAACGGCACTTACATGTGGACTTGATTATGCTCATGGCGATGCAGTCATTACAATGGACGGTGATATGCAGCATCCACCTGCATTGATTCCTGAACTAGTTCGGTTGTGGGAATCAGGGTATGACGTGGTGCGTACCATACGCGATTCAACTGATGACGCTAGTTGGGCTAAATCTTTCACATCTAAGTATTATTACAAACTGATGAACAAAATGGCCGATGTTCCTATTGTTGAAGGTGGGTCCGATTTCCGCCTCATGAATAGTAAAGCATTGGGCACGTTGAAACGATTCAGAGAACATGGTCGATTTTTGCGCGGTATTGTCGGCGCCTTAGGGTACAGACAAGCAGAGTTGCACTTTGTGGCACCACCTCGATTTGCAGGTGTCTCAAAGTTTAGTGTGCGTAAAATGATTCGATTTGCTCTCGATGGTGTAACTGCTTTTTCAAGGGTGCCTTTACGGGCCGCCTTGTATGTAGGAGTACTTTGTGGTGGAATGAGCTTTTTGCTCATTTTACATCTTTTGTATGTATATCTTACAGGACAAGCTTTGAATGGGTGGACAACCTTGGGCGTATCAATCTTGTTTATTGGTGGAATTCAACTCGTCGGACTGGGAATTATTGGCGAGTATGTAGGTCGTATTTTTGAAGAGGTAAAGCAACGGCCTTTGTATTGGGTTAAGTCAGCTATAAATTTTGAAGAGCATGAAGAGGCTCCGTTACTCGGACCAAGTAGTGCAGATGTTTTTATGGCACCAGAGGCTTATACTAACAAAAGCAAAGAAGACTAGCTGTATTTGTGAATGCAAATAAATAGACGGTTAGTATATTTTGAATAAATAACTTACTTTAAAAGTTTTTTGGAAAGGAAGCATATGAAGTCAAAATATAGTAAGGTTAAAATAACGGCATTAACATTAACTTTTGTGTGTGCCACAACAGCCATGGTTGGCGCAACAACATTACAATATGGTGATAAGGGCAAAAGTGTTACAGCGGTTCAACAACAACTAATTAAACACGGCTATAATGCTACAGATAAAAATGGTGTATATGGTAAGGAAACGAAGTGGGCAGTTCGTCTGTTCCAACAAGATCGTGGCCTTCCGGTGGATGGTATCGTAGGCCCTGCTACGTATAATGCATTGATGGGTGCTCCTCGTTCTACGAAGGCAGTATTGACCCAAAATGCAGCGACTAAAGCAGTAGCAACGAAATCCGCTTTTACAAACAGTAATGCGACATCCCGTCGTATCGCTGGTCATTCCATTAATGGCAAGAACGTTAAATTAAACAATATTACGAAAAATGAAACACCTAGTAGCATTCACGCAATCTTGGCAGAAGCTGACAAATACCGTGGTGTACCATATGTATTTGGCGGTACAACTCCAAGTGGATTTGACTGCTCTGGTTATGTTAAATATGTATTTGAAAAACAAGGTATTTCCTTACCGCGTTTGGCAGACGAACAGTATAACGTAGGTGTTGAAGTTTCTCGTGCGAACTTGAAAGCAGGGGATTTGGTATTCTTCGAAACCTATGAACCAGGTCCATCTCACTCCGGTATTTATATTGGCGATGGCAAGTTCATCAGCGCCACTTCCAGTCGTGGTGTTGCAGTAGCAGACCTTGATACTGGCTATTGGGGTGAACGTTACATCGGCGCAAAACGCGTTGTACGCTAATTTAATAACTAGCTATAAAAGAGGCTATACGAATCAATTTTGTTTTGTTGATTTGTATAACCTCTTTTTTTATGTTTATTATTTATGATTTAACTAGCATTGACTAAATTTGACCTTTACTTTTATTGTAAAAAATATGGCTTTAAAATTATATTTTTTACGGTTTGCTTGAATTGGTGTGAAAGTGCGTAAATTCCGCATAATCTCAATGTTTTTAATAGATTTTATATCGTTTTTGAGTTATAATGAAGAGTAAATAATTTTAGGAGGAATATACACATGAAGGGTAATGAACTGCGTCAAGCATACTTGCAGTTTTTTGAAAGTAAAGGACATTTAAAATTAGATAGTTTTTCTCTTATACCAGAAAACGATCCGTCTTTGTTATTGATCGGGGCAGGTATGGCGCCATTAAAGCCTTTCTTTACAGGTAAATTGGTACCTCCTTGTCATCGTATTACAACAAGCCAAAAATGTATGCGTACTGGTGACCTTGAAAATGTAGGCCGCACAGCTCGTCACCATACATTCTTTGAAATGCTTGGTAACTTCTCCTTCGGTGATTACTTCAAAAAAGAAGCTATTCACTGGGCATGGGAGTTCTTAACTGAAGTTATTAAACTCGATAAAAATAGACTATATGTCACTGTATATCCAGATGACCAAGAAGCGTATGATACATGGCACAATGATTGTGGCGTAGAAGAAAGTCACATTACGCGCCTCGAAGATAACTTCTGGGAAATTGGTGAAGGCCCATGTGGTCCTGACAGTGAAATCTTCTTCGACCAAGGTCCTGAACATGGTTGTGATGATCCTAATTGTGCACCAGGTTGTGACTGTGATCGCTATCTTGAAATCTGGAACTTAGTATTTACACAATTCAATAAAATGCCAGATGGGTCTTATGAACCATTACAACATAAAAACATCGATACTGGCGCCGGTCTTGAACGATTGGCTTCCGTATTACAAGGTTGTAAAACAAATTTTGAAACCGATTTGATTTTCCCAATTATTGAAGCCACTGCAAAACGGGCCGGTGTGAAATATAACGAAGATCCAAATACAGATGTTTCTTTGAAGGTTATTGCTGACCATGCTCGTGCTGTCACAGCATTGATTTCCGATGGTGTGTTACCGTCTAATGAAGGTCGTGGCTATGTATTGCGTCGTATTTTACGCCGTGCTGTACGTCATGGCCGTTTACTTGGTATTGAAGGTATCTTCTTAACACCTCTTATTGATGTAGTCGTAGACATTCTAGGACCTGGTATTAAATCCATCGCTGAGAAACAAGATTTCGTTAAACGTGTTGTACAAAACGAAGAAGAACGCTTTAACCAAACATTGGAACAAGGCCTTGAGTTGTTAAACTCTTTAATTGATACATTAGCTGCTGAAAAAGCAACTGTTGTTCCTGGTACAGAAGTATTTAAACTATATGATACATATGGATTCCCTTGGGAATTAACAGAGGAAATAGCTTCTGAACGCGGCTTTACAATCGACCATGAAGGTTTTGAAGCTGCTATGAAAGAACAACGTGAACGCGCTCGTGAGGCTCGTGTAAAAGAAGATGCGAAGGTAGCAACACCAGACATTACATTCTTGAAAGATGAAGAACTTGTTGAAGATGAAGCAGAAACTGCATCCGCCGTATTGATGCTTGGTAAAGGTTCTGAACGCTTACAAACAGCAGCTGACGGCGATGAAATTACTGTTATCGTACGCACTACTCCTTTCCATGCTGAAGGGGGCGGTCAATTAGGTGATACAGGCTTTATCGTGGGCCCAATGGGTAAGGTAGAGGTTCATAATACAAAACGTTTACCAGAAGGCACTGTATATCATATCGGTACTGTTGTAGAAGGTTCTATCTCTGAAGGTGATGATGTAACACTTGAAGTGGATACAAATCGTCGCGCAGCAATGGCCCGCAATCATACAGCAACACACTTGTTACATGCAGCATTGAAAAAGGTTCTTGGCGAGCATGTTAACCAAGCTGGTTCTCTAGTAACTCCTGATTACTTGCGTTTTGACTTCACTCATTTCTCCCCTGTAACACAAGAGGAACTTGATCAAATCGAAGCACTTGTAAACGAAGAAATTTTAAAAGCTACGGATCTAGCTATCGAAGAAATGTCAATGGACGAAGCAAAAGCGAAAGGTGCGATGGCACTCTTTGGAGATAAATATGGTGATGTAGTTCGCGTTGTAGAGGTTCCTGGCTTCTCCGTTGAATTATGTGGTGGTTCTCATGTAGGCAACACAGCTTTCATTAGTTCCTTCCGTTTAACATCTGAAGCTGGTATCGGTTCTGGTGTACGTCGTATTGAAGCGATTACAGGTCGTGCAGCTCTCGATGCAGCAAAACAAGATCGTTTGACTATTGAACGCATGGCAAGCGAGCTTAAAACTAAAGCACCTCAAATAGAAGAACGCTTACACCAAGTGTTGACAGAAGCTAAAGACACAGCAAAAGAATTAGAACAAATTCGTAAAGAGGTTTCTGCAGCTGGTGCAGCTGACATCGTTGCTGGTAAAGTTGTGATAGGTGATGTTGAATTTGTTGCCGTAGCTGTAAAGGCGTCCTCCATCGATGAATTGCGTGATTTAGCTGATATGGGCCTTGATAAATTGAATGGCTCTGGTGTGGTTCTTGTAGGCGCTGCTATGGGCGATGATAAGGTAAACTTTGTATGTAAAGTATCTAAAGATGTCGTTGCTAAAGGTGCAAAAGCAGGTAATATTGTTAAAGCAGCAGCTCAAGTAGCTGGAGGTAATGGCGGTGGCCGTCCGGATATGGCACAAGCAGGTGGCAAAGAGCCAGCTAAATTAATGGAAGCATTAAAAGCTGGTGGTGAAGCCTTAAAATCTATGTTACAATAGGCATATAAGTTTATAATTATACTTGTATCTGTTATAGAAATTTTTTATAATGCATAAAAAATTACTGACTTTGTAGCTTTAATTCAAGTATAATAGTAGGTGAGATTTCACTTGTATAGTGAAATCTGCCGATGTAATAAAAAGGAGGGATACGATGAACGTTTCAGATGAAACCATGTTATTCCGTAAAGTAGACGATGAACCGATGACAGCTGAAGAGGTGCTTACACGTGTTTATCAATCTATTCAAGAAAAAGGTTACAATCCAATAAATCAAATCTTAGGGTATCTAATCTCCGGAGATCCTGCGTACATAACAAGTTATAATAATGCGCGTTCCGATATCCGTCGTTTAGAACGTGATGACTTGATTGAAGAATTATTGAAAGAATACGCAAAGGCTAAACAACTATAATGAGAATTATGTCATTAGATGTAGGCAGCCGTACTATTGGTATTGCCTGTAGCGATGCACTGCTCATGACTGCACAAGGTATTGAAACCATTCGTAGAACATCTCTAGAAAAAGACTTTAATCGCTTACAAGAACTCATTTCTGAATATGAAGTACATGAACTTGTGGTAGGTATGCCGAAAAATATGAATGGTACAAAAGGTGAACGGGCTGAAAAGACTGAAGAATTCGTTGCAAAGATGAAGGAAGTCATCGATTTACCTGTTACATATTGGGATGAGCGGTTATCTACTGTTATGGCTGAACGTCAACTCATTGCGGCTGACGTGAGCCGTAAAAAGCGTAAATCCGTTATCGATAAAATGGCAGCGGTTGTAATTTTGCAAGGATATTTAGATCGCTTGCAGTTTAATAAATAAGTATTTTTCTTTAAGGAGGGTTTCCAATGGTTGACCAAAATTTTGAAGGTGAAGTGTATTATTTGGAATTCGAAGATGAACATGGTAATAAACAATACTTCACAGAAGATGTTATCTTGAACCATGAAGGTCAAGAGTATGCCGTTCTTGTACATGTACAAGATGAAGATGCCGACCATGAAGGTCAAGATGACACATACATGATCTTGGCTCGCATCGAAACAAATGAAGAAGGCGTAGAAGAATACGTACCTTTGGATGAAGAAGATGAAAACTTTGAAACTCTAGTAAAATTGTATGAAGACATGGATGAAGACGAATAATCGTCTTTAGCATAAAAATAGCGTATTGTCAGTAGACAATGCGCTATTTTTATTTTGTTATACCTTATCATTGTTGTACAAAGAAGTAACTCCATTCCTGTTAATGGTATAAGAAATACATAAAATTAATATGTCGCATAAAATGGAATAAGCCGAATCACTGCCCTTTTATATAGGGGAAATATAGAGTTTATGGTATAATGAATTGATATACTGTTATGTTACAGAAAGGAACTCAACAACGTGAGAAAAGCCTTAAGATATATTTTGATCCTAGTTATTATAGGTATATTAATTATTGGTGGAGGCCTTGGTGCATTGTACTTTGTACCGAATACCTTTGCTCAAGATGATGGAACACAAGTAGTCGTTATAGAAAAAGGTCAAACGGGTACTGAAATTGCAGATATGCTTTTTGAAAGGGGGCTAATTCGCTCAACTCAGGGCTTTAAGCTCTGGTTATACTTGAGTGGCACCAATGATAAGCTTCAAACTGGCCATTATCAAATACCTAATAAAGTAACTGTGCGCGAACTCATTTCTTTGTTACAAGAAGGTCATGTAGAATCTATTCGTGTTACAATTCCAGAAGGATATACAGTTGGTGATATTGCTATCGTTCTTGAAAAGAATCAAATCATGAAGGCGAAGGACTTCTTAGCTGAAGCTAAGACCTATGTACCATACCCTTATATGAAAGGCACAAAACCTGCCACATATCCTGTAGAAGGCTTCTTGTTTCCAAGTACGTATGAAATCCCCGTAGGTGCTACGCCTCGTGATGTTATTCAAATGATGGCTGACGAAATGAATCGTTACCTTACACCAGCTGTGAAGAAACAAATTCAAGCTCAACATATGAGTATTCATGACTTTGTAACCTTGGCATCTATTGTTGAACGAGAGTCTTTATTTGATGCAGATCGTCCAACTATTGCAGGGGTATTCAAAAAGCGTTTAGCACATGGTATTCCATTACAATCTGATGCGACTATTTCCTATGTACTTGGCTATGCGAAAGAAAATGTAACGATTGGGGATACACAATTGCAAAGCCCATATAATACATATGTATCTAAAGGTTTACCACCAGGTCCAATTGCAAATCCTGGTAAAAAAGCTCTAGATGCAGTTTTACATTCTGAAAATACAGATTATTTATACTTCGTAGCAGATAAAGAGGGGCATAATCACTTCTCTAAATCATACGAAGAACATTTAGCAGCGGTTAATAAAATTTATGGTGCTGACACAGTAAAAAATTCTTCTGCTAATACTGAAGTAGCTGCACAAGCTGGTCCTAACTATGACGTAGCAGTAGCGACTACAGAGCCTAATTATAATTATAGTTCTGCAGAAGCAGTGGAAGCAGATTCTCAATATGTTGATGTAGAGCCTAGTTATAAATACACACCAACTACAGTTCCAGCGGCTGAGATTCCAGATCCTGTACCAGGTTCAACACAAAATCAATCATCAACACAAGTTACGCCAGCTGCTCCATCCTATGGAAATAATACAAATACCAATACGTATGTACCAACGACGACACCTGTACCTGAATCGATGCAGAATGTGATTCCTAATGCACAACAAGTACCACAAATTCAGGTAGAATCTGCAAATCCTGCTGAACGCTCTACGTTGGTAGTTCCTAGTGGTACTAACAATAGATAATGTAGGAGATTTAATCTACTTTCATGACATTAAATGATATTTTAAATGAACAGCGTATTTACGCGATGATTAATGATGTGCCGATTTTACGAGAGTCTGAGGTTCATCTATTTGAAGAATTAATAGGTTTGTACCGGCCCACCTCTGTGTTAGAGGTGGGCACCGCCATTGGTTACTCCGCTTTGTTGATGGCTCCGCTACTCGACGAGGAAGAGGGGCATATTACATCCATTGAACTGGATGATGTGCGTCACGAAATGGCGAAATATTATATTAACCAATCCGATTATGCCGATAAAATTACATTGCTGAAAGGCGATGCGTCTCAAGTCTTAACGGAACTCACAGGCGAATATGATCTAGTGTTTTTAGATGGTCCAAAGGGGCAATATTTAAAACAACTTGAACTTATTCTGCCACATGTGAAAGAAGGGGGCGTCATTCTTGCAGATAATGTACTCTTTAGAGGTTATGTAAGGGGCGATAAGGAACCACCAAAACGGTTCAAAACTATCGTAAAACGGTTACAAGAATACTTAACATATGTTGAAAATAAAAAATTGTTTAACACTACTATTTACCCAATGGGTGATGGTATGAGTGTGAGTGTGTGGAAAGGGCACAACAAATAATGGCAGAACATTTTATGGAATTACTTTGTCCTGCAGGTAATATGGACAAGCTTAAAATGGCTATCCGCTATGGTGCGGATGCCGTATATTGCGCAGGTAAACGCTTTGGCTTGCGCGCAGGAAACTCTAATTTCTCCGACGAGGAATTAAAGGAAGCTGTAGAATTTGTACATGCACATGGTAAAAAGATTCATGTTACATGTAATATCATTCCTCACAACGAGGACTTTGAAGGTTTAGAGGACTATTTGAAATTTCTTGAAAGCATCGGTGTTGATGCTATCATCGTTGCAGACATGGGGATTTTCAGCCTTGCTAAGCGCGTAGCTCCAGGTTTAGAGCTTCATGTAAGTACACAAGCTTCTACTACGAATTGGCATACAGTTCAGATGTGGAAAGAACTTGGTGCCACACGTGTTGTAGCGGCTCGCGAAGTATCCTTAGCAGACCTTAAAGAAATGAAGGATCATGTAGATATTGAAATTGAGTCCTTCGTACATGGTTCTATGTGTATTTCTTACTCTGGTCGTTGCTTATTGTCTAACTATATGACAGGTAATCGCGATGCGAACCGTGGTCAATGTTCTCAATCTTGTCGATGGAAATATTCTCTTGTGGAATCTAATCGACCTGGTGAATATTACCCAATCGAAGAAGATGAACATGGCACGTATATCTTTAACTCTAAAGACTTGTGTTTAATTCACCGCATTCCAGATCTATATGAAGCTGGTATTGATAGCCTTAAAATCGAAGGTCGCATGAAATCCGTTCACTACTGTGCCACAGTGGCAAAAGTATATCGCACAGCGATTGATACATACCTTAAAGAAGGTAAAGATTGGTACGTTCGTCCAGAATGGATTGCAGAATTAGAAAAGATTTCCCATCGCCCTTATACAGACGGCTTTGCTGAAGGTCGTCCTGATGAAACGGCGCAAAACTATGGTAAATCTACGAATACTCAAAGTCATGACTTCATCGGTTTAGTTATGGGCTACAACGAAGAAGAAAAATACGTTGATCTTGAACAACGTAATAACTTCAAGGTGGGTGATAAGGTAGAATTCTGTCAACCAAAAGGGGAACTCGTTGAAACTGTTATCGAAAAAATGACAGATGAAGATGGTAATCCTATCGATGTAGCACCGCATGCACAAATGAAAGTACGCATTTACATGGATACACCACTTGAACCGTATTCCATGATGCGTCGTGAGTGCAAACCTAAAGAGGATGAATAGTTTATGAGTGGTGCAGCCTTAGAGCCGAGTAAATCAATTGGTGCATTTCCAGATGTACCCGATTTAACCACCTCTGGAGAAGAAGCGTATGTGTACTTTCACATTGATCCTAAGCATACGAATTTCATCAATCGCATCATTGAAGGCTATGAATATTTAGGTGTTATGACCTCTGTAGATGCGAGTGGGCGCTGCATGTTGCGTTGCACACCATCTACAAGGCCCTTGGCGCTTGAAGTATTAAGTAGCTTATCCGACTATGTCACTATAGAAGGTTAAGTATAATTTTGATTGTAAATCGTATGAGGAAATTTTATGACTATACTAGATTTACAATTACATCAAATGTATACAAATTATAGAGAAATGAGAGTATATCTATGAAACAATCTATTTTGAAACGCGCATTATTAACAGCTTGCCTTGGAGTATCGATGGCAAGTGTAGCTATGGCGGGCCCTGTAGGCCCTGTCGTTATTCCTCAAGCAGGGGATGTGGTTGTTATCAATCATGGCCCTGATATGACGTTTACAGGGAATATCAATTTTGATGTGGAAAGCCAAACTAACAACAATTTACAAATTGGCTCTACTGTGATTCCTAATGTAGTATATGGTGCGGCATTCAATAAATCTGGTGCACCAGATACCATCATCCCGGCTCAAACGTATGTATATGTAGGCACAAAAGACGGGGCGAATGCTTTCACAGAAGCTAGCGATGCAGATAAAAAAGGTGCAAGCTGGAATGTGGAAACATTAAAGAAAACTAAATCTGGCGATGTACAATTGGCGAGCCGTGGCGTTCCTGAAAAACCATTGGCTAACCAAGTGGCGACCATTAAAGATTCCATTATGCTTAGCGCTGTAGATCTCAGTACGACAGAGGTGGGCCGCAATAGCAAGGGCGTTTTATACATGACCGTTCCTAAGGAATTGAAATTGACTGCTGACACAGGTATTCCTGATGACGTGCGTGAAACGATGCCAGCCATGTTCCGCGGCAAGATGGGTGACTCCCTCATGGTAAACCTCATGCCTCTAAATGAAGAAGAGAAGCAACAATTAGCGGCAAATCCTCATAATGCAAATGCAATCGTATTTAACCGTGGTATGAATATGGCAAAAATGATCGGCTCCTCTGCGCGTACAAGCAAGGTGTATACATACATGAAGGACCATTATTTGAACCTTGTTATCGTAGCGAAAGATTACGATGATAATGGTGCTCGCGGTAGTGGCGTTATGATGGTATCTAAACAAGATAACTCTAATGACGTGCTCTTAACACTTTATAAAGGTCCAGACCTTTCCACTAGCAAATTGGAAAAAGTAATTGGCGCTATGTTGTCTACAAACTTCAAACGCTAATTTACAAATAATGTATATAAAATGGCTCGAGATTCTGATATGTTCCGCCTTCACTGGTTGTCTAGTAAAGGGGGCCATATCATTCTCGGGCCGTTTTCTTTTAAAAATAAATGTATATAGGAAAAATAAAGGTGAAGTTTATAGTATATCGCTCTAACAACAATTACAATTTATAGTTCTTATTAAATTTCCAGTTAAACTGTATTGAATTTTTTAATTCTCTATGATACTATAATCTAGTAAAAGTGATGCAAAGGACATGATTCTTTTATCCCTGTGTACCAGAGAGAGGCAGATGCTGGAAATGCCTTACACATATATTAGAGTTACCCCCTTTAAACTGATTTGTCGAACCTAAAGTAGGCAAGTACGGTCGCCACCGTTATCGGGCTTAATGAAGTGAATTAACTATACACATATATTCGTATAGGTAGTTAACTAGGGTGGAACCGCGAATGATCTTCGTCCCTTGTTTGTAGGGATAGAAGGTCTTTTTTTATTACCCAATTTCTTCAAGATATTTACTCACTATATATGTATTGTGTGGTAAGTAGGTCTATTGGGGACAGTGAAAAATCAAAGCTATCCTAGTTTATAAATTGGAGGAAAGAAAAATGGCAGATGTAAAAATCATTTTACCTGATGGTAGTGCGAAGGAATATGCTGCTGGCACTACTCTTGGGGAAGCAGTAAAACAACTATCTAACAGCTTGGCTAAAAAAGTACTAGCTGCTAACGTAAATGGCGAATTAACAGACCTTCGCGAAGAACTTGTAGATGGTTCTGAAGTAGCATTCTTAACATTCGAAGAAGATGGTGGTAAACATACTTTGCGCCACACAGCTTCTCATATCTTGGCTCAAGCAGTTAAACGCTTATGGCCTGAAGCTAAATTGGCTATCGGTCCTGCTATCGATAAAGGTTTCTACTATGATATCGATATGGAACATACTTTGACTCCTGAAGATTTGGGTAAAATCGAAAAGGAAATGAGCCGCATCGTAAAAGAAAATTTACCGATTACTAAATCCGTTATGCCTCGTCAAGAAGCTATCGAGTTCTTCAAATCTAAAAACGAAGACTACAAGGTAGAATTGATTCAAGATCTTCCTGAAGATGCTGTAATCTCCTGCTACTCTCAAGGCGATTTCATCGATCTTTGCGCAGGACCTCACGTAGCATCCACTGGTAAGGTAAAAGCTTTTAAATTACAAAGCATTGCAGGTGCATACTGGCGCGGCGATGAAAAAAATAAAATGTTACAACGTATTTACGGTACAGCATTTGAAAAGAAAGAAGAACTTGACGCATACCTTCATTTGCTTGAAGAAGCGGCTAAACGGGATCATCGTAAACTTGGTAAAGAACTTGGCTTGTTCGTTATCAAAGAAGAAGGTCCTGGCTTCCCATTCTTCTTACCAAAAGGTATGGCTCTTCGCAACGAATTAGAAAACTTCTGGCGTGAAGTTCACCATGATTTTGATTATGAAGAAATTCGTACACCTATCATTTTGAGTAAACATTTGTGGGAAACTTCTGGTCACTGGGATCATTACCGTGAAAATATGTATACTACAATCATCGACGATGAAGAATATGCAATTAAACCGATGAACTGCCCAGGTGGTATTTTGGTTTACCAAAACGAAATGCACTCCTACCGTGACTTCCCATTGCGTTATGCTGAACTTGGTTTAGTACATCGTCATGAATTGTCCGGTGCTTTACACGGCTTATTCCGTGTACGTGCGTTCACACAAGACGATGCTCATGTATTCATGTTGCCAGATCAAATGCAAACTGAGTTGATGAAAGTTATCGAATTGTTCGACCGTATCTATAGTCAATTCGGCTTGAAATATCATGTAGAACTGTCCACTAAACCTGATAATGCAATGGGTGATGACGCAATTTGGGAAGCAGCGACAGAAGCATTGCGTAATGCTATCGAAGCGAAAGGTATTCCATACGTAATCAACCCTGGCGACGGCGCATTCTACGGTCCTAAACTTGACTACCATATCGAAGACTCCTTAGGTCGTACATGGCAATGTGGTACTATTCAATTAGATATGAACTTGCCTGAACGTTTCCAAATTGAATACATTGGTGAAGATGGTCAAAAACATCGTCCTATCATGATTCACCGTGCATGCTTCGGCTCTATGGAACGTTTCATCGGTATCTTAACTGAACATTATGCAGGCGCATTCCCAACATGGATGGCTCCTGTACAAGTTAAAATCTTGCCTATTTCTGAAAAACATGTTGAATATGCTAAGGAATTGGCAAAACAAATGCACCGCGACTATGTACGCGTAGAAGTAGACGATCGCAGTGAAAAAATCGGCTATAAAATCCGCCAAGCACAAATGGCAAAAGTTCCTTACATGCTTGTTGCGGGTGATAAAGAGGTTGAAGAAGGCACAGTTAACGTTCGTAAACACGGTGGTGATGAATTAGGTTCTGTACCATTCGAAGAATTCTTTAATTCTATTAAGATTGAAATTAAAGAACGTAATTAATTATCTACTGTCTAGCTATTTATATTGATAAAAATCCCCCTCACATCTTGCACAATTATAATTAGTCTGTATAATTTATTAGTGGTGAGATTATATGAGGGGGATTTTATTATTATATTCTCTTTAATTGTTACCTGTGAGTAGCGAAAGGAAATGACTATGAAAGAAGTAAATTCATACGGTTGGAAAGCTGTTATTGGTTCATCTATAGGTTATGCCATGGATGGGTTTGATCTCTTGATTCTTGGCTTTATGCTAACCTTGATTTCAGGGGACTTAGACTTGACTACTGGTCAAGCAGGTTCACTTGTGACGTGGACCTTGGTAGGTGCCGTAATCGGTGGCTTTATCTTTGGTACCTTGTCAGATAAGTTTGGTCGTGTTCGTGTGTTGACATGGACTATTGTGTTATTTGCTGTATTTACTGGTCTATGTGCTTTTGCACAAGGGTATTGGGATCTTCTCATATATCGGACAATTGCCGGTATCGGCTTAGGCGGTGAATTTGGTATTGGTATGGCCTTAGCAGCTGAAGCATGGCCTGCACAACATCGTGCAAAGGCAACAAGCTATGTTGCCATCGGCTGGCAGTTAGGCGTATTGGCTGCAGCACTGTTAACACCCGTATTACTTCCTTATATTGGATGGCGAGGCATGTTTATGGTTGGCATTATCCCTGCCTTTGTAGCCTGGTTCTTCCGTGCGAAATTACATGAACCTGAAATCTTTGTTCAAAGTAAAGAAACTAAGGAACATTCCCATACGAATTCATTCAAGTTATTAGTTAAAGATGTAAGAACTACAAAGACCTCTATAGGTGTTGCTGTTTTAACATCTGTTCAAAACTTTGGTTACTACGGTATTATGATCTGGTTACCTAACTTCTTGAGTAAGCAATTAGGTTTTTCCCTTACAAAATCGGGCCTGTGGACTGCCGTAACTGTATGTGGCATGATGCTTGGCATTTGGTTATTTGGACGATTGGCTGATAAAATTGGTCGTAAACCAACATTTATCTTGTTCCAAGTATGTGCTGTGGCATCTATCTTGATTTACTCTCAACTATCTGATCCAACAGCTATGCTATTTGCCGGTGCTATTCTAGGAGCCTCTGTAAATGGTATGATGGGTGGCTACGGTGCCTTAATGGCAGAAGCTTATCCAACAAGTGCTCGCGCAACGGCTCAAAACGTGTTATTTAACATCGGTCGCGCCGTAGGTGGCTTTAGCCCAATGGTAGTAGGTATGATTATCTCAATGTATTCGTACCAAGTGGCAATTGCATTCTTGGCGATTATCTATGTAATCGATATATTGGCAACCGTATTCTTGATTCCGGAACTTAAAGGTAAGGAATTAGAATAAATAATTGTTTGTGAAAGCTTTACATCGAAAAGAATATAGACGTTTTATATTGAAACTCATATAAAAATCAAGAGGCTCTGTCTTAAGACAGAGCCTTTTATAGTATGTTTAATTTAAAATATTAGAATTATTTTGAGTGTTTGGTCTATTTAGAATATTTAGACTTACGCAATTCCAATCCAGTGCCAGTATGTAAGTGCAAATACAAGCATCATGATATAGCCGATGATGGTTAATGGAATCCCTGTAGTCATAAATGTTTTTACGTCGAATGTATCTGTACCGTAAGCTACCATGCCTTGAGGTGAGTTTACTGGTAATACTAAACCGAAGCAGATTGCATATTGCATGAGCATTGTTACGCCGAGTGGATTCAGTCCTTCTGCAGAATGTCCCATAACGATGGATATTACGATAGGAATCATGGCAGATGATAGAGCTGTAGCTGATGCAAATCCAAGATGGATTAAAATCAGGAAGGCGGCCATAATAGCAATCAAAAGGAACACGCTTGCTGTTTCAAGGGAGAAGGCATTTACAAATACCTGTGCGAGCCAAGTAGCAGCTTTTGTTTTAAGTAATACGGAACCCAGTCCTATACCAGCTCCAAACATAACAATCGATCCCCAGTCGATATTTGGCTGTGCAAACTTCCAGTCCATAATACCAATTTTAGGGAAGAAGAATAAGGCAATTGCTATAATCGTAGTTGTTGTAGTATCGATAGAGTGTAGTTTACCCCCTGTGGCCCACAATGCTAATAAACCAATGGAGATGCATAATAGTTTCTTTTCATCAAATGTCATTGGACCGATTTCTTTACGCATTTTAGCGAGTTGTACATCACCGCCAACGAGCTCTTTAATCTCTGGTTTGATAAAAGTTTGCGTTACAAAGTAGGTAATGATAGCCATAATTATGGAGAACGGTGCAGCTGCTGTGAGCCAATCAATCCAACTTACCGATGTGTTCATCTGTGTTTGCATAAACCCAACAGCTACGAGGTTTTGAGCAGCAGCTGTTTGAATCATAATATTCCAAAATGTATCTGCTTGTATGGCACCTACCATGAGTAGGGCTGCTACACGGCTTTTACGTTCAATACCTAAGTTTTCGACGATACCGATAATAATTGGAGCCAAACAAGCGATACGAGCCGTTGCACTTGGTACAAAGAAGGCGAGAATAAGGCCTGTAATAATAACACCTAAATAAATGCGACTAACCTTTGTACCTACACTAGATAATACGAGCATGGCTATGCGACGATCGAGACCTGTTTTACGCATGGCTACGGAAATAAACATAGCTGCACCTACGAGGATCATAGCAGGGGAAGAATAACCCGAAATAATCAGCTTTAAGGCATTGGCTGTGCCCATCACCTTGGCAGGGGCCTCAGGATTTGGTGAGAAACCTAAGAGTAATGTTGTAAGCGCCGTAATCATGGTCGCACTTACTGGATAGGATACAGCCGATGTCATCCACAAGATGATAGCAAAGACAAGAACACCAATCATGCGATGACCACCGGTAGATAATGTCTCTGGTGTTGGTAATAATAAAATGCCAACTAACACAATAAAAGCAAGAATAAGACCTATATTTTGAACTGTTGTACGAGCCTTTTGAGGAGGCGAACTAGTTGTTATACTCATAATAAAACCCCTTTCAGTTTGTGTAATACCTATTACTGTATAATACTTAGTTAGATAATGTTTAGTTAGATAATACTTAGTTTAATAATATCTAGTTAGATAATACATAGCTAGATAATACTCACTTAAATAATACTCAGTTAGATAATATCTAGTTAGACAATACTTTGCTAGGTAGAATATATTATATATTATTGTATCGTATTTTTCTATTCTATAGAATTAATGATCATACTATAGAAGTATTGTATACATAAAGGGGGATAGGTGTCAGTAAGTATGCCTATATACAGAACTTATAATCTCTGTTATACTAAAAGAGTTGTAATAATAAATTGCTGAGAGCAACTTAAGATTGTTGTTGACTTTCACTATCTAATTTGTTATTATAATTAAGTAATTTATGAAGCAGAGGCCATCCGCCACTCACCTAATACCAAGAAGTATGAGGTTAATATAGAGAATTCTATTCGGATGGTGTTTGCCGTCCGTTTTTTTTATTCTCTTGGAGGTGAACGCTATTAGCAAGGATACACCACGCATTAATGAAGAGATTCGTGCTCGTGAACTTCGTGTCGTAGGTCCTGAAAACGAACAAATCGGTATTATGTCTGGCCGTGAGGCTTTGGCATTGGCTGAAGAACAGCATCTTGATCTTGTGGAAATTGCACCTAACGCTAAACCACCAGTAGCTCGCATTATGAACTACGGTAAATATCGTTATGAACAACAAAAACGCGAGAAAGAAGCGAAGAAAAAACAAAAAATCGTAACTTTGAAAGAAGTCAAATTACGTCCACATATTGAAGACCATGACTTTTACGTAAAAATGAAAAACGCATCCAAATTCTTGGCTGAAGGTAACAAAGTAAAAGTAACCATCATGTTCCGCGGTCGTGAACTTTCACATCCAGAACTAGGCATGGCAGTGTTGACACGTTTTGCTGAAGAACTCAAAGAAACGGCGTCTATTGAAAAAGCAGCTAAATTAGAAGGTCGTAACATGACCATGATTTTAGTAAGTAAATAAGGTATTGGGAGGATTATATTATGCCAAAAATTAAAACTCGTCGCGCAGCGGCTAAACGTTTCTCTGCAACTGGTACTGGTGAATTTAAGCGTGCAAAAGCTTTCAAAAGCCACATTCTTGAAAAGAAATCTCCAGCTCGTAAACGTAATTTACGTAAAGCTACATTGGTTGCAAAAGCTGACCACAAACGCGTAGCTAAATGCTTACCATACGCTTAATCATTAACTATTAGATCGATAATATCGTAATTTAGGAGGAAATATACAATGGCAAGAGTGAAAAAGGGCGTTACAGCTCATGCACGTCATAAAAAGATTTTAAAATTAGCTAAAGGTTACCGCGGTACACGTTCCCGTTTGTTCAAAAAAGCTAACGAAACAGTAATGAAAGCGTTGTACTACGCTCGTCGTGACCGTCGTGCGAAAAAACGCGAATTCCGTCAATTGTGGATCGCTCGTATCAACGCAGCGGCTCGCATCAACGGTACAACTTACAGCCGTTTCATTGCTGGCTTAGCTAAAGCAGGCGTTGAAGTAAATCGTAAAATGTTGGCTGACTTGGCAGTTAACGATGCAGCAGCATTCGCTAAACTTGTTGAAGTAGCTAAAAACGCTTAATAGCATAACAATATACATTGAGGACTCTCTTTAGAGGGTCCTTTTTTATGTGGTGAAAGTAATAGATTATCAATACTTTTATAATATGATATCCTATACATATAATGTGTGTGATAAATATTGAAAGAGGGGAATTAAAATAATGAAAAAGTTATTTTCTATGTTATTGTTAGTATGTATAGTAATACCATTACAGATCCAAGCTATATCGATGGAAGCTATTAAAAATGATAAGAACAATGTTCCTATTCTTACAGGAAAAAATGCTATTACGTATTTTGTAGATAAAAGTTCCATTAAAAGAGTAGAAGAGAACCAGTTTATTTATAAAGCACAGGCCGTTGTATATGAGGTTGAAAATAATAATAGTCGTAGAACTAACTCATATATTCACAAGGTTTTAGTTACTTATCGTTATGATATAAACCATTCTGTAGCCAGCGTATTACGTACTCCACAGTATGTACAAGATTATTCACTTCTCATATATGCTAAACAAGCTAGCTCTGGTATGAAATTAACAATAAATAGTGTGGAAGATTTTAATTATGAAGGTGTGGCTTTAGGGAATTTCGGTAATATTCCAGAACAATACGTTGATGTAGCTCTGCATGATCCTAAATATGTTGTGGGTAACTATATCTTTAAAGAAGCTTATGATACAGCTTTTGAAAATATGACTCTTCATAAGAAATAAGATAAATGAGTTTATTTGAAATACAAAGATGGAAGATTTCATCGCTGGCTTGACTAAAGCGGGTGTTAAAGTTAACCGTAAAATGTTGGCTAACTTGGCAGTTAACGATGCAGTAGCATTCGCTAAACTTGTTGAAGTAGCTAAAAACGCTTAATAACATAACAATACATAGTAAGGACTCTCTTTGGAGGGTCCTTTTTTGTATGGTAAAAAATTTTTTGTAATTATTGGTATCATGTTAATTTTTTGCTATACAATTAGTTTTATTATTTAAGGGAGCATAATGAATATCTATTTTAATTAATGAGAATTCAAAGGTTTAATTGAGTATGATAACTATACTTTGAAAAAAGGATATTCTATTTAGTATGTAGAAATTAGACAATAAGGAATCTTTTTATGAGGTGCTTAATTAAAAGGGGGGGACTCATAATGGGAATGTTAAAAAAACTATGTATTGCTACTGCTTTAGGAGTTATGGTAGCAGGGGTTAGCTATGCAAGCGTTGTATCTGAAACTATAGTAGAGGGAAAACTACGTTTAACATATCCAGTCGTCTATACAGATAATAAAGTTGCAGAAGCCGCTATTTTTAATGACATTTGGAGCTATGTATTGAAAGCAAAAGAGGACTATTACAATGGTATAGCTTATGAGGTTTTTCAAGGTTATGAAGTTACTTATGAAGATGATCAAGTTATCTCTATTTTGCTAAATACAGGTAAGAATTATAAAGGTGCAGCTCATGGAACTTATAGCACTAGAGGCTTGGTGTATGATAAAAATACCGGTCAAAGGATACCTTTATATAACTATGTAAGAGTTGCTAATGCTCAACAGTTAGAAGATGGTATAAATGAAGATATATTAAACTTTTACACAAGTGCTAGTAAAAGAAAGACGTATTTACCAAAATATAAACATATAATGGATGTTACGGATAATTACTACTTACCAGGTAACGGCTATGTAAAACTGATATATCAACCATATGTATTGGGACCGTTTAATGATGGCGTTACATTTATTGAATTTAGTCCGGAGGCGATTGAGTATTTTAATCGTATGAATAATTGGTAGATAAATCAATATAACTAGGAGGACCATAGGGGGGATTCACAGATATACTAAATAAATTATTTTGAAAGCAGAGGTCGAATGTAATGAATCGTAATGAACTAATTCAATATATTCAGCAAGAATATATTTGTGATTTGGACAATCCATGGGAAAAATACCCTAATTATGTAGTAATTCGACGCAGAGATAATCAAAAGTGGTTCGCTTTAATTTTTGGTATAAAAGGGATTCGATTAGGACTTAATATAAATGAACCGATAGAGATCGTTAATCTGAAATGCGAACCTGATTTAATTCCTAACTTAATTCGTGAAAATGGGATCTATCCTGCATATCATATGAATAAACAACACTGGATATCGGTAGATATAGCAGGATATGAAGATGTGGAAAAACTTAAAATGCTGGTGGATATGAGCTATCAGTTGGTGGGAAAGAAGTAAAAGTTATTACTAGTATAAATAACTGGTTACAATTTGTAGCCAGTTATTTTTATGGATATTATTGAAATAAGAATTATGTTATTATGAAAGAAACATGTAATCTATTTGATAGGGGAATACATATGATAACAGGTGAAATTAAGAATAAAGTAGATAAGATATGGGAGAATGTCTGGGCTGCAGGTTTAACAAATCCTTTATCTGTAATCGAGCAAATTACTTATTTGATGTTTATACGTGCATTAGATGATCAAGAAATTAATAATATTCGCAGTAAGACTTTACTTGGTGCGGATGTGGAATTAATTTTTCCAGAATCAGATATTGGACAAGCTATGCGTTGGAGTAATTTTAAATTTAGAAATGCTGATGAAATCTATAATATTGTTTCTAATTTTGTATTCCCAGCGATTAAGGCTATGAAGCATGGAAAATTGCCAGATTTTGATGAACATGGCAAGCTAATACCAATTCCTGATACTAATGAAACAAAGGATGGTTTTGATTTCTTTGCTAAGCATATGTCTACAGCTACTTTCATAGTTCCGACTGCACAAGTACTTGAAAAAATTATTACTGGATTGGATGATTTATATACTCATGACATTGCGGATTTAGATATGCAAGGTGATTTGTATGAATATATGCTTTCAAAATTATCTACAGCTGGAACGAATGGTCAATTTAGAACACCAAAGCATATACGTGAAATGATGGTTCGATTATTAAAGCCTACACCAAAGGATATAATTTGTGATCCTGCATGTGGCACCGCGGGGTTTTTAGTATCTGCTGCAGAATATGTTCGAAATAATCATAGTGAAAAAATGGATAAAGATGACTGGAAACACTATGAAAGTAACATGTTTAGTGGATTTGACACAGATACAACAATGCTTCGTATATCTGCAATGAACTTAATGTTACATTCTATCAAATATCCTCAGGTTGATTATAAAGATAGTCTATCAAAACAAAATGATGTACATGATTCATATACTATTTGTTTAGCAAATCCACCTTTTAAAGGAAGTTTGGATGCAGCAACAGTTCATGGTGATTTACGCAGTATTACTAATAATACAAAAAAAACAGAGCTCTTATTTTTGGCACTATTTTTGAGAATTTTGAAAAAAGGTGGTACTTGTGCTTGTATTGTCCCAGATGGGGTTCTATTTGGTTCATCTAAAGCACATGTAGCTCTACGAAAAGAAATTATTGAGAATCATCATTTGCGTGCTATTATATCTATGCCTTCTGGGGTTTTTAAACCTTATGCAGGAGTGTCTACAGCAATTATGATTTTTACTAAAACTCAAGCTGGTGGAACCGATAATGTTTGGTTTTATGATATGAAAGCAGATGGTTTTAGTTTAGATGATAAACGACAACCTATTGAAAATAATGACATTGCTGATATTATTGATCGTTTTGAACATATTGATAGTGAAAGTGAACGGAAGCGTACTGAACAAAGCTTCTTAGTACCTAAACAAGAAATCGTGGATAATGGATATGATTTATCTATTAATAAATATAAAGAGATTGAATATATCCCGGTCGAATATCCTCCAACTAGTGAAATATTAGCTAATATTAAGGCACTAAATGAGCAAATTATGTCTGATACGGCTGAGCTAGAACGATTATTAAATGAATAAATTCATATTTGGTGAGATAATATGTATTTAAAAGATCTTGTTGATATTCAAATGGGACAATCTCCTGACTCTAAGTTCTATAACTATGATAAAATAGGACTTCCCTTTTATCAGGGAAAAGCGGATTTTGGTAGAATAAATCCTACACCTAAAATATGGTGTATGAAATCTAAAAAAGAGGCCAAACCAAACGATATCTTAATCTCCGTTAGGGCACCTGTCGGGGATCTAAATATAAATAATGTGCAAAGTTGTATTGGTAGAGGCTTGGCTGCAATAACTTGTAAATCTGATGTTGATATGATGTATTTATATTATTATTTAAAATATTTGAAGCCTCAATTAAAACATATATCAACAGGAAGTACATTTGAGTCTATTAATCGAACTCAATTAGAAAATTTAATTATTGATTGCAAACCCTTTTCTGAACAAATCAAGATTAGTAATATCTTACAAGTTGTGCAACGACAAATTGAAGTTAAAGAAAATCTATTGAGATTGTATAATTTACTTATCAAATCCCGATTTGTTGAGTTATTTGGTGATGTTGTTCTTAATACTTTGAATTGGCCGTTAGTTAAATTAAGTGACATAGCAGAATATAGAATTGGCTTGACCTATAAGCCTGAAGCGGTATCAAGTAGTGGAACAGCTGTTTTAAGATCAGGAAACATACAAAATAGCCAATTATGTTATGAAGATACTATATATGTTGATAGTAAGGTTGAGGCTAAGTTGTTGTTAAAAAAACATGATATTTTAATGTGTGCTAGAAATGGGAGCCAAGCATTAGTTGGTAAAGTTGCTCTTATTGAAGATGATATATTGAATACAACATATGGGACTTTTATGATGGCAATATCTAGTAAGTACTATGTATATTTGTTTGAATACTTTAGAAGTCAGGCTTTTAGACGACTTATTTCAGTTGGATCTACAACCACTATTAATCAGGTAACAACAAAGATGCTTAATTCTGTTGTAATACCATTGCCAGATATTGACACGGTAAATAGATTTGCTTTATATCATTCTCAAATCAACAAATTGAAATCTGATGTTCAAAAATCTATTGATGAGACTCAGTTATTGATGGACTCATTAATGCAAGAATATTTTGGTTAATATTCTTTTGGTATACTGATATAAAAAGAAAAGAGGTATACCTATGCAACAATTGATCAATGATATTTTACATGATATGAGTGAAGTTTTATCTGCTAAAGAGTTATATACTTTACAAATTGTTTTACAAAAAAATTTAAACACAGAGAATAATCAAACATATCCATATACTAATATTGAGTATATGGATATGTTTATTTCTGCTAAAAGAATTGAAGGTTGTTCAGAAAGAACTTTATCTTATTATAAAGTTACTATTGAACATATGCTTAGTATAATAGTTACGCCATTACGCCAGGTTCAAACTGATGATTTGAGAACTTATTTAGCAGAATATCAGTTAAGAAATAATTGTAGTAAAACCACTATAGATAATATTAGAAGAAACCTTTCTAGCTTCTTTTCATGGCTTGAGGCAGAGGACTATATAATTAAAAGTCCAATTAGGCGAATTCATAAGATAAGAACTGGTAGTAAAGTTAAAGAAACATTATCGGAAGAGTGCATTGAAAGGCTGCGAGATTCATGTTTACATATTCGTGATTTAGCAATGATAGACCTTTTGTACTCAACAGGTATTCGGGTAGGTGAATTAGTGAACCTTAATATAGGTGATATTAATTTTGAAGAAAGAGAATGTATTGTTTATGGTAAAGGAAATAAACAACGTAAGGTTTATTTTGATGCTAAATCTAAAGTTCATCTTAAACAATATTTGGAACAAAGAACTGATTATAATGAAGCATTATTTGTTACATTAGATAATCCTTTTGAAAGGTTAAAAATTAGTGGTGTAGAAATTAGACTTAGGAAATTAGGTCGATTAGCTTTATTAGATCAGAAGGTACATCCTCATAAGTTTAGACGATCTATGGCAACAAGGGCTATTGATAAAGGTATGCCCATTGAACAAGTACAAAAGTTATTAGGGCATCAACAAATTGATACTACGATGCATTATGCAATGGTTAACCAATCCAATGTAAAAATATCTCATAGAAAATTTATCGGATAATCAAATTCATATTTGGTGAGCAAAATGAGTTTTATGATATTGGCTGAATTATGTGATAAAGGATCATCTAGTTTAGCTCAAAAAGATTTATTATTTGATAGTGGTATTTATCCAGTATATGGTGCAGCTGGTGAAATAACGAAAGTTGATTTTTTTCATCAAAGTAAACCTTATTTAGGACTTATTAAAGATGGAGCTGGTGTAGGTAGAGTAATGCAATTACCTGCTAATTCATCTGTTATTGGTACTATTCAATATTTATTCCCAAGAGAAAATGTTGATTTGAAGTATTTGTATTATCTTATTAAATATTTAGATTTAGGTAAATCTAATACTGGAGCAACAATTCCACATATATATTTTAAAGATTATAAAAAAAGAAAAGTTAAGTTTAGAGAATATAGTGAACAAAAAGATATTGGACAAATATTGGAGTTAATTGATAGCCATTTGAGTACATATAAAAATGTTCTAGATCAATATGATTTACTTATCAAATCCCGATTTGTTGAGATGTTTGGAAATCCTATAATAAATGATAAGAAATATCCTATCTTTAAGTTAAAAGATATTTCACAAAAAATTGGCTCAGGATTTACTCCACGTGGTGGAGATTTAAATTATATTGAGGAGGGTATAGCTTTTATTAGAAGTATGAATATTTATAATAATACTTTTAAAAAAGAAAATTTAGTCTATATCGATGAATTTTTGGCAAATCAGCTTTCCCAGGTAGAACTATTTTCTGGTGATTTATTATTAAATATTACAGGAGCATCGGTGGCTCGCTGTTGCACTGTCCCTGGCGATATTTTACCTGCAAGAGTAAATCAACATGTCTGTATTATTAGGCAATGTAGGATTTCAAGTGTTTTTTTAGAATATTGCTTAACAAATGAATCATATCAAGAGTATTTGTTATTATTATCCAATAAAAATGGAGCTACACGAGAAGCATTAACTAAAACCCAAGTAGAAAATTTAGAAGTGATATTTCCACCTTTATTAGAAATCGCTAGATTTGAAAAGATAGTGGAGCAAATCAACAAATTGAAATTTGCCTAAATAGTGTATAATTAAACTAAGTATTATATAAAACAGATGAAGTTATATGTATAGGGGATTATATATGGCTAATTTTGATTTTCTTAATGGGATAGTTGAATATAAAGTTTTTGCAGATGCAGCTATTGAGGCAGAGCGTGTATTTCACTCCTCTCCAGCTATGTGTGCAATTGGTTGTCGTAAGGCGTTAGAATTAGCTGTAAAATGGGTATATACTGCAGATACTAGCATGATTATGCCTTATAAAGATAATTTACAGTCACTTTTACATGCTAAATCTTTTAAAGATGAATTGCCAGAATCTTTGTGGCGCGAATTACAACCAATTGTAAAAATGGGGAATTTAGCAGTCCATTCCGATGCAAAAATTTTGCCAAGAACGGCTATTATTTCATTACAGGCCTTATTCAATTTTATTGAATGGATTGACTATTGTTATGGTTATGACTATGTGGAACGTACATTTGATGAGAATGCAATTCCTAAGACCATAGTTTCATTAGATATTAAGAAAATCAAAGAGCAAGAAAGTTTGATTGCTCAAAATGCCCATCAAATTGAAAATTTATATTTAGAAATTGAAAAGCTTTCAAAACTACTATCTTCCACAAAATCTGAGCATGTTTTAACTCGTAGTTTACCTAAAATTCCTGAAACAGAAGCTGAAACACGTAGATATATTATTGATGTTGATCTTAAATTAATGGGCTGGGAGTTTGAGGGACCTAATCAGACTGTGTTTGAAGAGTTTAAGGTCTCAAATCCCTATGTTCCTGGTGGATCAAATCTTAGTGTAGATTATGTATTAATGGGACGTGATGGTAAGCCTCTTGCATTAATTGAGGCTAAGAAAACAAGTCGTGATATAAATGATGGTAAGACGCAAGCTTTAGCTTATGCAAATGCATTGGAACGTGAATATGGGCAGCGCCCAATTATTTTCCTTTCTAATGGGTATGAGACTCATATGTGGGATGATCTTGAATGGAATATGCGTCGTGTAAGTAGTGTATATGGTGAAAGTGATTTAGAACGACTAATTACTCGTAGAAATTTAACTAAGCCTATCTTGAGTACAGTTTCAATTAATGATGATATTTCAGCTCGCTATTATCAAAAGGAAGCGATTAGGGCCGTTTGTCAAAATCTTGAAAACAAGGTTAGAAGAAGCTTACTTGTTATGGCAACTGGTACAGGTAAAACTAGAACCTCGGTAAGCTTAGTTGATGTGCTTTTCCGTAGTAACCAAGTGATGAATGTATTGTTTTTAGCAGATAGAATTGCTTTGGTAAGTCAAGCCAAGGATGCATTTAGAGAACATTTACCATCTGCATCGTTATGTAATCTTTGTGAAAGTAAAGATGATAAAAATGCTCGAATAGTTTTTTCTACATACCCTACAATATTAAATGCTATCGAAAAATCTCTTGATGGTGATGGAAAACGCCTTTTTACACCGGGTCATTTCGATTTAATAATTGTAGATGAAAGCCATCGTAGTATTTTTAAAAAATATAGAGCCATATTTGAATACTTTGATGCTATTCTTGTTGGTTTAACTGCTACGCCTAAATCTGAGGTGGATAGAAATACATTTGACTTCTTTGAGGTTGAAAACGGAGTTCCAACATATGCATATAGTTATGATGCAGCTATTAAGGACAATTACTTAGTGCCATATTATAATTTTGAGATGGAATCAAAGTTTTTAACAGATGGCATTGTTTATGATGAGCTTTCAAAAGAAGACCAGGAACGACTGGAAGATGAAGCTATGGATCAGGCAGGGGAATTCCAAGGTAATTATTCTGCTACGGAAGTAAACTCTATTATTTATAGCACAGATACAATAGACTATGTTCTAAGAGAATTAGACCAGAATGGTATTAAAACTCATAATGGGGACTCTTTAGGTAAAACAATTATCTTTGCTCAAAATAAAAAGCATGCTCGTCTAATTGAAGAAAGGTTTAATTGGTTATATCGTTCTTCAAAAGGTAAGAAGGCACGTGTTATTGTTAGCTCTGATCAACATGCATTACATTTAATTGATCAATTTAAATCTTCAGATGGTGAACCGGATATAGCAATTTCGGTAGATATGTTAGATACGGGAATTGATGTGCCAGCATGTGTTAATTTGGTATTTTTTAAACGTATAAAATCAAAGACTAAATTTTGGCAAATGATAGGGCGTGGAACTCGACTTTGTCCAGAGAAGGAGTTTTTCGATAAAAACAATGGTGATTATGTAGGTAAGAAGTACTTTTATATCTTTGATTACTGTAAAAATTTTGAGTATTTTAGAAATCAAAAAAATACGGTAGAAGTAAAAGGTAATAGTGCTACATTAGGTGAAAGAATCTTTGCTAAGCGAGTTCAAATTATTGCACAACTACAAATAGAAAGATATGGTAGTGAAGACTATCAAAGCTGGCGTTCAGAACTTGTAGATGAGTGCTATAAAGAAATTACTGATTTAGACGTAACAAAACCGGTTGTTCGTTTACAGTTAAAATATGTGGATAAATATAGTGTTAAAACTTCATTTAAGTATTTATCAAATATTAATGAACATGAACTAATTACCTATGTTGCACCTTTGATTTGTGCTGACGTTAAAGAAAATTTGGCACGAGGATTTGACAACTTTGTATATGAAGGGATTTTGAACCTTTTTAATGGTCAATCTATTGACTATTTTAAGAAACGTGTAATAAATCTTTCCAATGCTTTACTACAAAAAATTAGTATTGAACAAATTAGAAAGAAACAAGATTTCTTAAAGATAATAAAAGAAGATGCGTATTGGCAAATAATCGATGCTTTGCGGTTAAATCATATGAGAAAAGAGCTCAGAAATTTAGTTCAATTTCTTGATGTTGCAGAACGTAGAGTTATAATCACAACAATTACGGATTCAGTATTATTAACTAGAGAAGGCGATACTCTTATGCCTGAAGTTTTTGAGAGTTATCAAGAAAAAGTTGAGTCATATTTCTTAACACATCAAGAACATCCAACAATTCAAAAACTTATTAATAATGATCCGATTGATGAATCAGATTATAAAGCATTGGAACATATTTTCACACATAAATTAGGAAGTAAAGATGACTATGAAAAACGCTTTAAAGGTAAAGAGTTTGGGCTGGTTGTTCGAGATATCGTAAAGATGAGCCCACAAGCTGCTGAGAATGCCTTTTCAGATTTGATTAATACCAAGTCTATGAATAGTGATCAAATTAACTTTATTAAACAAGTTATTAACTATATTGCGGTTAATGGATATATGGAATCTCCTAATATGTTAACCTCCCCTCCATTTGATCGACCATTAAATTTATGGAAACTGTTTGATCATGTTGAAGCGGTAGAAATTGCGAATATAGTTAAGCAAATAAAAAATAATGCATGTATAAAATAAAATTTTAATTAGCCATATAAGAGGGGAACTATATGGATATACAAAAGTATTATAGTGATTTTTCTGATGAAAATTTACGTAAAGGTTATATAGATAATATTCTTGATAGAAATACATATATTCATTTTTTTATTTCAATGTTATTAAATATTGAGAAGGGCGGAGTTATAGCTATCGATGGTGAATGGGGGAGTGGAAAAACATATTTTGTTCATCAAGTGAAATGGCTTTTAGACTCTGCTAGTGAAAGTATTGATAGTGATGTTAAAATTGTATTAAATAGCATAGATCCAAAATTAGATAATATTATAGGGCATAAATACAAAGTATTTTATTATGATGCTTGGAAATATGATAAGTCTAACAATCCTTTTTTTACTTTACTAAGATCTAGGCTTATAGGACAGAATGTGTTGTTTTTAATG
>NZ_KQ960784.1:195565-235430 GCF_001553335.1 Veillonella parvula | reverse complement strand
ATTTGTCGCAATATATTTTACAATTCATCATATATAAACTTTCTTTTTTTGAAAGCCACAACACCATATAAGGTGACTATATATATAATATTATATAACTTATTTATCTATTATCATACCTTATACAATAGTAATGAGCAAAAGATGAATGTACATGCGAGTTTACAAGACTTTTCTTCATTTTTGAAAGCCTTAAAAATGGTGAAAGACTGAAACTTAATGAATTCTGCTAATGAATAAAATCTAACTATATCGAAGATTGCCGTATGCGCATAGATGAGGGTGATTTTATCGATTTTAGATGATGTGCGATAAATCACTAAAAAAACTTATGATAATTATTATCACAGAAATAAATGCTTGTTATGAACGGAGAAATACGATAATTTTCGATGATTAAATTCGAGGTGAATTTAGTAGGAATTTAATGGATATTAATTATTAGGAATGGTTAGCAATAATTAAAAAGCTTGTGTTTATGCGAATTCTATAGATACCAAAGGAAATAAAAACATAGAAAAATTTCGGAACCGAACTACTTTCGTAAAATCCTTAACTTCTTGTAAAAATTATTCATATAGGTAATTTTTTGAATCCTCTTTTTACCTTAAAAATACTAAGTGAAATAAATTATCAATTAGATTAATCAAAATTAATTATGCATAATAGGGTTTAGACATGACCTGAAATGCTCTCTATAATTATAGGTAAAGAAATAAGAAAAATCGCATAAGTATGGGGTTTTTCTTGAAAGAAAAATGATTAGGTTATCAAAAATTTTTATAAGTTTTTGAAATGAGATAGTCTAACAAGTTTTCTTATTAATAGGTAGTTATGAGGAGGTCATTATGGAACAGTTTGATGTTCTAGTAGTAGGTAGCGGTGGCGCTGGTCAACGCGCGGCTCTTGAAGTTGGTCGTCGCAAAGGCTTAAAAGTAGCTCTTATTACTAAAATTTTCCCAACTCGCTCTGCAACAGCAATGGCGCAAGGCGGTGTAAATGCATGTTTGAATAACGTTGCAGCTGAAGACACAATCGAAACACATACTTTCGACACAGTAAAAGGTTCTGACTATCTTGGCGACCAAGATGCGATCGAATTCTTCTGCTCTCGTTGTCCAGAAGGCGTACTTGAAATGGACCACATGGGTGCTCCATTCTCCCGTACTCAAGAAAACAAAATTGCGCAACGTAACTTCGGTGGTCAATCCTATCCACGTACTTGCTACTCTGCGGATAAAACTGGTCACGTAATTTTGCACACAACTTACGAACAATGCTTGAAAGAAGGCGTACACTTCTTACAAGAATGGTATCTTTTAGATCTTGTTAAATCTGCAGAAGGTCACGTTGGTGGCGCTGTAGTTTGGAACATGAAAGAAGGTAAAGTAGAACAAATTAAAGCAAAAGCAATTATCTTGTCTACTGGTGGTGCAGGCCGTATCTTCTGGACTCGTACTACAAACCCATTCCTTTCCACAGGCGATGGTATGGCAGCAGCATTCCGCGCTGGTAACGGCTTGAAAGATATGGAAATGATCCAATTCCATCCAACTGGTCTTGGTCGTACTGGTATCTTGATGTCCGAAGCGGTTCGTGGTGAAGGTGGTTACCTTCTTAACGCTGAAGGCGAACGTTTCATGAAAAAATATGCGCCTAACAAAATGGAATTGGCATCTCGTGACGTTGTAGCGAAAGCCATCGAAGATGAAATCGCTGCAGGTCGTGGCTTCGGTTCTGGCCTTAACGCATATGTAGTAGCTGACCTTCGTCACTTGGGCCCTGAAGTTATTATCGAAAAACTTCATGGTATCCGCGACTTAGCTATGTGCTTCGAACATTGCGATCCATTAGTACAACCAGTACCTATTCGTCCTACATGTCACTATACAATGGGCGGTATCGACGTAGTAGATTACAAAACTTGTGCATGTGAATTGCCTGGTTTGTTCTCCTCCGGCGAAGCTTCTTGTATCTCTATCCACGGTGCTAACCGTTTAGGTGGTAACTCCTTGGCAGACGGCGTAGTATTCGGTAAAGTATCCGGTGCTGGTGCAGCTGACTATGCTGAAACACATGAACAACCTAACGTAGATGCAGAATTAGCTGCAGCTGCAAAAGCTTGGGAAGCTAAATTCACTGAAGTAACAACTCGTGAAGGCGGTCGTCCTGTAGTTGAAATCCGCGATGCATTGGCTGATGCAATGTGGAACAAAGTAGGTATCTTCCGTAATGAAGAAGGTATTACTGAAGCATTAAAAGAAATCGATCAATTGATGGAAGATTACAAAACTTGTTATGTAGGTGACCCTGAACGTACTTACAACATGGCATTCGTTAACTATTGTGAAATCGGTTCCATGTTAACAGTAGCTAAAGCTATTGCTATGGGCGCTTTACACCGTCGTGAATCTCGTGGTGCTCATATCCGTGAAGACCATCCAAAACGTAATGATGAAAGATACTTAAAACACTCTTTGATCAAATTGGGTGCTAACGGCGAGTACGAATTGACTGAACGCGACGTAGTGTTCACTAAATACGAACCACAAGAAAGGAAGTACTAAGATGAGACAAATCACCTACCATATTCACCGTTACCAACAAGGTCGCGCGTTTGTACAGACTTTCAAATTCGACTATGAAGCTGACCGTACAATTCTTTGGGGCCTTCAAAAAATTAAAGATACTCAAGATCCAACTTTAACATTCTTGGCAGCTTGCCGTTCCGCAGTTTGCGGCGCTTGCTCCATTCGCGTAAATGGCGAAGCAATGCTTGGTTGCGAAGCTAAAATCGACGAATTAACAGAACGTTATGGTACTGATGAATTAACAATTGCACCTATCGGCAACTTCCGCGTTATCCGTGACTTAGTTGTTGACTGGGAAGCAAAAGTTGATCGTTTGAAAACAGTTGCTCCTTGGATCTTCCTTAAAGCAGAATTCAACGAAGGTGACAAAATCGTTCGCCAAACTCCAGCTGACTTCAAAAAATTTGTTGCTGGTACAGAATGTATCCTTTGTGGTTGCTGCGCATCTGAATGTAACAAATTGACTGCACGTCAAGATGACTTCTTAGAACCATATGTATTCACAAAAGCTAACCGTTTCGTATTGGATAGCCGTGATGATGCACCTATGGCTCACATTCAACCTGCATTCGACAACGGTCTTTGGAAATGCGTTCACTGCATGAACTGTATCTCCCGTTGCCCTAAACACTTAAAACCTGCTCAAGATATTTCCAACTTGCGTAAAGAAGCTACAAAAGCTGGTCTTACTAACAGCAAAGGCGTTCGCCATGCAGTTGCTTTCAAAGAGGACCTTTACAAAACTGGTCGCTTGAAAGAAGTTTCTATGAGCTTGAAATCTGATGGTGTTGTAGATTCCGCTAAACAAGCATTCTATGCTTTACGTTTGTGGAAACACAGCAAAATCAATCCATTCGAACTTGTAGTACCTCAAAAACCTGTAAATGGTATTGATGGTGTTCGCAGACTTATGAAAGCAGCTGAGGAGGTAAGCAAATAATGAAATACGCATTTTTCCCAGGTTGCGTTCTTGAAAGCGCTGCCAAAGAAGACTACTTAGCAACAGTTGCTGTAGCTAAAAAATTAGGCATCGAGTTGGAAGAACTTGACGGTTGGACTTGCTGCGGTGCGTCCCACGTTCAAGACATCGCTCCAGAAATTACACTTGCTACAAATGCTCGTAACATTGCATTGGCAGAAGAAAAAGGTTTGAACCTTTTAACTGTATGTAACACTTGTACTTTGATGCTTCGTGAAGCTAAAAATGAATTAGACAATAACGAAAAAGAAAAGAACGAAGTTAATAAAAAATTAGCTCAAATCGGTAAACAATACCGCGGTACAACTGATATTACTCATTTCTTATGGGTATTGATCCGCGATTATGGTTTGGATAAATTGAAAGCTAAAGTTGTTAAACCTTTAACTGGTTTACGTGTAGCTGAATACTATGGTTGCCATATTCTTCGCCCTCAAACTGAAATGGGCTTCGAAGATTATCAAATGCCTACATCCTTAGCAGATTTGATCTCTGCTATCGGTGCTACACCAATTGACTTCTCCCGTAAACTTGATTGCTGCGGTTTCCATGCAGTATACCCTGCACATGATTCCGTAATGCAAATGACTGGCTCCATCAATAAAGATGCAGCTACAGAAGGCGCAGATTGCGTAGTTACTCCTTGCCCACTTTGCCAAATGCAACTTGATATGTTCCAAAAAGAAGCTAAAGAAGTTGTAGGCGGCGGCAAAGATATGCCAATCTTGCACATGTCCCAATTAGTAGGTCTTGCTCTTGGCATTTCCCCTGCTGAAATGGGCATGCCTAAACGTCACTTAACTGATACTGCGGCAGTGACAAAATTTGTAGGTTAATTCGTTTGATTTAGACATGATCAGAGTTGGTCTATATAGTAGTCTGAATCTAAACCTATTATCATAATTACCAGAAGAACCCCCTAGCTTAAGCTAGGGGGTTTTTCTTTTCTATAAATAGAGCTTTAGTAATGGTAATAGTAACAGTAATAGGTTTGGATTTAATTGTACTGAATTATAAATCGTGAAGTATATATAAATCGATAAATGTAAAATAAATACAGTAAAATACTAACTTTATAAATAAATTTGATTTTGATATCGATTGATAATTGTAGTATAATAAGTACACAAATTGTATACACTTATATGAATAATAGCTAATATGTTGTAATTCATAAATTATTATAATGCTATATATACTAGACTATACAATATATTTTTGGGAGATATTATATTGGAAATGCTAGTCATTATGCTTTGAGAGGGTGATTAGCATTATAGAGTGTATATACGGGGGGAAATAATGAATGATATGCTATTAGAATATATTGATCGAATGATTGATCAAGAGACAGAACATCGTGTTTTTTCTGTGGATTTTAACAACAAACAGTACTTTGTAAAACAGGATATAAGTAACCATCGCTCTAGTTGGATTAAGCCCGCACCTAGAGCTTCTTTTGATTATGAGTTTTACAAGATTTCTTTTGTGAATACGCAATTGCCAGTAGCTCCTGTTATTGCTGGTTTTAGAGAACATTATTTTGTTACAGAAGCTTGTGGTAAAACGTTAACATATTATAGCCAATTGCCCGCTCAACATCCAGAGGATGATAGTTTGCAAGATATGTTAAGTCATATTTTTTATATGTTTGGCAAGACATTAGGTCAGTTGCATGATTATGGTTTGAGTCATGGTCGTCCTGCTATGCGCGACATTACATATGAGCCTGAACTAGATAAGATCACATTACTCGATTGGGAGAATAGCCGTCGTTGGCCTGAGTTAACACCACAAGGCTGGGATTTACTCGTCTTCGTTCACAGCTTCCTTCGGGAGGATAATTTATCCATTTCGTATCTATATGCTATGATGAATGGCTATAGCTCAGCTTGTACAGCTCGTGAGACAGTGCTACATATAAAAGAAATTTTACGTAAACATGAGTATCTTTTTAAATTCTGTCGTATGTTAAATCCTCTACATTTTGTGGACACTGAAGCGGCTGTTAAAGCATATGACTTTATATTGGCGTTGAAAACCGAATAATATGTATTTGAATAGTACTCGTAATAAGAGCACTTTATAGACCTTTACTGGTGGTATCTAGAATATTAAGTTTCTAGATAACACTTGGTAGAGGTCTTTTTCTATTTCAATTTATAGTATTACAGTCAGAGTTCAGCTACTTTCACCATAAGTACCTTAAATAACGGCAAAGGGGTTGTCGAATGAGGACCTCAGGAATATAAGAGGGTGAAAGGAGGTGATACGATGGCTAACATTAAACGCACTAAATTGGTGTTGCGTTTTAATATCGGTACCGAAGATGCGCCGAAGTACAAAGACGTAACCTATACTCGTGTTGCAGAAGAAGCGTCTGACGATAATGTGAAAACCGTTGGTAATGCGCTGGCAGCCTTGTATGACCACAGCTTGTCCGACGTGGTCCGCGTCAATGAAGTATCCTTAGGGCATTAAGGGTAGAGTTTCTACTCATTCTTGTTTTAGGTGATCCAAACACATTGTTAATTGCTGATTTCATACAGCCTCACATAGTCGTAAAGAGGTGTAGAAATAGCAAGTCCACACATTCCCATCCTTATTGATATGAATCGAAGATACGTATATTTGTAATCTAACATGTTTACAGCCTATCTAGATTCGATAAACTTGTTTATGAAACGTGAAAGGAGGCGCCCACATGGCGGAAAAACGCGTTGTATATCTTACATTTTCTACGGTCGGTGGTAAAAGCACATCAATCACAATTAGTGCTCCTCGTGCTGGAATTACTTTACAAGATGCTAAAACAGCGGCTAATGCGTTAGTAGCTAATAAAGTAATTCTTGGCGCTGGTGATGCAGAATTAGCAGCATTTACTACGGCTCGTGAAGTAAAGACACAAACTACTGAATTGCAATAGTACTGCTTCTATGATGTAGTCTAGAAAGGTACAAATATAATCTAAAGGTAGTATAAAAGCGATCATGGAGAAATCCTGGTCGCTTTTTTTGTGCATTAATTGAGATATAAATTCAAAATTATTTCAGATTCACAGATTATAATGTTCTATAAAGTGCTTGTTATACATATAAGATTGGAAAATGTAGTATGATATGATAGACTTATTAAGTGATTTTATTTATCAATTTATAATAGAATAGTCTGTTTGCAATCAGTTTGTTAGTGTAGGAAATTAGTATATAGAATTAAGCTACTTATAAAGGAGGTTTACGATGAAAGAGGCGTGGGAATTATTCTTACATGGTGGATTTGTTATGTGGCCGCTACTAGTGGCACTTATCATAACCGTAGCTATAGCGATAGAACGTATAGCTTATTATCGACAATTGAAGCGGGAAATGTTTGCTCTGAATGATGCATTAGAAGAGAGCGAAATAAACTGGCAATCCTTACTAATTAGCTTAGAATCTAAATATACAGCTAATATTTCGTATAATCTGCCTCGCGTGCTTGGACAGTGTCAGGATCGCAATGTATTGCAATCCAAAATGGAGGATATGGTGGCCCATGTTTATACGCACGCTTCCCGTGGCCTTGATTGGCTCTCTACTATTGTTACGATAGCACCATTATTAGGCTTGCTTGGTACTGTAACGGGGATGATCGGTGCCTTTCAAGTGTTCGGTGCTGACGGTGCAGTACCTACTGCTATTACCGGTGGTGTGGGGGAAGCCCTTGTCGCAACTGCTTCTGGTCTTTGCGTGGCTATTGTAGCATTGTGTTTTCATGCCGGGTTTACTCATCATGTACGTATGACAATATCTCGTTTAGAAGATTCATTTTCTCGTGTCTTAGATTCTTATGATCGGGGGCATGCTGCATGAAACGAATGAGCCGTATGGAGGGAGAAAAGCCTACTTTGATGATTATCCCTATGATTGATATCATCTTTTTCTTGCTCGTATTTTTTATGATTAGCACCATATATACGATTCCACAACAATCCTTGTCTATTATGCTACCAAAAACAAAAACACAACAGTCCGCAGAGTTGCGCCCGGTTTTAATTGATTTTGAAAAATCTGGACAGCTGATGATCGATGATGGATATGTGACGAAAGAACAGCTTATTAGCTCTGTGAAAGCTAAAATTGGAGAGAATAAAAATCAAAACTTCCTTATTCGTGCTGACAAGGATTTGAGTTATGGCAAGGTTGTGGAATTAATGGATGAGATGAAATTAGCCGGCGCTGCAAGTATTAGTATTGCCACTGTTAATAAATAGGTGATGCTATGGCGAAACAATATGTAGATGTGTGGAAATATCCACATATGACCTATAAAAAAGCCTTTGTTATTGCTACCATTATAAGTATTATTACGGTGGGTGTCGCCTTTATTTCTTTTTCTGATTATATCGAATCTCAAATGACTGGATTGTTACAAATTAATTTTCTCACGGAACAGGAAGCGGAGAAACAAGTAGAGGAAATCAAAGAGCAGATTAAAGAAGAGAAGGTTCATGAGCTTCAACACCAAAAAGAATTGGAAAATAATAACGTTCAACCTGATAACGGTGGAGCTGGTCATGGAGGACAACATGGCAACTCTGCTGTTCCTACAAAAAGTGATGTAAGTCCGTCTAGTCAACAAGCGAGTGCTGGTGAAATAGGAACGGTTAAACAATCTTCTGTTGGTAGCAATACGGGGAGTGGACTTGTCGGAGCTGAAGGTTCTGGGATCGGGTATGCACCAACAGGTAGAGGAGAAGGGCTTAGCAATCGTGAAGGTACCGGAGGTACTGAAGTTGATGTCGGTGGTGGCGGCACATTCAGTTATGATGGGTATTGGAGTAATTTACAAAGTGCAATTAATAGTAATTACCCTACAGATGCATACACTATGGGGATTCAAGGTGATGTGACACTAAGAATTTATTTTGCCCCAGGTGGCAGTGTTGCCAGTGTGGAAGTCCTCAATTCTGATGACCCTATGTTATCAGAACATGCTAGGGAATATGCTTATAGTGTAGGTGGTGCTGAAAATTCTACAGGTACACAGCAATATGCAGATATTACAATTCACTATAATTTATAAGTGTAATGAAAAACTAGTATCTTTATAGATACTAGTTTTTTTATATGTATATATATTACTTTGATAAAATAATATTGATAGTTATTCTTAATGAATATATAATTGAGATTAGATATCGTTTTATGCTATTAGAGCCCTAATATATTTTCTGGAGGTGTGTGATGAAAAAGTCATGGGCAGCACTATTGTGTGTTGTATATCTAACATCTGCTGCAGGTGTGGTAGGTGCAGAAAATAATAGTTCTACAAGTGTAGTTAGTGTGAATGAATCTCAAAATACTGTGAGTGATGAGCAGTCAAGACGTATGAAAGACATTACGGTTACCGCTACTCGTACGGAGGCTTTAGTTCGGGATGTACCAATTGCGACAACGATTATTTCACAAGAAGAAATTAAAAGTCGCCAATATCGTAATTTAGAGCAAGCCTTACAAAGTGTGCCCGGCGTTGCTTTCAGCACCGATGCCCACGGTGGACAAAATATTACGATGCGTGGTGCCGAATCTCGTCATACATTAATTCTTATTGATGGACGACGTGTTACGGGAGAGTTGACGAAAACAAGAGCTAATGCTATGGGCTGGCTTCGTCAAGGCATGGATAATGTGGAGCGCATCGAAATAACGCGTGGTCCTTCGAGTGCCCTTTATGGTTCCGAGGCGAATGGTGGGGTTATTAATATTATTACAAAGCAATCTAGAAAGCCAAGTGTAGAGGTTAATACTGAAATTTCTCGTCGTGATGCATCGAGTGCGACAGGATATAACTTCAATGTATTGGCTCGTAGTGGGCAAAAAGGAAAGTGGAACGGATCGGTCGGTGCAGGTATTCGCAGGAATATAGCGGGTAATAATGATTCTGGCTCGGATAATAATTATCATGGTGATCGGATACCGCTTCATTTTGACGTATCTTATCAAGCGGGAAAAAGAGATAAATTTTCCTTCTTTATAGATCGAGAAACTGAAGACTTGGATATGAATACGAAAAAGGGTAGTTCATTAACTCAATCGGTTGATAAAAATACGACTACTACAAGCACAGGTATTCGTTGGAATGGTCGTCGCGGTCGGTCATCGCTTATGGTGCAGTCTTACTACAATCATTACAAAGACACCTATGATCAATATAAGCGCACGGGTGGCATAAAAAAACTATCCATTTGGGATGAATATTATAATAAAGAATGGATTACAGACGCACAGGTTAACACATCAATCGATAAGAAGAATCTCTTGACTTATGGCGTTCAATTCCGCCGTCAAGAAGCGATTAGTACGCGTATTAATAATGGCTCCATAGCATGGTCAAGAACTCGAGGAGGCATTACAGATACTGCGGGTAAGGCAACCATTAATTACAGTAGTTACTTTGTGCAACATCAATGGAAACCTAGTCGTAAATGGGTAATTATTCCTGCTGTTCGCTACGATACGTCAAATGCATTTGATAGCCATTGGTCGCCTAAGATTGGTGTTACCTATAAAGCAAATGATAGTCTTCGCTTTAAAATGAACTATGGTGCAGGCTACTCCACACCTGGTATGACGGAAATGTATCATCATTGGCTTATGGCATCTAATGTGCCAAGAGGGCGATTAGGGGCTTTCGATATATATTTGCAAGGTAATCCTAATTTGAAACCTGAAAGCTCATATAACTTTGATTTCTCTGTAGAAAAAGATTGGAAACGGACAAATGTTAAGGCGTCCTACTTCCACAATGTTATTAAAAATTATATTGAAAGCGGTGCTAATCGTATTGATATGGCAAATCGCCGTATTTATGTTTCGTATTCCAATTTACCTCGTGCTGTATTGCAAGGTGTGGAATTATCTGTAAATCATAAACTCAATGATAAATGGGATGTATTCGGTAACTATACTTATTTGGATGCGAAGAATGACGTTACCCATAATCGTCTGTTAAACCGTGGTCGTCATGTATTCAGTGGTGGTGTTAATTATCATCAAGGTCGCTGGACTGGCGCGTTCTGGGGTAATTATTATATTAATTACCTTGATGGCATTGATGCTATCGTTGTTAACCCACGTCTCAGTATCCCGAAAAAGAAAAATATTCAAACTTGGAATGTTATGGTGACTCGTCAGTTGAATGATAATGCATCCATGTATGTAGGGGTTGAAAATATATTTGGCGAAAAACAAGACTTACGGGATATTCATGGCGCTACTTATCGCATGGGTCTTAACTTGCGTATGTAATAGTGAGATATTAATGTACGCATGAAATACTGAGGCCTTAATGTATGAATGAAATATATGCATATGTATTGGTGTATGTAATATAGTGGCATTAATTTGAAACTATAATGTATGAGGTTTAGCTTGCATAAGTAATCTGCGAGGTGATCATTATCAATAAGCCGTTATTATGTTTATTGGGGATTGTTGCCGTTGTGGGAGCTTTCACTACGGTTATAAGTTTTGAAGGTAAGCGAGAGGTATTCAGCGAGGCTGGTGCTATTCAGATTGAAGATGATACGAAGCAAATTGTGTCGTTGCCGAGTGTAGCAAGTCGTGTAGTATCCATTTCTTCGGCGGATAGTGAATTACTCATCGCTTTAGGTGTTAGCCCCGTAGGCGTAGTAAATTCAAGGGAGTTACCGGCAGATGTGCAGGCTAAAATTGCACAGTATCCGAATATGAATAGTGCTGTATCTCCAAGTATTGAACGAATTATTATGTCCGACCCGAATCTCGTTATCGGCATTGCCATGCCGTTTCAAACGACGTTACGCAAAGCATTTAATGCGAATCATATTCCTAGCTTTTACCATTTATCCTCCAATTATGATGACATCATGGACCATATTCGACATGTGGGCACCATGACTGGTCATAATAGGGAGGCGGCTACGTTGGTCCAGAAATATAATGATATCCTAACGGAAATCATACAGCGTCATAAAGATGAGTCTGCACCGCGTGTTCTCATCGTTTTTGGGACACCTACGAGTTACCAACTAGCCTCCAGTAAAACATATGTGGGAGATATTTTCCAACGATTAGGGGCAAAAAATGTGGCTGATGTATATTTGCCGCAAGATGTATCTGAGAATGCTTTGGATGGATATATTCCGCTTAATCTGGAGACGATGGCCGTTCTTGATTGTGACAAGGTTATCTTGATTAATCATGGCAGTAGCGGTGAGAAAGATATAGCAGCTTTTAAAAAGGCTTTTAAAACGCCGGCATGGCAAAATGTACCTGCTATTGCTAATGGGAATATAGAGGTCTTGCCAGGTCCGTTGTTTGCGTCGGTGCCGACCGCTCGAATGGATCAAGTGTTATTATATGCGGAAAAGGTGTTATATGGAGAATCTCATTAATGTGCAGGAACGTCGTGGCTTACGCGTTTTTGTGGCTGCGCTGATTCTGTTAATAGCAGGGGTGTTGCTGAGTATGAAATTGGGCGCCGTTCCATTAACTTGGGGCGAATTATACCAAATCATAACGGGTGGCGACACATCGAAAATTGGTCAAATTATCATGACTATACGTTTACCACGTGTTGTAGTGGGCTTTTTAGCGGGCATGAATCTTGCCTTAGCTGGCGTGATTTTACAAGGCATCTTGCGAAATCCTTTGGCGGATCCCGGCATTATCGGTATTACCTCTGGCGGTGCTTTGGCGGCTATGATCATCATGATTCTCATGCCTACTTACGTTATGCTTGTTCCTATTGGTGCTTTTGTTGGTGCGTTAGTGGCATCGTTTTTGGTTTACGGTATTTCTTGGCAAGGTGGACTTAATCCGTTGCGCCTTATCTTAGCCGGTGTGGCTGTAGCGGCTTTCTTCGGCGGGTTTAATACGATTCTGTCCGTGTTTTATCCGGATCGTGTTCAAGGAACGGTGAGCTGGATGGCAGGTGGTTTTGTAGGGCGCAGCTGGGACGATGTGATGATGATTTGGCCTTATACGGCTATAGGTATTATTGGATCTATGATATCTATCAGATGGCTTACATTGCTCAGTTTAGGTGATGACACGGCACGTACCTTGGGGGTACATGTTGAAAGATGTCGATTGTCCTTACTCGTATTAGCCTCTTTGTTAGCCGCATCAGCGGTGAGCGTGTCGGGGATGTTGGGATTTGTAGGTCTTATAGTGCCTCATGTGGCGCGCCTCATCGTAGGTGTGGATTACCGTTACTTGATTCCTACGTCTATGGTCTTTGGTGGTATATTAATTGTTTATGCAGATACATTGGCGCGCATGATGATTGCGCCTGGTGAAATTCCTGTAGGCGTACTGATGAGCTTCTTGGGTGCTCCATTCTTCTTGTATCTATTGAAAGGGGTGGGGCAAAGATGAGTGTGTTAATCGTCGATAATATAACGGTAGGCTATGGAAAACGATTGATACTGGAGAATCAATCTATCGTCTTTGATAAACCGGAAATAATATCTATTATTGGTCCAAATGGTTCGGGAAAATCAACGTTTTTGAAAGCTTTGGCGCGGCTTATCAAGATAAAACAAGGGACTATATCGTTAGATGAAAAATCTTTACATTCGTGGAATACAAAGGAATTAGCGCGTCATATAGCTTTGTTACCGCAAATTACGACCGCCCCTGAAGGAATGTTAGTTGAGCAGTTGGTTCGATCCGGACGAAATCCGTATGTATCGATTTTTAAGGAACTATCTGATGCGGATTTAGCTGCTGTGGAGCAGGCGATGAAATGCACAGATGTATGGAAATATCGGTATCGGCAAATAGGGGAACTATCCGGCGGTGAACGGCAGCGCGTATGGCTTTCATTAAGTTTGGCGCAAGAACCGAATATTCTACTCCTCGATGAACCGACTACCTATCTCGATAGTCGCCATCAAATTGAGTTGATGGAGCTAGTTAAACGCACACAGCGGGAACGAAATATTATGGTCGTTATGGTGCTCCATGATTTGAATCTAGCTTTGCGCTATAGTGACCGCATTATTGCTATTAAAGAGGGAGCTATTGTAGGTGATGGAACTCCGCATATGATGATGACCCCAGAGAATTTAGCAGAGTGGTTCGGTATTAAAGCGGATATTTTACAAAGTCCTCGCAGTGAAGAAACATGTCCTATATGTGTACCATATGGTCTTGCTTAAATAGAGGAACTTAAATGCTATATACTAGTTAATTGTTAGCTGTTTTTACTGAAATGTACACAATAGCAAAAAAGCTATTTCGAAAATTGCATACTGTTTATACCTTAAAGAGACCCCACCTGTGGTGAGGGTCTCTTTATTATGGTAAAATATATAGTGTACTAAATGGTTGGGTGAAATTTTCACGAAATGATGTACCAGAATAAGTACATTATAGAACCCGGATGGGGATTTTTAATGAGGTAAAATAGTGGAATATATTATTTCGTTTATGGAAACATATGGCTATACGGCCATGTTTATTGCAATGGTTCTAGAAAATGCTAACGTGCCTATTCCAAGTGAAATCGTACTTGGTTTTGCGGGGTATTTGATAGCTCAAGGCATATTTGATATGCATACAACAATGGTGGTAGGTATCTTAGCAGGTATTGTTGGTTCTATGGTATCCTACTGGATGGGTGAGCATGGTGGGCGCCCTTTATTATTGAAATATGGTAAATATATATTCTTTAATGAACATAAATTTGAACTGGCAGAAAAGATGTTTAATAAATATGGCGGTGTAGCTGTATTTTTTGGTCGACTTTTACCTGGTGTTCGTACCTTTATCTCCTTCCCTGCAGGAATGGCACGCTATCCCATGTGGCATTTCATCATCTGGACGGTACTCGGTACGATTCCTTGGACGATTTTGCTCGTTTACTTAGGCAAGGTGCTTGGTGAAAATTGGCAAGACCTTATCGAGTACAATCATGAGTTCTTGATTGTTATGATTGTTGTATTTGTCATTATAGCTGTAGTACTGGGCTTTAGATACTATCGTAATCGTCGATAAGGAGGCCCTTATGAAACTCTCTCGATTAACACCAGTCGTATTTATTGTGTGGCTAGTGTTTTATATGTTTGGCAATAATATGTTGCCTGTTACAGATCCCGTTGAATCTAATTATGCGTTAACAGCAAAGGAAATGGTTCTTTCAGGTGATTGGCTATCTCCGCAGATTTATGGTACTTATTGGTACGATAAACCCATCATGATTTATTGGCTCATTGCTCTTGGCTTTAAAATCTTTGGAATTGCTGATTGGGTGGTGCGCCTACCGAGTGCTATTTTTGGTGCTTTGTCGGTGGCGACCATGTATCAATCTACGCGTACCATGAGCGGTAAGTGGGCACTTGGTCTCATTGGGGCATCCGTTCTAGGCACATCTCTCATGTTCTGGACCGTAGCACATGGCGTTATTACGGATATGGTGCTCCTCTATACGACGTTGATGGTCATGATTTACTCCTACAAGGGACTGGTAGAACAGAAACCGTATGCCATGATTGTAGCCTATGTATTCGCAGCGTTAGGCGTACTCACTAAAGGTCCGGTAGCCATTGTGTTGCCTGGTATGATTCTACTTGTTTTTGCAGGTATTAATCGTTCTTGGTCTATGGTGAAAGCCATCTTCGATTGGCGTGGCATTTTAGCTTTTTGTGTAGTTTGTTTGCCGTGGTATGTGTACATGTACAGTGTTCATGGTCAAGACTTTATCAATGGCTTCTTAGGGCTTCACAATGTGACTCGCGCTACTCAATCGGAGCATCCAGAAGATAATGTGTGGTGGTATTATCTCGCTATCTTCCTTGGTGCTTCTATGCCGTGGACGGGTGCTGTTATTTACGGTATAATCGATGGTTTTAAACAACGTCATACAGGGTTTATCTATAATATGACTTGGGGTGTTGGAATTGTGCTATTCTACACCTTGATGGCAACAAAATACCCTCTATATACCTTTGTTAGCTTAGTCCCATTTAGTGCTATTGGTGCTTTGGGCGTTATGAAACTTATTCGCAAAGGCAAATCTAGAGCCTTAAAATGGATTATTATGGGGCCGACGTTGCTTTTGTGGATTGCTTATGTAGCAGGTTCTTTCTTCGCACCATGGGGTTTTTATTGTTTGCTCTATGTCGTGGTTGCTATGGCAATATTGGCTATGTTCTATACATGGTATACGAAAAGAGGATATCGTTTAGTTACAATTATTGTCCTTGGTACGATGGTTATATCTTCTATAGTTGTTATGGAAGGTTTAGAGCCATTCGTTAAGCAACGTAGTAATATTGATGTTGTTCCAGTAGTGGATTCCTATGAAGGGGATGTCTATTACTATAACGGCTATAGTACGGCTGTTGTGTATTATACGGGTCATAAGGTTATCAAGATTAATGGTGATGAAAGTCGCTGGGATGATCGAGATAAATTAAAAAAACGTAGCGCTGAATGGCAGAAAAAATATCTTATGGAACAAGTAAGTGAAGAGGAATTTAACAAGATTATCGAATCTGGTAAGCCACTTATGTTAATCGTTCCAAAAGGGGAAATTAAGCATTTCCATCAGTCCTCCATTTATCCACATGTATCTGAGTCTAGTGAAGCAGGTACATCTGAAGTTTACGTATTAAATAAAAAGACTCTATTCAAATAATTGTGAAAACTTAATAAACATTAAAAACAGGTAGTATCCAATGATATGTATCCCCTTTACTGGTTGTCTAGTAAAGGGGGTACATATCACAACGAATACTATCTGTTTTTTTGTTAATTAGCACCTTACCACTTTTCGTTAATTAGTTGTTTGCTGTTTTTGGTTAATTAAAATCTTGCGGTTTTATGTTATCTGAAAGTTTACTGGTGTTGATCCTATATATACTATCTATTTATTTGCCTTTTATATTAAAATGCTTATTTAAATGAATAGGATCTTGTCTATATTGACATTTTTCGTACATAAATAATAATACCTACAATATTAATATGATTTATTGACATAATTAATACATATTGATATAGTAGGTTATATTAAGTTTAGAAGACGAGGTGTTCTAAAGCCTGATTTCATCTAAGGTATAGAAAAATGCGGAAAATGATATGAGTCATAAACGCCCCTTGTTGTGAGGTAGAAAGAGGGGACATTATGAAGAAATTTTGGTATCTATTCATTGCTATCGTGCTGTTGATAGTAAGTGGGCTAGCGTATGGTTATCATGAACACAGTAAACCAAAGACCGCCCAAGAATTAAAAACCGTGCGCGTTGCGTATTTACCGATTACGCATGCGCTACCCGTATTTGCTATGAAGGAATTGGAGACAGCAGATGGTCCCGTTCATGTAGAGCTTGTTAAATACGGTTCCTGGCCGGAACTCATGGATGCGCTCAACACCGGTAAAGTAGACGCTGCAGCCGTTCTCGTTGAGCTCGGTGTAAAGGCTCGTGAACAGGGAATTGATGTGCGCGCAACGGCATTAGGTCATACGGAAGGTAACATTATCGTTGTAAATAACAATATTAACTCTGTACAGGATTTAAAAGGCAAATCCTTTGCTATCCCTCATAAGCAATCAACTCAAAAAATCCTTGTAGACCTCATGCTTGAACGGGCGGGTCTTAGCGAGAAGGACGTACAGATAGTGGAGATGAGTCCTCCCGAAATGCCGTCCGCATTGTCGGTCGGTCAAATCGCTGGATATAGCGTGGCGGAGCCTTTCGGTTCTCTTGCTATAGAAATGGGAGCTGGGAAGGTCTTTGAAGACCCTGATCACTTATGGCATGACAATATTTGCTGCGCCCTCGTATTCAACGGTCAATTCGTCGATGAACACCACGATTTGGCGAAGGCTTTCACAAAAGCTTATCTCGATGCAGGTACGTATTTAGACGAGCATCCGGAGGCGCAAAAGGAGATTTCCTTAAAATACATGAAGTTTAAGGATCCTGTTATTGAACGTTCCCTCAAAGTGATTGGGTTTAAAGATTTAGCCCTTACAGAGGAGCGTTACAATGCGCTCGTGCATCACATGACACATATTGATTTAATCAAAAACGTGCCGAGCTATTTAGAGTTTGTAGATCAAACATTGTTACCATAGGAGGGGGACCATGAAGAAATATACATATGTGCCGGGCTCATTTATCGCAGCGTGGCTAATTTGGGAGCTGGTTGTTCGCCTCGGCGGATTTAACGAAGCCTTGTTGCCGACGCCGTACAAAGTGTTGCTCGGCTTTGGGGAGCTCATCGGAGACGGCGTGTTATTCAAGGATGTTGCGGACAGTTTGGTGCGCTTTTTCATAGGCTATGTCATTTCCGTCGTAGCCGGCGTGTTTTTAGGCCTTATTTTAGGCTGGTATAAAGGCATTTGGAACTATATAAATCCCATCGTTCAGGTGATTCGTCCTATTTCACCGGTGGCATGGTTGCCGTTTATCGTACTGTTTTTCGGTATCGGACAGGCGCCGGCCATCGTTATCATCTTTATCGCGGCGTTTTTCCCGGTTCTATTGTCCACGGTGTCCGCGATTCAGAATATCGATCCCGTATATATCAAGGTGGCTCGAAATTTTGGCATCAAACAGCCGGAACTGTTATTTAAAATTGTATTGCCCGCCGTGTTTCCCGGTATTGCATCGGGCCTTCACATCGCGCTCGGCACGGCGTGGATCTTCCTGGTGACAGGGGAAATGGTAGGCTCTCAGACGGGTCTTGGATTCCTCATCATCGATATGCGGAATAATTTGCGTAACGACCTTCTGATGGTGGCGATTTTGACGATTGGCTTTGTAGGTCTTTTGCTCGATTGGGGCGTATCCCTCATCGAAAAATGGATTTATAGACGTTGGGGCATTGAGAAATAGGAGGTGGACGTATGGGTTACATTTCGGTGCGCAATGCACACAAGGAATTTATGAAAGATGGAGAACCGCTCACCATCCTTGAAAATATTAATCTGGACATTGAACGAGGTGAATTTATTTGCCTTTTAGGTCCTTCCGGGTCCGGTAAAAGCACGCTTTTAAATGCTATGGCCGGCTTTGAGCTCGTTACTTCGGGCTCTATTACCATCGACGGCGCGGAGGTGAAAGCACCTCAACTGCGGTATGTAACGGTCTTTCAAAATTACGGACTGTTGCCGTGGCGAACGGTGGAAAGCAATATTGAACTGGGCCTTGAAAGCAAGAATGTACCTAAGGAAGAGCGACCTGCTATCATCGACAAATACGTGAAAATGGTGGGGCTCGACCATGCGCGCAATCGCTATCCGGCGGAGTTGTCCGGTGGGATGCAGCAACGTGTATCCATTGCGCGGGCGTTGGCGGTCGATCCGGACATTATCTTCATGGATGAACCGCTAGGGGCCCTCGATGCGTTGACACGCATCAATTTACAGGATGAAATCTCCCGTATCTGCCGTGAAGAGGGTAAAACGGTCGTATTCGTTACGCATGATATCGAAGAGGCGGTGGTTCTTGCGGATCGCGTCGTAGTGCTCGCTGCTAATCCGGGACGGGTGCAAACCATTATCCCCGTCAATCTCATCGATAGGACGGACCGGACCTCGGCGTCCTTCGTCAATATTCGAAACCACATATTTGAACAATTCCAACTCGCCAAAGAAGACAAAATCGAGTTTTATATTTAAGTGTTTTTTATATAAGATCTCTTTTTATCTACTTTGCATCCATATTCTGCATTAAACGTATGGATATCCTATATCAAATATATCGAGACTCTACATTAAATCCATCAATATTTTGCCTTAGAGATTTATTTATATTCTGCATTAAATCTTCAGAAATACATGGTAATATGAATACAATATTATTCTTATGCAATATGTGTAATCATTAGGTGTTATAGATATATCGATAGTATTATAGTTATATAAGTTATAGTGTATAAATATAGCATATAAAGAAATACAATATATAAAGAAGTGCTTAATGTATGGTTTTGTAGGATATAAACTTTGGAGGGACTATGTCCTTATTTGAATTAGATGAAGCAAAAGCGATGGATTTTGATGCGTATCTTGCGTCGTTTGATGCGAAGCGAGTGGAAAAAGTGCAGCAGTTTGTAGATTGGCTCGGTCAATATAGGGGTGAGCTTACCCACAATCCGTGGGGCGAGGTAAATTCTGAGCTAGAAATCATTCAACCCGATTTTGATGCGGCTCAGGTGCGTCGCAATAATTTGATAGCATATTTGTTGCCTCGGTTGGGTCGCTCTAAAATCTTTGTGGTAGCTGAAGCGGTTGGGTATCAAGGTGGTCGCTTTTCGGGCATTGCCATTACTTGTGAGCGTATGTTACTGGATAAACATAAAGCGATTCGAGCTCATCAGATAACGCCTATTACGTTACAGCGGACTAGTTCACCTACGAGTTCAATGTTGAAACGCACTCAACAGGAACAAGGCTTTAACGAGCCTACGGACACGGTGGTGTGGAGCGCTATCATTGAACAAGGTATTAATCCGTACGATGCGTTGCTGTGGAATATATTTCCCTTTCACCCTCATAAGTTGGGTGAACCGCTTACCAATCGAACACCAACAGAAACGGAGCAACAATTGGGTTGGGAATATACGAAACGGTTGTTGGAGCTACACAATGAATTAGGTGGGCCTGAACCTCTCATACTCGCGGTAGGACAAAAATCCGCTGACACGATGGGCCGATTTGGTCTTGCTGCCATCGGACTTAGACATCCTGCTAACGGCGGAGCTAATTTATATCGTGAAGGTTTTGCTAAAGCTGTAGAGCGCGTATTGAGATAGAGGAGAATAGATATGAAACGTTATTGTGACTCTTGCCGTCAATATTGTGACGAGGCAGCTATGTTCTGTCCTAAATGCGGTCAGTATACGTCCCTGGTTGAGGTTGAGCGAATCGCACCGGAAGGGGAAATTATCTATCCTTTGGCTCATTATCAGCTAAGTTATAAGGATACATTTCTCTATGTAGTAGGTCGTAAATTTATAGATGCAAATGGCCGGGCTTCCCGAGGGGAGTTCTTTCGATTTCTGTTGATATGGCTATTAGTCATGGCTGGAATTCTAGCCGTTTTTTATGGACTTACGGTTGGACTCAATCTAGGCGTTTATTTAATCTTTTTTGCATGGTTTTTACTGATAACCGTTGGGCTTCTTTCGTTGATTCCCCTACTTGCGCTATGTGTTCGTCGCCTTCATGACACGGATAAAAGTAGTGCCCTTATATTTCTATTACTAATCCCCCTTATTGGACCATTAATTTTATTTGTTTTCATGTGTTTGAAAGGAAAACAAGAGGATAATCAATATGGTGAGGCGTTGAGGAATATCGTTATTGATAACCGGTTAGCTTCTATTATGAAAGTATCGCCTACGAGCAGTTCTTTAACGACTCAAATTCTTGTTGTATTGCTTGTGAGTGCCGTTTGTATATATGGTGTTTCTTCTAGCTCTATGGCTCCAGATAATAAAACGAAATTAAGTGGATGGCTTACGAACCTTATTGTTGGCGAAGGTAGTGAGGAAGCTGCACAGGCAGCGGCACAGGGCTATTTTGATGCGGTAAATGAAAAGGACTATGACAAGGCTTTCACCTATGTTACGAGTCAGGGCAATACGAATCCCGTAGAAAAGCAAAAATGGTTAGAATCAATGAAGTCTGCACCGAAGCAAATCACTGTGGGACCTTTACGGTGGAAACAAATTAGCTTTGTAAATAATAGAAAGCGGATCATTTGTGAGGCGGATTTACAAATCACTAAGCCTGGTGAAGGCGCCGTTGAGGCAAGTCACATGACGCGATATATATCTTTCCTTGAAGAAGATGGTGAATGGCGTATCGAAGGCTTTTATAATGAAATGCCTAAGATAAAAAAAGAATAGCAATTTTGGGGGCGGTTCGCTTTGAGCTGCCCCTTTTAATGGTAGAGGGAATTGATTTTACTTTTAATGAAACAATAGTAGAACTCTTTTGCTAATATTATTTTTATGTTATAATGAGCACAACGTATGAAAGTGAGACTTTCATCAAAACAGATCGGACTATATTGCACTGCGTATCGGATAAGGACGAATACATGAGTCTTTTGCGGCTGACGTATCTGATAGTGCACTATACTCATTTGCTGCGGCAAATGGCACACAAACTAGGAACGGCAAAATTTGATAGCGCATTTTTGCGCCCATTTGACGAGACGCTAGTATAATAGCGCCTTTTTCTTTGTGTGGCATTTCCTCGTGGCATAGATCAATTCAAGTGATAGGTGAGAAAAGAAACTATGTTAAATAAAATAATGAACAAAATTTTAGGAGGAACTGTGAATACAACAGATAATCAGGTTACTGCACAAGTGAAAGCAGAGCCGACAGTAGCAAAAACTGCTACTCTTACAGCTGCGGCGGAAGGCGAACAAAAACAAACTCGTCGCCGTACAAATACGCGCCGTCCTGCTGGCGAAGGTCGTACTCGTCAACAAACAGCTGGTGAAGGTGAAGGCACAACACGCCAACGCCGTACTACAAATACTCGCACAAGTGCGAATGGTGGTCGTACGAATACGACTCGCCGTACAAATACACGTCGCAACGCTGAGCAAGGTGAAGGTCAAGAACGCAAAACTCGCCAAACTCGTGCACCGCGTGGTGAACGTAGTGAAAATACGCGCAACACGCGTACTAATAATAACGGTCGCAACGGCCAAAATGGTCAAAACCGCAATAACAACCGTCCGAATAACCGTTCCACGAACTGGAATCATCAAGAGGAACAAGTGGAGTTAATCGGTCGTACACCAAATGGCGCCAACAAGGGTAAATTCCAAATCATCCCACTTGGTGGTCTTGGTGAAATCGGCAAAAATATGACCATCTTCCAATACGAGGACGAAATTATCGTTCTTGACTCTGGTCTTGCGTTTCCTAGTGAAGACATGCTTGGCGTAGACATCGTTATTCCTGATATGAGCTATATCATCGAGAATAAGGATCGTGTGAAAGCTGTCGTAATTACTCATGGTCATGAGGACCATATCGGCTCCTTGGCGTACCTAATGAAAGAAATTAACTGCCCAGTATATGCAACAAATCTCGTTTGTGGCTTAATTGAAGGCAAGTTTAAAGAACATAAGGTATCTCCAAAATGTCTTCGCACGATTGCCGCAGGCGATGAAGTTCAAATTGGTCAAGTGACTGTTGGTTTTATCCAAACAAATCACTCCATTCCTGACTCCTGCGCTGTATATTTTGATACACCAATCGGTACTATACTTCATACAGGTGACTTTAAAATCGACCAAACTCCAGTTGATGGCCGTTTGATGGATATGCACAAATTTGCTGAGCTCGGCAACAAAGGCGTATTAGCGTTGATGTCTGACTCTACAAACGTTGAAAAACCAGGTACTACAGGCTCTGAAAGCTCCGTAGGTCCTGCGATTAAACAAGCGGTTGGCGAAGCGAAAGGTCGCGTTGTTTTGGCAACATTCGCATCTAATGTATCCCGTATTCAACAAGCTGTTGATGCGGCGGTTATGTTTAACCGTAAGGTTGTAGTCATGGGTCGCAGCATGGTAAATGTTACAGAAATCGCACAAGAACGCGGTTACTTGAACATTCCACCAAATACAATCATCGACGTAGACGTAATGCACAACTACACAGATGACCAAATCATGATCTTAACAACTGGTTCTCAAGGTGAACCGATGGCAGGCTTGTCCCGTATGGCAACAAGCAACCATCGTACTGTAGAATTGGCTCCGAATGATACGGTTATCATCTCTGCTACACCAATTCCAGGCAACGAAGGCGCTGTAGGTAGAACTATTGATAACTTGCTTCGTTTAGGTTGTAATGTAGTATACGGTAAAGACCGTGGTATCCACGTATCTGGTCATGCGAGCCAAGAAGAGCTTAAAACAATGCTTAACCTTGTTCGTCCAGAATACTTTATCCCAGTTCATGGTGAGTACCGCATGTTGCGCCGTCATGGTGAACTCGGTGTGGCTATGGGCGTAGATCCTAAGAAGGTCCTTATCGGCGACAATGGTCAAATCTTTGAATTTGATAAAGATGGTGGTCGCAAAGGTGGCCGAGTACAAGCTGGTGCTATCTTCGTTGATGGTCTTGGTGTTGGTGACGTAGGTAATATCGTTATCCGCGATCGTCAACAATTGGCACAAGAAGGTATGGTTATCGTCGTTATGGCGATGGACAAAGCTTCTGGCACTATCGTAGCCGGTCCAGACCTCGTATCTCGTGGTTTCGTATACGTTCGTGATGCAGAAGAACTCATGCTTGCTGCAGAACGCCGCGTAGAACAAGTTCTTGATGATTGTGAAATGCAACGCATCAAAGATTGGACAACAATCAAGCAAAACGTACGTGACGTATTGGGTAAATTCTTCTATGAAAAAACTCGCCGTCGTCCTATGATCTTGCCGATTATTCAAGACGTATAATCTTATACAATACAGAAAAGTACCGCACCTCATGGTGTGGTACTTTTGACATTTTAAAAGAGAAATAAAAACTACCATTAATAGCATTGCTATCGCATTCGTCTACTATATGGGGTATTTGAAGTTACCCTTTTAAACTGTTATAATTAAAAGATACCAATTAATATATCTTCTTATGTAAGAATGGTGATTTATGAATAAAACAAATACAAGAGCAATGGTGGAAACTGCATTTGTATCGACCATTGTTGTTATGTTAACTATAGTGGGATCGACAGTGCCCTTCCTTAGTTTGCTTGCAACGTTAGTTGCACCTTCTGGGATTGCACTCATTGGTATCCGTTGGGGTAGCCGATATAGTTGCGCCGCGTCAGTGGTGGCATTTGTTCTCGTTTCACTTTTAGTAGGTCCATTAATGGCAATGGCTACTATTTTGGCGTATTCTTTGCCGAGTATTTTTCTTGGTGAAGCTTTTAGAGCGAATTGGTCCTTTGGTAAGCTCATCGTTATACCAGCTATTGCACTTACTTTAACGAGTCTTATAGGAATTTTAATTTCTGCAGGCCTTACATCTTTTGATTTGTCTCAGATTAGTCGAATGATTGATGTAGACCTTAAGAATGCTATTATTGAGTCTGTAAAGCAACAACCTATGACACAAGAGCAAATGGATGCATATATCAACCGTTTAGATTTTGCGTTCCAGCAAGCAAAGCGAATGCTTTTAGCTTATTGGTTTGCAGCTAATGCGATAGTGATTTATATTTTAGCCAAGCTTGTATCCTATATTGGTCGTCGCACAAATAGTGTAATGCGTACGTTACCCACAATGGATACGTGGCGCATGCCAATTTGGGGTGCTGGCGTATTAGCGGTTGGTATTATCCTTGCTTATGTTGGACCATATCTTGGTTATACTGAAAGTATTCTTGCTGATATAGGTCTTAATCTAGCCTTGTTTGGTGCTATGATTTGTGGCCTTAATGGCATTACATGCTTACTATCCATCATGAAGTCTTACAATTTAGCAGGCTTTTTCAAGTTTGTTATTATAGCTTTTTTGTATATGATGAGTCCATTGGCACTCGTTATATATGGTATTTTTGATATGTTTTTAGATATGCGAGCACGTTTCGAAAAACGTAGCTCTTAATAGAAAGGAGGCCGTTATGAAATCCTTTCAACGGAAATGGAAAGGTTTAGAAATTTCCATTATTGCCGTTATTGTATTATTGCTATTATTGTTGGCCTATTTAAACTGGGCCGTTGCAATTTTAGCTTTTATCATTGTATTAGCGGCATATTTGGTTAATTACAATACCATTCATAATCGGCGTCGTTTGGCAAGGGAACAGCTTGGAGCGATGATGAAGAACGTCACTCAAGCTTCGAACTTTGCCTTACAAAATTTGCCAATGGGGATTGCCCTCGTTAATAAGCAAGGCACATTGGTGTGGAACAATAGCGTTTTCGCAGACTGGGTTAAAGTAGACTGGAATAAAATTCAAAAAATGTCCGCTCTTTTACCGGGATTCCGTATCGATAAAATCTGGGGTAAATCTGGATATATGACGGAACAATACGAAGATAAGTATTTCCAAATTATTTACAAATTCATAGATCCTCGCGATACGCGACCAGAGATTGATAGTGATGATGAACTGGCTGAACATGCAGTTATGGCGCTTTACTTCAAGAATATTACGGAAGTAGAAAAGGCGCGTATCAAGGCGGAAGAAGGTCAGCCTGTATGGGGTATGATTCAGATTGATAATCTTGAAGAATTGACGAAAGGCCTCAGTGACCGCGATTACACAAATATTTGGACTGATATTAACAATATTATTGTAGACGAAATCGACGGTAATGAAGGCTTTATTCGTAATTTCCAAGACGATATGTATACCTTTGCTATTTCTCGTGGCGCTCTCCACGCGATGGAGGAAAACGGTTTTAAAATTCTTGAAAGAGTTCGTAAATTACCATCTCCGCGTCAGGTGCCAGCTACGATTTCTATTGGTATTAGTGAAAATGTAGGCTCTGTGAAAGATGTATCTGGCCGAGCTCGTGCAGCCTTAGATATCGCATTAGGTCGCGGTGGTGACCAAGTGTGTATTATGGATGGTGAAAGTACGCGCTTCTTTGGCGGTAATACGGCAGGCGTTGAGAAGAATACGCGCGTTCGTGCTCGTGTTGTATCTCAAGCTATACATGAGCTTATGATTGATTCTGATAAGATTCTTATCATGGGGCATCAACGCGAAGATTACGATGCGTTAGGCGGTATTATCGGTGTAGCCGCCATTGCTCGAGCACTTGGTAAAGACGTGCGCATTGCGCTTTCAAAAGAAACTAGCGCCATCGATAAAATGGTGAATGTTCTTAACGAGTCAGAGTTCTGGCAAGAGAATATTATTACTGCAGAAGCTGCAAGAGTATGGGTAGATGCGAATACGCTCACTGTCGTGTGTGATACGCACCGTCAAGAAATGGTAGCGGCTCAAGAGGCGCTTGAAATTTCTGAACGACGCATCGTTATCGACCATCACCGTCGTGCAGCGGACTTTGTAGAAAATCCATTGCTTACCTATTTGGAACCATCTGCATCATCTACATCTGAGCTCGTAACAGAGCTTGTTCAATATGCAGGTGTTCCTGTGAAACTTTCAAAAGCGGAAGCTACAGGCATTTATGCAGGTATCGTATTAGATACGAAGAACTTTGTTCAACAAACTGGGGCACGTACCTTTGAGGCGGCAGCATTCTTGCGCCGTGCAGGGGCAGATATCGAACGAGTTAAACAATTATTTATTGAAACCTTCGATTCTATCCAATTGCGTGCTAAAATGGTATTTGAAGCAAGTCGTACTGAAGGGATTGCTATTTCCGTAGCTCCTGAAGGTTTGAAGGATATGATGGCGTTGGCTGCACAAAGTGCGGATATGCTCATCAGTAATGAAGATATTGAAGCAGCCTTTGTACTATATTCCTTGAATGAGGGTGGTATCGGCGTCAGCGCTCGATCCAAAGGCAAGGTAAACGTACAAGTTGTAATGGAAGCCTTGGGTGGTGGTGGTCACAGAACCGTGGCTGGTGCTCAATTACAAGGTATGACCGTAGAGGAAGCGAAGCAGGCCATCTTGGAGCATGCTCTTGAGGCGCTTCATTCCGCAGAACAAGAGGAGGAACAATAATGAAAGTAGTATTGTTAGAAGACGTTAAAAAAGTTGGTAAAAAAGGCGAAATCGTTGAAGTTAGCGATGCATATGGTCGTAATGTATTGATTAAAAAAGGTCTTGGTCTTGAAGGTACAACGACTAATGTAAACAATGCGAAACAAAAACAAGAATCTATTGCTCACCACAAGGTTGTAGCGAATGACGAAGCTAAAATCTTGGCAGCTCAATTGACTAAGGTTGAAGTAACTGTAAAAGTTCGCATGGGTGAAGAAGGTCGCGTATTCGGTTCCGTTACTGCAAAAGATATTTCCGATGCTGCTAAAGCTCAATACAAAGTAGATATCGATAAAAAGAAAATCGAAATCAAAGAACCATTGAAAACATTGGGCGTACATGACGTATTAGTTCGTGTTCATCCTGAAATTACAAGTACTATCAAGGTTAATGTAGTAGCCGAATAATAGTATTCACCATGCTCTTTGAGTATGGTGAATTCTTTTATCCATAGTGGTTGTGTGAAGGGGATTATCATGGATGTACGCATTCCACCGCATAATCTAGATGCGGAAAAGGCCGTTTTGGGGGCTTTATTAACAAATGGATCCAACTCGGGTGCTGTTGTAGATACAGTGACGAGCATTCTTAAATCTGAAGACTTTTACCGCGATGCGCATCGTATTATTTATGATGCCATCTTAGAAATCGTGCACGCTAATAAGACGGCAGACTTTATCACTGTTGGTGAAGAGTTAGACCGTCGTAAGCGCCTCGATGCGGTAGGTGGTCTTGCTTATATTACATCTCTTGCCAATGAATCGGTGTCCTACAATGTTGAGGAACATGCGAAAATCATCAGCGAGAAAGCTCAGTTGCGCCGTCTCATCGATGCAGGAAATAAAATCGTAGGTATGACGTATGCTGGCGAAGATGAGCCGACAGCTATCCTCAACAAGGCAGAGCAAATGGTGCTAGACGTAAGCGGTCAAACCCAGTCTGAATCATCTTTTGCAGCCATTGGGGAAGTGGTTTTATCTAATCTAGATAAACTCAATGCATTGCAACAGCATGATGGCGCTATTACAGGCGTGCCAACAGGCTTTAAAGATGTGGACCACATTTTTAACGGCTTACAAAAATCTGACCTCATCCTCGTAGCAGCTCGTCCTGCGATGGGGAAAACGGCTTTCACCTTGAACATTGCTCAAAATGTAACGATGCTATATGACAAGACAGTAGCGTTCTTCTCCCTAGAAATGGGCAAGGAACAGCTCGTTAGTCGTATTCTGTCCTCCGTGGCAGGCGTGAGCTCTGAAAAATTGCGCCGTTCGAACATGGTCACTGCTGACTGGGAAAAGGTTATTGCCGCAGCAGATCGCATGAGCAAAGCCAAGCTCTTTATCGATGATACGCCAGGCCTTACCGTACAAGATATGTGTTCTAAATTGCGCCGTCTCAAGGTGGAACATGGTCTCGATCTCGTTATCGTCGACTATATTCAGTTGATGCAAGGCCGTAACTCTGGCAAGGGCAGCGAGAACCGTCAACAAGAGGTATCTGAAATTTCTCGTAACCTTAAATTGATTGCTCGTGAGTTCAATGTGCCTCTTATCGCTTTGTCTCAGTTATCTCGTAGTGTTGAAAGCAGACCAGATAAACGGCCTATACTTTCCGACCTTCGTGAATCTGGCTCCCTCGAGCAGGATGCGGATATCGTTATCTTCTTGTACCGCGATAAATATTACGATGAAAACTCCGAAAAAGGGGACAATGCAGAAGTCCTCATTCGTAAACACCGTAATGGCTCCGTCGGTACCGTGGAACTCCAATTCGTTGGGGAATTAACACAATTTAGAGACGCGGCATACAAAGATATGGGACCGGAACAATAATGAAAACTATCGTGGGGTGACCTATATTGATGGGGCCCCGTGACATAGCTACATTTTAATTAAAAAGAAAGGACTATACTTCTTTGCTCCTCGTGACCTGATGTCGCTGCATAAGTATAGTCCTTTCTTTTTATCACTGTACATATGAAGGTGTCCCATCAATATAGTGGCACTCGATAGTTTTCGTTGTATTGTTTGGAAAAATGGAAATAGAAGTTTTGGGTTATGTTAGTAGAAAATAAGTTTTATTAAAGTGTATAATAGTACTAGATAGATTTTATAGTGTCGTACAATACGTAAGTATTGTGAGATGGAATATAAGGTTTCCATCCTATGTATGATGAATTTAACTATTAGTGGAAAACAAAATATTGAGTTTTATTTGTTGATGGTTGGATTAGGTGCTGCAGAGGCTTATAAATATAAGCGTATTAGGCTAGGTGTATTTGAGAGCCTGCATTATCATTTGTCCATGATAGATTTAATTGATGAATACCAATTGTCAAAGGACTTAAGGGAGATTGTTTTCCAAGGTATGGGCATGGAAGATATTGTTGATGCAGCAGAGTGGTTTGAAGACTTTGATTGGGAAGGTCATTTGCGTGATGCGATAGATTACTTGGAACTAGATTGTATATCTAGATTAATGGAGCCCTCATATCATACTTGTATTAATGATTTCAACTTGTTTGATGTACCTAATACGGATAGCGTTGATCATCTCTATATTTCTTTTATATCTCATCATAGTTTTGAGCAAATCATGATGATTTTTATGCTAGGGTATACAGTGTTTTTGATTGAGTTAGGTGAGTATTGTGGTGATGCCTTTGATACTTTTAAACGTAACTACCTTACTAATCTTCGAGCTATAAACTGTGGCGAGTCTGAGATTTTAAGTGATGCTCTTGAATTATTTGATTCTTGTGATAACCGAAAAGATTTTTTGAGCAATAAACGACAACAATTGTGGTTAAGAAAGATTTCTATAGATCTTAGAGGGCATTTTTGTAGCCTTAAAGAGTCTAGCATGGATTATAGTAGTGAAAAGGGATTAGTTTATTATAGAAGTCCTAAAGAAACCATATTGGGTTAAGTTATATGCGTACTTAAGAGTACCTACTATTAGATTTGATGTCTAATAGTAGGTACTCTTTTTATGCTCAAAATTTACTGTTATAATAACAAACATATGTTTGAAAATACTCGTTATTTTTGTTATACTAATCATAGAAATTTTTGTGTTCTAATTTTTGTAAAAGCCAGTTGTTTAGGGGATTAGGGGGGTGTTTGTATGGGTTCAGGTGATACGGATCGGCTGTATATGTGTATTGATTTGAAGTGTTTTTACGCGTCTGTAGAGTGTGCCGATTTGGGACTGGATCCGTTTACAACACCTCTGGTGGTCGCCGATGGTTCTCGTGGCAAGGGGGCTATTACGTTGGCTATTTCTCCAGCTTTAAAAAATTTAGGTGTAAAAAATCGTAGCCGATTATTTCAGATTCCACCGCATATTGAGTATTTGACGGTGAAGCCTCATATGAAGCGGTATATGCAGGTGTCTGCTGAGATTTATGGAACCTTGCTCAAGTATGTAGCGCCCGAAGATGTACATGTATACTCTATCGACGAGTATTTCATCGATATTACACCCTATTTGCCACTATATAAGAAGACGCCTCATCAGTTGGCACAGATGCTGCTTGATGCGGTGCTAGAGGCAACAAAAATCTATGCCACCGTTGGGATTGGAACGAATTTGTTCCTCGCCAAGATTGCCCTCGATATTTTGGCGAAACATGCACCTGATTTTATAGGCTATCTTGATGAAAGTCTCTTTAAAGAGAAAATTTGGTATCATCAGCCCTTAACTGATATATGGCAGATTGGTAAAGGCATAGCTAATCGCTTGCATAAGTACGGTGCTTATGATTTACATGGTATTACCATGATTCCAGAGGCGAAGTTGTACAAGGAGTTTGGCGTTAATGCAGAGCTCATTATTGATCATGCTTGGGGCCGTGAACCTTGTACGATTGCGGATATTCAAGCATATCGCCCCATTAAGCACTCTATCTCGCATAGTCAGATTTTGTTGCGTAATTATACCTATGAAGAGGCATACGTGCCTATGCGTGAAATGGTAGAGTCCTTGGTGCTAGAGCTTTTACAAATCAAAGGGGTTACGAATCACATTCATGTTCATATCGGCTATGCTGATGAAATGGTGCGTTCTACCGGAGGTTCTAAAAAGCTTAAACAGTACACTGATTCTCTACAAAACTTGACGGCGGCGGTTATTAAATTATACGAACAGCATTGCCATAAGAATGAGTTCATACGGCGTATAGGGGTCAGCTTTGAGGATTTAGTCAATCGTTCCGCCATACCACAAGAGGAGGATTTGTTTAGTACTCTTGCTACCGATACAGAGGAAAAGGAACGCCAAGTACAAGAAGCAATGTTATCCATTAAGGAGCAGTTTGGTAAGAACTCTATCTTGCGTGCCTCTAGTTTACAAGAAGAAGGAACTATGCGATTTAGAAATACCTTGGTAGGCGGGCATAATGGGGAATAAATAGTGTAATGGATATATTGGGAATAGATTAGTCGCATAAGGGGAGGTATACAGTAATGAAACATCGTATGTCCCGCCTGCAACGGGCAAAACAATTTATGCCCTTTGCGGCATTGAGGGGCTTTGAAGCTTTATTAGCTGCTGTGGCAAGACCAAAAGAAGCTTGGGTAGAGTTATCAGAGGACCAAATAGATGAGTTAAATACAGTTTTACAATCTATACATTGTGGGGAATGGGTACGAATTGTTTATTACAACAAACAAAAATATACGGAGCTTATAGGGATTGTTGATATGATCAGTGAGCAGTTACAAATTCTATCTGTTCAAGGGATTGTTATTCCTTTCAGACATATTAAAGAGCTGAACCCGTATGATATATAAATGATAGCTTTTACTGTGTATGGTAAATAGACTAGAGTTAAGGAATAATTAGGTATACAATGGTATCATGGGTAAATATAGCTTGATAAAGATTTCTTAAATTTTGTTGACTCTAATATACCTATATAATTTTTCGTATTTCTTGACTTAGAAAGGCGGTGTATGTAATGCATGATGTCATATCATTACTTATTAATCGCTATGATTTTTTCCTCCAGCTATTATGGGAGCATATAGAAATTTCAGTATTAGCTTCTGTTGTTGCGATCATTATCGGAGGATTATTGGGTGTTCTTATATATGAATATAAACGGTTAGCTGCGCCAGTTATGGTAATGGTCAATTTCCTATATACGATTCCTTCTATATCGATGTTAGGACTTTTGTTGTATGTATCGGGTGTCGGTAATACGACGGCTATTATTGCATTGGTTATATATGCTTTATTACCAATGGTACGTAATACATTTACTGGTCTTAACCAGATTGATAAAGCCATGTGTGAAGCGGGAATTGCGTTAGGACTCACGCGGATTCAACGTTTGTGGAATATAGAGATTCCCTTGGCTATGCCGACCATTATGGCTGGTATACGGACCATGCTTGTTATGACCATTGCCTTGACAGGTATTGCATCCTTTATTGGTGCTGGTGGCTTAGGTGTGGCGATTTATAGGGGGATTACAACGAATCAAAGTGCCTTGACCATTGCAGGTAGTTTACTGATTGCACTATTAGCCATTACTGTTGATGCGCTCTTTTCTTTAGGTGAAAGAGTAACGCGTATTAGCCCTCATATGAAGCGCTATACTATTATATTTGTCTCGATTATGACGCTAATTGCAATGGGTATAGGTGGCTGGGCCATGTATTGCCGTCATGTGAAGACTGATGTCGTTCATATTGCAACAAAACCTATGACGGAACAGCTTATTTTAGGACATGTTTTAAAAGAATTAATCGAGCAGAAGACTGATCTAACCGTAGAGGTTACAGAAGGTGTAGGTGGTGGCACATCCAATATTCAACCAGCTATGCTTTCCGGCCAATTTGATATATATCCTGAATATACCGGTACGGCTTGGTCTGCTGTGTTGAAACGTACGGATGCGTATGATGAAAGTCTATTTAATGAGCTTTCACAGGCCTACAAAGGGGAATATAATTTTGAATGGGTCGGCATGTACGGCTTTAATAATACCTATGGCATAGGAGTGCGCAACGAGATTGCTAAGACCTATGGTGTAAAAACGTATTCCGATCTTGCTCGTATAGCACCATCCCTAACATTAGGCGGTGAATATGATTTCTTTGGCCGTGAGGATGGCTATGCTGGATTACAACGCGTGTATGGCATGAGATTTAAAGTTACTAAAGATATGGATATAGGACTAAAATATACGGCTATTAGTCGTGGTGAAGTAGATGCAATGCCGATATTTACAACTGATGGACAATTAAGCATGGCGCCAATTACGGTGTTACAAGATGATAAACATTTATATCCATCCTATATGGCTGGTAATGTGGTTCGTAGTGAAGTGTTAATCGCTCACCCTGAATTGCGGCCTATATTAGAAAGTTTAAATAATACGATTACAGATCAAGAGATGGCGAAGATGAATTATGCCGTTGAAACGGAACATCAATTGCCAGCTGATGTAGCACATCAATTTTTGGTAGAACGAAACTTGATATAAGCTGAATATAGTTAGATCTAAAGCAAATAAAGTTTGATATATAGTGAATGTAATTTTGTATTGACATTTAATCTCCTTCAATATAAAATAAAAATATGAGCAGATATTCATATAAGAAAAGAATATCTAATAGAAATCTCTAATAAGTATTAGAAATATATTAAACTAATATTTTAAAATACATGGATAGAAACTTTCACAATTATCAAAGGAGATATCATGGAAGAAACATTATTGCTGAAGGATTTAAACTGTGCAAACTGCGCAGCAAAAATTGAAGATCGCATCCGCAAAATGGACGGTATTGAATCCGCTAACTTCACAGTGGCCACACATCAATTACGGTTAACTGGTGCTTGGGGAGACCGTGAAGCGCTTAAACGCGATATTCAAGATATTTGCGATTCCATCGAAGAGGGCGTAACAGTAGCTGATTACGAGCGTAAATCTAAAGCGGCTCTAGATGACCATGATCATGATCACGACCATGGCAGTGAGGCGATGACAATTGCCGTTATCGTAGCGGGCTTGTTATTTATGGCCTATGAAGCGTTGACTACAATTGTTCCATCCATTAGTTTGCCAGAGTCCATCGAAACTCCAATTTATTATATTGCTTATATCTTACTTGCATTCCCAGTATTGCGCATTGCAGCACGCAATATCTTAAAAGGCCAAGTATTTGATGAAAACTTCTTGATGTCTATCGCTACATTGGGCGCTATCGCTATCGATGCATTGCCTGAGGCCGTAGGCGTTATCTTGTTCTATCGTATCGGTGAGTTCTTTGAACATAAAGCGACTGATCGCAGCCGTACAGAAATCATGAATGCTGTTGATATGCGTCCACAAGAGGTACGTGTTGTGGATACATGCTGTGGCGGTGAAATCGTAGTTATGGCTCCTGAAAAGGTTGAGGTAGGCAGTACTATCGAAGTTCGCCCTGGTGATTTAATCCCTCTAGATGGTACAGTTCTAGAAGGTGAAACACGTGTTAATACAGCTCCTGTAACAGGTGAACCTGTACCTGTTCGCGCCGTACCTGGCACACAACTCATGTCTGGTTGTATTAACGAATCTGGTCGTATTACGATGCGCGTTGATAAGGTTCTTGAAGAATCTATGGTTACAAAAATCCTTGATGCCGTTGAAAATGCAGCATCTTCTAAACCTAAAATCGACCGCTTCATTACGCGTTTTGCTCGTGTGTACACACCAATTGTTGTAGCTCTTTCCTTGGTGGTTGCTATCATCCCATCCCTTATCACAGGTGAATGGCATAAATGGATCTATACAGCTTTAACATTCCTCGTTATTTCCTGTCCATGTGCATTAGTACTTAGTGTGCCACTCGCATTCTTCTCCGGTATTGGTAATGCTTCTAAACATGGTATCTTGCTTAAAGGTGGTCGTGTTATCGAGGCTTTAGCTAATGTGAAAGCAGTGGCTCTCGATAAAACTGGTACTATCACATCTGGTGAATTTAAAGTACAAAACGTAGAAACTGTAGGCTCCCATGTGAGTAAGAATCAATTGTTATCCATGGCTTCAGCTATCGAAGCAGTATCTACACATCCAATCGCAACAAGTATCGTTTCTGAAGCAAAGGAACAAGGCATTACTGTAGAGGCTTCTGATTTCGTTCAAGAATTAGCCGGTGAAGGTATGGTGGGCATGGTTGATGGCCAACAAGTACTCGTTGGTAACCGTCGTCTTATGGAACGCTATGCTGTTCAAGGTTATCCAACAGAAGCTACTGAATACGGCACAGAGGTTCTGGTCGCAGAAGGTAATGTATACCTTGGTCGCATCATCATCGCCGATGAAGCTCGTCCAGATTCCGCAGAAGCGATTGCTGATCTTAATGGTCAAGATATTAAAACGGTTATGCTTACAGGTGATGCTGAAGCAAGTGCTAAGTATATTGCCAAAGAAACTGGCGTAAGTGCCGTTCGTGCTCAATTGTTGCCACAAGATAAATTGTCCGTTGTACAAGATATTCGCTCTGAATATGGTCCAACCATGTTCGTAGGGGACGGCATCAACGATGCTCCAGTGCTTGCTGGTGCTGATGTAGGTGGTGCGATGGGGAGCGGTGCTGATGCGGCTATCGAAGCGGCAGATGTTGTATTCATGCGTCCATCCTTGACTGCTATTGCACATATCCTTGACTTGTCCAAAGCGACCTTGCGCGTTGCTTGGCAAAACGTAGTATTCGCTATTGCCGTTAAAATCCTTATCATGGCACTAGGTCTTATGGGCTATGCATCCATGTGGTGGGCCGTATTCGGTGATACTGGCGTATCCATTCTTTGTATCTTGAACTCTATTCGTATCTTACGCCGTTAATTTGGTGAAAGTAATCTTATAGAACCATACAGGAATATAACAAATGATATTATTCTGGTCTGACAGAGTAGGATAAAACAAATAGCCTCTATATTAGCGACAAGCTAGTATAGAGGTTATTTTTATAAGATTTAACCTAATGATATATTGCTGATTATTTGTTTGCATACTTACTCACTCACTGTAAGTTTTAGTGGCTTAATCTTTTGGTGGATTTTTTAGTTTAGCAGCCTTATTAATCTATCTGTTCGCTAGATTTTTGGTAGATTTGATAAAAGAATGTTTTGAGATGCTTTTAACATATACAATTGTGCATTGTTAATAGACATAAAGTTATTTATGTATATACTACATAAACAAAACTTTCACAATTGAATTGAATAATAGCTATAAAATAGTATATAATTTATTAGATGATTACTATATGTTCGTTGGAAGGAGGGATAGCATGATCACGGTGTACAAACACATAGAAGAAGAGTTAGTTTCAGATTGCACTGTATCAGATGCCACAAAAGGTTCTTGGGTAAATTTGGTGAACCCAGACCCCGATGAGTTGTCCCTCATCAATATTTTGACGGAAATTCCAACGGACGTTTTAAAGACCGCCCTCGATATGGAAGAACGTTCTCACGTGGAATTAGAGGATAATTATATTTTCGTGGTTATCAACATTCCTGCGATTCGCGGTAATGATATGTACGATACGGTTCCGCTTGGTATCTTTTTAACGCCTGACTTCTTCATTACTGTATGTCTTGAAGAGTCCGAGGTGTTATATCCGTTCATTTCAAATCAACTGTCTACATTCTATACATATAAAAAGACGCGGTTCTTGTTCCAAATCTTGTACCGTACAGCTACATTGTTTTTACGTTACTTGCAACAAATTAACCGCCGTACCGACGATATTGAAGTTCAGTTGCGTCATACGACGAAGAATAAAGACTTCTTCCAACTATTGGAATTACAGAAATCCATGACATACTTTACCTCTGCGTTGCGTACGAATGGAACTGTTATGGAACGCCTATTGCGCTTGCGTGGTCACAGCACTTATAGACATTTGCTTAAAATGTACGAAGAGGATGAGGATCTTTTGGAAGACGTTATCATTGAAAATAAACAGGCCATCGAGATGGTTGAAATGTACTCTAATATCTTGATGAATATGATGAATGCCTTCACATCGATTATCTCAAATAACCTCAATATGGTGATGAAAATGTTGGCGGCTCTTACGATTACTTTGGCGGTGCCCACAATCATATTCAGCTTGTGGGGAACGAATGTGGCGTTACCATTCCAGGATGATCCAAATGGATTTTACGAAGTAGTAGGTATTTCCGTGGTGTGTTCTATCATTGCTATCATCGGCATGTGGAAAAAAGACCTATTCTAACATATATGACAAATAACTAATAGATTAGTGCAATATTAACTGTTAACTGTAAATGAAAAAGCTGGCTGTAAGTCAGCTTTTTTGCTTGCTTACGTATTATATTATTGCTTATTTACGTATTACGTTGTTGCTTATTATTAGGCCAATTTGATATAATAGTACCGTTATGGAGAGGTGTCCGAGTGGTTTAAGGAGCTGGTCTTGAAAACCAGTGACTCCGCAAGGGGCCGTGGGTTCGAATCCCACCCTCTCCGCCATAATAAAGCCCTCTAGGTTTATGCCTAGAGGGCTTTTCAATATTTGCCCACTATGATATGCTATCGATATATTTATTAGATATTCTGTAGAAAGGAGCTCGTATGAATCGACTTAGTTTCTCGCGAACTCAAATATTAATTCTTCTTAGCGTGTGGCTCACGTTCTTGTTGAGCTTTGTTATGCGCTTGTCCTGGGCATCTGTTATGCCTATCCTCAATGAGGCGTTGCATTTCACAGCCAAGATGGGGGCTCAACATATTTCGGCCTTTTATTTTGGTTATGCGTTAACGGTATTACCAGGCGGCATCTTAGCCGATAAAATCGGTTACAGACGCACCATCTTGTTTAGTTTGATCGGTATGGCCGCTGTAACGGCTTTGATGAGTACCATTACAGACTATACCATGGCTTGGGGTTTGCGCTTCTTATTAGGCGTTATGTCTGGTCCTGTACAAGCTTCTTGCTTGAGCGCTATCGGAGATCACTTCGGTCCTAACCAACGCGGTGCGGCCGTAGGTATCTTCATGAGTTGTACTTCCTTTGGTATTACTACGGTAAACCTTTATGCACCGTATGTGGCAACACATTACGGCTGGCAAACTGCATTCCTTGCTACAGCCATCTTGCCTTTGGTAGTACTCGTGTTATGTTACTTCACGGTGCGTAAGCCGAGTGCAGAGATTCTAGCACAACGGGAATCGGAGGCTTCTGAAGCGGCTGCTAAGCTTGGCGTAGGGCAAACGTCTTTAGTAGAAAACTTGAAACACATTATTTCTAACCGTAACATTCGTTGTTTAGCTATCGCTGGTTTTTTCGCAACAGGTACGACTTGGGGCGTAACGCAATGGGCGAACTTGTACATGGTTAAACAATTAGGCGTAACTGCTATCTATGCAGGCCAAGTCATGAGCGTATTCGGTACGGCTGCGCTAATTGCAAAACCAACGATCGGTATTTTATCTGATATTTTGCCAATTAAGAAGAACCATTTAGCGGCGCTCGTTATGTTCTTATTTGGGCCAGCTTTAATCTTGTTTGCAAGCACAGCCAATCCAAATATGCTCTTTGTAACAGGTCCAATCCTCGGTATTGGTGCCTTCATGCATAGTGCGTTGACCAATGCTCTCGTAGTTCAATCTGCAGCACCTCATTTGCGCGGCACAACAGCGGGCTTTGTAAATTTGTTTAACCAAATCGGTGCTCTCTTGGCGCCACTACTCTTGGGCAATGTCCTCGTTATGACGGGCAGCTACCAAATGTCCTTGATGTCTATCGCCATAGCGCCGATTATCGGTGCTTGCGCATTGTTCTTCATTCGTCTTAAATAATATAAAAGGATCCGTAAATGAACTGCCCTTCTAAAAATTGCGTCTAATTGGAGGGTAGATTAAAACGGGTCCTTTTTTGTAATTAATATGTATATTGTGTATGGTGTTCTTTTATTATATGATTGAGTCATAGTACAGGAGGGATGTAAATGGAAATCATCTGTTTTGGCGATAGCATTACGCGTGGCTATGATGTACCCTATGGACGGGGTTGGGTCGAAATCTGTGATGCATCCATAGAGGGTGTTAATTTTACAAACTACGGTGAAGATGGCTGCTCCGTACAGGGGATGATTTATAATATTGAAAATTGGGCGGTTACTGCTGTATCCGACCCAACACGTCATATTTTCTTGATGTGTGGCACTAACGATATTTTACAAGGTCGAGATAGTAGCTATGTGTATAAGACTTTGGTGAAAGCTATCGAGCTGGCTAGTACAAAAGGGATGGTAATTATCGGTTTAGAAACTCAAATTGATAGCGATATGGATGGATTAGATCTGGTTGTACGAGAGGTTAATGAACAGCTAAAAGCCTACGCAGCGGCGCGTAATATTAAGGTTATAGACTTCTATACCACCTTGTTTGAAGCGGATCAAATTGGACAAATTGTCTTTGCTGGAGAGGTACATCCTAACGAGCGTGGTTATCGATTAATGGCGTATAAGGCATTAGAGGTCTTTACGCGATTATAACGGCACTATAATACGACTGTAACGGGACCATAACGCGTCTATAATATAAAGCACATAAAAACTC
>NZ_KQ960784.1:103325-195465 GCF_001553335.1 Veillonella parvula | reverse complement strand
CCTAATGAGTTGCCTCATTGGGGGAGTTAGTGATTTATAGTCTTTTGTGCTAGCGAAAGTTGGGGGCTTTCACCAGATAAAATTAAATTCGTAACGAATTATTTTTTAGATTTAGTAGATACTTTGTTATTGGACACCTTAGCAGATTGTGCAATTGCGTATGCAGTGCCTTTTACTAAATCAGAAGCTTCAGCAGTGTTGCCAGATACGGTTACAGCTGCTACAGTGTCTTCAGTCACTGCGAATAATGCAGTTGCGTAAGGGTGTTGCGCACCATTTGGTACAGTTACAGCACCGGATTTAACAACGATGTAACGACCATTGTTGTTAAAGATATCATAATGAGCGGCTTGTTTTACACCATCATAACTTTCATTGTAAGCGAACAATGCAGCTACTTCACCACTAGCTACTTGACCAGATTGTTGCATGGAACGCAATTTAGCGGCTGCCACAGCTGTTGGTTGAGTCATGTTTACAGTGATGCGCAAAGAGTTGTTATTTACAACTGCTTCAGTGATTACGTTTGTAGAGAATACATTCGCAACACCGTTGCCAGCACGGTTGTAAGAGCTAGCAGTTTTCACTTGGTAGCCATTAGTGTATGCAGGCAAGTCATATGTGTAAGTTTTGCCATTTAACAATAAGTCAAATGCATTCAATTGGTTAGCTTTGTAGCGAGAAACGTAGGAGCTGCCGTTGCCATTAGCTGTTACGGAGTTTACAGTTTCTTGGTATACAGGTTGGGCTTCAGTAGGGATAGGATCCATGATTTGAAGACCTACAGCTGTTGTTTGTGGTGCCACAAAGATTGGATCACCTAATTCTTTAGATACAGGCATTTGTTGAGCCATATCGCCTGCTGTATAAGGCACTGCTGGCAATGGTTTGTAACCAGGGCGTGGTGCACTTGTGGCATAACTAGTTTGATAAGCTGGCGTAGCCGCTTGTGGTGTAGGATAAGAATATTGCTCTGCTGAAGCACGTTCGTAAGCGCGTGCATTAGCATCGATAGTTGCAGCAAAAGCAGAGAAAGACATTGTTGTCGCTGCAAATACTGCAAAAGCAGTTGCTAAATGTTTTTTATTCATAATAATTTACTCCTAAATACATGATTTTACAAATAACACAGATACTAACTTGTATTATATAGGAATTCATGCTAATTGTAAATAAAATATAAAATATTATCTTAATTATAAATAAATATAATCAAATGAGTCAAATATTGTACAATTAGCCATAGAATGTCATATTACTATATAATAATAATCAGTATAGTAATTTATTATATCGAAAAATTTCGTTTGATGCTATGTCTAATTCGTATAGTGCTACAATTAATTTGTGTAGTGCTATTCTAATGTGTTAACTGATATGAGCAATATAAATTTGTGGATTATATTAATTGAGATGGTGAAAGTTTCACTAGGGAGGTCTCATGAGTATTAGCGTCTATTATGGACGAGCTGGATCAGGCAAGACACGTGCCGTATATGAGCGCATACGTCAGGTCATGACAGATTGTCCAGGGGAACCAATAATCTTGCTTGTTCCTGAACCTGCCACCTATCGGGTGGAACGGGAGCTAGCTGAATTTATGCCTGAGAAAGGCTTTACTACGGTTCGCGTCGTAGGCTTTGGTCGTTTGGGTTATCAGATATATCAATCGATAGGCTCAAAAGGGGTCGATCAATCAAGTTTATCAAGCTTTGGCCGGTCTATGTTGTTGCGCCTTGTAATGAAACGAAAACAAAAGGAACTCGGGCTGTTAGAACAGGCCACAAAGCGACCTGAGTTTTCCTCTGTATTGCAACAACTCTTTTCTGAGTTTCGCGCCTTCCGTGTAGGCCCTGCTGACCTAGAACGAGGGGCGGAATCTGTTAACAATAAAGTATTACAAAAGAAATTGCGCGAGCTAGCTATTTGTATGTCTGCCTATGTAGAAGAACTCAGTCGCCATGGGGAGCGCGACATCGATCCTATCATGGAAATCGTAGAGGCATTGCCACAATCTCCTCTCATGGAGAATAGCCACGTCTTTATCGATGGTTTCCATTGGTTTACACCCACACACTATGAGTTGATTTATACCTTGTTTGATTTGGCAAAGGAAGCCGTTATTACTATCGATTTACCGATGGCCCCAAAGGCGTTAAATCTAGCTCGTCGAGGGGAGCATCTCTTCAGCCGTCCTTTAGAGATTTACGACACCTTAGTCGCTCGTTATGGCTCTAGTATTAACTGGGTTGGCTTTGATGGAAAACGAGGTCCTCAAATTGTTCAAGAGCTAGAGGCTAATTACTTTGCTAGCCCTAGTAAGAAAAATACTACAGATGCAACGATTCCACTTATTCGAGGCTATAACAGGGAACGTGAAGCTGATGCGGTGGCTCGTCGCATTTTAGCCTATGTAGAATCGTCTGAAGAGGCTCGTTACCGAGATGTATGTATCATGCTACGCGAGTCTGAAACCTATGGTGATACTTTAGAAAAGGTCTTTACTCGCTACGGTATTCCGCACTTTATCGACCGTCAGCGGCCTATGAAAAACCATCCATTAGGCGAGCTATTGACGGCTCTCTTTGATATCGTGCGTCATAACTATAGTCGGGACAGCATGTTTCTATTGCTCAAGACGGACTTGATGCCGCTTACTCGTGAGGCTGTAGATGAGTTAGAGAACTACGTTCTCGAGTTTGGTATCGACCATTATAAATGGGAACGTGAAAGCTGGCCGTACCTACGAGGCTTTCATGAGGGGCAAGATGAAGAGAGCCACGTAGATGCACCACGCAGAGCACGTGTTAACAAAGCAAGAGAAACCATTATGGATATATTATCTCCATGGTTTGACTTTGCTGCTAATGCGGAGGGTCATACAGGGGCTGAGTGGGGTACACAACTTTATGGTTTATTAGAAATCTTACAAGTGCCAGAGCGGCTCTATGAATGGGCGAAGGACGCAGAAACTATAGGTGATCAAGAATCCAAAGCTAGTCATGAACAGATGTATAATGCGGTTCTTTCCTTTATAGACGAAATTTCTATGGTCATGAAGGATGAAATATTGACTCTGGATGAGATGATGCTCCTCCTCGAAGAAGGCCTTAGCGATGTAAACTACTCTATGATTCCACCTTCTTTAGATCATGTGGTGATTACTACCATCGAACGTGGCTACAGCCAGTGGTGGCCTAAGGTGTTTGTAATGGGTCTCAACCAAGGTGTATTCCCTCAAAGTATGGGCGATGAAGGGCTCATTAAGGATAAGGAGCGTCAAGAATTGGCCGATGCAGGAATTACCTTAGCAGAAGGGGCCTTGCCGAAGGCTTTCAACGAGAATTTCCTATTATATCTCGCCATGACACGGGCGTCTGATTCGTTGACCTTGTCCTATGCGGGCTCTGGTGAGGATGGAACAGGTCTTGAGCCATCCCTCGTTGTGAAACGATTAGAATCTCTTGGGTACATAGATCAGGCAGTAGATATTCCTCTCTCCATTGCACCTGATACAGAGGCAGATTACGTGTGGCGCCCACTCCAAAGTCTGTCATTGCTATCTGAGCGTTGGGGGGCTCTCTTTAGTGGTTATGAGGTCAATCCTCTTTGGTGGGGACTCTATAACTGGGCTCGTGAAAGCGAAACCTATCGTCCTCGTTTAGCGGAGGTGTCACGTGGCATTCGAGATAACAACGATGTGCCTGTCATAACGCAGGATTTAGTGAATGGTCTATTCTTGTCTAAAGGCTACATGTCTGGTTCTGTGACACGCCTTGAACGATACCAACAATGCCCGTTTAAGTTCTATGCCCAATATGGTTTGAAACTAGAACCACGTCCAGTACGCTCCTTTGGAGCTCCTGAAATCGGTACGTTCTTACATGCTAATTTAGAGCGCTTAGGTAATTATCTATTAGAAAATAACAAACAATGGCGTGACCTCGACGAAGAGGAACAAGAAAATCTATGCCGTACTGTGGCAGACGAAATCTTGCAAGAAAATCAGCTAGGTGAAGAAACGAGCGATGCCTACCAAAAGGCCATTGAACAGCGTGTACAGAGAACATTACATGTGACGGTAGACCGCCTCATAGAGTGGTCTAAGCGCAGCGATTTTGATACGAAGTATTTAGAGCAAGACTTTGGTCGTCAAGGTGGCTGGGATCCTATTCGAGTCCCTCTTGGTGAAAACCGTTACTTGCGACTCATCGGTCAAATTGACCGCATCGACGAATATACAAAAAATGATCAAACCTATGGCATGGTTATCGACTACAAGTCGGGTGGTGCTCATGTGACGGCCCAAGATGTCTATTATGGACTTAAACTGCAACTCATGACCTATCTGTTGGCTTTGGAGTCCGCTTATGGTAAAACACATGGCGGATCTATGTCCCCTGCGGCGGTGGTTTACTCTTACGTGAAGAACCCTAAAATCCCTGCTGATGCGCCTATATCTTATGAAGATGCGGTTTCGTTGGCTAATGAAAGCGATGCTTGGCAAAACAGTGGGTACTTCTCCGATGATATAGAGTTGTTGACGCATATTGACAATAAGTTCTTGTCCTATGGATCTAAGCGAGGGCCTTATGTGCCGATTGCTACGAAAAAAGATCAAACCATTTCTAGCAGAGATTTGCGGAAGGTTAAGTCTACAGGTGAATTTGACATAATGTGCCGCTATACAAATCACGTGATGGCTGAGACGGGTCGTCACATTGGGGAAGGGCAGTTCCCGATTAAGCCATATCAATTGAATGGCCTTAGACCTTGTACATTCTGCGACTACAGAACGGTATGTCGCTTTGACTCTAGCCGTAATCGATATAATTATTTGTCTAAATTGTCCGAAGATGATGCATTAGAACGGATGAAAGAGGTCTTAAACGACGAAAATAGCGATAACAATGGGAATCGCAATAACGACCGAAATAGCAGCAATAACGGAAATAACAATAATGACGGAAATAATAGTAGCGAAGGAGGTGAAAACCATGGGTGTTAAATGGACGCCAGAGCAGGAGTCTGCTATTATAGCGCCTAAGGATTCCTCCTTAGATAATCAGACCTTACTTGTTGCGGCCGCTGCCGGTTCAGGTAAGACAGCGGTCCTCGTAGAACGCATTATTACGCGCCTTAAGGACATGGATAATCCCTTATCTGTTCAAGAACTCATGGTTGTAACTTTCACAAAGGCTGCGGCCCAAGAGATGAGCGCTCGTATTGGCCTTGCCTTGGCTAAAGCCATGGAATCTACAGATGATGCTGCACTACAAGCGCGCCTTGAACGACAGCTCAATCTGTTGCCCTCGGCTCATATTTCTACATTGCACTCCTTTTGCCAATGGGTAATCCGGTCCTATTTCTATAAGCTCGACATTAATCCGACAGCGCGCATCGGCAATGAAGCAGAAATGGCATTGCTACAACAAGAGGTATTAGCCGATTTGTTAACTAAATCCTATGAAGAGGGCCTTTATAATATCTATGAGCTAGCGGATTTCTTCAGCGATGATAAATCCGATGCAGGCTTAACGGCGAAGATTATGTCCCTGTATAACTACGCCATGTCCCTCGCCAATCCCGATGGATGGCTACGCAAAGCCTTAGAGCCTTATAAAGAGGCGATGGACATAAACCCTAGTGATACGTTGTGGGGTCAATATATGTGGTCTAATCACATGGCTGTCATCGATCGCATTCGCGAGCGCTTAGAGCGGATGGAACAAATCTTGCTCGATCCAACAGGACCTCATAAATGGCAAAACATATACGATAATCAACTGGCTGCACTAGGCATGCTTTCAGCGGCTCAAACTTGGGACGACATGGGGGAAGCTTGTAAACATATGGATACCTTTATTAAAGATCAGTTCCGTATGGGCTCAAAAGAGGCGCAAGCCTATGACCCTATATTGGTGGCAGAGTTTAAATCTTTGGGTGGTCAAAATAAAGATGACCTCAAAGCTATGCAAACCGCTATATTCACCGTTCCGGAGGCTACCTTGCAAGAGCAGTTTAAGGCTCAATATCCAATCATAGAAGGGTTAGTAGAACTGACGATTGCGTTCCATCAAGCGTATCGGGATATGAAACAAGAGCAAGGCATCATGGATTTTAGCGACCTTGAGCATCTATGCTTGGCCCTTCTCGTTGAGCCTGGCACAGAGGATGATCCTCAGCCATCTGAAGTAGCGAAGGAACTACAAGATACTTTCAAAGAAATCATGGTTGATGAATACCAAGATACGAACGGCGTGCAAGAGACGATTATTAACTTGATTTCTCGCATCGATAATAGGTTTTATGTGGGGGACGTGAAGCAGGCTATTTATAGCTTCCGTATGGCCGATAGTTCTCTGTTCATGGAGAAATATAATACGTACGGCGGCAATGATGCGGTAGAACGTCGTATCGACCTAGCGAAGAATTTCCGATCTCACGAAAATATCTTGGCTGCAACGAATTTCTTGTTCTATCAAATCATGACGGCAGACGCGGCAGAGCTCAGTTATACAGAGGCTGAATCGCTCATTCCTGGCCGCATCGTAGAGGATGCGCCAGAGGATTGGGTCGGTGGTGACGTGGAATTACAGCTCTTAGATGTGAGTAAGGATACCCTTGGTGCTGGTGAAAGCGACGAGGACGAAGGGGATGACCCTGAAAACAACGAGCGTGAGCTAGATTTCATCATTCAAAAAATCAAAGAAATCCATGCTGCCAAGAAACAGGTGCAAAATCCAGATGGCACATTCCGTCAAATCGAGTGGCGAGACTTTGCTATTTTGCGCAGATCCTTAGCGGGGTGGGGCACCCGTGCCGTAGAAGCCATGCGGCAAGCGGGGATTCCTGCGGTGGTAAACGAGCGAGACGGTTACTTTGAAGCCCAAGAGATTCAACTCTTATTGGCGTTGTTATCCATCATAGATAATCCTGAACAAGATTTGCCGATGGCTGCTGTGTTGCACTCTGGCCTGGTAGGCCTTGATGCCAACGAACTAGGTGCATTGCGCCTGTCTGGTGAGGGCTCCTTATGGTCTCTTATGCCAGCCTATGCAGAAGAGGTTCAAGATGAGCGTTTATTGGCCTTTATTGGACATATGGAAAGGTGGCGCACCTTATCGCGTCGTCACGGTGTGACCGACTTGTTGTGGGATATTTACGAATCTCAAGACTATGTAAATTATGTGGGAGCTATGCCGAATGGCCTCGTTCGCCGTGCCAATGTGCTCGCCTTATACGATAGAGCCAAGGGCTATGAAGCCTCTGGCTTCCGTGGGCTCTTTAGGTTCTTGCGCTTTGTGGAAAGCTTGCGCGACAGCAACCAAGATATGCCTCTTGCCAATGTGGTGAGCGAGGCGGATAATGTGGTGCGCCTCATGACCATCCATAAGAGCAAGGGCCTTGAATTCCCTGTAGTATTCCTATCTGGTGTACAAAAGCGATTCAACATGATGGACTTGCGTTCAGAACTTCTTATCGATAAAAATGCAGGTCTTGGTTTGAAAGGGTATTTCCCAGATATTCGAGTATCCTTCCCGACCATGCCTTGGTTTTATGTGAAAGACGTAAAAGAAGCGGCCCTCAAGGCGGAGGAGCAGCGCATTCTCTATGTTGCTTTGACACGGGCACGAGATAAGCTGTTCATGACAGGCTTTATTAAAGGCTTTAAAAATTCTAAAGGTGTGTTAAGCACCATAGGTGAGCTCATTAAAAATGCGGCTTCCGTAGAAACTCAACAGTTACCGACAGATATTATTACACAAGCTAATACCTATCTAGACTGGATGATTATGGGCTTTGCTCGTCATTTAGATGGTGGCAATCCATTGCGCGTAGCCATTGAGTACGAAGGGCCAACTTATTTTGATTTACCGGATAAACAGTGCCGTTTAAAGGTTGAAATCCATGATGGCTCTCTTTATGGTGATCTCGATTACAAAGCGGATATCGACGAGACAACCATCAACAAGGTGCGTGAGTTAAAAGCTGTTAATTCCGTAGAATTACCGCAGGAAATCGTGGACCGCTTCAACTATAGCTATCCGTACAATGATGCTACTCGCCGAACCGCAAAAATTTCTGTCAGTGAATTAAAACGACGATTCCAAGAACGAGAACTTGAAGCAGGAACTATTGATACTTTGAATGAACCAATCGCAACGGTAGAAGTTTCAGCAGATGACCTAGCAAACTCCGTATTCGGTCGAAAGCCACAAGCATTACAGTCTGAAGATGATGTATTAACCGGTGCTCAATGGGGGACCTTGATGCATGAGGCTATGCAATGGCTACCTCTTGTGACGTATACGCAAGCTTCTTTGACGAAAGAACTCGATGCACTGGTGGCGAATGGGACTTTTACAGAGGAAGAACGGAATTTATTAAGCGATACGAGTTTGTATAAATTTTTTAGCTCTGATCTTGGTAAGCGCCTTATCAATGCAAAACGTATCGAGCGAGAGTTGCCGTTTAGCATGCTCTTTGAAGGAAAACGCGTATACGACACCTTAGAGGACGGGGAAAATCTGTTCCTTCAAGGTATTATTGATACGGCCTTTGAGGAGGATGGCGAATGGGTTCTCGTAGATTACAAAACGGATCGCGTTACATCCGGAGAAGAACTCATTAAACGATATAAAATCCAAATGGACCTCTATAAAGAGGCCTTGCAGCGATTGACGGGGATGCCCGTGAAAGCATGCTATATTTATAGCTTCCGCTTGCATGATGCAATCATCGTGGACTAATGTACATAGATTCTTATAAACTAATAAACACAAAAGCTCTCTATCTTTTGATAGAGAGCTTTTGTGTTACCAATTACTTGTTATATATGTGGTAGTTTAGGCAGATTTAAGGCTTTTTTCTTTTTGTGTTTTGCAGGTGCAAATACTTTGAGTACGCGTGGCAATACTTCAATATCCACAGGCATATCCGGACCCGCATCACCATCCATATTGGTCGATAAATCATCGACGTCAGATAGAAGTTCGATATGAGCTTTTTTCACCGTTAATGTCGTTGTATAACGAGAATTATAGATGGCACCACTGATAATGAGTGGTAATACGCTGAGAATATCGAGGATAAAATATTCCTTGAAGATAATGATACGCATATAACCATCATCTACTGAGGCTTGTGGCATAAAACGCTCAAAGCTAGAGACTACATTGGTAAGTAGGGCTAAAACGAGAGGAGATTTGCAAATGAAATCGTCGTCCTCTGTTTTGATGCGGTACGTGTAGTCCTTTGTAGTGAACAATGCTTGGCCTGCTCTCAAGAAATACGCGAGAGGGCCGAGTATGCTTTTTTCCTTTGGTGTAACCTCATCTACAACTTTAGGAATAACGCCAGCTGCAATGTTATTGCAGAAATACCGATCATTACAACGGCCGATATCAATGGTTCGAGTTTCATTGATATCGATACGCCTGATAGCTTGTGTTGGATTTTGGGGAATACCGAGCGCACGAGACATATCATTTACTGTACCAACGGGGATAAACCCAAAGGTACAGGAGAATCCACCTTGGGCAATACCATTAACGGTTTCGTTAACAGTGCCGTCACCACCCATGCAGAATACGGCATCAAACCCGCGCTCACAAGCGTTCTTAGCGAAACGTGTAGCATCGCCTTCACCTCTGGTGAATTTGACCTCAATCGTTTCGAACAAGGTACTCAATTTCCATTGTAAATCGAGGGCGTAACGGCGCGCTGCACCGCCTCCTGAGACAGGGTTGATGATAATCAAACAACGGCTCATAGTATACTTCCTTACTTTCAAAAATGAGATATAGCTATTATCTATAGTTAAATTGACAGTCTTAATGATGAGTTCTATAATTGTAATGTATGCACTTAATTTCGCACAACATACTGTCTAAGATATGTTGTATACTATATTATACTCATTTTAACCGTTCTTTGAAAGTCTGAAAGCATGAATGGTTAGTAAGGTTTAGGGGCTAGTAATGGGAAGACAAAGTTCAAAAGATAAATACAAATTGTCCGCAGTGGATTCTATCGAAAGATTACCTCTCAGTGAACAAGTATATTTAACATTAAAAACAGCTATCTTAACAGGCGAATTGATGCCTCAAGAGAAGCTTAACGAAGTAAAGATTGCAGAACAATTACAAGTGAGTGCTACACCTGTGCGTGAGGCATTCCGCAAATTGGCTAAAGATAATCTCGTAGTTATCGTTCCTTGGAAAGGTGTTACTGTAAAAGCTGACACGCCAGAAGAAATCGTAGCACTTTACCAAGTTCGTGAAGTAATGGAAGGACTTGGTGCTAGATTATGTGCTCGTCATGCTACACCTGAGCAAGTACAAGAGCTAAGAACCCTTTGTAAAGAAATGCATGAAATTGAAGATGCCACAGAACGTGTTGATGTAAACAGCCGATTCCATACAATGATTGCTCATTACTCTGGCAATGAACGCATTGTAGATTATTTAGCAGGTTTCCGTGAACGCGTAAATCGCGACATGTACATCAGTTCTTTCAATGCTGTACGTACACATGACTGTGATGATGAACATGATCAAATCGTAGACGCTATTGAACGTCACGACGAAGTAGCTGCAGAAACAGCTATGCGTCAGCATATCAACAATGCATTTATCTTTAAAAAAGCAAATGCAGAAGTACAACATAAAAAACTTAATGAAGTATAATGTCTGCTGATGCTGATGCTGATGCAATGGGCATAATGACATATGAGAGGCTCCGCCAATGGCGGAGCTTTTTTGAGTATTATTTTGAATATCTAATTCAACTTTCATTTAGAGTATTTTGATATAAATTAGTTATCATTTGTTGTATTTAATTAACCGTTGTTTTAGCCTATCGGATCAGTTTGTTCTTGTTTTGTTTTGAGACGTTCTCTTGGTGTGGTTTAGAAGCTCTAGCCGTTTATAGTGTGATGTTAGGTGCGCATTACAGTTTTTATAGTCTGCAACACGCAGTCTTACGAGCTGACCTACGTTAATTTGAAAGGCTTGAGCGATTTTAAAAAGAATTTCCAAAGACATGCCTGAGATTCCTGTACCACATTCTAATTTGCTTAAATAACTACGACTGATACCAATGTGATGAGCTAATTCTTGTTGAGACATATTTAGGGATACTCTAATGATGGCAATTTTATGACCTAAACACACATATTGATGTTGTAAAAAAGGGTCTTCGTACGTGTTGATCCGTAATTCGGTGAGCGGTGTAGACGAGGGGTTCATAGGGACTCCTTTCTTTTCCCTACTCTCTAAATATAGTATACTGAGATTATTAGCATCTGACTAATATAGAAAACTAGATAATTATCGGCTATTACAGATAATTACACGAATTGTGAAAGCAGTATTACATGTATGCTATAGTAATGTGATCATACCATCTAGTATGTTATCTTGAGTAGAGGAGGCAATATGGAAAAATACATAGCCGTTGCCCTCGGTGGCGCCACTGGGGCCTTATGCCGTATGGCTCTCGGTGAATGGGTGATGACAAAGGTCAGCTCTTTTCCGTATGGTACGGTAGTAGTAAACCTCGTTGGTTGCCTCATTATCGGTCTAGTCTTAGGCCTTTATATGCAAAAGCCAGATCTACCTCAATGGGCGAGATTCTTCCTCGTTGTAGGTGGGCTAGGTGCATTTACCACCTTCTCAACCTTTGCCTTTGAAATGTTACAGCTTATGATGGTTGAATCCTATGTACAAGCATTATGGTACGGTGCAGTACAAGTCGTAGGGGGCTTAATCCTCTGTTGGGTTGGCATGCTAGTAGTGCGTCTACTCTGTACTATGTAAACATATTAACATCGAATAATAGTATTAAATACATTTTGATGTTATACAGTAACGTATTTTGTTATTAATGACTTGGGAGATATTATGAAATCTATTAGAACACAAGATGCCGTAGGGCATACATTATTACACGATATCGTAAGAATCGTCATCGGTGAGGTGAAAGACACTCCCTTCCGCCGTGGTCATGTTATTACAGAAGAGGATATTCCAAAATTGTTAGACCTTGGTAAGGAGCATATCTTTGTGATGGAACCAGAAGATGAAGGTTTCTTGCACGAAGAGGATGTAGCTCGTGCTTTGTACCATATGGCAGGCGGCGAAAACATGCACGATGGCCCTATGGCGCAAGGTAAAATTGAAGCCATTGCAGATGTAGATGGTCTTTTCAAGGTCGATGTGGAACGTTTACACGCTATCAACAGCATTGGCGAACTGACTATTGTAACGAGATTTAATAACACACCTGTGAAAGCTGGTGATAAACTAGCAGGTATGCGTTGTATTCCATTATTGTTAGAAGAACAACAAGTAGAAGATGCAAAAAAAATTGCTGATGGTAAGCCTTTGTTACATGTAAAGCCGTTCGTGCGCAAAACAATGGGGATTGTTACGACTGGTTCTGAAGTATTTGAAGGTCGTATTAAAGATGCTTTCACACCAATCATTGAAGAACGTTGCGCTGAATTCGGCGTTACAAAGGTAGCTCATGAGATTGTAACAGATAATACGGATGATATCGTGGCAGCTATCGACAAGGTAAAAGCGGCGGGGGCCGATATCATTTTCTGTACCGGCGGTATGAGTGTAGACCCAGATGATTTAACACCGGGTGCGATTAAACGCTATGCAGATTGTGTAGTTACCTATGGATTACCTGTGTTACCAGGGTCCATGGTTTGCATTGCTTATTGTGCAGATGGCACGCCAATCCTTGGTGTTCCAGGTGGTGTATTGTTCAGTAAACCGACTGCCTTTGATGAAATCGTGCCACGCCTCATCGCAGATGATGAAATCACCAAGGAAGACTGTATCCGTATGGGTCACGGAGGATTCTTGGGATAATAGGCTGATATAACTAGAATAACTAATATAGCTAGAATAACTAATATAATTAGAGTAAATATTATAACTAGTAATAACTAGTATAGCTAATATAAGGAGATAAGATATATCTTATCTCCTTATATGCGGTTAAACGATATTTCTGATATTTTTGTAGAAATCGTTTTTGTAGAGAGTTTTGCTTATAGATAAAATCGATAATTTTATCTATTTATTTTAAATATCATTTACTTCATTTTAAGTTTAAAGTACAATAATAGTCAGGGATAATGATAATACATTATTTATAAGAAACTATATTTTATGCGATTTTTTATTGAATATATATTATAAATGATAATATATTATGCGCAGTATCTATAATTTTAGATGTGAGGAGGTATAGTAAAAGATGAAAAGCAAACAAGTGGCATTATCATTGGCAATATTACTTGCTTTAGGAACGGGAACTGTATTACACGTAGAAGCACAGGGGAATCCTACAGAGTATTCGAGTGACTTTGGTATTGAAAATAAGGTTACCAGCGATCATAGTTTGGCAGTAGGCTTCAGAAATACGGTATCCGGTTCATATTCAACCGCTGTAGGTCAGTCATCTACCGCATCTGGTGGGACTTCTCTAGCTATTGGACGAAGTGCACAGGCAACCGCTAATAATACTAATGCTATTGGTCGGAGTGCTCGTGCAGAAGGGGAGAATGCCACTGCAATAGGCCATGGATCGGTTTCTTCCGGACGTAATTCAAATGCCTTCGGTTCATCTGCAAATGCATCTGCTGAAGGTGCTACTGCCGTTGGTAATAGTACAAAGGCTAGTGGTATTTCAAGTACTGCTACTGGCTTTAATGCCGATGCATCAGGCAATTATTCCGTGGCATATGGTAATAGTGCTAGAGCTAGAGGCGCTCGTTCTGTAGCTGTTGGATATAGTGTACAGGCTGAAGAGAGCGCCGTTGCTGTTGGTAATAATGCTAATGGAGCTGCTGGAAATGCTGTTGCGGTAGGTACAGGCAGTACAATTACCGCGCGTGGTGGAGTTGGAATTGGTAGTGGTAATACTGTTTCCGGCATTGATTCTGGCGCTTTTGGTGTAAGAAATAAAATAGCACAAGCGAATACATATGTATTGGGCAGTAATGTGACGGCGACACAAGCGAATAGTGTTCTTTTAGGTAATGCATCTATCGATAGAGCTGCCACAACAGAAACGAAAGCTAGTATAAATGGTATTACTTATTCTGGCTTTGCTGGGCTTGGATCGGCTCGTAATGGTGTTACAAGTGTAGGCGCATCAGGTAAAGAACGTCAAGTGATTAATGTGGCGGCTGGGAAAGTATCTTCTGATAGCACGGATGCTATAAATGGTAGTCAATTATATGCAGTAGCAAATACAGTGGGCGGAATTCTTAATAATCACAATACATTAATTCAAAATAATATTAATGAAATCGATAAAAATAAAGAAAAAATTGCCGACAATGAACGAAAATTAAAAGATCATACAGATGTCTTACAAAAACATGAAGATATTTTAAATGGACATAGTCAAGAATTAGAAAAACATAATAAATTAATTGTAAATCATGATAATCAAATTACTCGTTTAACTAAAGAAAATCTTCGTCAAGATGCTGATTTACTTCGTCATGAAGATCAAATTCAAAATCATGACATTCAATTAAAAAATCAAACTGAACGTATGAATAATCAAGAAAAACGTATTGACAATCAAGATAAGCGTTTAGATTATTTAGATAATCGTGTTGATAATCATGATGCTCGAATTGAAAATCATAGTGAGCGTATCGAAAGTCATGAACGTCGTATTGAATATAATAAGACTTTAGCCACAGAAGCATTAAAAGAAGCTAAAAAACATACTAGCATTTCTGCAGGTAATAATGTAACTGTAACTACAAGCACAAATGCTGCTGGTGGTACTGATTACAAAGTATCTGTAGATAAAGTTAAATTTGGTAATGTTTCTTTGGACAATAAAGGTCTAAATAATGGTGGCAATAAAATCACTAATGTAGCCGATGGTGAAGTATCCCCTACATCTAAAGATGCCGTTAATGGTAGCCAATTGTATCAAGCAACTAACGGTATTAGCAGTGGCGTGAGTCATTTAAATAAAAAAATTGGTAAAGTTGGTGCCGGTGCAGCTGCATTAGCGGCAATTCATCCGTTGGATTTTGATCCAGATGATAAATGGAACTTTGCAGCCGGTTACGGTAACTATGCCGGTGAAAATGCTATGGCATTAGGTGCTTTCTACAGACCAAATGAAGACACTATGTTCAGCGTAGCCGGCTCTATGGGCAATGGTGAAAACATGGTCAATGCCGGTGTTACCGTGAAATTAGGTCAGAAAAATGGTGTATCTACATCTAGAGTAGCTTTGGCTAAAGAGGTTCAGGACTTAAAGGCTATTGTGAAAGCACAAAATGTAGAAATTCAACAAATGAAAGCATCTATGGGAATGGCTCCTCAGTATGAAATGAAAGATGTGAACTTCCCTGATGTACCAGCTAATCACTGGGCTTATGAATATGTAAAAGACTTGGCTGATAAAGGTCTTGTTGAAGGCTATCCTGATGGCGAATTTAAAGGCGATCGTGCGATGACTCGCTATGAATATGCTGCGATTATTTACCGTGCTTTACAATTGGGTGCTCCAATTGATGGCAAAATGGGTCGTGCGATTAACGAATTTAATCCTGAATTGGCTCGTCTTCGTGATTTAGATCGCACTCGTGTAGATCGAATCTCTGGTAAAGACAATGACCGTCATAAGGTAGAACGACTTCGTGTAAACAATAAAGACAATAAGCAAACTAATGATTACAGAGATGTTTATGGTAGTCATATCGAGCGTAATGCGAAGTAATTACTTGTCATGAATTAACCTTTTAAACTAAAAGGAAGACAACAAAATAGTTCTTGTATAAATTAAAGAAAAAACAAAGGAGGCTGTGATAAACAGCCTCCTTTGTTCAATTAATTGCATTATTGATTGCGTTATTAAAATGATTTTTTACCTAGTGTAGGATGGCTACAACGTTTTAGCGTTAGGGTATCAATCATATGGACTGCTTCGTCCAATGTAATATCCTCACGCTTCGTTGGTGTTTCTAGGATGGCTAACGGATGCTCCGTGCCGACCTCACCAGAAGGCAAGTAAATATATTCTTGGTTAACGGTGTCACCAAAAATATAGCCGGCTTGTAAATGTTCTTTGTGAATGCGACTCATGGTCTCTCCTTAAATAATTTGCTTTAGCTTGAAGTCTAGATAGTCTGCAGATACCAATTCTAGTTTTGTCGTACTAAACTCCTTTGGAATTCGGTTAAAAGAAATTTGATCGTGTAAGTGGCCAAAGATGCAGATATCTACTTTATATTGTTCTAATAGGTCCGTAAAGCCAGAAGGAGCGTTGGATTCGTTAAATGGAGGGTAATGTAGCAACAATAACTTTGTTACAGGAATATTCTCTATATCTATAATTGAATCAGGTGTTGATGAATAGGATTTTTTAGAACAGGTCATATCTGTGACGTTTGTTTCCGTCCTGAGTTCTTCAAGCACTTTATGTATTGCTTTATCCATTTCTTGAAGTGCTGCTTCGGTTCGCATCACTTCTTTTTTGTAAATGGATTGGTCTGTTTCCGGTGAGAAGTGGGAGTCTCCAGGACAGAGGTAGGCGCGCGTTCCACCGAATGCAATAAGGCGCGGGCCTACTTCGGTTTGGATGAGCTCTGCGGTGCCGTGACCTTGTAAAAAGGTAATAGCATCGCCCATGAGGTTATACATCTTGTTTGCCGATGCCCACCAATAATCATGGTTGCCACGAATCATATATTTTTTACCAGGCAAAGATGCAATTTCTTGTAAATCACACGCCGCTTCCTCGAGGCGGAGAGCCCAGCTCATGTCACCTACGAGAAAAATGATGTCTTCATCGCATACATTGGCATTCCAATGCTCTTTGATGCGGGCCCAGTGATTATTCCAGTGTGGACCAAAAATATCCATCGGCTTCGTCGGAGGATTGCCAGATAGATGGAGGTCGCCGATGGCAAATACTTTCATAAAAATCCTTTCAATTATGTATGGTTAAACTATATAAATTTATTATATAAAATTATATACGGTATATGGTCAGAACTATTTAGTAGCTTGAAAATAAGGCGTAATATCGTGCATGATTTTAGCAGCTCGTTCCTCATCGCAAGTTTGAGGAATTTTGTAGCCCACATAAAGGGGCGTCGTTACATAACGAGCCACTACCTTGATGTAATCATAGCCGTCTTCAAGATTATATACGAAGTAATTATAGGACTGGCTAAAGTTGGCTACACTGTGCAATACATAGCGCAAAATTTGCTGTAGTCGAAGGGCTACAGCACGAACAGGCGCATCTGGTTTGAAACAAATATTGTACTCAAAGAACCCGATAATTGGATGGGTGGACAAGGTGATACGCACATCCTGATCCTCGTGCAAGAGCCAGCCTTCCATGTTTTGCACCGTAATATCTTTGTGATAATCGTAATTCTCAAGGCCTATAATCTGGCTGTGTGGATGGCGAATAGAACCGCCGGACATATAGCCGTAATTCTTGAAGAACAGTACGGATTTAAACTCTTTACGCTGACGAGTTTCGCGCCACTTATCGAGGCCAAACTGGAGAATGTGGGCTGCTTCGTCCGCAGGTAAGGTAGAAAACTCGCCTTCGTCAGTTTCTGTTTCGATAATGACGGTAGGCCAAGTTTTTTCTAAGACTGGATATTTGTTCATGAGCCATATAATATGACCTGATGTATCTAGGATATCCGTTAATTTGGAACGATCGCAGAAGGGACAACGCACTTGTTCATTGCGAATATTGACGGGCTTTGTGCGCCCTAATTCGATATTAAATCTAAGTGGTTTGTTCATCTAGTGCCTCCTTCCTTGCAAGAAAATCTATATTCTTAATCATACCACAACTAAGGCATTCGTACATAAAATAATGGTATAATAAAAGAGTGTTATTTTTATGACTAAGGAGGTCCCATGAAACCGACGACGCTAGTATTTCCTATTGATGAACAAAATCGTATACTGCTAGGTCGCAAAAAACGTGGTTTTGGGGCCAATAAATATAATGGTTTCGGAGGTAAACTGGATGATGGTGAAAGCTTCCGAGAGTGTGCCATTCGCGAACTGTTTGAGGAGTCAGGCCTTCAGGGGCGTGCCGAAGATTTAGAGTGTGTAGCGGCTTTTGATTTTCAATTTCCTTTTGATGAAAGCTTAACGCACGTGAGTTATGTGTATTTCTTGCGTACTTTCACAGGCGCTGTAGAGGAAACAGATGAAATGGAGCCTCATTGGCTAGAACCAAATCAAATTCCATACGAGCATATGTGGGACGGTGACCGCAGATGGTTGCCGATGCTGTTAGAAGGAAAGAAATTAAAAGGGCCTATTGTGTTCGGCCGAGATAATAGTATGGTGGATAAGATGGATTTGACCACTGTGGATACCGTTCTTGAAAGCGAACACTTGGCGCGCATTGATCTGTATATTAACGGCTGATACGTATAGATTATTTGCGTTATATTGTCGAATATAGGTATTCTTTATACTATGCCGACGAATTTTAGTGTATACCTATTTAATTATTAACATATATTTACTAACATCAAAATGATGGTTTGGTGGATTTTAAAATGTAAAAAGGGGCTATATGACCATGAGAGTGGTAATATGCTCCATAATTTATACTATTTTGAGGTAATATGACTGATAAAAAGAACCCAAAGTGGGTACCACAGCTATTGGCGTGGTATGATGTGCATAAACGGGAACTGCCGTGGCGCGATTGTGGGGACCCTTATAAGATTTGGGTTTCCGAGGTGATGAGCCAGCAGACTCGCATTGAGGCGATGAAGCCCTATTATGATAATTGGATGCGTCTATTCCCAACTTTAGAGGATTTGGCAAAGGCTTCCGAAGATGAGGTGGTTCATGCTTGGCAAGGGCTTGGTTATTACAGCCGTGCTCGTAACTTGCGCCTCGGTGTAAAGGACGTAGTTGAAAATTACGGCGGTATCGTGCCTCATGATCGTAAGACCATGGAGTCCCTAAAGGGCGTAGGTTCTTATACGGCTGGAGCTGTATTATCTATGGCGTACAACGAACCAGAAGTGGCTGTAGATGGCAATGTATTGCGCATCTATGCTCGTTTATATCGCATCTTTGACGATATCTTGGGTACTAAGGGTAAAAAGGCTATTACGGCTATCGTAGAGGAGACTTTGCCTCACGATCGACCTGGTGATTTTAACCAAGCCTTGATGGACTTTGGCTCTGCTGTGTGCATTCCAAAAACTCCACGTTGTGGGGAATGTCCTATTGTAAATATGTGCGCTGCCTATCAATATGAAGATACAGATAAACTGCCTGTGCGCATCAAGAAAACAAAGGTAGTAGAGGTGCCTTTATTCGTGGGCATCTTGAATTATAAAGGCTATTATTTGTTGCATAAACGGCCGAATCGTGGGCTTTTACGATCCATGTGGGAATTCCCATCTGTGGAAATGGTATCTAACTTTGAGGACGGAGAACGAGGCCTCGAGGAATTAGTTAAGGCCCTTGGCTTTGACCTATCCTTACAACCAGTGCTTGTAAAAGAATTAACACATATTTTCTCTCATCGAAAATGGTTTATGAAAGCATTCCGTGGCGACTTAACGTACGCAGGGGACGCTAACAATATATCAATTGCGGATATCCGGGCGCAATTGCCAAAGGATTGGATGCTTATCAAGCGCGATGAGTTCGCCGACTATGCTTGGGCGGGGCCTCATGGTAAGTTGACGGAAATCGCAAAGTAATTTGTAGGAGCAATGAATGAGAATTCTATTTAATATAATTATGGTCTCCATTTTAATATTAGGATTAATAGGCTTTTGGGCTCTATTCCTGAACTTGTGGAAACCTAAAAAGAAATGGCCCGCTTGGGTAGGCTATATAATAATAATCGGTACGTGGCTCGCCGGTATTTGGTACTATATAGTGTATCAAGTTGAACTATACGGCACGCAATACTATCCGTTTATGAATCCGTTCCGTACTGAAAGCTACGGAATCCTCTTTGGTCTATTCCTAGCTATTCCAGTATTTATCGTACTTAGCTTGCTATATTGGATGGTCAATAAGGTTTGGAGTAAAACGCCAGAGGAAAACAGAACGGGACGTCGCGCCTTTTTTAGAACTGCTGCGACGATAGTTCCGTTGGCGACTATTGGCGGCTCTAGCTATGCAGCTATTGCTGGTCAACAAGAGGTAGTGGTAACCAATGAAAGCTTCGGCTACACGAACTTACCACCTGATCTGAAAAATTATAAAATTGTTCAACTTAGTGACGTTCACATAGGACCGAGTATCGATTTAGACGATTTTGATGAAATCTTAAAACTGGCACTTTTACAAAAGCCTAATCGCGTTGTTATCACTGGTGACCTCATCGATAAGCTCGAATGGTTGCCGGAAGTTTGCGAAAGACTGACAACCTTTGCAAAACAAATCCCTGATGGTGTTGATTTTATCTTGGGTAATCACGAGTATCATCATGATGTAAATAAGGTGCTTGACTCCTTTAAACGAAATACACCTATGAATATTCTCGTGAATAGCAATATTCAAATTATGGGTGGCAAGCAACCTGTATATATTGCAGGTGTTGCGTATGACAACAATCGCAAAAAGGACAATCGAGAAGCTATGATTAATAAAGCTTTATCTGGTATTCCGGACTATGCTTTTGTTATCCTATTGGCTCATCACCCAGAATTCTTCGAAGAATCTATTGAACGTAAAATCCCGTTGACTCTATCTGGCCATACCCACGGAGGTCAAATCGTACTCATGGGTGTTCCTTTAGTTCCAATTGGCACACCATATATAAAAGGTCGCTACGTAGAAGAACAAAGCGTGTGCTACGTTAATAACGGCACAGGACACTGGTTCCCAATCCGTATCAACTGCCCACGAGAAATTACAGTCATTACATTCTTTGATGGAGTGGCATAATAACTAGAAAACCCCGATACATAATGTATCGGGGCTTTTTCCGTTCATTTGAGGTATGAGAGGATGTTACAGATATGTCATAGAGATGTGAGAGATTTTATTTCATGCGAACTGCTTCAGCAAATTCGTCTTCTGTCATGAGTTTTTCTTCCAAGATGATTTCTTTAATGGAGCAACCGCGTTTGTATGCTTCTTTTACAACTTGAGCACTCTTGTCATAGCCGATGTATGGTGTTAAGGATGTAGCAATCATGAGGGATTGTTCTACGAAGAAGTTGAGTTTTTCTGGTACGAATTCTACACCGTCGATACAGTGTGTTGTGAACGAATTCATCGCATCTGCAAGGAGGCGACAGCTTTCAACAAAATCATAAATCATGATAGGCATGTACACGTTCAATTGGAATGCACCGCTGCCTGCACAGATTGTCATAGTCGTATTATGGCCAAATACTTGGGCGCATACCATGGTCAAGGCTTCACATTGTGTAGGATTTACCTTGCCTGGCATGATGGAGGAGCCCGGTTCGTTTTCAGGTAGATGCCATTCGCCGTAACCGCAGCGAGGGCCAGAGCCTAAGAAACGCACGTCGTTAGCGATTTTAAATAGTGTAGTAGCCAATGTGTTGAGTGCACTATGAGCCATCATGAAAGCATCTTTGAGGGCAAGCCCTTGGAATTTGTTGTTTTTCACGCGGAATGGAGCGCCTGTTACCTCTGGCAATACAGTTTCCATAACGTCTAGATAACCTTTAGGCGTGTTTACACCTGTACCAACGGCAGTGCCGCCGAGGGCTACGTCGAGAAGGTAATCAGCGTTTTGAACGAGCATAGTTTTGGCAGTTTTTAGACCGTCCACAAAGGCGCTGATTTCTTGGTCCACCATGATGAAAGTAGCATCTTGTAGGTGTGTACGACCAACTTTTTGCAAGCCTTTCCCTTTTTCTTGCAATTTTTCAAAGGATCCGATAAGGCCGTCCAATGCAGGAATTACGCGTTTTGTAATTTCAAAGTACGCACAGATATGCATTGCCGTAGGGAATGTATCGTTTGTACTTTGACCGCGATTTACATCGTCGTTAGGATGGAGCGGATTGGCTTCATCTAACTGTTTAGCCCGGTGAGCGATTACCTCGTTCACATTCATGTTCGTTTGTGTGCCGGAGCCTGTTTGGAATACGGTTAACGGGAATTCTTCATCCCATTTGCCGTCTACGATTTCATCTACTACTTGAGCGATGAGTTTCGCTTTTTCCTCAGTTACTGCGCCACACTTTGCATTGGTTAAAGCACATGCTTTTTTGACAAGCGCAAGAGCTTTGATTTGTTCAATAGGGATGCGGTGGTCACCGATCTTGAAGTTATTGAACGAGCGTTGCGTTTGAGGTCCGTAAATTCGTCTAGCGTCGACTTCGACTGGTCCCATTGAATCGTATTCAATTCTTGTTTCCATAATGTTTACAACCTCCTTAAAAGACATGCCGACCGTATTGTCGGTACTTTAATTATATAAAATCCTGTATATTTGTACAGAATAAAAGATAATGATTTCTATTTTCATATAATTGATAGGTGTATATGCATAATGCGCATATAAGAAAGGGGACGCATATTGCGTCCTTCTTTCTCCTATACCTTTATGATTTCAATCTATATGTAAGATTGATAATGCGTTATATGTAGAAAGATTATAAATTAAATATTTTACTTTGGTGAATAATGAAAGGTTTATTCTTAAGGTTTATTCTTATAGTAAAACGATTAGGTGTATATTAGCGTGGTGGTCCTACAAAAACGACTTAGCGTCTTCGCGGAGCGGGATAGGTGGCTTTGGAGTCTTTTGGGCTATTGGCTTTTCCTATATAGTTAAGGGCCGGATAAAACATGTATACATTATAAATATCGTATATATATTGAAATCATCGCTTTAACACGTTAAAATGGAAGTAGCTTAGTATATTGTTTTAAGTTTATGATTTCACAGAGGAGGTAAGTACTTATGAAACATGACTTTACGAGCCATGACCTTCATCTGCCGGAACTGACGTTACGTGGGATGCTACTTGGTGCATTGATTACTATTATTTTTACAGCATCTAACGTATATCTCGGTTTGAAGGTTGGTTTGACATTCTCGTCATCCATTCCGGCAGCAATTATTTCAATGGCGATTTTACGGTTCTTCAAGGATTCTAACGTTCTTGAAAACAACATGGTACAAACGCAGGCTTCTGCCGCTGGTACATTGTCCGCCATTATCTTTATTTTGCCAGGTTTACTCATGCTTGGGTATTGGAATGGCTTTCCGTTCTGGCAAACATTTTTGCTCTGCGCATGCGGTGGTTGTCTAGGTGTATTATTCACCATTCCATTGCGTCGTGCTATGGTAGTGAATAGTGATCTACCATATCCAGAAGGCCGTGCAGCAGCAGAAATTTTGAAAGTTGGCTCTCACAATGGTGAACAAGGCCCTCAATCTAGCTCCGGTATGACAGATATCGTATCTGGCGGTTTTGTAGCTGGTCTTATCAGCCTTTGTGCAAATGGTTTCAAAGTGCTTGGCGATAGCATGAGCTTCTGGATTCCTGTGGGTAGCAAAGGCATTACTCAAATTCCTTTGGGATTCTCTACAGCGTTGTTAGGTGCTGGGTACCTTATCGGTATCGCTTCTGGTATCGCTATTCTCGTGGGTGTACTCATCGCTTGGGCTGGCTTCGTACCTTACTTAACTAATCTATATGCTCCAGATGGTGGCGTAACTGCTAAATTCGCAATGGGCATTTGGAAAGAAAAAGTTCGTTTCATCGGTGCTGGTGCTATCGGTATCGCCGCGATTTGGACTTTAGTTACTTTGATCAAACCTATTATCGAAGGTATGAAAATTTCTGTACAATCCATGAATAGCAGTTCTGCTGAACGTGAATTGCATCGTATGGATACAGATATGAGTACAAAATCCGTTCTAGGCGTATTCGTTCTTATTCTTGTTGGTTTAGTAGTCACATTCTGGGAATTCGTCTCTGCTGTACCTATTAGTGCAGGCTTGATGTGGACACTTGTTGTAGTAGGTATCGTAGTAGCGTTGTTGATCGGCTTCTTCGTAGCTGCAGCATGTGGTTACATGGCAGGCCTTATCGGTACATCTGCTTCTCCAATTTCCGGTATTGGTATTTTAGCGACTATTATTTCTTCCTTGGTTGTATACTTCATCGCAGCGGAAAATAATTTGTTTGCTACACAAGCTGGTGTTCAATTCGCGACAGCTATGGCTATCTTTATGACATCCGTAGTTATTGCGATTGCATCTATTTCTAATGACAATTTGCAAGATTTGAAAACTGGTCAACTCGTTGGTGCTACACCTTGGCGTCAACAAATTGCATTGTTACTTGGCTCTGTAGCCGGTGCTGTTGCAATTGCTCCAGTTCTTAACTTGCTTTACCAAGCATACGGTTTCACAGGTGCGTTACCACGTGCTGAAATGGATCCTAATGCTGCATTATCTGCTCCTCAAGCGACTTTGATGACTACCATTGCTCAAGGTATCTTCAACTCCAGCATGGATTGGGATTATATCTTAATCGGCGTTGGCGTTGGTATTGTGGCAATTATCGTAAATTTGATTCTCAAGAGCACAACTGCTACTTTAACATTGCCTCCATTGGCTGTTGGTATGGGTATTTATTTACCGCCTACTTTAGAAGTACCACTTATTATTGGTTCTTTCATCAGCTACTTCGTAGGTCGTTATCTTGTAGCTCGTGCTAAAATGCGTGCCGGTGAGCTTGCTGACTACGATGTTGAGCAATCGAATCGCCGTGGTGTTCTCTTCGCTTCTGGTCTGATCGTTGGTGAAAGCTTGATTGGTGTAATCATAGCTGTTATTATTGTATTGTCTGTTACAACTGGTGGTGGGGAAGCTCCACTTGAATTAGTAGGTCCTGAATTTGAAAGCACAGCACAATGGTTAGGATTGCTTGCATTCATATTCGCTGGTCTCTATCTTGTTCGCCGTGTTGTTACACACAAGTTCAATAAAGAAGAAGCTCTTGCTATGAAAGCTGAGCAAGAACAATAAGAGGTTAAACAATGAAATTAAAACAGTCTGTACTCATCATGATGGCTGCTGCATTGCCAGTAGTCTCCTTCGCAGCAAGCGAAGTAATTCCTGTAACGCAAGATACTGTAGTCGTACAAGCAGATCAAGCAAATACGAATAGAGTAAATCGTAATGATTTAACATATCGTATTTCTAGCACTGCTACACCAGAGCAAAATCGTGCGTTACGTACTATTCCAACTAGAGTTGATCCGGTTGAAGTAGTAGCTCCAAATGCGGATCGCTATATAGATCGCAAAGAAGTTGCCGTATCTCCTGTGGAATCTACTACAGATCATTTGGATCTAATATTCCCAGAGGTTAAATCTGTTAGCCCAGCTGTAGAAAAAGCAATCAATACGGCTATCAAAAAGTACGTTGCTAAAGTACAAAACGATGTAGAAAAGTTAAATGCTAAAGAATCTAATAAAACAAATGTCGTTATGTACTACGATGTGAAAACAGATAAAAATGGCATTTTCAGCGTATTGATTCATACGTACACAATGCGTGATCGTGATGCAAATGGCGTTATGTATGTAAAAGGATTCACGTTTAATACTACAACAGGCCGTCAATTGTCCTTGTATGACCTTGGTGGTCTTAACAAAAAAGAATTGGTGAATGCTATTAACAATAACCAAGATGTGAAAGATAAATTAGGTGGCGATGTAAATATCGATAAAATGCCTACTGAGTTCTACACAACTGATGATTATTCCGTTGTAATGATCTTGCAACAAGACGTGGATGCAATCCACAGCGCAGGTACAGTATATGTACCTGTTGGTAACTTGCGTGACCGCGAAAATGATGTAACAAAAAACTAATCGAAAACGTGTAAATTCGATTATGTGTGTATAGTAACAGCTGTTTAATTGTGAAAAGAACCGCTCCAATAGGAGCGGTTCTTTTTTTGAATAAGGATTAATTTAAATGTATAACTTAAGGTTGTAGAGGTTAAGTTATTATCAAAACAAAAAGCCGTGTAATGACACGGCTTTTATTACTGTTCTTATTTTATTGCTTGTCACTGTAGTAATTTACGCGTGGAGGCAATGGGAATTGAATATTTCCATCCGAGTTTGTAAGTGGTTCCGGTGGTAGTTGTAAGAATACATTATCACGGAATTTCTTTTTAAATGCTTTCAGCGTCGATTTTTGAATGGAATCAACGGTTATGAGAAGGGCACTCGTGTCTGTATTTGGAGAGATAGAGAGGATCTTGCCTTTTGGTTCCTTCTCTTGGTAAAGGGAGATGGCATCGGATTGATATTCCTCTAGTTGTGCCTGATTCAATTTACCTTTTGATACAACTACAGTTCTATCTAACAGCGGATCGTGAGCATCTGCGATAGCTTTGGCAACGAGGTCAGTTTTCTTTTGATCTGTTAAGGATGCATGTAATTGACCTGCTTCCCAGAAGAGCGCTCCGTCTTGACGGAATTTAGTGAAATCATTGTCATAGCCTAATGCTTTGTCAATGATACTAGCTGTTTTATTTTCTACTTGCTGTTTAAATAATGTGTTATGGAAGGCAAGCGCTTGTTGTGTTTGCGTCATGCGGTAAGCAATTTCCGCTGCTTCTGCACGAGTTACGTATTTTTCAGGGTTAAATAATGTACCAGGCGCATAGTTTGTGAAACCAAGGTAAGCAAGTTCACGAACTGCGTCTTGCGCCCAAGGCGCTACAAATTTTTGGTCTCCATAAGCAACACTATCTAGAACTGTTGGATCCTCAGTAGTATAGCCTAAATAATGAATGTAGTTATCTGCTACTACGGCAAACTCTTGGCGAGACATATATTTTTCTGGTTTATATGTATCATCGCCATAGCCGCTGATGATATTTTTACGCGCTACGGAGTCGATAGCGAGAGCGGACCAACGATCAGAGGTTATATCTTTAAACTTACTAGATATGAAGGCTGCGGTACCATCATCCGTGATGTTGTTGAAGAGTGCTGCCACTTCTTCACGCGTCATAGGTTGATTAGGTCGGAATGTGCCGTCGGAATAGCCTTTCATCAGATTTGCTTTAGTTACAGTGCTAATGGCGTTAGCAGCCCAAAAATCGCTAGGCACATCTGTAAAGATGTGGGCACGAATTTTTTGAATATCTTGAGGTGTACCAATAGAAGTATTTACAACTACAGGTGACGCAGTAATAGTAGATTTAACCTTAGTTGCTTCTGTATTGGTAGCTTCCGTTTTAGCACCATCTATTTTTGCTACATCCGTTTTAGCTGCATCTGCTTTAGCATTTTCCATTTTAGCTGACTCAACAGTAGTTGTAGAAGTATGTGTCGTAGTGGTTGTATTTGCAGAAGCAAAACCAAGGCCTGTTGTAGCCAATAATGTGCCGAGCACGAGGGTACGTAATGCGTAAGGGGTATTCTTGTACATAAAAATCCTTCCTAATCATGGTAAAGGCTAACGATCGATAGCCTAAGAATATAAACTTTCACCAGCATAAAAATCTATATCCATCTCATTGTAGTCAACTAGTTAGAATGCATAGTGATATACAACAAAGCAGCGTAGTACTATTGCGTATACGCTGCTTTGGCTGGTTAAGTGTAACGCCGATTAGCGTTTTACTGTCATTTTTACTTTGGAACCGAATAATTTAGAGATTCCTTGTTGTGTTTCTTTAGATGCAGTAGTTACAACTGCGTAAAGTTGGTTGTTTTCTACATCAGGGAATGTAGCTAGGATTGTACCTGCTTTTTCATTTTTGCTGTAGTAGTTGCGGAAGTTTGTATCGATTGCATCGTATTCAGCTTGGCTGTATTGGGAAGATTCAACTACAACATAGTTGTTTACAGTGGAGTCGCCACGGTTTGCAAGATTTGCTTTTACTGTGGAAATATCGCTGTTGGATTTCAAAGCTACGTGTAATTGATTGTCACGCCAGTACATTACGCCATAATTTTGAAATGCATCTTCTGTTTTGTAAGTTTTATTTAATTCAGAAAATACTTTATCTTCCAATGCAGATTGTTGCTTTTGATCAAGTGCTTTTAGTGTGCTGCGGCGAACAGGGCGAACTGTGCGCGTAAGTTCAGTTTTTTCCGCTACAGTAGCATCTTTGTTGCCTTTTAAGTCTTTCTCAGCTTTTTTAGCCTCAGCTTTTGCTGCTTTATCTGCCTTTGCGGCATCTTTTTTCATGTCTTTATCAGCCTTAGCCATATCTTTTTTTGCATCTTTACTTACTTTGGATGCATCTTTTTCGATTGCTTTATCAGCTTTAATAAGATCTTCTTTTACAGCCATTTCTGCTTTAGCTTCTGTAGTAGTATGCTTTGGTGTAGCAAGGCCAGCACCGTTGAGCATACGGTTCAAAATAGTTGCGGCTTGTGCTCTTGTTACAGGTTGTTTAGGGTTGAAGCTTTCTGTTGCACCAGATGCTACGATGCCACGTTGTGCCATGTATTGAATATCTGCTAAGTAATCAGTGGAGATATTAGCTTCATCTTTGAATGTCACTTTTTCAGTTTTTACAGGTGTAGAAATATTTAATTTCTTAGCCAAGCTAGCTGCGGATGCAACGAACTCTTCGCGGTTCATAGTTTTGCTAGGGGTGAAAGCTGTTTTAGATGTGCCTTCCATTACGCCAGCAGCGCTTACTAATTTGATAGCGGAGTTAGACCAACGATCTGCTTCTACGTCGGAGTAGGAGGCAGTAGACTCTTTTGCTGTAATTTCAGCTAATTCTTGTTCATTTAAGTTGTGTTGTAATACTTTGCCATAAATAGCAGCTGCTTGTTCACGTGTGATTTGAGCGCTAGGTTTGAATGTATTGTCAGAGTAACCAGAAAGGTAACCGGCTTGAGACATTGCTTGGATAGCGTCGCGTGCCCAGTTATCTTTTGTATCTGTGTATATGCCTACTGGCAATGTTTCTTTAGCTTTAGTAGTTGCTTTAACTTCAGTGGCCTTAACCGCTGGTTTAGCTTCGGCTTTAGGTGCTGCTACTTTTTCGGTAGTTGCAGGTTTTGCTGCAGTAGCTTTAGTATCCACTTTATTATCTGCTTTCGCAGTTGTAGTTTTAGCATTCACTTTAGCATTTGTAGCTTTAGTCGTAGTTGCTTTAGCTTGCGTATTTGTTACCGTTGTTGCTTTAGTGTGTGCCGCAGTAGTTTCAGCGTGAGCCATGCCGAATGTAGAACCAAGGGCCAATGTAATTGCTAAGGACAAAGATAATTTATTTAGTTTCATTGAAAAGGGCTCCTTTCAAACTATACTTATATAAAATAAATTATAACACTTTTTAAATTTATACACTACTATAAGAAAATGTAATATATAAGGATAAAATTTACATGAATTTGAAATTTTGAGTTTGATTATGTAAATATAGGATGAAATATAGATAAAACTTGATTTTCTTGTGTCCAAAAATGCAAAATGATAAACATTCCCAAAATCTAGGTTTTATGGGGCTTTTACAAGAAAAATTGATAAATGAAATAATAGATGTGATAAAATTCAATGTTTGTTATTACAAAAAGTCATAACGATATGAGAAATAAAAGGGTACATACGAATATAGCAATTCTTTGGACAATATCTATATGATTAATTTATAATTATATCGATGAGCTTTTGAATATTTATTTGAAAGCATAAGTAATGTTCAGGGCAGAAATTTAGTCGAAAAATTCACTACTAAAATTGCCATAACACATACATATCAAAATTTTTTATTAGGTTAAGTACTAGAAAAGACGAGGAAGATAATATGAAAATTCATCTTTTCCAACAGTGTTTGATTGACATGTTCTACCCTCATGTAGGTATGGCTGGTGTAGAAGTACTTGAAAGATTAGGTTGCGAACTTGTAGTACCTAAGAAACAAGTATGTTGTGGACAAATGTTCACTAACTCTGGTTATAATGAAGCGGCTATGGACGCAATTAAGAACACAATCGAATGCTTTGAGAACGCTGAATATGTAGTCAGCATGTCCGGCTCTTGCGCTTTTGCAATCCGCGATGAATATCATCATTTCTTAAAAGATCAACCAGAGTGGTTGGCGCGCGCAGAAAAATTGAGTGGCAAAATTTATGAATTTACTCAATTTATTACTGACGTATTAGGTGTTGAAGATGTAGGGGCTCGTTTCAACGAATCCGTTACATATCATACATCTTGCCACGTAACTCGTTTGATGGGCATTAAAGAGCCTCCTTTCAAACTCCTTAAAAACGTTAAAGATATCAACTTGATTGAATTACCACGTGCAGATCGTTGCTGTGGGTTTGGCGGTACTTTCTCCGTTAAAAACCCTGAAATCAGTGAAGTTATGACACGCGAAAAAGCATTGGAAATTGCTGGCACAGGTGCTAATGTTATTTCCGGTTCTGACCAAGCGTGCTTGATGAATATTGCTGGTATGCTAGATCGCCTTCATAAAGATGGTGAAATCGATCGCCGTATCAAAGTAATGCATATTGCTGAAATCTTAAACTGCCGTTAAGGAGGAGACGACATGGCACTTATATATGACAATCGCCCCTATAAAGCACGTATAAAAGAATGTTTAGCTGACGATTTCAAAGTTGCAGCTATTAAAAAAGCACAAGACGTGTTTTATGATAAACGTAATACAGTAGTTGCGGATGTTCCTGAATGGTTAGATTTCCGCGCTGAAGCGGCTAAAATTCGCGATCACGTACTTAACAACTTGGACTTCTATGTAAGTCAATTTGCTGACAATGCTGAAAAAGCCGGTTCTAAAGTTCACTTTGCATTTGACGACAAAGAAGCGACTCAAATCGCCTTAGACATCCTTCGTCAACGCGACGCTAAAATGATCGTTAAATCCAAAACTATCTTGACTGAAGAAATTGGCTTGAACGAAGTTTTAGAAGAGGCTGGCATCGAAGTTAACGAAACTGACTTGGCTGAATTTATTTTGCAAACTGCAGTAAGCCCACCATCTCATATCGTAGTACCAGGCCTTCACTTCGAACGTAACAAAATCCGCGAAATCTTCGCTGAAAAATTAGGTTATACAGGTACTGAAAACCCTACAGAAATGACTCACTTCGTACGCGGTTATGTACGTGAGCGCTTCTTGAACGCAGACGTAGGCGTTAACGGTTGTAACTTTGCGGTTGCTGAATCTGGTACATGTACAATCGTTTCTAACGAAGGTAACGGTCGTATGGCTAGCTCCATTCCTAAGACTCAATTGATCTTCTTAGGTGCAGAGCGTATTGTTCCTGACTTCAAAGCTCTTGACGTTATGATGGAAATGTTGAACCGTTCCGCAGTAGGTTCTAAAATTTCCAACTACTTCTCCATGATGACTGGTCCTGCTCGTTCTGGGGAAGCTGATGGTCCTGAAGAAACTCATATCATCATTATCGACAACGGTCGTTCTGGCATCTTGGGTGGTACATTCCAAGAAATGCTACGTTGTATCCGTTGTGGCGCATGTATGAATATCTGTCCAGTATACCGTCACGTTTCTGGTCATGGTTATGGCTCCGTATATCCAGGTCCAATGGGCGCTGTATTGACTCCATTGTTCAAGGGTTACGATGTAGCTGGCGATCTTCCATATGCTTCCACATTGTGCGGTGCATGTACAGAGAACTGTCCAGTAGCTATTCCATTGCATGAATTATTGATGGAACACCGTCATGTTATGGCTGATATTGAAAAAACTCGTCCGAAAGCAGAAGAAGCTATCTTTACTGCAGCTGCTAAGATGTTCGGTAATGCAACATTGTTCGATCTTGGTACAAAAGCTGGTGCTATCGGCATGAACTTAATTAGTAATAAAGAAGGTAACATGCCTGCATGGACTCAAGCTGTTCCAGTTATGAACGGTTGGACTAAGTCTAAAGAATTGGGTTCCTTGAAATTCAAGAAATTCCGCGATTTATATGCTGAACATGAAAAGAACAAGAAGAAGGAGAAAAAATAATGGATGTAGCTAAACGTAATCAATTTGTTGCACGTTTATCTCGTGCATTAGGCCGTGATCAAATTCCTACATTCGTAGAATCTTTTGATTATAGCCATGGTCCTCAAGAAACTATGTTCAAAGATTTATCTCATGAACAAGTTATCACTATGTTCAAGGAACAATGTGAACGAGTAGGTACAAAATTTGTAGATACTACACCTGATAAATTAGGTGAAACTATTATGGCTGTTATCGAAGAGCGTGGTAATGGTAAAGTTGTTTTCCCAAGCTCCTCCGAAGTTGAAGAATATAAATTAAAAGAATTATTCGAACAAGATGCAGCTTCTAATGGTGGTGTTCGTACATACTTCCAATGGGACCCAGCTAAAGGTCGTGAAGAATGTATTTCTAATACTGCTAATGCTGATATCGGTATTACATTCCCCTACTGCGGTATCGCTGAAACTGCTACTGTAGTACAAGCATCTGGTGAAGAATCTGGCCGTGCAATTAGCTTGTTACCAGAAACTCATATTGCTGTATTGTATACTGATACAATTAATCCACGTATGACACAAACAATGGAACATTTGGCTGAACGTTATCACAATGATCCATCCAAATTCCCTACAAATATTTGCTTGATTTCTGGCCCGTCCCGTACGGCTGATATCGAGTTGGTAACTGTAGATGGTGCTCATGGTCCTATCCGCGTTACATATATCTTAGTTAATAGATAATATAGTAACTAGATTAACTAAAGGCGACTTTCTTTTGGAAGGTCGCCTTTTTTGTATATATTTCAGAATAAATAATATTTTATTTAAAAAAAATAATATTATACTTGTATTTTTTTCGATATATGCTATACTAAGTTCATAACCTATTATTGTGATATGAATTAAAAGAGGTGTATTATGAATATTCCATTCTTTACAGATTACCTCATGTTAAGCAATCCACTAAGTATTGGTATTATCGCGGTGTTTGTGCTCGTGTTAATAGGTATTTATGTATTGCAACGCAAGGGCACATCCTTCGGTAATCTCGTTATTATTGGTACTATTGCTGGTGCCGTACTCGGTGTAGCGGTTCAAATTATTGCAGGCTTCCCTGATGATCCATCTAAAGTGGTTTATATCAAGGAAAGTACTAAGTGGTTCTCCCTTGTAGGGGGCGGTTTCATTGACTTAATCCGCATGCTTGTTATTCCTATCGTTTTTATCTCCATTGTACACGTTATTTTGCACATGGAGGCAGGTGCTAACCTTAAAAAGTTAGTAGTTGCTATGATTTCTACGAATCTCGGCATGGTAGCCGTTGCTGCTGTAGTAGGCCTTATTTTGGGCAATGCTTTCGGTTTAGGGCAAGGCTTTGATATCGTTGAATCTGGTAAGAAGATTCGTGAAATCAAACCTATGGTTGATACATTCCGTGCATTGATTCCAAGCAACCCAATTCAAGCGGCTGCTGAAACAAATGTTATCGGTATTGTTGTATTTGCAATTATCTTAGGTAGCGTAGCTCGCCTATTAAAACAAACAGGAACAAACTCCATGGAGATGTTCACTAAACTATTTGATGAGCTTCACCAATTGATTTCCTGGGTGGCTGACTTTATCATCAGTCTTATGCCGTATGGCGTAGTTGCATTGCTAGCTTCTACATTAGCAACTCGTGGCGTACAAGCTATTCTTGATATGGGTTTATTTGTAGTATTACTTTACGTTGGTATCTTAATCATGTTCGTTGTACAAGCTATTTTGATTACTAGCTTTGGTTACAATCCGATTACATATTTCAAGAAAGCAAAAGCGCCTCTTTTATTGGCTTTCACATCCCGTTCCTCTATGGGCGTGTTGCCATTGACTGTAGAGACTTTGACAAAACGTCTTGGCGTAAATGCTACAACTGCTAATACAGTCGCTTCCTTCGGTACTACTGCGGGCATGCAAGGTTGTGCCGGCGTATTCCCTGCACTTGTTGTGGTGTACATCTCTAACGTAGCGAATATTCCATTCGATATGACTATGTACATCATGAGTGTTATCGTTATCGCTATCGGTTCCGTTGGTATCGCAGGTGTGCCAGGTACTGCTACAATGGCTGCATCCGTATCCCTTAGTGGTACAGGCCTTGGTGCGTACTTCACCTCTATTAGCCCAATCCTAGCTATCGATCCATTGATCGATATGGGCCGTACATGTTTGAATGTATCTGGCTCCTTAACAAATGCTCTCGTAGTAGATAAAATTATGGGAACTATCGATAAAGACGCATACAATAATCCTAACGAAGGTCGCGTGTAGGTCCCAAGATTAGATATGAACTTAAAAGTATAGTTATTCCTAGCAGAGCTTGAGTTTATAAAACTAATAACACTTAAGTTTATAAAACTAACAACACTAACAACACTTAATCATACAAAACCATCAGAACTAACATAAAAGAACAGCCATCGGGCTGTTCTTTTTTTGTTTTTTAAAAGTAATAATTATTACAGATTGTAAAGAGTAGTATTAATATTCGGTATAAAATTTGTGAGTTAAGCTATAAACATACTTATGCATGTATGGTATACTAACCGTTGCATTTATAAATCATGCTTAATAGATATAAGCCAAGAGGGTAATATATGATTACACAAGAATTGAAAGATCGATTAATTGCAGATTATTCAAAGTTTGAAGATATGACACATAAATTTTATAAAAAAGAAATGTCTATCGCTGACTATAAAGGTGAGTCTGGAGCTTTTGGTAGTTACGCAGAGCGTGGAGCTAACTCCAGTATGAGTCGTTGGCGTTTTAATGGGGGCCGCATGACTCGAGAACATATGCAGTTCTTAGCGGACTCCATTCGTAAATATAACTTGCAACACGTCCATTTTACTACTGGCCAATGCTTGCAAATGCATGGGCTTGATGGCGATACGATTTTAAGCCTTTTTAAAGAGTGCCATGAACATGGTATCTACAATCGTGGTGCTGGTGGTGATAATCCAAATGTAGTGGCTAGTATTTTGCGCGGCATCGATCCTCGTGAAACTTTAGATATAACACCTTATGCAACGGCGATTAGCGAGTTCCTCATGGAGCAAATGTTTTATATCAAGCTTCCTCGCAAATTTAAGATGGGTATCGATAATGGCTTTGATAGTACACCACACTCTACGTTCAAGGATCTAGGCTTTAATTTGACGAAACACAATACCTTTGATGTGTATGCTTGTGGTGGTCTCGGACCGAATCCGCGTATGGGGATTCTCGTGGCACACGATGTGCAACCTGAGGATGTATTGTACCATGTGAAAGCCATGCTCATGGTCTTTGCGAATCACGGTAATTTTAAAAATCGTGGTAAAGCTCGGACACGTTATATGCCGGCAGAAATGGGTGGGGCGGAAGCTTTCATTAAAACCTATGAAGAAACCTTGGCGATGGTGAAAAATGTAGAACAGTTGACTGTTAATCCAGCTGACTACGTCTATGAAATTACAAAATCAGGCAAGCGTGATGATTCTGTGATGAATCATCGAATCCATCGTCAAAAACAAAAAGGTCTATATTACGTGGAATATCATCCGATAGGTGGGGATGTCAATGTAGAAAACTTATTGGCTGCCCTTGATTATGCAGTAACTCTAGACCAAGTAGAGGCCCGTATTGCACCGGAACAAGCTGTGTATTTTATTAATCTAACGGCCGATGAAGCTCGTAAGATTGCAGCGCTAACAGATGATAGTGCTAGTAATGAGTTCCGACGCTCCGTATCCTGTGTTGGCTCTACCGTTTGTCAAATTGGTATTCAAGACTCTAATGGTCTGCTGAAATCGATCTTTACCTACCTTGAAGAAAAGGGTGTAGATACAAGAAAACTGCCTCGATTACACATTTCTGGCTGCCCGCACTCCTGTGGGACACACCAAATTGGAGAAATCGGATTTCACGGATCGGTAAAACTAGTAGATAAGAAGCCTACGGTATCCTTTATGTTAGTTGATGGTGGTTCAGAACACATGGGCTCTGAAAGCTTCGGCAAAATGGCAGGCCACATCGTTGCCACAAAAATACCGAAATTCATGGAAGCCTTGGCGAATACTCTGAATGAATCTCCGGAACCAGACTTTGGGACCTGGAGAATGACACACAAAGCGCAATACATGGAGCTTATAAAAGCATTTGAGTAAATATGTTTGGATTGCTTGTGATGGGGCCCCGTTAGATTGCGACAACTCAATAAATAATAAAAAGAGTTCCCTCTTTGCTCCGTTCTTCGCAAAGTCGCTGCATAGGGAACTCTTTTTATTATTTGACCGTCTGCTATTAACCAATCCCATCACAAGCTACATCTGATATTTACTCAATCTGCTTTTATATAATAGGGGGAGGGGAGAGACGGCCAAGTAATTTTGACTAAATTACTACCAAGACTAGCCGTAGGCTAGTCCCTTCCCCACGGTGGGCATGGCGCCACTACTATAAAGCCTTTTTATATAGATCAATCAGTGTATCTAGGCGTTATGTACTTTAAGCAGGCGTACCTATTTTGATGGGACGTCTTTATGAATATAATTATAAAAAAGTACAAATATACTTGTGCAGCGACTTTGCGAAGAACGGAGCAAGCAAGTATATTTGTACTTTTTTAGCTAGGTTGTAGAAATGAAATGGGGCCCCATCAAAATAGGTCTTATAGCCTCTATAAGTATATGTTGCCTAGATAACCCTTGATTGAGTATGTTATAATAGGCTTTATAGTAGTGTTTGGAGGATTTATCAGATGTTATTTACCGTCAATACAGAAGTCTGTACACGATGCGGCCTTTGCGTTGCTGACTGTCCGACAGGCTTGCTGGTGATGTCCGATAATGGACCTGTAACTGGCAGGGGAGGTTGTATCTCCTGTGGGCATTGTATTTCCGTATGCCCTACACTTGCTCTTGACAGCGATATGACACCGCGTAAGGAGCAAATCGATATTACAAAAGAACCTAAGTTAACGCCAGAACAGGCTGAGCTATTCATGCGTAGTCGTCGTTCTATTCGTAACTATCAAAATAAACCAGTCCCTGCAGAGCTCATTCGCAAAGTATTAAATGTTGCAAGAATGGCGCCAACAGCGACTAATACACAAGGTATTTCATATATTGTAATTCGGGATAAACAAAAGTTGCGCCGTATTGCTGATCTCGTTTTGGAGTGGATGCATTTGGCTGCAAAAACAGTACCGATTATGCGTCTTTATGCTCGTGCTGCTCAAGCAGAGGTAGATAAAGGCAAGGAGTATATCTTGCGCGATGCGCCGGCTCTCGTAGTGGCAATTGGCTCTAAAAAGGACATTCATCGTACCCATGATAGTGGTCACTCTTGCTTGTCTTATGCTGAGCTATATGCACCGACTTTAGGTCTTGGCACTTGTTGGGCAGGCTTCTTTGAACATGCAGGCGAAGCAGAATACAAACCATTGTTGGAGCTTTTAGGTGTGCCAGAGGATAAAATCATTGCTGGTGCTATCTTGATGGGTTATCCACGTGTTCGTTATCGTAACATCGTGGAACGTCAACCATTGGATGTTGTATTCGATACTGAAGAATAAAATAAAAGCGATACTCTAACTAGATTAGGGTATCGCTTTTTGGCATATAATGAAATTTTTACATATAAAATGAGTTTTTACATATAAATTGAGACTTTTACCAATAAAAAGACCGGCCTCTGAGATTATAGAGGTCGGTCTGTAATTTATTTAATTTGCAGATGTAATGGTACCTTTGAAAGTATCATTAATGAATTGCTTGATGGCATCAGATTTGTAGATGTCCGCGATTTTTTTGTATGTTTCGTTGTCTTTATCTTGTTCACGAACGGCAAGAATCATAACGGCTAAAGGTTCATCTTTAGGTTCTAAGAAGAAACCTTGTTTTTCTACATTGAGCCCCGCGCTTTGAACGTAGTTCATAGGAATTGCGGCTACTACAACATCGTCTAGGCTACGTGGTAATTGAGCTGCTTCTAACTCTTGAATTTGAAGATTTTTAGGGTTAGATGTAATATCAGCTACAGTTGCTTTAAACCCTACGCCTTCTTTTAGCGTAATAAGGCCTGCTTTAGCTAATAGCGCTAGACCACGGCCGCCATTAGTTGGATCGTTTGGAATGGCAACGATAGCGCCTTCTGGAACATCAGCAGCACTGCGTACAGAGTTGCTGTATAAGCCCATTGGCATTAAGATCGTTTTACCAATAGCTACTAACTTGGATCCGTTTTGTTTGTTAAAGTTTTCCATGAATGGTACGTGTTGGTACGCGTTCAATTGAATATCACCGTCAGCAAGAGCTTTATCTGGTGTTACATAATCGGAGAACTCTACAACCTTAAGTTCGATACCTTGTTTTTTAGCTTCCTTAGCTACTGCTTCTGCTACCTGTGCATGAGGACCGGCAGTGGCACCGATTTTAATTTCCTTTGGCGTTTGACTAGCTTGATTTGTACTATTACCACAACCAGCGATGGCAAATGCGAGCACACCAACGAGGAGTGGAGCAATAAACTTTTTGAATTTCATAATAACATCCCTTTCTACAACATATGTAATGTAGATATCCTATCATGAGAATGGGCTTTTGCATATTATATATACATATCAGTTGGCTATAGATTAAAACTATGAGTCTTGGTACGTATCTACAAATGATTTTTAGTAGATATTTATAAATATGGATGAAGTAGACACCGATAAATACAGATTCTACATATTAAGAACATCAAAATATGATATAATATATATTAAGTTTTATACAATTAAATTCAATGGAAATAGTATATATAGTAAATATTAATACTTGATATTTAATGCGTAATACTTAAAATTTAACACTTAAAACTTAGTACTTAATACTTAATACTTAATATTTATTATTTATTACTTATCACTTATCACTTATCACTTAGGAGGTTATCATGTTTAACTTTGATTTTTATAATCCTACACATATCGTATTTGGTAAAGACCGTTTAGGTGAACTTGATACTTTGGTACCAAAGGATGCGAAGGTATTGATTACCTATGGTGGGGGCTCTGCAGTACGCAGTGGCCTTATCGATCGTGTCGTAACGGCTCTTGGGAACCGAAAGGTTGAACAATTTGGCGGCATCGAACCGAATCCATCTTTAGCAACCTGTGAACGTGCGGTAGCTTTCATTAAAGAACATGGCATAGATTTCGTGCTTGCTGTAGGCGGTGGTTCCGTCGTGGATGCCACAAAACTCATCGTTATGGGCGCTACGTATGATGGTCCTGTCATTGATGTAATGAAAGCAGGTCTACCAGCAGTTCCTGTAGAAATGGTGCCGAACCCATTACCATTTGGTACTGTTATGACTATTCCTGCAACCGGTTCTGAAATGAATAATGGAGCTGTTATCTCTCATGGGGATGGCAAATTCCCTGTGTTCAGTAGCTTAGTATTCCCTAAGTTTTCCATGCTAGATCCTACATTAACATTTACCTTGCCTGAAAAACAAGTTAAGAATGGTGTTATTGATACCTTTGTACATACTACAGAGCAATATTTAACGTATCCTGCAGAAGGTCGCATTCAAGATCGTTTCTGTGAAGGTCTTTTAAAGACCATGATTGAAATTGGTCATTTAACTGTAGAGGAGCCTGAAAACTATGATATTCGTGCTAACCACGTGTGGGCATCCACATTAGCTTTAAATGGCTTAATTGGTGCTGGCGTGCCACAAGACTGGGCTACACATCTTATCGGACATGAATTGACGGCTGCCTACCATCTTGATCACGGTATAACATTAGCCATCGTATTACCTGCATTATTGGAAGTGAAAAAAGCAGATAAACTCGAAAAATTGGCACAATATGCTACACGCGTATGGCATATTACTGAAGGCACAACAGAAGAAAAAGCAGATAAAGCGATTGCTAAAACTCGTGAATTCTTTGAATCTCTTGGCGTAGCCACTCATTTGAAAGACTATGGCATCGGTGCAGAAGCTGTGGATAAAGTCGTGAAGCAATTAAAAGACCACGGCATGGTAAAACTTGGTGAAAAAGGAGATATTACTCCAGAAGTAGCTCGCGAAATTTTAATGTGTGCTTTATAAAGAGTTGTGTTGAGAATAATCAAAATTTGACACATACCACATAGAATGTATAATATAATAGCTTAAATAAAAGACACCATTTGGTGTCTTTTATTATTAAATTTTATTTGCTAATGGATATAGGGGTTAAATTTGCTTAGCTCTTGACTACTTTTTATATGATATACAATTTATGATTTTGAAAGGAGGAAATCCTTTGAGTGAAACAAAACGTCGAAGCGCCTTTTCTTTTGCACTTCCTTTGGTGGTACCTATTGGTATCAGTTTGTTTTTCTTAGGTTTAGGTTTTGGTCTTTATGTTACTAGCCAAGGACTCCCTTGGTGGACCGCACCAGCTTTGGCGGCTACTATTTTTGCAGGCTCCATGGAGTTTGTAACGATAGGACTGATGTTAGCTGGATTTGATCCTCTCAATGCCTTTATTTTGACCTTATTCGTTAATGGTCGTCATTTCTTCTATGGTTTATCAATGTTACAACGATATGTAAATATGGGCTGGAAATGGTTCCCTACTATTGCTTGGATGTGTGATGAAAGCTTTGCTATCAATGTAAGTACTCAGTTGCCCGATGATGTAGATGAAAAGTCGTTCTATTTCCACGTAACTTGGTTAAATTATGTATTTTGGGTAGTTAGTACTTTTATAGGTGGACTATTTGGTAATCTTTTAGCCGCTGTAGATTTACGAGGTATTGACTTTGTATTACCAGGCTTATTTATTGTTATTTTTTTAGAGATGCTGTTGAATACTAAGAATAATAATATAAGATTATTTGGTGTTGCTGGTGCGATAATAGGGGTGGTAATGCTTTTACTGGCAGGAAAATCCATCTTTATGCTTGCCTCTATGAGTTGTATGATCGTAGCATCTTATATTGCATATAAGTGGGGAGGTGTACGCCTTGACTAGTTTAGAAATGGTCATTACTGTTGCTATTGTAGTAGCAGGTACATTGCTTACACGATTTGCTGCTTTTCTCATCTTCCCTCCCGGTAAAAAGGCGCCAGACTTTGTACTGTACTTAGGTAAGGCTCTACCTGCAGCGGTTATGGGCCTGCTTGTTGTGTACACGTTTAAAGATACTGTAGTTCTGACATATCCTTATGGACTTCCTGAATTGATTGCATTGTTAGTTACAGTGGGGCTTCATATATGGAAGCGAAATATGTTCATGTCAATTGGGGCAGGAACTGTAGCATATATGATTCTTGTACAAGCCATATTTAATGTGACAAAATAAAATAAACCACGTATATCTATTCCTATGAAAGGTTAGATATACGTGGTTTTATTTTTTATTTTAATTGTAAAAGTCTTTCAAGACCTGGCGCAGTATGATGGTCTTCCAAGAAGTCTTGTTGGTCTAATAATTCCATAACGTCCATGTCGATGTTGGTTAATTTGAAGTCGAATACATCGAAGTTGGCTTCAATATGACTCACATTATTTGCCTTTGGCAATGGAATGATGCCTCGTTGGATGTGCCAACGCAAGATGATTTGGTGTTTTGATACACCGTATTTTTCAGCCAAGCTTTTAATAATTGGATGGTCGAATATCGGTTGGCGATCACGAGTAAATGGAGACCACGCCATACCTACGACTTGATGTTTTCTCATTAATTGTAAAAGAGATTGACGTTGGTTGAATGGGTGACACTCGATTTGGTTGACCACCGGTTTTACATTGCAATGGTACAGCAAATCGATGAGGCGGTCTTCGTAGAAGTTAGATAGACCTAACCCACGCAATATATTTTGGTCGTATAGTTCTTCCATAGCGCGCCAAGAGCCGTAGTAATCACCAAGGGGTTGGTGTACGAGCATGATGTCAATATAATTGGTATCTAGTTTCTTTAAGGAGCTTTCAACAGCACGCATCGTATTATCATAGCCCGCATCAGTGTGCCATATTTTAGTCGTAATGATGATGTCTGTACGCTTGACGCTAGATGCTTTGATGCCTCTACCAACGGCCTCTTCGTTGCCGTAATAGGATGCCGTATCGAGTAAACGATAGCCTACGCCAAGTGCATTTACAACGGCTTGTTCAGTCTCTCCTTCGGTACCTGTTTTATAGGTGCCATAACCGATAGAGGGAATGAAGCTGCCATTATTTAAAATTCTAAAGTCCATCCGTTCTTCCATGAGAACCTCCGTTATATCCATAAACTAAAGGAAATAGCTTTCATATAATTCTAATTGATTTTATGATATACTAAGGTATTGATAAAAATCAATATGATAGGAAGTGACAGAATGAAAATAAATCGTTTCTGCTCTGTAATTGCTATCCTTGGTGTTATGATTATGGTGCTCGCCATTGCGGGATGTGGTACAAAAACTGTATCCGTCTCGGAGGTAACGTACAAGGATATGCCGTTGCAGATTCATAATGATGCCAATGTAACGGCCCTTAATAAGGCGACGATAACGCCGACTTTAACGGGGCAGGTCGTGTATGCTGTGAAAGTGGGTGACCAAGTACAACAAGGTCAAACCTTGGCTACTGTAGATACATCGGCTTTACAACAACAGCTAGCATCCTTACAAGGACAGTTAGAGCAAGCTCAATCATATACGACATCTGTGACGACTACGGCGGCAGCATCTATAGATAGTGCCCAATTGGAACAGGCTCAACGCATGCGTGAAGCGGGCATGATTACACAAAAGGAATATGAGCGTATTCTGGAAAGAGCTAGACCACAAACTACGACTGTCACAACTGGTGGCGGCGGTGGCGCTAATGCGGCGGCTATTGAGGCACAAATAGCTCAAGTATCTGCTCAGATGGCGGCATCTACAATCGTGGCCCCTATAGCAGGTACGGTGACATCTATCTATAATGAAGACCGTCAAATGGCGATTGCTGATCGTCCGTTTATGATGATTCAACAAACTACACCGATGGTAGCCTCTCTCAGCATTCCCCGTGATGCGGCTATGAAGTTAGGTACATCTGAAGCCAAGAATGGTATGAAGGTACTTCTCAAGGTGGGGGACCAAGAAATACCGGGGGAATTGACTTACGTAGATATTACTCAGCCTGAAAATGTGCCAAGTGTCCTCGTAAAAGCTACTTTCAACAATGAGAAAGGCCTTATCAAGGCTGGTGAATTCTATACACTCGTTATTGAATCTAATGTGAAAGCCAAGATGCTGACCGTTCCAACTAAGGCGGTTCGGGAAAATCAAGATGGCAAATATGTATATGTATTAACCGAGAATAATACAGTTGATGTACGTGTTGTTGAGGTAGGCATTACTGAAGGTGATGACGTAGCTATTATTTCTGGACTCAACGAAGGTGACAAGGTTATCACAACCGATGGCACCTTTGAGTTAGGTGAATCTGTAAAATTGTAATTACGAACCCTATGGGTTTAATACTAGATTGTTAGGATTATGTTTAAACATAATAGAATCGAAACTTTCACAAATCGTGAAAGTAACCTCAAAAGAGGAATCTGATAGGAGGGATTATTATTTTAGAATTTAAACGTTTTGAATTGCGAGATAAACCATTAATCGACAAATATTTTGAACAACATCATTATGAAGCATCCGATAATTGCTTTACTACATTGTTTATGTGGCAAGATCCGTACGGTATTCGCTGGGCTGAAGAGAATGGAGTATTGTACATCCAAGGTGGTGGCAAGCGTGAGCCATTCCTATTGCCTCCATTTGCTGGTAAAGATGCAAAGTTCCTTGATGGTTTGTTGCGTGCTAAAGAATGGTTCGTAGAAAATAAATTGCCGTTCCGATTTAAAGGCGTTAGCAAAGATGTAAAAGAACGCATGGAAGACCTATGTCCTGGTCGCTATGCATTTACACCTGACCGTGACAATTACGAATATATTTACAAGTCCGAAGATCTTATCAACTTGTCTGGTAAGAAATTCCGTCAAAAGAAAAACCATTTAAACCAATTTCGCATGCAATATTCTAACTATGAATATGTGCCAATTACAGATGATATCATCCCATTATGTCGTGAAACGGCAGCATCTTGGGTAGAAACGCATCATGAAGAAGGTATCGAAGATGAATTGGTAGCCATCAACTTGTTGTTTGATAACTGGGACGTGTTGGGTCTTAAAGGCGGTGCCATTAAATTATTCGGCCGTGTTGAGGCTTTTAGTATCGGTGAACTTCTCAATGACAGAATTGCTTTGATTCACATTGAAAAAGCAAATCCAGATATTCGTGGTTTGTATCAAGCTATCAATAATGAATTCATTCGTCATGAATTTAGCGAAGTAGAATTCATCAACCGTGAAGAAGATATGGGCTTGCCTGGTCTTCGTCAAGCAAAAGAATCTTATAAGCCAGATCATTTTGCTGAAAAATATGACGCAGTATATGCTAACGAAGCAGATAATGCGACAGGTGGTAAATAAAATCTGAGCTATGAAGTCGATGTGCTTCATAGCTCATTTTGTTATAATAGAATTGTTAGACTATCTATTTGAATGTAACTATCGTATCATCATGGCGATATGGCCATATGGCGATGTGATGTGCTTAAATTAGATCAGATTAGATATTATACGCTGTGACGCGACAGATAGATAACGGCTCTTATGATATAACGAGGACATAATTATGGAATTTAGAATTGCGACGGCTCAAGATACGTCTCATGTGGAAAATCTATGGGCGTACTGCTTTGAACCAAAGGAAGATCCATTCTTTCAATATTATTTTACAAATTGCTATGAACCAGAGAATACAATGGTCGGGTTAGAACAGGACCAATTGTTGAGCACCGTTCATTTGCGTCAATATAATCTTAATGTACGTGGTGCCGTATTACCTACGAGCTATATGGTAGGCGTTGCCACGCATCCAGCAGCTCGCCGTGGTGGTGTAGGCGGTGCACTGTTAACTGCTGCACTAGAGGAGCTTCGTAAACGCGGTCAAGCTATGACGATTTTGATGCCATCCAAGGCAGCGTTCTATCAGCAATATGGTTGGGAACTTTATGCTCATCAATGGGTGAACACCATGTCGCTAGAAGACTTGCGCCCTATGACAGATAAAACGTTGAGATTTGGCTTACTAAATAGCGTAGATCAATGGACTTTGTTAGATCCAGTATATAAAACATATACGGCTCGTCTTTCTGGCTACGCAGAACGTGGCGAAAAGGAATGGAAACGTTTGTTAGGCAGCTTCTTTGCAGAAGGTGTAAATGTTGCTGTAGTGCGCAACGATGACCATGTCATTGAAGGCTATGCAGTGTATCGTTTAGGTCAGCCTGAAATTCCTGTTACTGAGCTGGTTTACACGACACGCCGTGCACAACGTGCATTATTAAATTATTTCTATAATCACCGTTCTCAAGGTACGTCTATCCGTTGGAATGAAGGCCTTCACGATACATATTATCGCTTCTATCCTGATGGTAGAACTGGCCACGCTACCATGCCATATATGATGAGTCGTATTGTAGATGTAAAAGCTGCTTTTGAAGCAATTTCTGTCAATCAAGAGACATTGATGATGCCTATAACAATGACCTTTGCTGTAAAAGATGGGCTTTGCAGTTGGAACGAAGGTCGCTATGAAGTACAATATGGCAGTGCATTAACTCCATCCGTTAAAAAGATTTCTGATACGATAGAGGGGGAAACAGATATTACCATTGAGGTCGGTGCGTTGAGCCAGTTATTAATGGGCACAATTACGGCTCGAGACCTTGCGTTTGAAGGGAAACTTTCAGTAAGCGAAGAATGGTTAGACTATTTCGATATTCTCTATCCTGAACAAAAAACGTATATTAACGAATGGTGGTAATATGAGTTGGAAAACATATACGGTGAAAGAACCAACTGAGTTGACGGTTTCTAAATATGTAAAGGAACGATTTTCCTTATCCTCTCGGGATATCCAAATGATGTTTCGCAAGAAACGGGTAAAAGTTAATAGCCGTGTGGCTCATTCGCAGCGAGCACTTAAAAAGGGTGATGTATTAACCTTAGAATTACCACAAGATAAGGATTATGGAGTAGACGTAGAAAAAGGACCGATTACCGTTCTCTACGAGGATGCTCATACCTTAGTTGTAAATAAAGCTCCTTTTATGCTCGTTCATCCAGCAGGGCAAACAAAGTCTTGCACTTTAAGCAATTATATAGCTGGTTATTATGCGAAAAAGGGTGTAGTTCATAAGGTTCGCCCTGTGCATCGCCTCGACCGAGATACATCGGGGTGTATTCTATTTGGTAAAACAAAGGAAGCACAACAATATTATACGGATGAGCTACAAGCAGGTCGTATCGATCGTATTTATACAGGACTTGTAGAAGGTCATATTGATGCGGATGGCATGGTAGATGCGCCTATCGGGGCGGATCCAGTCTTTGATAATCGCCGTGTTATCGATGAGTTTGGTCAATCGGCTCAAACGGAGTATACCGTTCTCGGTCATGAAGGCGACAACACTCTGTTACGTTTTAAGTTGTTGACTGGCAGAACCCATCAAATTCGGGTTCACATGGAACATATTGGTCATCCTATCGTAGGTGATGCTATGTATGGTACGCGCAAGAAGCCCTATACACGCCAATGTTTACACGCATCAGAGCTAACTTTTGTGCCGTATGGTAAGGATGAAGCTATTACGATTACCTGTGAAGTAGGGGGTGATTTCGGTCGAGAATAATAACTGTTGATTTTTCCACTCTAAATAATAAGCCATCGTGTTTATTGGATGAGAGGCTTATTTCCCCTGTGTCCTTGTATACAAAAAACAATAGTGATAAAAACTCATAGTCTATGCATGAAAAGCATAGACTATGTTTTTTTTATATTTTCAATTCACAGTGGACAGGAGTATACTGTGTATAGACATAAAATTCTATAGAATGTTAAATTGATAATTTTATAGAGAAATAGTTTGTTAGTTATACTTTTACCAAGATCGAACGGAACGATGCCGCAGTGCTTGGAATGATCAAGTGATATGAAGGAGTGCACGTTATGGATATGAAGCAAAGCACAATAGAGCAACAACGTCTAGATCAAGCTAGACTTGAAGCCAATGGTATGTACAGCAGCCAATTTGAAAAGGATGCGTGTGGCATGGGTTTCGTTGTTAATATTAAGGGAAAAAAATCTCATGATATTATCGACGATGGTTTACGCATTTTAGAGCGCTTGGAACATCGTGGTGGTGCCGGTGCCGACAAGGATACTGGGGATGGTGCCGGTATTTTAGTACAAATCCCGCATGAGTTCTTCAAGCGCGAGTGCGAAGTGCTTGGTATTAACCTACCTGCAGCTGGCGAATATGGCGTAGGTATGGTCTTTGCCCATAAATATGAAAGTCTCCGTAACGAGCAAAAACGAATTCTCGAAGAGGTCGTGCGCGAAGAGGGGCAAGTTGTTCTCGGCTGGCGTGAAGTACCGGTTGATGGTACAAAGGTCGGCAAAGAGGCTGCGGCGATTCGTCCTTGGATGATTCAAATCCTCATCGGCAAAGGCCCTGATGTAACAAACAATAAGGAATTTGAACGCAAATTATATATCATTCGTAAATTGGCAGAAAAACGCATCATCCCATTGAGCAAGGAATTGTCTAGCGATTTTTATATTGCCTCCTTATCCTCCAAAACAATCGTATATAAAGGCATGTTAACACCTGGTCAATTGCGCGACTTCTACCTCGATTTGAGCGACCTTGATTTTACCTCCGCATTGGCAATGGTTCACTCCCGCTTCAGTACGAATACATTCCCAAGTTGGGCTCGAGCACATCCTAACCGTTTCTTAGTTCACAATGGTGAAATCAACACCATCCGCGGCAATGTAAACTGGATCAATGCTCGTGAAGGTAAAGCGGAATCTCCATTGTTCCCAGATATCAAAAAGGTATTCCCTGTAGTAGATGATAGCGGATCTGACTCTGCTATGTTTGATAACACATTGGAATTCTTGCACATGACAGGTCGTTCCTTGCCTCATGCGATCATGATGATGATTCCTGAGCCTTGGGAACGCAATAATCTCATGAGCCAAGAAAAACATGATTTCTACGAGTTTAATAGCTTCATGATGGAACCATGGGATGGTCCTGCGGCTATGGGCTTTACCGATGGTACCGTTATTGGCGGTGTGCTTGACCGCAACGGTTTACGTCCCGCTCGTTACTATGTGACAACAGATGACCGCGTTATCATGGCTTCTGAGGTTGGCGTTGTAAACGAAAACGCTGAAAACATCCGCGCTAAAGGCCGTTTGGAACCAGGTAAAATGCTTCTCATCGATACAGATGAACAACGTATCATCTCCGATGAAGAAATCAAACATCGCGTTGCTACTGAATTGCCATACGATGAATGGGTGAAAGAACATGTTATTCATTTATCTGAAATTACTCAGGCCGATGAAAGCTCCATACCAAAAGTTGAAGATTTATTCAAAAATCAACAAGCCTTTGGTTATACTCAAGAAGACCTTGTTCGCATGATTGTGCCTATGGCAAAAGATGGTAAAGACCCTGTAGGTGCCATGGGTGCCGATGCGCCTTTAGCTATCTTGTCCGATAAACCACAATTACTATATAGCTACTTCAAGCAAATGTTCGCTCAAGTAACAAACCCTCCTATCGACTCTATCCGTGAAGAGATGGTTACATCTACACGGGTAATGCTTGGTAACTCTGGCAATCTAACAGACCCTAACAAAGCTGGGACCTATGCGTTGTCCATGCGTACTCCAATCCTTACAAACCAAGAGTTGGCATCTATTAAGGCTCTTGATTGTCGTCGCATGAAATCCGTAACCTTGCCAATTCTCTTCGACCCAACTAAGGGTGCTGAAGGCTTGCGTGATGCTTTAAATGATTTGTGTGAAAAGGCAGAAGAAGCAGCTCGTACAGATCAAAATGTGTTGATTTTATCCGACCGTGGTGTTGATGAAAATCATGCACCAATTCCAGCATTATTAGCTGTAGCAGCTGTTCATAATCATTTGATTAACAAAGTGTTGCGTACAGAAATTGGCCTCATCCTTGAATCTGGTGAGCCTCGTGAAGTACATCACTTCTGTACATTAATCGGCTATGGTGTAACGGCTATCAACCCATACTTGGCGCTTGAAACTGTACGCGATTTACAAGCTCGTAAACGTATTGGCGATATTACACCAGAACAAGCAGAAAAGAACTACATCAAGGCCGCTGTAGGTGGCATTATGAAGGTCATGTCCAAAATGGGTATTTCCACAGTTCGTTCCTACCACGGTGCACAAATCTTTGAAGCTTTGGGCTTGAATACTAACTTCATTAATAGGTTCTTTGTAAATACGCCAACGCGTATTGGCGGCATTGGTCTTGGCGGTGTAGCACACGAAGCCTTGGCTCGTTATGAACGGGCTTTCAAATCTGAAGAAACAGTACTCGAACCAGGCGGCTGGTATGGTCCTGTAAAAGATGGGGAAGAGCATCTTTTCAACCCTAAGACTATCGATCTTTTACAAGCATCCCTTATCGAAAAGGATTATGCAAAATATAAAGAATACTCCAAAGCGATTCGGAACGATTACCACGTTACATTGCGTTCCTTGATGGAATTGAACTATCCAATAGGCGGCGGTATTCCAATCGAAGAGGTTGAACCGGAAGAGTCTATCGTAAAACGCTTTAAAGCCGGTGCCATGAGTTATGGTGCTATCAGTAAAGAGGCACATGAAGCTATCGCCATTGCTATGAATCGTCTTGGCTCCACATCCAACTCTGGTGAGGGTGGCGAAGACGTAGCTCGCTTCAAACCGTTGCCAAACGGCGACAGCATGAACTCCGAAGTAAAACAGATTGCATCTGGTCGTTTCGGGGTAACAGCGAATTATTTAATCAATGCAAAAGAATTGCAAATTAAATGTGCTCAAGGTGCTAAACCAGGTGAAGGTGGTCAATTACCAGGCAAAAAAGTATATCCTGAAATTGCCAAGGCTCGTCACTCCACTCCAGGCGTTGAGCTCGTATCTCCACCACCGCATCATGATATTTACTCCATCGAAGACTTGGCTGAGTTGATTTATGATTTGAAATGCGTTAACAAAGATGCGCGTATTTCCGTTAAATTGACATCTGAAGCAGGCGTTGGCACGATTGCTGCTGGTGTGGCGAAAGCGAAAGCGGATAATATCTTGATTTCCGGATACGATGGTGGTACTGGTGCGGCAGGTCGTACATCTGTTAAACACGCTGGTGTGCCTTGGGAATTAGGTTTGTCTGAAACTCATCAAACATTGATGCTCAACAGATTGCGTGACCGTGTTCAATTGGAAGTAGACTCTAAGTTGATGACTGGTTTCGATGTGGCTGTAGCAGCTATGCTCGGTGCTGAGCTATTCGGCTTTGGTACATTGCCACTTGTGGCGGTAGGCTGTAAAATGGCTCGTGTATGTAATCTTAATACATGCCCTTATGGTGTAGCTACACAAGACGAAAAATTGCGTGCTCGTTTTACAGGTAAGCCTGAATATGTTGAAAATTTGATGATTTTCATCGCACGTGAATTACGTGAAATCATGGCTCGTTTAGGTATTCGCTCCGTGGCTGAGCTCGTTGGTCGTATCGATCTTGTACGTCAAAAATCGCAAGACGATAACTTCAAATTGTCTCGCGTCGATCTTAAACGCATATTGTTCCGTCCGTACATCGACGCCTCTGTAGGGCATATGCACATGGTTGACCAAGATCACGAGTTGGAACGCACCTTGGATATGTCCAAGCTCTTGCGTATGTGCCGTCCTGCTATTGAGGACCAAAAACCGATTCGCGCTAAATTGGCTATCACTAACATCAATCGTGTTGTAGGTACCTTGGTTGGTTCTGAGGTGACTCGTCGTTATGGTGAAAGCGGCTTGCCAGACAATACAATCAAGTTGAATTTCGAAGGCTCTGCTGGTCAATCCTTCGGCGCTTTCATCCCTAAAGGCATGACACTAGAACTTGAAGGTGATGCGAATGATTACCTTGGTAAAGGTTTGTCCGGCGGTACTATAACGGTGTACCCACCTAAGAAATCTATCTTTGAAGCGGACGAAAATATCCTAATCGGTAACGTTGCCTTCTACGGTGCAACCTCTGGTACATCCTACATTAACGGTGTAGCTGGTGAACGTTTTGCCGTTCGTAACAGTGGCATCACTGCCGTTGTGGAAGGCGTCGGCGATCATGGATGTGAATACATGACCGGTGGCGAAGTACTCGTGCTCGGTAAAATCGGCCGTAACTTTGGAGCAGGTATGTCTGGTGGCTATGCGTACATTCTCGATTGTGATGAACGCTATGTAAATACAGGTCTCGTAGAACTACGTCCTGCGAATAATGATGATCTTAAACGCATTAAAGAACTAGTAGAACAACATGTATTGCATACTAACTCCGCTAAAGGCCGTCACATCTTAGAAAACTGGAATAACTTTGTAAACAGATTTACAAAAGTTGTGCCTGTAGCTTATGAAGAAATGCAAGCTGCTATTGAACGCTTCAAAGAACAAGGCTTATCCTTAGAAGAATCACAATTGGCTGCATTTAAAGAAAAATATGCATAATATATTTCTCCTTAGTTAATTTTTGTTATATAAGAATATAGTGAAAAGCCTCTATAGCTTTGACTATAGAGGCTTTTTCATGTATAATATTTGTATTGTAATATTGGATCATGGCAGTTCTCGGGCCTGTGCAATGGGGGCCTGTGAATCGTGTCAGGACTGAGAGGTAGCAGCACTAAGCGGTAACCTTCATGTGCCACGGGGACCCCGGGGGCTGTCGTGATCGAATATTGCAAGGCGGCCTGTGGGGCCGCTTTTTTTTGTCTAATTGATGGGCTCAAATGACTAGTCTAAATTACTGATAAAACTCTATAAAATGAGTCAGATTTTCTTGAATATGGTATAATAAAGTATTGTAAGTTTCTGAAAAAAGGGGGTGTTCCAATGGCATATATTGCGCTATATCGTAAGTATCGTCCGCAGACATTTACCGATGTAGTCGGTCAGCATCAGGTGTCTGATACATTGATGCGTGCTATCCGCGAAGACAAGGTAGCTCATGCCTATTTATTTGCCGGTCCGCGGGGGACTGGGAAAACGAGCATGGCGAAGATTTTTGCGCGCGCTATCAACTGCGAGCATGGTCCAACGGATCACCCTTGTAACGAGTGTAGTGCTTGTAAATCGATTTTGAGTGGACAGTCTATGGATGTCCTTGAAATCGATGCTGCATCAAATCGCGGTATCGATGAGGTGCGTGCTCTCCGTGAAAGCGTCAAATTTATGCCTGTTGAGGGGCGTAAAAAGGTTTTCATCATCGACGAAGCCCACATGCTCACTACAGAGGCATGGAATGCGCTTTTAAAAACAATCGAAGAGCCGCCAACTCACGTCATGTTTATCTTTGCTACTACAGAAATTGAAAAATTGCCTGTTACAATCGTGTCTCGTTGTCAACGTTATACCTTTAGACGCATTACTTCTGATGACATCGCGCAACGTTTATCTTACGTAGCAGAAAAAGAAGGCTTTGGCCTTGATTCTGCGGCGGCTCAGCTTATCGCTGTTCATGCAGACGGTGGTTTGCGTGATGCCTTGAGTATTCTAGACCAATGTGCAGGTATGGCAACAGGCTCTATTACACCGCAAGTGGTGGAAGAGTTAATCGGTCTCGTAAGTAAGGAATGGATTATTCACTTCCTAGATGCTTTGCGTAACGGCGATGGACCTAAAGTATTATCCTACGTTCACGAGGCCTTGGCAGAAGGTCGCGATGCGACGCAGATTATGGAAGCCCTAGTTCAACATGTGCGTGCCTTGCTCGTTGGTAAGGTGGCTCCTGATGCGGATGAGCTCAAGGTATACGATGCTTTTAAGGATGAGTTCCTAGCTCAGGCCAATAGTGTTGATTTCAATGAACTTAACCAATATGTACGCAGTGCGCAATCCATCATGAATGATGCGAAACAAGTGGACAATCCACGAACCATCATCGAAATGGGCTTACTCGTGCTTTGTGCTAAATTAGGTTCTGTTGATGAAAGTATCGAAGATCGCGTATATGCACTAGAAAGTGCCAAGAGATCCGAACGAAATGATTTATTGAACCGCATGGCTCAATTAGAGCAACGAAGTCCCGTAGCAGCTCCAACAACATATGGAGCTAATGCATTTGTACCACCACAAGGTGGTTATGCGAATAGTTTTGTATCTGTTGATACTACTGTAACTACACAGGATGCTCCAATAAGTAGCACTCAAAATACTATTATTGATGCAGTGCCATCATCAAGTGGTGTGGGGATGACACCGCCTCCTATGAATGGGGTAGGTATGACGCCTCCACCAATGGGAGCACCAGGTAGTACACCTCCTCCGATGAATGGAGTGGGTATAGCTCCACCACCAATGGGCGGAGTTGGCATGGCGCCACCGCCAAATAATGGGGACACGGCTTCCCGAAAACCTACTAGAAACCAAGCTAAAGGTCGCGGTAAAAAAGGTGTTAGTACACAGGCCATCATTAGTGAACAAATCTTGTCTGCTCAAGAGTATCGCAATGTACAATCCAATGTTATTAAATACTTGAAGGATAGCAATCGCAATATGACCTCTACCGTTATTGGACAAGGTCAACTTGTATATGTAGACCAAAGCAAGGCGGTCATGGCCTTTAAAAATACATTGCATCTCAATGTGATGACTAATGAAGTGAATTTGGCGGAAGCAGCTGATGCTTTCACTTATACACTGGGCTATGCGGTACACGTAGAAATCGTGGATGCCCTCACGCAAGTTTATAAAGACTATAAAAAGGCTGCTGGTAGCACCACACAACGCCAAGTAAAAGCACCCCAACGACCACAAGAACCGATGGTTGACGTAAAGACGACCTCCGGTGCGGAACCGACACAAATGGATTTAACCAATGATCCGCAAGAAAGTAAAACTGATTCTGCAGCTGTGGACGCGGCTAAGGCTGCGGCGATGGCGTTTTTAGCTAAGAAAACAGGCGATGCTGTTGGAAATACAGCAGTTAGTGATAGTGCGAATACAAGTACAATAGATGCATCAGAAACTGCATTAGGAGCTGGTGTAGAGACAGAGCCAACATTCGGTGGTGATGTGCCGATTACATCTTTTGATGGCAGTCCATCTGATCAGGTTCCTGATGGTGAGATTCCTATTGAGTCTCTAGCGGGTTCTATTGAAGGGGATGATATTCCAGTTCATTCCTTTGATGATGTGCCTGTAGATGATATGGAGGGTTCTTATGTATCATCCTTAGATGATATGCCGCCACACCCATTAGATAGTGTGACGGTTATCAGCGAGGATGGCGAAGTGTTAGAGCGCCCTATGGATAGCGGTGCACATATCGAGGTTGAAGCTGTCCCAAAGTCTGATGGGGGTGAACCTCGTGAGGTAACCCCACAGCAAGGTGATGGAAATGGTATGCTTTCACCAGCACCTATTGAAGTAGAGGCTATCGATAGCGTTACGGTAGCTCGTGAATACGCATGGGATCCAGCGCATATGACCGAAGAGGAACGAAACAATCCTTTATTGGCAGAAACATTAGAAAAACTATCTGAAGACCATGACATCATAGTCGAGGTCATCGAAGAATAGATAAAAAAGTAATTGTTATATAATAACCTTTGGTCTTAGGGCTATTAGGTGACATATATGTTATAAACCTATGTCATATAGTATTAATGATATAGACTTAGAATATTAGTACAGGACGATGTCCTAAAAGGAGGAAATACAATGTTTGGTAAAGGTATGGGCAATATGACTGGCATGATGAAAAAAGTTCAAAAAATGCAAGCAGATATGAAGAAAATGCAAGAAGAGTTAAAAACTCGTACTGTAGAAGCTTCCGTAGGTGGCGGTGCCGTAACTGTTGTGATGAATGGCGAAAAAATCATTGAGTCTTTGAAATTGAACCCAACAGCAGTGGATCCTGAAGATGTAGAAATGTTAGAAGATTTAGTGATGGCTGCGGTAAACGAAGCTAGCAAAAAAGTAGACGACCTCTTGGCTCAAGAAATGGGCAAAGTAACTGGTGGTCTTAATTTGCCAACAGGTTTATTCTAAATGACAAACGCTTTAGAACGCCTCGTAGAACAGCTGCGCCGCTTGCCTGGCATCGGCTCCAAGTCAGCTAGACGCTTGGCGTACCATTTGGTAGAAATGCCGAAGGAAGAGGTGGACCGCCTTGTAGAAACCATCGTAGAAGCGAAAGGGGCTACGCGTCACTGTTCTATTTGCTTTAACTTATCAGCTCAAGATCCTTGCGAATTCTGTAGCAATCCAAATCGCGATCATACGACGATTATGGTTGTTGAAACATCTCGCGATGTCATTGCTATCGAGCGCAGTGGTGATTATAAGGGCTTGTATCATGTATTGGAAGGTGCCTTGTCCCCTATGGAGGGCATCGGTGCCGATGATATTCGGGTAAAAGAATTGATTGCTCGTCTTCGCGATGGCGTTGTACAAGAGGTTATCCTCGCTACAGACCCAGACGTAGAAGGGGAAGCAACTGCGCTTTATTTGGCGCGTTTGTTAAGTCCAAGTGGCATTAAGGTAACGCGCATTGCCCGCGGTGTTCCTGTGGGCGGCGATATCGAATATGCCGATGAATTAACGCTAGGCGGTGCCGTAGTGAACCGTCAAGAAATGAAAGGATAATATGGAAGCTTTATTAGCATCACCGATTATATCGGCGGTTATTTCCGTTGCTGTAGCCTACATTGCTTTCAAGGTAGCATTTTTCACCATTAAACGGGTGGCTATGAATGTTGTAACTGGGGTTTTAACCTACTGGGTATGTGTTCATATACTGGAGATTCCAATGGATATTGGAGTTGGTATTTGGGCATTAACAGCAATTTTAGGCCCTATTCCTATGGTTTTATCTGCTATATATTACGGCATTTTATAACAGGAGGTCTTTATGCTTATCAATCGTGAACAACAACGCGTTATTGATGAAGTGGAACAGAATATCCTCTTGTTAGCGTCCGCTGGGACAGGAAAAACGAATACACTTGCTTATCGAGTGGCTCACCTCATCGAGGGCGGCTATGCGAAGGCGGAAAATATCTTGTGCATGACCTTTACGAACAAGGCCGCAAATGAGATGAAAGACCGCATTCAATCGCTCGTAGGCAGTCCTGCAAAGGCTGTGGAGGTTAGTACATTCCACAGCTTTTGCTTTTTCATTCTCCAACAAGAGGGAAAGCGCAACGAAAGCTTGTACACGGACGTGACCATCTTTGACGAAGAAGACTGCAAGGAACTTTCTGAACCGTACCGTCCTGGTAAATTGCGAGAAATGTCTTTTGCTAATGTTATCTCCATGGTGAAAGAATATCGTTCCTTATATGGATTTTATTCTGATGACCTTCTAGGCGATTACAAGCGGACCATCGAACGCTTGCAGAAGGAACAGCGCGAAGCCATTGAGCAGCAATTCTCTAGTTTTGGCAATTTCCTTTACAGCGAGCTTCATGATTTCTTGAACCATGGTCACGAATGGATTGCTGCGTATGATGAAAGCTTAGCTTCCGTGCACGGTCTAGACTTTACAGATCTCATCTGTGGTGTTCATCGTCTGTTTCAAGACCCTGTAGTTCGTGAACGTTGGCGTAGCCGTTACAGCTATATCTCTGTAGATGAAATGCAAGATACGGGCGTACTGGAGTACAAGGTATTAGAAATGCTGTGGGAGGGTAATCACGTACTTTTGTGTGGCGACTATTTCCAAACCATATACGAATGGCGTGGGTCCGATCCGTTCCGTTTGCTCAAGCAGTTTGATGCGGATTTCAAGCCTTTGAAAATCATCTTCTATGAAAACTATCGCTCTAACTGGACGCTTTTTACGATGGCTTTCAAGACCTTGCAAAATATGTTTCCCGACCTAGTTGGGTCTATTTACACTGAATTGCCTCGTGCCAATAGTGAAAGCAAGGGGAAGCCAGTTCTCATTAAAGGCTGTAAAAATAGTTATCTTGAGGGGAGATATATCTACGAAGCTATCTGCGCCTTACCAAAGGATGCTAACATTGGCGTTCTCGTGCGGGATAATAAAAAGGCGCAACGATTGAGTGACTCCTTTGAACGTCTCAACAATGAACGACCTGAAGAGGAACGACGTCACTTTATGATTATCGACGAGTTCAAATTCTTTAGACGTCAAGAAATCAAAGATGTTATGGCCTACTTCAAGTTGTTGATGAATCCTAATGATTCTGTCAGTGCGAAACGAATTATCAAGCGATATGTTGCTGGTATTGGTGACGCTCGTATCGGCGCTATTGAAAGTCCCGAAACACGAGAAGTTGGTTTAAAATTGACGGACTTTATGGATATGCCTATCTTTGAGGTAGAGCCTTATGCAAAGCTTGTCAGTGGATTAGAGCAGCACGAAGTAGTTGTTTATGACGTGGAGAGCACTGGCACAGATACAGCTCAAGACCGCATCATTCAAATTGCGGCCATCCGTATCGATGAAAATGGACAGGTCTTAGAGACCTTTGAACGCTTTATCAATCCTGGGGTACCTGTTGGTCAATCCGAAGAGGTACACGGCTTCTCCGATGCGTATTTACAAGAGCACGGCGAAGAGCCAGCTATAGTGTTACAAGCCTTTAAGGAACTCTCTAAGAATGCTATTATTGTAGGTCACAATGTAAACTATGATGTAAGTATCTTTACGAATGAATTGGATCGCTATAACTTAGGTAATCCCGAGTTCAAGGCTGTCTATGATACACTCGATATTTATCGTCGTTTCTACCCTAATTTGCCAAATCATAAATTGGGTTTTCTGGCGTCTACATTCCCTATAAACCACGTCCCGACTCATAATGCGATGGACGATATCTTAGCCACTGCACAGCTTTTAATTTATGCGGTGAAAGAAAATATCGTGCCTACTACAACGGGACGTATGGTAGCTATTAACAAATATAAGGCAGCTTTCACCAATATCGCATCTCAAATGGCGACGTTGCGTAGAAAAGCCTATACGGAGATGCCAACGAAATTATTGGCGTACATCATGAATCAAATGGGGGTTCTAGAATACTACAAATCTCATGGAGAAGTGGCTAAAGTAGAGCATATACGCGATTTATATCGTATCATGGAAAAATTAGATGCGGCTTATGAAGGGCCAGCAGGATTAGCACGGTTAAATCAAATCTTGCAGCTCGCAGCTCTCACGGCGGGCGAGCCTGCACAACAGGTGCGAAACGAAGACCGCATTCCTATCATTACCATTCACCAAGCAAAGGGCAGTGAGTTTGATTACGTATTCTTAGCAGGACTCAACGAAGGTACGTTCCCAAGTCCTTTTGCTATTGCAGAAGGTCGTGAAGACGAAGAAAAGCGGTTGTTCTATGTGGCCATCACTCGACCTAAACAAGAATTGACTATTACCTTTGAACAGACGAATATAAGAGGTCGAGCTGTTCAACCAAGCTCGCTACTCAACTATATGCCACGAGATTCTGAACTCGTAGAAAGGAGATACTGATGGCGCGAAAAACACATCGTCCTGACGATATTCTGTGGACCGTGACCGCTGTAGATATAAACGCTGTGCTTAGCAAGAAATATGCAAAACAAAAGCTGTCTAATAACGGTCGAGACGTATTTAGTAGCAGTCGAGGTATATCGAGTAGGAATCAAGACATGTCAAGTCGTGATCTAGAACATACTGGCGAAGCATGTGATATTTCACTTGGCGAAGTGTTAGATACTAAATATCCTCGAAAGTCCTTAGTTAAACTCTTTGAAGAGAAATTAATCCATATTAATGGGCATAAGGCTACACCAAAGGATGTAATTTCCGTAGACGATGAGATCTGGATTGCTATGGCTAAAGAGAAGATTGACCACGATCCAATCGAAATGGACTTATCCGTTTTATACGAAGACGAGGATCTTCTTATTGTGGATAAGCCAAGTGGTGTGACGGTGAACTCTAAAGATCAACTATCTCTTGCCAATGGTGTGGCGCACTATTTTAAAGAACATGGTATCAAGCGAAAGGTACGTTTCTTGAACCGTCTAGATCGAGATACGACGGGCTGTATTGTCATTGCTAAAAGCGGTCTAGCTCAAAGTCTTTATCAACAACAAATGGATGATAACACCTTTGAAAAGTGGTATTTGGCGACTGTAGAAGGCATTGTAGAAGCTGATGAGGATACTTTAGTATTCCCTATGGAACGCAGTGCTGATGGTATTCATTACGAAGTAAATGCAAAGGGCAAAGAGACTCGCACAGATTTTTCCGTCCTATGTAGACATTCTTCCCAGCCTGTGGATAACTCTGTGAATAAGTCTGAAAATTCTGTGCATATAGGACTAAAAAATGTGGATATAGAATTAGTAGATGTGGATAAAAATAATCCAAATGTGGACAAAACTGTGTATAAGTCCAATAAATGTGGATATACTGAGGTTTTAGTTCGTTTGTACACAGGGAAAACACATCAAATTCGAGTAGCTTTCAGCCATTTAGGGCACCCTCTTGTAGGAGATACATTATACGGTGCACAACCTACGGGACAGCCATTCCAATTATGCGCTCAAAAGGTAGTATTTACACATATGCGCACAGGAGAGCGTATTACGGTTACGGTATAATCTGATCTGGTTAACTCGTTACGTAATACAAAATACCAGTACGTTAATAATAGGTTTGTACTATACATTGTGAAGTCACAATACATCAAAATTTCTAATTGAGAAATGAGAATTATTGATAATTCAGCAAAATCAATAAGTTTAAAAATATTTTTCAAGAAAAATAATGACAAATGATAATCAATAAGCTATAATAGGATTATAAGTAAATCGATATAGTTCTATTTATAAACTATAAATCAGAATGTAAGAGGTGTAGTATGATTTTACAAGATAATGGTGCAGCACGTAATCGGGGGATTACGCTTGCTAGTATAAAAGGCATTATAGGTAATGTCGTTCTCGTTATTTTTAAAATGATTGTGGGCCTTGCGTCTAATTCCATCGCCATCATCCTTGATGCAGTAAATAACTTAACAGATGTATTGTCCTCTGTATTAACTATTGTGGGTACGAAATTAGCCGCCAAAGGGGCTGATAAGGAGCATCCATTTGGTCATGGTCGTATAGAATATATGACTACTATGGCCATAGCTTTCATCATTCTCGGTGCTGGCATTGGATCCCTTAAGGAATCTGTGGAAAAAATTATTCACCCTGAGGTATCTACCTTTGATATTCCAGGCCTTCTTATCATCGCTGTTGCCATCGTGGTGAAAATCGTGATGGGCCGTTATATCAAGGCACAAGGTGAAAAATATAAATCCGATGCGCTCGTAGCATCTGGTATAGATGCCCTTTTTGATGCGGTAATTACCTTTGCCACATTGGTATCTGCAGGCTTAGTATTTTTCTTTAACTTTGATATTCAAGGTTATGTGGGCGCTGTTATTTCTGTTTTAATTTTAAAAGCGGCGTATGATATTTTACGTGAAATGTACAACCATTTGCTTGGTATTCGAGCAGATGATAATTTAATCCGTAATATTAAAGAAACTATCGCACAGCATCCGAATGTGGGTGGTGTATATGACTTGGTATTAAATAGCTATGGTCCGGGAGAAACAATTGGTTCTGTTCATATTTCTGTACCAGATACGATGACAATGGCAGAAGTTCATCCCCTAACAAAGGGCATTGCGGTTCATCTTTATAAAAAGTTTGGCATCAATATGACCGTTGGTGTATATGCTGAAAACCAACCAAGTGTAGAAGTACTTGAAATTAGAAAAGCTCTTGATCAAGTTATTAGTTTATATACACATGTAGTACAAGTACATGCCTTCTACGTACAAGAAGAAAAGAAGGTTATTTACTACGATATTATCTTTGACTTTGACGAAGAAGATCCGCATGGCACATTGGAAAAAATTAAGGCAGAAATGCAAAAACGTTACCCTGACTATACACAATTCGCTATTGTGGATACGGATTTTAGTAACTAATTTTATAAAATGTAATTTGTGTTGATAAATTCTCTAAGGAGAGATGGAATGAAAAAAATTGCTCTTACCTCATTAGCTGTAATGGCGGTTGTTGGCGTGTTTACGATTCAGCCTGTAGATGCAAAAAAGGTAGAACAAGATCCAGTAATGACACCTATTGAAATGCCTATGAATGATGAAATTCAACAGGTTAATGGTGTATCTAAATCTACTAATCAAGAAACACGACGTTTGTCTAATAATTTAGCACAAGCTACAAAAGTGATGATTAAGAAGAATTGGAAGATTATTTATATTAAAGCAGTCCCTATGGGTGATAAGGATGCTGTACGCTTCTATTACAAAGATAATAGAGGGCAAGTATATAATGGTCAAGTCATTAGAAATACAGGCCTATCCAAGGGTAAATATATGGCAGGTTCTTTACGTCAAATAGAGGCATTGCAAGAATTAGTTCACCATTTGCAACAGAATGGTCAAGAAGTACCATCCTCTATTGATATCATGATCACTCAAGAAGGCTATCGCATCAAGACTATTTTTAATTACAATGAAGATACAAGTAATTTACCAGCATATCTAGAACAATATGAACAACAGAATTTCCCTACTATGAAGTAAAAGAAAAGCTCGTGCTATGCACGAGCTTTTTTGTTAGATTACGTAATCATCGGAATCGTCTTTCTTAGGTTTTTTGTAAATTTCTTTTACACCAGCCATTTCGATGAGTTCTTCCCCAAGGGCATCTTCATCGTCTGTGTTAAGCATGGAGTAGAAGGCCCAAAGAATAATAAACCAAATTGGTGTGAACAAGAGGGCAATTCGCGTATCTTCGTTTAATGCTAGAATTGCAAGAACGAAAATAAAGAAAGCTAGGATAATATAATTCATTACAGGGTATAGAGGCATTTTGAATTTAGATTGTGCTGCTAGTTCAGGATTTTTCTTACGATATTTAAGGTGACAGATAACCATCATGGCCCAAATAAAGATGAAGCAGAATGTGGAGATTGATGTAATCATAACGAATACTGCTTCAGGCATTACGTAGTTGAGTACAACCGTAATCAATAATACGGCTGCCGAGAAGATCGTTGCTTGGTATGGTACACTGCTGTGAGTCAAGCGACGCATCGAGCTAGGTGCATGACCGCGTTTTGCCAAGGCATAAATCATACGACCCGTACTAAAAATACCGGAGTTTGTAGCAGATGCTGCAGAGGTAAGAACAACGAAGTTTACGATACCTGCAGCGGCTGTAATACCAACGGCGGTAAATACCGCTACAAATGGGCTTGCAGCAGGGTTAACGGCAGTCCAAGGGTAAATACTCATGATGATGGCTAAAGAACCCACATAGAATAAAATAATACGCAATGGGATATTATTTATGGCCATTGGAATAACCTTTTCAGGATCTTCCGTTTCACCAGCTGTCAACCCTACGAGTTCGATACCTGTAAAAGCGAATACAACCATTTGGAATGATAGAATAAAGCCCATCGTTCCGTTCGGGAACCATCCTCCGTAGTTCCACATATTACTAAAGGCGGCGACGCCAGCATTCGTAGTAAAACCTGTGAAAATCATGATGATACCGATGATGATAAGAGAGATAATAGCAATTACCTTAATCAAGGCAAACCAGAATTCCATTTCGCCGAAATGTTTTACAGCTGTCAAGTTCATTAACAACAAGACGATTAAAACGAGTAAGGCTGGTATCCATTGAGGAAGCCACGGTATCCAGTATTGCATGTAGAGGCCTACGGCTGTTAAATCTGCCATGGCTAGTGAAAGCCAGCAGAACCAGTATGTCCATCCTGTGATAAAGGCTGCTCGATCCCCTAAGTAATCTTCTACAAAGTCGATAAAAGAGTGGTGATTTAGGTTAGATAACAATAACTCGCCTAGTGCTCTCATAATAAAGAAGCACATAACGCCTGTTATTAGATAGGCGAATATGATGGATGGACCCGCCAAGTGAATGGCGCGACCAGAGCCTAAGAATAGGCCTGTACCAATAGCACCACCGATGGCGAGTAGCTGTACATGCCGGTTCTTAAGACCCCGTTTTAACTGATGCGTATCAGACATAATAAAGACCTCTTTTCTACAAACTATCTATAAATATAAAGGCTATGGATATCCATAACTTTCATAATCTATAGAATCTATAAAACTATTTTCTTATAATACAGTATCTATTGTAAAAAGTCAAATGTATTTTTACAGTAGACAAAATTTAGGGTATATTTAGTAAACAACCTTGATTAAGATAGATTACTTATAGCTTTCAAAAGGATTGGTAAGAAATATAGCTGAAAAATTGCTATAATAATACATGAACTATCATTAAAATATAACCGTGGAGGCTATTATGAGACGTCAAGATCGTATAGTTACAAATATAGATGAAATTAAAGATATTTTAAACAGCACGCGTATCATTCACTTAGGTATGATGGATGGTGATTACCCTTACGTGGTACCTTTACATTTTGGCTATGAATTTATAGATGATGAACTTCATATCTTTGTGCATGGACATCATGAGGGAAAGAAGTTTGATTTGATTAAAGCGAACCCTCATGTATTTATCGAAATTGACGGCCATGATGAAGCCCTCGTATCAGGTGGAGATATTCCTTGTAAATATAGTTCAGTTTATTTCAGTGTAATGGGTCGAGGAGAGGCTGTTTATTTAGCGAATATTGATGATAAAGCTCATGGTTTACAGGTGTTGATGAAGCATCAGACTGGTCGAGAATTTACCTTTACTGATGCCATGGTAAACTCTGTGGGCGTAGTTCAAATTAAAGTTGTAGACTATACCGCAAAGAGACGAAGACAGCTTGAACAAGATATTATTATGCCTCCATTAAATAAATAATGACAAAACATCCTATTGAACTCTATTGTAATATAGCGTTTAGTAGGATGTTTTATTATGTATAACTAGTAAGCATTAAAGCAGCTATTTGCTCATAACTATACTTTCACAATAGGAAAGATAAAAGTTTTAAGAAGTAGCCTAAGTAACAGAATTATAGTCATATTTTTGATATATATAAGAAAATATATCATTAAATGTGTAAAGTATATCAAGTTTTTATAAAAGGAGAGATCATGAAAAAGCTTCTATATAAGTCCGTTTTAGCTGCTATGGCTATAGGATTATTGTCTGCGGGATATGTTTCAGCAGATGTTGTTAATGACTCTATATCTACTGATAATGCTGGTGTTTTAGCTACCGTTACAAATGATATGCCTAGAGTTTATCCTGATTCAGCAATTAAAGCATTGCCAAGAAAGTCTTTTTTAGAGTGGCCTATGAAAACTCAAGAAGGGGCTCGTAATTGGAAGGGAATAGTAGAGGCTGCACAGCAACTGCCGTATGAGGTCAAGGCACCTAGTTATATACCTTATGGTTATCAGCTCTATACAGCGCGTCAAGATCGAAATGATGTATTAGAGGTTGTATATTACAAAAAAGGTGTGACTATCTATCGGGATGGGAAAAAATATATAGATAGTATTATGGCCTATAGAATGGGATATTCCTTGGATACTGTAAGAGATACACCATATGTTCCATCTGAATACGGCGATCTTGAATGGTCTAAATCAGGTGATTCTAGTGAGGTTTATTATACCGGTAATCCTGAAACGCATATGGTTCGCAGCATTACGTGGGCGAAGGATGGTATGGCTTATTCCCTATTCTTCTTAGAACAGGTGAAAGAGGCTGATGCGGAATTCTATAAGGACCATGTGGTACCGTTGAAAAGTATTGATAGCTCTCGTTATGAACTAGTTGGTAACTATCCGACAATACCGATTAAACCTAAAACTATTGAAGAAATAAAACAGGAACATGTAGTGCCTATGAAAGCAAAGAGTGGCGTGGTTTATTAAGGGTACGTAATACTCTTGAAAGTCAGTAATCTGAGTTAAAAATGTAATAGATAAGTGATTAACTCGGTAATATATACTTATGAAATATCTAAATTTAGAGAGAAGAAATTATGAGATTGAAAACAACAAAATTATTATTAGCCATGGGAATACTAGCTGCTGTGGTAAGTAGCTTTGGGGTACAATCAGTTAGTGCATTAACCCCTTTAGTGGATGAAAATGGAAATACTGTTACCATCGATACAGTGGAAAAGAATAAAGATCTAATGAATCGTTATCGGTGGTATGATCAAGTTGATAATGGTGATATAGTACAGCTTAATGTTGACGCCAGTACAAATTATTTTGGATATGATTTACAAATTCCATCTTATATGCCTAAAGACTATGCAGTACGCGATGTAAAGGCCAAGGACCATGATGTATTAGAAATTGTATATACGGAAACGGGCCATGATGGAGAATATGGTCCGAAATTAACCTTCTCTAATACAGATATTGTATATCGTATGGGTTGGGCTATCGATACCGTGGTAAAGCCTATATTGGAAAAGACAAAATACAATGCTGATGATACTGTTAGCTTTACTACCCCTAATGGAATTCCTGTACATACTTTAGGCTCTAGCAACGATTCTGTTCAAATTGCTTATTGGGAAAAAGATAACAAAGTTCATATGCTCTACTTTGCTTCCCCAAGAAACCAAAACTATGTAAGCAAAATTGTAGATTCAGTAGGGCCGTTAAGTAACGTGGCTTCTGATGACACTAGATTACGTGGTGACGGAAATGATAAGCAAAATGGTAAACGAAATAATGCGCAAAGTGTTAAACAAAATGGTGAACAAGATAGACCTCATTTTGAATCTATTGGGTTGCCATTGCGTACACATACGAATTCTGAGTGGCCTATACTTACGAGTAAATCCATTGGCTTACCAAGCGGTGTAATTGATGCATCTCGTAAGATGTCCTATGACGTATCTGTACCAAGTTACTTGCCTCTTGGCTATACATACTATGCTACACATTTTTATGATAATGATGTATTAGAAACTGTATATTGGAAGCAAGGTAAAGAGTACAAAGAACATAGCGGCCGTTGGGTAAATCATGTTATGGCCTTCCGCATGAGTTACTCTAAGGATACTGTATTGCCTAAAGAATATGTTCCAACGGAATACCATGACGTACAGTGGATTGACTCTACGCCAACAGGTGATGTGCAGTATACAGGTAATGTAGATAAGAGCTTAGTTCGCAGTATTACGTGGAGCAAAGATAACATGGCATATTTCTTGTTCTTCCAAGTGCCTGTGAAAGCATCTGAAGCAGAGTTTTATAAAGATCATGTAGTACCATTAACTGATATTGAGCCAAGTCGTACAGACTTAATCGGTGTAAAAACAATTCGTTAATACTAAATCCTAATAAGACTCTATAGCGCGATTCGGTGTTACCATACGACGTTAGCGTTTAGTAAAAGAGTACATAATAAAAAGAACCTATCTCCTAGATATTAGGGTAATATCTTTGGAGATAGGTTCTTTTAGTGGATGTAATTTACATATACTTTGTTCTTAGGTATTAGTGATTGTATAGCTATCGAATATAAAGTAGCTTTCACTAATAGCATAATTATGGGCATACGTTAATTAGAAGAATACGTAGCGGATGATAACAAGTGCGGCCAATACGTACATGATCCAGTTAACTTCTTTTGCACGGCCCGCAATGATTTTGAGTAGAGGGTATGCAATAAGACCTGCAGAGATACCGTTAGCGATGCTATATGTGAACGGCATTAATACGATAACGAGGAATGCAGGGAAGCCTTCAGTCCAATCATCGAAGTCAATATTGCGAATAGCTCCTAACATGAGGGCCCCAACGATTACAAGGATTGGGGAGGTTGCAGCATTTGGTACGAGCGTTACCAATGGAGCAACGAATAGGCAGATTAAGAATAATACGCCTGTTGTAACAGCTGTTAAGCCAGTACGTCCACCAGCACCTACACCTGCCGCACTTTCAACGAAAGCAGTAATTGTAGAAGTACCGAGCAAGGCGCCAGCACTTACACCAAGAGCATCTACGGTCATGGCTTTCCCAAGACCAGGGAATTTACCAGATTTAGGATCTGCAATTTTCGCCTCTGTAGCAGTACCGATCAAAGTACCCATAGAGTCGAACAATTCTACGAAGGTGAAGGAGAAGATAATCGTGATTAAGCCCATGTGAAGAGCGCCAGGAATATCTAATTGAAGGAATGCCGCTTTAGAGAAATCAGGCACTGCCAATACAGTAAAGTTCTCAGGCATTGTGGAAAGGCCTGTGGCATAGGAAATTACAGTTGTCACTAAAACGCCAATCAAGAGCGAGCCTTGAACTTTACGAGCCATCAATAAAGCCGTAAAGATGAGGCAGAATAGAGCTAACAATGTTTCGCCACTATGCAAATTACCAAGCGTTAAGAGCGTCTCGGATGCAGGAGGTATTAAATTACCATGTGTTTGTACGACTTGACCTAAGGAGTTTGGAGACAAACTAATGGAGATGGCCATTAAGCCGGATAATTTCAAACCAATGATAGCGATGAAGAGACCAATACCAACGGTAATAGCAATCTTCATGGAGGCAGGGATGCCTTCAACGATCATTTGTCGCACCGACGTAAGTGTTAATACGAGGAATACGAGACCTGAAATGAATACCGCACCTAATGCTGTTTGCCAAGACACACCCATTCCTAGAACTACGGTAAAGGAGTAGAAGGCTAAGAGACCAACCCCTGGCGCGAGAGCAATCGGATAGTTAACGAATAGACCCATGGAAATCGTTACGAGACCAGCCCCTAAAGCGGTTGCGATGAGGACTGCATCTTTGTCCATACCTGCAAGACTAAGAATGTTTGGCGCCAAGAATAGGATGTACGCCATCGTGATAAACGTAGTAATACCTGCTAAAATCTCGGTTTTGACAGTTGTACCGCGCTCACTGAGTAGAAATAGTTTATCTAACATTAGATAACATCCTCCCTATATGAAATTAAAATCATACCTAAATAAAATATTTCGATATATGTATAGTGTATCATATTTCCCACCATTTTTTGTATGAATTTGTGATATACTATTAATATATTATGAATGATATAGAGGTTAACTTATGAAAATATCTACAAAAGGTCGTTATGCCTTACGGATATTGGCGGATATTGCAGAATACGGTGTAGAAAAAAATGTACCGATTCGTGAGATTGCAGAACGCCAAGGATTTTCCGATAAATACTTAGAGGGGATTGTTTCTCGTCTATCCTCCGCAGGTCTCGTTAAAAGTGGACGTGGCAAATACGGTGGATATCGATTGGTGAAGGATCCATCTGAATACAATGTATATGAAATTTTATATGCTGCAGAGGATTCGATTGCTCTCGTGTCTTGTTTAGAAGACGATGTAGAGCCATGTCCTATGTTTAACGATTGCTTGACTGCTCCATTGTGGCAGCATTTGCAATCAGAATTCCGTCATGTAATGGAGCGCGTTTCCTTGCAAGACGTAATGGATCACAAATTCCCAGAAAATTAATTGGTAGTTCCATATGTTTAGTATGAGCAATCTTTAGGGATTACTAAAATGTTTGGCTATCTTTAGGTGAGTTTTATGGAAAGAGTCGCGTTTCGTATGCGGCTCTTCTTTACATATATGATTAGAACTTAGATTAGTTAGTTTGGTCGATAGAAATTTAAATTGAAATATATTTGTATGTATATTAGTTTCTATTAGTTTTTCTATATAATTATACGTGGAAGGGAGGTAAATATGAGTTCAACTGAATCTGATGTTCGAGGTGGCATGCGCAATGTATGGATTATTACGGCTAGTATGACCGTGCTAGCCATATGTTACACAATGATAATTCCCTTCTTGCCTATATATCTGTTAGAACTCGGCGTATCTAAGGATGATGTGGCACTTTGGTCAGGTCTTGTCTTTGGTATTACCTTCCTTATTGCTGGTATTATGGCTCCTATATGGGGCAAAATTGCAGATAATAAAGGGAAAAAGCGGATGGCTTTGCGCGCTGGTTTTGCCATTGCTGTCAGTTATGTTCTCATCGGCATGGTAACGGATCAGTACCAATTGCTGATGGGGCGTGCCTTAGTTGGGTTCGCTAATGGTTTCTATCCTGCAGCGATGACCATGGTTTCCCTCAGTGTGGATGAGAAACAGGTGGGCCGTGCCCTCGGCATATTCCAAACAGGTCTGATTTTAGGCAATGTCATCGGCCCATTTTTAGGTGGTGCCGTTGAAAGTGTCGTAGGTATGCGCCCTGTATTTTATATATCTGGTATAGCCGTATTCATTGCTACCTTGGCGGTATTGTTTCTTGTAAAAGAACCAAAACTAGATGTTGAAAATACAACTTCTAAGGAGCAGTCCAAACAGCCGGTAAAAGCTACATCCTTGCGAGAAGATTTTAAGTCGGTTCAAGAACAACCTGTATTAGTAAGACTTTTATGGATTTACTTCTTTATGCAATGTGTCATCATGATGCTACAGCCTATTTTGGCGCTTTATGTAGGTGATATGCAAGGCACTATGGAAGGGGCGGCCATCATTTCAGGTACAATCCTCAGTATCGGTGGTTTAGCCGGTTCCTTAACGACCAATATATGGGTGCGCCTCGGTGAGCGTCGTGGGTACTTTAGAACCATTTCCTACTGTATGCTTGGTAGTGGTGTTGTTCTTTTACTTCAAAGCTTACCAGTAGGTATCTGGTGGTTTGGTGTACTACAAGTATTAATTGGCTCTTGTATTGTAGGTATCAACCCATCTTTGAGTGCAGCTGTAACACTTAATACAGAACCAGGCTTTAGAGGTCGCATGTTTGGTATGACGACGACGGCTCAACAATTTGGTTCCATGGTAGGTCCAGTGTTTGCAAGTATTGTATCTACCTATATTGGGATATCCTATGTATTTAGCATTACAGGTTTGCTATTACTTTATATGGGATTCCAATCGCGGAAACTATCCGTACAACATGATTAATGGTATGAAATGTTATTACAACTGATAACATACGATACGATATTATACTATACTTAGGAATTATGATTTATATCAAAGCCCTTACAATTAATTTGTAGGGGCTTTTTTTGTGTCTTTTTATCTATATTCTTTGTACGTTTCAGCTATATATTTGATTAATATTATATAGGTTTAACAAAATGTAAATATATTATATATCTAATTATTATATCTAGAAATTTTACAACATGTAAATCGTTATAAAGTTACATCTATAAATGACTCAAGATATAACAAAAAATGATGTTAATCGTTAATCTAAGAATACTGTTTTAGTGCATAATGGCAGGCTTTCATACGTTTTTAGTGAATAGCAATCCAATATGGCCGGATTGATTGCTTTTACAAAAATATTGGTATATAGTTAGTTTAAGGTAAGTCATTAGTCTCACCGTGTGGGACAGAAAGGAGTTATTATGGTCCGTATCGGTAATACTGTACTCGGCGAAAAGGGTACAAAAATATGCGTGCCTATTGTGGGCACAACAATAAAAGAAATTTTAGATGCCACCGCGGTAGCATGTAATACACCGTGTCACGTAGTGGAGCTGCGCATTGACTATTTCGAGCGGGCCCACTCCATTGACGCTATTATTGAATTATTAATGCTCATCAAGCCACAACTGAAAGGTCGTGGGTTGCTCTTTACATGGCGTACAAAAGGTGAAGGTGGGGAAAAAACGATTTCCACACAAGATTATTTTACGATGCTAGAACGTTTGATTCCTACAGGATTGGTGGATGCTATCGATATTGAGCTGTTTTTTGATCAAGATAGAATGCTTAAAACGATAGAGTTTGCTAAGGTTCATGGAATCACTATTATCATGAGCAACCATGATTTCCACTGTACGCCGAGCCGTGAAGTCATTGTAAATCGACTCATTCAAATGAAAGAGTTCTTAGCGGATGTGCCAAAGATTGCCGTTATGCCTCACACAACTGGTGATGTATTGACGCTCCTTGAAGCAACAGCCGAAGTAAAGGCTTTGTATCCTTCGGATCCAATTATTACGATGGCAATGGGAGAACTAGGTGCTGTTACACGCACTGCAGGTGCTCTATTTGGAAATGCCATGACCTTTGCTTCTGCTGGTAAAACATCGGCGCCAGGGCAAATCGATGTACATGCTTTAAAACGAATTCTAGATACCATCGACGTAGATGGCGTATTTGATGAACAACAACATAAACGGGTAAAAGTGCATTAAAAAAGTCGGCAAAAGCCGACTTTTTTATATGTTTTGTATTTCTTGTAGTATATTCATTTTTGAAGGGCGGATATAAAAAATATATATGTTATTATTAATGACTTTATATAGAATAAGATATTTTTTGTATGATAATTTTCTGTAATTGGTATTACTATTTACAATAGGATAACGTTCAGGAAAGATAGCTAATGAAGAAATTTTTTGATAAATCAACTTTAATTCTTTTCTAATAAATGAAGAATCTATAATCTGTTGTTCTAGTGAACTTTTGAGATTTACTATATCAGACTTAGCTGTAGGCGTCATAATTACTGTATACTTCATTTCAGCTCTCCAAATTTATAAATCTTCAAGGAGTTCATTAAAAATTTTTTCCGCAGGTTCACCAATTTCTTTTTCTGCTTGATTTAGCCCTAATTGTATTCTTGTAGTTAAATCTTCTTCAGTCCAGAAATCATTATTAATAGCATCAATCCATTCTGGACGGAGGATAGTAGGTGGAATATCCTTATTAAATTGTATTTGTTTAGATACAAGTGTAATTGTTTGTGACATGGTTAATCCCATTTCTTTTAGAATAGCTGTTGTTAGTGTCTTAACTTTAGGATTGATACGGATGTTAAGAACTCCTGTCTTATCGATTGTATCGAAGGATATTTCTTGATTTTCTTCTCTTGGTGTACCATACGCACCTATATGATCTGAGGCTTTTAATGTAGTTTGTGGTTGTTCATAGGTGCCGTTGTTGAGTGTGCTTGGTGTAGGTGTTTCATCGATAGGTGCCGTTGGTAACGCAATGGCAAACGGAATGCGACGCTCTTTGATGATTTGGCGGAATAGTGCATCTAGCATAGAGGTGTATGATAGACCTTGTGCTTTTAATATGCTAGATACCTCTTGTTTTAAGTCCTCATTGATGCGAACTTGTAGATTTACAGTTTTCATAATGCCTCCTATTTATGGTCGTCACGTTAAGACTATTGCTTATAGAAATTAGTTCATTGTATTTTGATGGTTCGATGGTGAAAGCTATTTTAAATTCTTTATGTAATTACATTGTAATTGCTAAAGTGATTTTCTACCAATATATATAATACATAGGACACATAAAAAAGCAGTAGTTACCCTGAGGATAGCTACTGCTTTTCAGTTTATATCATTGATGTCATGATATGAGTTTTAGTTTTATCTAAGAATACAGATGTAAATGCTCTTACTTCTAAAGATGTAGAAGCCCGTACTTATATAGAGGAAATAATCTTATAAATACCGTTATATAAACTCTTACAATAAGTTTGCTTCGAAGTCTTCTAGTATAGCTGCCACTGTTTTTGGTGCATTGCGATTATGTTCTACGATGCATTGTGCAAAGCTTTCATACATTGGAGTGCGAGTTTCTTCGAGTTCACGTAAACGTTCTATGCCACCACCAGATAGAACACGACCTGAAGTAGATAGTTTTTCTACAGGTTGTGTTAATTGGTAAATACGTCCATTTTGGCGCAGGTGTGCATAGTTTTTAGGTATTGTTACACAGCCGCCACCAGTGGAGATGACAAGACCAGTTTCTGTACCTAATTTTGCAATCATTTCCGCTTCTTTTTCACGGAACGCAGCTTCCCCTTGTTCCGTAATATATGTGGAGATATTACCGATTTCTTTTTCTAGCTCTTGATCGACATCAATACAAGTACGGCCCATCTCTTTGCCGATTGCCTTGCCTACTGTTGTTTTCCCAACACCAGGCATACCGATGAGAATGATATTTTCCTTTTCACGGCGCATATCTCGTAAGATTTGCTCGGTTTCCTTGGTGCCAAAGCTTTCACCTTGGAAATGATTAGCCGCCTCAACGCCTTGTGCCACGAGGAAAGGTAGACCATCACAGTGCGGAATATCCATCATTTCTGCTTGTAAAAGTAAAACTGTACGGCGCGGATTGTAGATGAGATCCACAACGCCTTCTAATTTGGAAAATTGCATAATATCTATGAGGTTAGCCGGATTATGCGGATACATACCGATAGGCGTGCAGTTAATAATAATTTGCGCTGTTTCGTAGTAATTAGGTGCATCAGTATAGAGCGGAGCTGTTTTACGAGATAGATGTGTGATGCTCTTAGCACCTAGATCTTCAAGAGCCACGTGAACGGTAGCAGAAGATGCGCCATCGCCAAGGATAATGCATTCCTTACCAGATACATCGATACCAGCGTATTTTAGGGTGAATACAAATCCATCGTAGTCTGTATTGTAACCATGCCATTTGCCGTCTTTACGGACCATAGTGTTTACACAACCAATGCGTTCCGCGCGAGGGTCAACTACATCGCAGGCTTCAAGGGCATTAACCTTGTAAGGGAAGGTAATATTAATACCTTGTAATTCTGGGTCTGCGAAGAACTCTTGCAGTTGGCTTGGTTCTCGTTCAAATAATTCATAATTAGTATTTCCCAAAGCACTGTGGATGCGTGGAGAAAAGCTATGGCCCAACATACGGCCAAGTAAACCAAATTTCATAGGACCTCCTAGGTCAATATACACAAAATGGCTAATAGGCTGTCACCTATTAGCCATTGGAGTTTTAAAACTATATCCATTGTACTATATATGCCATTAATAAGCACTACCATAGAGGAAAATATTAATTTTCAGGATAATTACCGAGCAAACGGAATTTATCTTGCGATGCGTGGAGTTCCGCCAACACGGAGAGTACTTTTGGATCCGCCAAGGATGCTTCTAAATCGAGGTAGAACAAGAATTCAAAGTTATGTCCTACGATAGGGCGGGATTCGAGTTTAGTAAGGTTCACACCGATATTAGCAAACTTGGTGAGCAATGTACCAAGGCCCCCTGGAGCATGACTTGCGGTCGTTACTACTGAGATTTTATTGGCTCCTGGGTACACGTGGAAATCCTTACTAATGCAGATAAAGCGGGTATAGTTGTTGTCGCTGTTTTGGATATTTCTCAACAATGGAGACAAATTATATAGGTCTGCACATTGAGGTGCTGCGATAGCTGCGACCCCTGGGTCATCACTAGCCGCTACAAGCTGTGCGGCGCGAGCGGTGTTGTCATAGGAGCGTAATTCTACGCCTTCTAACTTATCTAGGAAGTGACTGCATTGGCCCAACGCTTGAGGGTGGGAAATTATGGTATGAATATCTTCTAGTTTTGTTCCTTTTTTTACGAGCAAGTCGTGAGATATCCAAAGGCGCGTACCGCGTACAATATAACATTTGCGCTCTTCTAAGAGGTCATATACTTCTTTTACAGAACCATTGGAGCTGTTTTCAATAGGCAATACACCGAATTGACATTCACCTGATTCTACGGCATCAAATACGGCACGGAAACCCGTTACATAATGGATTTGGCTGAGGGGTAATAATTTATCACACGCCATTTGAGCATTGCTGCCGAATACACCGGCGCAAGCTACACTGCCTCGTTGAGGTGGTAAAGTAGGAGATTGCTCAATGGCTTTTTTCATTTTCAACGTGAATTCATTGTCTTGGAATAGCTGCTCAGATTGGTATGTACGACTCAAACTGAATAATGCTTCAAAAAAGCGGCGTGCATATAGATCGAGGTCTGGACCTGCATCTTTTGTTACCTTGTCGAGGATGTCGCGCTCTCGTTTGGCATCGTAAATGGCCTTATTCATTTCCTTTTTTGCAGCCGCTACGTCTTTAGAGAGTTCCATACGTTCTTTGAAGAGGGCGAGCATTTGGTCGTTTATATCGTTAATCTTAACGCGTACTTCATCTAAGTTCATGGTCAATATCTCCTAAGAAATCAAGAATGACGAGGGCCGTAACGGCTTCGATAACAGGTACTGCACGGAGCGCTACACATGGGTCGTGACGACCTTTGATGGTGAGTAAGGTGTCCTCTTTTTGTGAAAGCGACACAGAATATTGTTCCTTATAAATGGATGGAGTAGGCTTGATACCTACTTGCATAACGAGGGGCAAGCCGTTGGTGATACCGCCTTGAATACCACCGCTATTATTGGTGGTTGTTGTGATTGTATCGCCATTCATGGTGAAAGCATCGTTCACTTCTGATCCAAGACTAGAGCACATACCGAAGCCACCGCCGAAGGATACGCCTTTGATGGCAGGTACGCCGAAGATTACGCGAGCTAAACGATTCTCAATGCCATCAAAGTTTGGATTGCCAAGTCCAATTGGTAGCCCTGTAGCCACGACTTCAACGATACCACCTGTGGAGTCCCCATCTTTTTTGAGCTTCATGACCAAGTTTTCTACTTCAGAACGCTTGTCTGTATCGAGCATAGCAATTGGCTCTGTAGCGATTTTACCGAGTGCTTTCATATCTGGATGAACCATATCGATTGGAGTATCTTGGATTATACCAACTTGTTTTAAATGACCGTGGATTTCGATGCCTTTTTCACGTAATAGTTGAAGGGCGATGCCACCAGCCACGCAAAGTGGAGCTGTTAGACGTGCCGAGAAGTGGCCACCACCGCGCATATCTACCTTGTCACCGTAGCGCATGCGAGCCGTAAAGTCTGCGTGCGATGGGCGTGGGATATCGCGCAAGTTATTGTAATCGCCGGAGTGCTGCGATGTATTGCGAATCATAAATGCCAATGGAGATCCACTGAGCATGCCATCTACCATACCTGCTAAGAATTCAGGTATATCGGCTTCTTTACGTTGCGTTTGTAATTGGTTTTGACCTGGCGCACGGCGCTTTAAGAAGGCTTGTAGCTCGTCGATGTCGATGGTATGTCCACAAGGGAGGCCTTCCACGATACCACCAATGGCATACCCATGAGACGCGCCAAAGGTAGATACTTGTATGGTTTTACCGAAATTAGATGCCATTATATTAACTCCTACTTATAGTATGTATGACTAGTATTCTTATCTATTGAAACGCATTAGCTGTTACTAGGACGCTATACTTGCTGTGCATTGCCACCTAGCATGTTCCAGTCCTCAAAGAAGTCTGGATAGGATTTTGTGATAGCTTCGCTATCTTTTAATGTCACAGGATTTTCACTGATGAGTGCCATCAATGTACCTGCCATAACGAGGCGATGGTCGTTAACACAATCACCTTGTCCTCCTTTTAGTATACCACTACCGATGATATATAGGTCATCACCATCTTCGCGAACCGTACCGCCTAAATCTCGGACGAGATTAGCAACGGCTTCGAGGCGATCGGATTCTTTCAAGCGTAGGCGCGCACCCTTAACAAAGGAGCTTTCACCTTGGATAGAGCAAGCGAGGGCTGCCATAACTGGCAACATATCGGGCATTTGCTCGAGGTCGGCATGGATTGGTTTTACTGCACGGCCTGTAATGGTTACGTTCCTGCCATTCCATACCACATCACAACCGGCATCAATCATAACTTGTATGATGCGGCGGTCAGCTTGTACAGAATTCTTGTTCATACCCGTAATTGTAATAGGTTTGCCTGTCATAGCGGCAGCGACCATCCAAATCGCCGTATTGGACCAATCGCCTTCGATTTGGTAATTACTTTGACCTTTAAAAGTAGCATTAGTAGCTACCGTAAAGGATTCTTGGACTGTGTCAGAGGCAGGTATATGGTTGACTGTTACGCCGAAGTCTGCCATCGTTGTAGTCGTCAATGTTACATAGTCACTAGATTGAAGTGGCGTAGTAGATGTAATTGTAGCGCCTCCACATTGTGGTGCTGCTAATAATAATCCAGAGAAAAACTGGCTACTCACATCGCCAACCATACCGAACTCTCCACCTTGTAGACGACCTATCATAGTGAATGGTGGTTTATCTTGGGAGAATGTTACGCCATGAGCTTTCATTTCACCGAGCATGGGCTCTAAAGGACGATCTGGTAAACGCCCTTTCGCATCTACGTCTACCTCATTACAAATGGAGGCTGCCACTGGTAATAAGAGACGCAATGTAGTACCGGATTCATGGGGCACTACATTGCCCTTTGTTGGGGCAGGACCAGGTGTAACAGTGACAACTTTATTTTCATACACAACGTGTGCGCCTAAGCCTCGCAAGGAGTCCATAGTTGCATCGATGTCTTTAGAGGTGCGGCTCAGTAGTATGGTAGATGGCGAGTTTGCAAGAGCAGCACAAATCAATGCGCGGTGCGCATGAGCTTTTGCAGGAATGGACGCGATAGTCCCTGTAGGGATGGCGTTCGTTACGGAATGCATATAAATCTCCTTTATATCTCAGTCTAAATAGGTTGCAAGTTCCTCGTGCGTTACTACTTTGAGTTCACTGTGACCATAGCTAGTAGGTACTACAATTTTAATGGTTTCTCCTTCGCTTTTTTTGTCGTGCTTAGCGGCAGCTAGAATCTCTTCTTTGCTTATCGTTGTTGTGGTTGGCAAATCGTGTGCTTTGATAAGGTCCTTTAATTTCTCTAAAGCCTCCGCATCTAATTTTCCATGTTTGACTGCACCTTGTGCCATGAGCACCATACCAATAGCAACGGCATAACCGTGATGCACCTCGAAATGACTCGCTTTTTCGATGCCGTGACCAAAGGTATGACCGAGGTTTAAGAGGGCACGAACTCCAGACTCGTGTTCGTCTTGTTCCACGATATCCGCTTTTGCTTGCACGCAGCGGGCAATAACGCCACTTACACTACTGCGATGTTTAATTAATGGTCTGTTCTCGAGTTGAGTGAGTAAACCCGGTACGTCTAGGAAACCGTATTTGATAATTTCACCGCATCCATTAATCCATTCCATTTCAGGTAATGTATTGAGTGTAGCTGGATCACATAGGACGAGGATAGGTTGTTTGAAAGCGCCCCATAGGTTTTTCCCGGCTTCGAGATTGACCGCAGTTTTACCACCTACAGAGGAGTCTACTGCGGCTAATAGAGATGTAGGAACCTGAACATAGTCGATACCACGTAAATAGGTCGCTGCCGCAAAGCCTGCCATATCACCTACAACACCGCCGCCAAGGGCGATGAGCAAGTCTTTGCGAGTCAATGATTGGGCCGCCATGTATTCTACTAAATCGATGAGCTGGTGGGCATTTTTGGAGCTTTCACCAGCAGGGAAAACATAATCACAAACAGTATAACCTGCATGTTCCATATTAGCTTTCACAGAGTCCAAATAATGAGGTGCCACGTTACTATCGCTGACGATGATAACACGGCAATTTGGTTTTAAGGGTTTAATATAATCGGTGATGCGTTGTAAAGCGCCTTCCTCGATGACAACGTCATAAGGTGTGGATGCGTTAATATGGATGCGAGTCATAACGGTTCCTTTCTTAAAAGAATAAGCTAGTATCTATTATAACGGATACTAGCTTATTTGTGTGATATGTAAGATTATTTAGTGCATTCTACCAAGGCTTGGCGTAACGCGTTAATTTCTTTCATAAGGCTAGTGAATTGGTCTGGACGCAATGCTTGCGGACCGTCGCACAATGCTTTGGCTGGATCGTTGTGAACTTCAATCATAAGGCCGTCTGCACCGCCGCCTACGGATGCAAGTGAAAGCGGACGAACCATGCGGCTCATACCTGCTGCGTGGCTAGGGTCCATGATAATTGGCAAGTGAGATAATTCATGCATCATAGGAATTGCTGTTACATCTAAGGTATTGCGAGTCTTAGTTTCGAATGTGCGGATACCGCGTTCGCATAATACAATTTGTTCATTGCCTTCGGACATGATGTACTCAGCAGCCATCAACCATTCTTCGTATGTTGCAGATAAACCACGTTTTAAGAGAACTGGTTTATTTAATTTGCCCACCTCTTTTAAAAGCGTGAAGTTTTGCATGTTACGAGCGCCGATTTGAAGCATATCTACATTGTCGAAGTATTGTAATTGGGAGATATCCATAACTTCGGAAACGATAGGAAGACCTGTTTCTTTTTTAGCAAGCTCTAACAATTCCAAGCCCTCTGGGCCCATACCTTGGAAGGAGTATGGGGATGTACGAGGTTTGAAAGCGCCGCCGCGAAGGATTGTGGCACCAGCTTCTTTACATGCTTTAGCAGTGGCTAATACTTGTTCAGGTGTTTCCACAGAGCAAGGACCGGCTATTACTGCGAAGTGACCACCACCGATGAGGACACCACCTACATTGATTACAGAATCATCTGGATGGAATTTGCGGTTTGCTTTTTTGTATGGCTCTTGAATGCGAGTTACTTTATCTACGAAATCTAGAGACTCGATTTGGCGAGCATCAAGAGATGCTGTATCACCGATAAGTCCTAGAATATTGTATCGTGTGCCTTCTACTGGATGGATAACGAATCCTTGAGCCTCTAATTCACCGCGTAAACGGGATACTTCTTCCGCTGCTGCGTTTTGTTTCAATGTAATAATCATGATAATTCCTCCTTGTAACTACAGTGAATAGTAGGGCTTACCATACGGATAGCAAACAAAAAAGGGCTACCCGTAAGCTAATACGGGTAGCCCTTTAACTATTCTGTGAGCAACTAATGTTGAAAAGTCCTTAATTAGCGCATCACAAATAGTTCCTTACCCGTACGTTGGATAAAGAACCAATAAAAGTATTGTTTTGTTGCGAGGCTAATTTGGTTAGTCATCTTTGGTTGCTCCTTTCTAAAATGTTGGGTATAGTATAAACCCAAATGATAAAATGATGCAATACTTAAAAGTAAACTTCATGTAAGTTTTAAATAAAAGTTGTGATGAAAATTAGTCAGATATGATTTCTTTTGTGAAAACTATGAGGCTTTTGATATAATGATTATAAATATTCTTGAGGTGTTTATAAAGGTCTTTTGTAATATGTTTTGATATCTTTACGAATGTATTTAGAAGCAGAAAGGGTACCATATGATGATTCAAATCTTAGATCATATTACTGATGAAATAAAACAAATTCGTATCGATGTGTTTATGAAAGAACAAGGCTTTTCACAAGAGTTTGATGAAATTGATGAGATTGCAAAATTTGTTCTCTTATCTATCGATGGTAAGGCGGCAGGTACATGTAGATATTTCCCTGGTAAAGAAAATGGATCTGCTTATATCGGGCGTCTAGCGGTTCGTAGAGAATTTAGAGGGCAACGATTGGGCGCTACCATTATGATTGCTGCAGAGAATACTATTCGCAAAGCAGGATTTAAAATTTGCGGCCTATCTGCACAGGTACAGGCTAGACCATTCTACGAATCCCTTGGATATAAAGCAGAAGGGGATGAATACCTTGATGAAGATTGTCCACATATTTTTATGCGAAAAGTTTTATAAGATGTTGTATAACAAAAGAATATATGGTATTGAATCAGTAAATTGATTTGAATATACGTTTTTAATTACGAGGTGAGAGTCTATGAAATTAGCAGAAGCATTACAAGAACGATCTGATTTAAATAAAAAGATAGCGGATTTAAATAATCGATTATCTCTAAATTGTTTAGTACAAGAAGGGGAAGTACCAAATGAGAACCCTGATGACCTATTGAAAACACTTGAGCAGTGTTTAACTAGACTTCAAAAACTAATTACAGATATTAATTTAACAAACTGTAAAACTATTATAGAAGGCCGAACCATTACTGAAATCATTGCCGAAAAAGATTGTGCGGCTTTGCGATTAACCTCCTATCGGACACTGGCTTCTGGTGCGGGTATTATTAATTTCCGTGCGAGAGGGTCCGAGATTAAACTGCTGCCAACCGTCAATGTGGGTGAAATCCAAAAACAAGCAGATGACATTGCTAAACAAGTTCGGTTATTAGACAATCTATTGCAGTCTGCTAATTGGTCTACAGAATTGATTGAAAGTTAATTAAAGTTGGTAGTTTGAAACAGGGTGGACACAAACCTCTAGCTCTAAAATAACGAGCCTTTATCACAACATTTATGGGGCAAATGTATCTATATTGTGTAGGCCCTTTTGCGCACAAATGTATTGTAATAATTTATCAAGTATTACCACGTGTCAACTGTACAAACGAGGGTGGCGTTTGGGGACTATATTTTTTAACTACATATACGCTGAAATAAAAAATCTCAGTGTTGATGAAATAGTAATTCTATGTAATATAAAACTTTAAATAATCATGAAAAAAGAGCTGATAGCGTTATAGCTATCAGCTCTTTTCTATTGGGACGTAGGTCCCTAGATATTGTATTTTATGACGGCACTCTACTCTAAATCATCAAAATCAAATGCTGCTGCTTTTGTATAGTTTGTAACTTTTGCTTCGAAGAAGTCAGTTTTTGTACTATTCAAGTTGGAAAAGCTTTCGATCCATTCCATTGGATTATCCTTGATTTCAGGATACAAATGAGGTAAACCAATCGCTTCTAAGCGGATGTTGGCAAGGTATTTGATGTAGCGCTCGATAAGAACGTTGTTAAGGCCGAGGATTTTATCGTCAGTGATGTATTGACCCCAAGCGATTTCGTTTTCTGTACCTTGACGAATCATATCAGTGATTTTTGCTTCTAGTTCTGGAGTGAACAAATCAGGACGTTCACGGCGTAACTCGCGGATAATGTTTTGGAACAATACAAGGTGAGTTACTTCATCGCGATTGATATATTTGAAGATTGTGGATGTAGCTGTCATCTTGCCTTGGCGTGCCAAGGTGTAGAAGAAGCTAAAGCCAGAGTAGAAGTAGATCCCTTCTAAGATATAGTTCGCGATGATTGTGTGAATAAGATTTGCTTCGCTAGGATCGTCGCTGAAACGTTGGTACGCGTCGGCGATGAAACGGTTACGTTCAAGCAATGTTTTATCTGTACGCCATTCATCATAGATTTTGTCACGCGTAATCGGATTTGTTACAGTGTCCAAAATGTAGGAATAACTTTGAGCGTGAATTTCCTCTTGGAATGTTTGAATATTTAAAAGAGATGCAACTTCAGAGGCCGTGATATAGCGGCTTAAGTTAGGTAAGTTTTCGGATTGAATAGAATCGAGGAAGTTCAAGAACGCAATGATTTTATCGAAGGCACGACGTTCATAATCTGTTAAATATGGGAATTGTTTAACGTCTTCGTTTAAGGAAATCTCTTCTGGAATCCAGAAGTTGTTGAGCATCGTACGGTACATTTGGTTTGCCCAGTCGTACTTGATACGATTCCACTCGCGAAGGTTCGTGGTATTACCGCCAATCATAGATTGCGTGCCACGGTCACCTTTTTCATTGAAAATCAGTTTTTTATCCATAGTAGGACTCCTTTATACAATGATGCGACCTATACCTCTATAGGTCGTCATCAAATTTACATTGTTAGTGAAAGTATCTTTCCCGAGTTTAGTGCTCTCTAGTTATAGAGCATATTTTTTGTAAACTATGGCAATGATATCGTTAACTTTTACCATAGCTTAAATTGCATTATAGAATGTAGCGTGTATCTATCCTATATTAGGAGGAACAGCTTGTGCACTCATCCATTTCAAGGGATTGATTACGGATGTAGTAGATTGTTTTGATTCCTTGTTTGTAGGCTTCTACATAAAGGTCAAGAATTTCTTTCGCTTTCATTTGAGGCGTGATGTACAAGTTGAAAGATTGTGCTTGGTCAATATGACGTTGACGCACGCCACAAGCTTTGATGGACCATTGTTGGTCGATTGTATGTGCCTCTTTGTATAGCCAGAATGTTTTGTCGTTCAAATCTGGTGCAGTTTTTGGTGTGAAAGAACCTTTCTTCTCTTCGATGAAGAATTTTTTGAAGATAGGGTCGATACCAGCTGTTGTATTTGCGATGTTGGATGTAGAACCTGTAGGAGCTACGGCCATCAAGTAACCGTTGCGGATACCGTATTTTGCAACGTCCGCAGCCAATTGTTTCCAACGATCAGATGTGTAATCACGACGAGTAAAATATTCACCAGTTTCCCATTCGGAACCTTTGAATGCTGGGTACGCGCCTTTTTCTTTTGCAAGCTCCATAGAAGCTTTAATCGCATAGAATGCAATGTTTTCAAATAATTTGTCCGCTACTTCGATGTGTTCATCAGATTCCCATTGGATATCATGGTTTACAAGGTAGTGGTGATAACCAGACGTACCGAGACCGATAGCGCGGTATTTATCAGAAGTCATGCGAGACTCTGGTACTGGTGCTTGGTTGATGGAAATAACATTGTCTAACATACGAATTTGAAGGGCAATGTTTTCTTCCAACTCTTCGTCTGTAATACGGCCAAGACTGATAGAGTTTAAATTACATGTAACCATGTCGCCTGTGTTTGTTTTTGTAGTAATTGTACCGTCTTCGTTGATGATTTCTTCAGCAAGATTAGTGAAGCCAACATTTTGTGCAATTTCGTGGCACAAGTTGGACGCGTAAATCATACCTGCATGTTTGTTAGGATTTGCAGCATTTACAGTGTCGCGGAAGAAGATGAATGGCGTACCAGTTTCAACAGCGGAGCGCATGATTTTTTTCATCATGTCTAATGCTGGAACTTCGATGCCGTGTAAATTAGGATCTTGTTCACATTCGATATAGCGTTTTGTGAACTCTTTTTCGTTATCTGTATCGAAGTAGTCCTCTAAAGAGTAGCCTTTTACAGCTAAGATTTCATGAGGGTCGAAGAGGGTGAAGTTTTCACGAGCTAACATACGTTCCATGAAGATGTTTGGAACGGAGATAGCAGGGAAGATATCGTGCGCTTTGCGGCGGTCATCACCGTTGTTTGTACGAAGCTCTACGAATTCGTAGAAGTCTTTGTGCCAAATATCAAGCGTTACTGTAGCTCCGCCTTTACGTTTACCCAATTGGTCTACTGCAACAGCTGTATCATTGTACAAGCGGATCCAAGGAATAACGCCGCCAGAGGAGTTTTTGAAACCGCGGATATCGGAGTTCAATGCACGAACTTTACCAAGGTAGATACCAAGAGCACCACCGTGTTTAGATACGCGCGAGAACTTGCTATTTACGTCGTAGATAGACCATAAATTGTCGTCTACACCAGAGATAAAGCAAGAGGACAATTGGTGGAATGGTGTACCAGCATTTGCCAAAGTAGGTGTAGCTGTTGTCATTTTTAGTTGGCTCATCAAATCGTAAAATTTCTTAGCGTATTCTACTTTGTTTTCCCCTTCTACAAGAGCCAAGTGCATTGCGATAGCCATGAAACGCTCTTGAGGTAATTCAAAGATTTCTTTGTTGAAGCCTTTTACCAAGTAACGGTCAGCCAATAATTTGAGACCTTCATAGTTGAAAAGATAGTCGCGCTTAGGTTTGATGTAATCGCCTAATTCTTGCAATTCGTCAGCTGTGTATTCTGTGACGAAGAAGTCTGCGTATTTTTTCTCTTCTACAAGCATGTTGACAAGATTTGGGAAGTTGCCGTAGCCAAATGCTTTGTAACGACGAGTAATAGCGGCTTCTTTATAGAGATCGAACAAGAATAGGCGGGATGCTACGAACTGCCAATCTTGGTTCATTTTATTAACTTGGTTGCCGAAGCCGTCGTCTTTTTTAGATATAACTTTTTCGATAGCTGTTTGGACTAAAGTTTTTTGAATTTCTTTAGTAGTCATGCCATCAACGAATTGTAACTTCGCATCCATTTCCAATTCTAGTGGATCACAAGAATCTAACCCCAAACATGCGAAGGCTATCATTCGTTTCGTTTTTTCAACGGACAACGGCTCAAAATGGCCATCCCGTTTCTTGATCATAATCTCCATTACTGTTCCCCTTGAGAGCTAAAAGTCATAAAACTGTTAATATAGTCGTATAAGCATATATAAGATTAGAATGAAATATATAAATTATCTTTAAGTTGAGTCTAATCAGAAAAATAAGAAAACTACTATATATGGTAGTTTTCTTATCTAGCTTATACATTATGTTACGATTATAGCGAAAAAATTCTATACATTCAATATTGACATTTGGAAAATTTTTAATATAGTTTCACAAAAAATGTCGATATAACTGAAGATGCTTTATATTACTGTATAGAGAGGTGATATATGAAAATTATGAATAATATATCTCTTTTTAGAATAGAAAATGGATAGTACTGTTTTGACGTAATTGTAAATCTGGATAATATATCATCAAATCATTAATCATTTATATACAAATAAAAGCAGTACCCCTAGGGGCACTGCTTTTATAATTAATTATATAATACGCTAAAAATAATTCTTCGTGCGCTGTCTTGATATGCATAGTAGGAGTGGATTAAGAGTTTGTATCCCGTGCCTTCTATAATGACCGAATCTGAAGCCGTTTTTGGCACAGTGAGGAATTTTTCATATATATGATGAACCTCGGTCACGCCATTTGGTAGAGATACCTCTAAATCAAGCCCTTCATTGATGAATCTAAAGTTGATAGATTCATATGACGCTGTTGGTATGTCAGCTGTACTATCAGCAGGTTCACGTACTTCTAATTCGATGTTAGAAATGAATTTATCATATCCTACAAGCGAAATAACATGTGGTTCTTCAACGGCTGTAAAGCTAATAAACTGAATATTTCTTTCCTTATATATTTCAGTTGCTCCTGGTTTTGATGGATCTCGCTGTATAATCGTTCTGCCATAGTCTGTGAAATCAGGGTTAAATGTTTCTGTAATAGGCAAGTATACGTGCCATTGACCGTCAATTTTCGTATAGTTTGTAAACTCTCGATGGGATGTGTAACCGATAAAAGGCATTAAAAGGACTGTGCCTAGGGCGAGTGCCATAATCGTTGTATGGATCGATGGAGTCAAACGTTTTACAAAGGAATATACGTTATGTGCTAAGAAGATTAGATTGAATGCGGCTACGTAAATCGTATTGAGCCAGAGTACGGGCTCATTTATTACGCGCTTGCCAATCAGGATTAAACACAATATTGTAATCGTAATAAATAAGAAACATAGGATCCTTTGTGTCTTGCTGCTTTCACTAGACCTGAAACTAGCCAAGTAAAATAGATAGAAAATGGCTACATACGGATAATATGTGTAAAGGAACCGTGCATCTTCACGGAGGCCTAAGAGGATCAATACCAAGTAGATATTAGCTAGAATACCTGTAATGATGGAAGCTTTTGGTAGTATGATTCCAAAAACAACATTATAGAATGTATTTGGTTCTGGTGGTCCATCAGGCTCCTCTTTGTAAGTGCACAGCATGGACATACAGATAAAAATATTAATAGCGGCTAGTACTTTAAAGATTAGATCATCAAAGGTAAATGGTTTGTTCAGAATGATGAAGAAAAACCATAGAGTCATGATTATGACGACATTGTACAGTGTTGATGTAACAATGGTAATACCAATCCGTTTCAGGCGATTGATGATTTCGCCGATGTAGTATTCTCCAGGCGATGTAAAATATAGAGCAATCATAGAGTACAGCCATAGATATGATATGTTTTCTGTGGCTAGCTCGATGCCTCGTATGTGATGGTACGTTTCATGAATCGTATATAGACCAACGCTGATACCTATGCTTAATAATGTATATACTATGGAGAACTTTCGATCTCGTGTTATATATGATTGTAGTATGACGATGAAGAAATACAGCCCATAGAACCAAAGGTCTATATCGGCAAACCAATCTTGCTCTAGATAAAACGGTGTACATGAAAATACGGCAATTAATGCCAGTAATATAGGTGACTGCGTTGCTAGGTCACGCAGCGAAAACCATAAATGTGTAATTGCAGATTTCATAGATTCTCTCCCTTTATAAAAATAAATGCCCCCTCTTATCTGTAGTATACATGTTTTCTAGTGAAAGTCCTATGAGGTTTTACAGGCGTCTGAATATACATTACAATAACATTAAGAGCTAGTATTTATAGAAAAGAGGTCGTTCACATGGAGTTCTCTTATTTTTTACCAGTACATATCCAATTTGGTTGGGATAAAGTCGATAGTGTTGCTGATTTTGTTAAGCCTTATGGCAATAAAGCACTCATCGTAACAGGGCGGACAAGTGCTAAAAAATCTGGACTATATGACCGTGTGACAGCAAAACTTGATGCGGCACATATTGAACATGTGTTGTTTGATCAAGTGGATGCTAATCCCTTAACAACGACTGCATTGGACGGCGCTGCTTTAGCTAAATCTGAAAGCTGTGATATGGTCATTGCCATCGGTGGCGGCTCTATCATGGACTGTGCAAAAGGCATTGCATTTATGTCCGTTAACGAAGGTGACATTAACGATTATATCTTTAATCGTAAAACCAGTGATAAGGCGTTGCCTCTTATTGTAATTCCTACAACCTGTGGCACCGGCTCCGAAGGTAATGGCTTTGGTGTACTTACTAATCCCGAAACAGGAGACAAGAAATCCTTGCGATGTAATGCCATCGTACCAAAAGTATCCATCGTAGATCCCGCAGTGATGGGCACAATGCCGCCCCATGTATTGGCATCTGTGGGCTTTGATGCACTCTGTCATAATATCGAGGCGTATACTTCTAAAACGGCACAACCTTTTACCGATGCATTAGCTCATTATGCTGTAACTTTGTTAGCACAATATCTTGTGCCTCTATATAAACATGTGAAAGCAATGGCTGAAGGCAAATCAGCTGTTCTCAACGAAACTCAACTTACAAAAGCTTGGGAGTCCGTTACATTGGCTAGCACAATTGGAGGCATGGTTATTAATACCGCCGGTGTAACACTTGCTCATGGCATGGAACATCCTGCAAGTGGGCTTAAGGATATTACCCACGGTGTAGGCCTTGCCGTTATTGAACCTGTTGCAGTGGAATATACATGGAGTGCAAACCCTGATAAGTTTGGTGCCTTAGCTCGTATATTCAACCATGGAGATGGCTCCGAACTAGGTGAAGCATTACGTTTGATTGTACATGACCTGGATCTTACCACGAACCTTACAGAACTAGGCTTAACGAAAAAAGACATTCCTTGGCTCGTCGATAACGTATACGTTGTAGCTACCGGGAATATTGCTAATACAGTGGCCGACGTGAGTCGGGAAGATATAGAAATGTTGTATAAGAAAATGTTCTAAGTATTGTCATGATAGGAGAGAGTTTTGTTTCAAGGATTTTATGGCTTATTGACAATATGTATAAGTGTATTCTTTATACTGAGCATGCTATTTAATATAGCTCCTATAACATATATTGTGTTTGGTGTAATGATACTATTGAGTCTATTATTACAATATGGTCGTTTTAAGAAACAGACTGTATCTGAAAAAAGGCACACTCAATTGGCCTGGTGCTTGTATATTGCGTTTACTCTCAGTTTTTCTTGGCTAATAGGCGATTGGTTTAAGTACGATTTGCAAACAAGCCTTGATCAATTTGATTCTTTCGAGTATAGCACAAAGGATTGGAATCAAGGATGGCCCAATAGTGAAGAATTGCCGGAAAGGTTAAAACGGCCAGAAAAACTTCCAGAAGGTATTTATAATGCGTCTGCTTTTCGTAGTAGTTTAGCTTGGGCTAATGCATATCCAGAGAGATATACGGTATTGGAGGGGGACCCAAAAGTAATTGCACAATATGAAGCGATAGCTAAGCAAAATGCAGCTTATACAGCGCAAATTGATGCGGATGGTGTATTGCGTGATTTAGACACTGGGGAGAAAAAGCGCTTTATATCTCACCCAAATAGCTATAACATTATAGAAAGTATAGGAGAAGAACCTTTAAATTTGCCGCAACGGAATTTTATAGAGTGGTTGCGCTTTGCACCTCGAAAAGAAACAAAAACAGTAGTCAAGGATACATATAATTCTACGCGGAATCATAGATTATATGTATTTGTTGATGATGGTAATACAAAGAGACCTCATTTTGTGGAACTTTTGATTAGTGATGATGGGACACGGGCTGTGTTTTATCAGTCTAAGTAAGGATTATATATTGTGAATCGCTTTATTAAACTATTACAAATACTAATAGGCCCTCCTTGTGGTAAACATATCATTCTATCAATCTTATTCTTTGCCTTTTTTCTTTGGGGAAATGCACATATTCAATTGCCAGGATTATGGTTTGTAATTGTAGGTGTAATCTTATTATTATCAATAAGATTACAGTGTTATTACTACTTTTATCATTTAATATTACCGAAGAAACACATTTTATATGCTTGGTGCACATTAGTTGTAGCAGTACCTTTATTGCTAATGTCTATCTTTATATATGAACTCCTTTTTGGAAGTGAAGTTAATGATATATCACGATGGAAACAAAGATGGCCAGTAAAAGCAACAGTATTACCAGAACATTTTAGAAATCCTGATATAGTACCGAAAGGATTGCATCCTATATCTTCAAGGGGAACAATAGAAAGTTTTTATGATTTCACAACCACTATTGTTTTTGAAGGTAACCCAGAAGTTGTAAAAGAATTTGAGAAAACTGTTGCCGAATCCTCAGCACCTGGTGTAGTTATTACACCGGAGTTATTTAAGGCGGGCACATATAAGTCTGTGGCAGACTCTATTTTTTCAAAAGGGGATATACAAAGCACTTATGACCTTTTAATTGAGGATTATACAAAGTGGAACTTATTTGTGTGGCTTCTATATGGTCGTCAACTAGCAGGTGGATATTATCAACTTGAACGAGTTCCTACCTATGGCTATACGGTTTATGTTCTACACCGAGAGAGTGGAATTGATCCGTATGTGATTTATTTTTTGTTTAGCCCTGATCGTACTCGTGTTGTCTTCTATGATTTTATAGTGACGCATTAATTGTATATATTAATCTATATATCAAATTATTTTGGTTTGACAGTGTTAAAACATATCTTTATAATATGTTTTAACAAGAGACTAGGATATAACTACTGTCCCAGCCCTAAGGGCTGGGATTTCTTTTTATAGTCTCATATAGTTTAGTTTGTAAAGAGGTGTTTTATGGCAAATCAAAAAAACAAAAATGTCGATGCCTTAGCGCAAGAGATTACCTTGAAAAGTCGTGGACAAGGAAAATTGCGTCAGTTCATTTTATGGATGGGAGCTCTCATCATAGGCGCTATCTTAGGATGGCAACACATTCCAGCTCTAAATGAGCTCTTTAATTTTATTGCAGCAGTCTTTACTCGCTTGTTCCAATTCATTGCGATTCCAACAGTATCTTTAGCAGTAATTACTACATTATCCATGCTAGGGGCTAAAAAGGATACAGGTCGTATCTTTGGCCACGCCGTAGTATATACATTGCTTACTACAATCTGTGCAGAAGTTGTAGGCCTTGGCTTATACCTCTGGATTGCACCAGGCAACTTGCCACTTGATGTAATCGGTGCCGGTGCAGCTCAAGTTCCTGAAAAACTTGGTAATGTTACGTATTACGATCATTTCTTGTCCGCCATTCCAAATAATATCTTGCAACCATACTTGCAGGCCAATGTATTGTCTGTAATGTTTATTTCTGCTTCCGTTGGTTTAGCATTTGCGTTCATGCCACGCACAGAAAATCGTGAAGCGGTGTTGAAAGTGTTATTTGGTTTACAAGAGTTATTGTTCACGTTGATTAAAGCATTGCTTTATGTATTGCCAATCGGCATCCTTGCTTTTGCAGGTCAATTATCTGCACAAATCGAAGCAGGTGTAATTGTTGGTGCCTTAGGTAAATATACTGCTGTTGTTATCGGCGGTAACTTAATCCAATTCTTTATCGTAATTCCATTGTTCTTGTTATTCCGTGGTTTAAACCCTGTAGACGTATTCCGTAAAATGTCTCCAGCCGTAGCTGTTGCGTTGTTCACAAAATCTTCTGCAGCAACTTTGCCTGTTACATTGGCATCTGCTGAGGATAATTTGAAAGCTCATCCTGCAGTAGCTCGTTTTGTATTGCCAATTTGTACAACCATTAACATGAATGGCTGTGCTGCTTTCATTCTTGTTACATCCTTATTTGTAATGCAAAATGCTGGAATGGATTTAACGATTGGCACAATGGTAGCATGGTTATTTATTGCCGTTCTCGCTGCTATTGGTAATGCGGGCGTTCCAATGGGGTGTTATTTCTTGACCTTGTCCTTGATGAGCTCCATCGGAGCACCAATTGGCTTGCTCGGTATCATCTTGCCAATCTATACAATTATCGACATGATTGAAACCACTGAAAACGTATGGTCTGATGCATCTGTATGTGCCATAGTTGACCATGACCTTCAAGGTAAATTGGACGACTCTAGCGGGGATGATATGCCTCAATTTCAAGGTGCTTAAATTAAGTAACTTAATAAATTTACAAGAGATATATCATGTATCCTAAATATAGTTCAAATAAAAGGTTATCCTGTAAGGGATAACCTTTTTTGTTTGAACATAACTTTATATTAAAAGCAGAATTACCTTTCTCGATATAAGCTTTTAATGTATTCAAAGTAACGATATATAAAACCTTTACACATGACTTTCAAAAAACTAAAAATAGGTACATTACTAGCCATATAATTTATGATATACTTTCATATAGAATAATATCGAATTAATAGAAGGCTAGTCGATGCATTAAGTACCGTCTAGATAATAGAATGAAAGATAAGCCAATCACAGCTATAGAGCAACAACTGAATAAATTTCTCCAAGCTAAATGCTTAATTCCAGGAGGACTTGGCCTATGGGAAGTGTATTTCCGCAAAATTTGTACGGCTTGGGGCGAGATTAATGGTGAAATTCGACCACAGCATATCATATTTTCTGCCGATAATGGTTGTAATATGGAAGGCTATGTAGGCTATAACTACGAGGTGACCCAAAAGCAGTCTCGCAATATGTTA
>NZ_KQ960784.1:48044-103225 GCF_001553335.1 Veillonella parvula | reverse complement strand
GAGGTGACCCAAAAGCAGTCTCGCAATATGTTACTTGGTCGTTCAGCAGCAACACAGTTTTGCAACTTTAATAATATTCCTTATGAGGTTGTCGATGTAGGTATTGCCTCAGATGATGGTATTGGTGTGGATCGCAAAGTAGCGAAGGGTACAAAGAATATTTTGAATCATCCTGCCATGGCTGAGGATGAATTTAATAGCGCCTTTCAAGCTGGATATAAACGGGTTCAACATTATGTAGAACAAGGAATCAATCTGTTCTCCTTTGGTGAAATGGGTTTAGGGAATACAACAACCTCTGCGTGTGTGTTGTCTGCATTAATTGGAGCTGATCCGACGGAAACCGTAGGACCTGGTTCTTGGCCAGACAAACCAGAGCTGATGAAGCGTAAAATTGATTTTGTTAGGTCTGTTTTAGAGCATCATAAGAACAATATAGTTTCTGAACATGAGCCTGACCGAGTTCGTAAAATCGTAGCTCATGTAGGAGGCTTTGATATTGCGGCTATTCTTGGGGCGATGCTAGCTTGTGTAGATTATGAAAAGCCTTTTATCATCGATGGCTTTATTACAGCTGTCGCAGCTGCTTGTGCAATGCACATAAACGCTCGTGTTAAGGACTATGCATTGCCATCGCATCAGTCTAAAGAAAAAGGTATGGAACTCGCTTTAGCTGAGGTGGGGATCACTCAAGACATGGTTCCTATTCAAGCACAAATGTCGATGGGGGAAGGTACGGGAGCCATTTTGATGGTGCAGATGCTAAAAACAACACAGCATATGTTTGTAAATGTCGGCACCTTTGCAGATTTGATGAAGTTATAAGGAGGACGAATGGAAATAAATAAATACTTTGATATACATTTTGAGCGAGCCGATGATGCAACCATTGCTAAAAGGTTGATTGGTGGAGCTAAGATTAAGGGACCTGCTTTGGTTATTTTGATTCTCTCCATGTTTATTGCCTCTATTGGGTTGAATATGAATAGTACGGCAGTTATTATTGGTGCTATGCTTATATCGCCGTTGATGGGACCTATTCTAGCAACTGGTTTTGGCTTCGCTACGCTTAATTTTACAGTTGTGAAAAGTGCTATTTTAAGATTGTCTTTACAGATTACGATTGCTGTTTTGGCATCTACTTTATATTTTTATATTTCCCCCGTTCATACGGCTACATCTGAATTATTAGCGCGTACAGAACCGAGTATTTTTGATGTATTTATTGCTATATTTGGTGGGTTGGCTGGGATTATTGGGCAAACGCGTAAGACCTTAGATAATGTTATACCAGGGGTTGCGATTGCGACTGCACTTATGCCACCACTATGTACGGCAGGATATGGACTTGCCAATGGAAATTGGAACTATTTCTTTGGGGCTGGCTATCTATTCTTTATAAATGCATTTTTCATCTTCTTTGCATCATTTATTGTTTTAAAGGGTGTATATAGTTTGCCGTCCTGTAAGCAAACAGAAGCGATTAATCGTCGTAATCAGCTAATATTTCTTGTGATCGGTCTTATTATGGCTACACCAAGTATTTATGCAGGCTATGATATGACCATCAAGTATTCTGAGTCAAATCATATAGAGCAGTTTATTAAGATTGATATTAATCAAGATGGACGTCGACAAGTGATTGATTATTCCTTGGATCGGGTGAATAAGCTAGTAGATATAGTAGCTATAGGCGCTCCTGTGACTTCGGAGGAGCAATCCCAGTTGGATGATAAGTTACAGAAAGATGAGTATTTGCAGCCTTATACATTGCGATTTGTTAATAGCGTAGATGAGAATAAATCTACTATGGATAAGACGAACTTGAATAAATCTTCGGAAGATCTTGAAAAATATAAAAACTTGAGTAATCTGTACCAGCCGACTTATCAACTAGTAAGTGAAACTATAAACACTATGAAAACGACAGAAGCTGAAGCAAAGGCGTTATTCCCGTTTGTAAGCAAAGTGGAAGGCATGCCTTTGATAGATAATCTTGAACAGCCTAAAGCGAGTCATTATATAGTGATTATCCGTACCACGTCTAGTGTATCTGATGTAGACTCGAAACGAATAAAAGCTTGGTTGGAGGCTAAGTTATCAGCACCTGTAACTATTTCTATTGAGCAAACAACGTCAACTTTATAATTTGATCTTTTTGATTAGATTGTTTATTATATAGAGCGACATTTATAGCGGTACTAAGTTTGATTTTAGCTATTAGGTATATTACCTAGTAGTACGGGAAATCATCTTAGTACCGTTTTTATTTGCTTGGTATAGTTAAACGTTATTATTTTATCCTTGCTATAGATTTTAGTTATAAAGATTAATATATAAAATCTATTATACGAGTAGGATTTAAATTGCTATACTTACAACATCGAAATTATTAAATAATTAAATGTAGATACATGAATAAGAAAATATAAATTTATTACAATATCTACGTGTGTTGTATACGCGTGAGTCCTCGTCAATAGATGTAGGTGTTCATCGTAGATAGGAGGATTACATGAAAAAATGGTTAGCATTAGCAGCGACGGCCGTATTAGGCGCGTCCTTATTGATTAGTGGCTGTGGCTCTTCCACAAATGACGCAAGTTCCAGCAGTGCTGGTAGTTCTAAAGCAGAGGTGTTAAAAGTAGCAGCGAACCCTGTACCTCATGCTGAAATCTTAAATCAAATTAAGCCTCTTTTGGCTAAGGAAGGTGTAGATCTTCAAATTATTGAATTTACGGACTACATCCAACCAAACATGGCGTTGTCCAGTAAAGAAGTAGATGCAAACTTCTTTGCTAACGTGCCTTACCAAAATAACTTTAATAAAGATCATGGCACAAACTTCGTAAGCTTTGCTCCAGTTCACATCGAACCATTGGCTATTTACTCTCAAAAAATCAAAGATTTGAAAGACTTGCCTAATGGAGCAAAAGTAGCGATTCCATCTGACCCAACAAACAGTGCTCGTGCACTTCTCTTGTTACAAAGTGCAGGTCTTGTAACTTTGAAAGACCCAACTGGTTTGACTAACACACCATTTGATGTGACTAGCAACCCTAAAAACATCCAAATTACAGAGTTAGAGGCAGCTCAAATTCCTCGTTCCATTCAAGACTTAGACGCAGCTGTAATCAATGCTAACTATGCATTGCCAGCAGGTCTTAATCCTACAAAAGATGGTTTATTCGTAGAAAAAGCGGATTCTCCATATGCAAATCTTCTTTCCGTAAACCCTGGTGATGAAAATAAACCAGCTATTCAAAAATTAGCTAAAGCATTACAATCTCCAGAGGTTAAGAAGTTCATCGAAGAGCATTACAAAGGGGCTATTATTCCAGCGTTTTAATCAATGATCGTTAATAACATATATGTATTTAATACAATACTCTCTCATGACATAACTTTATAGATACGAATAAGATATACTGTCTTATGAACTAACCCCCAAATTGGAATCCATTTTGGGGGTTAGTTTTTATCTATTGCATATTGTCTAATGCAGTTAATATATTTGATTTGTCCTGTTATGTTGCAAAAGTTACGTTATTTTTCATTGTAAAATGGTATAATATTTTTTACATCCTATTATATATATGACTTTGTAATTTAAATCTTAACATATTTTCTATAACATTTTAGATATAGAAATAACTTAGATTTTAACTGCTGTTGTTGTATAATAAAGATAGGATATTTAAAAATTTAGATATTTTGGTGAAAGTATTATATCCTTATCTAATTTAATTTTTATTTTAGATGCTTAGTACAGTATATATGTTGTACATATTACATGTGAGACTTTCACAAAAATAAGTATGGTCACTTAGGTGGTCATACGGTCGTTAAAAAGAGAGGTATTTATGCAGCACATGCTACGCATGGGGATTGACGTGGGGTCTACAACGGTTAAAGTTGTATTATTGGACGAACACGATAATTATTTGTATAAAAAGTACATACGCCATTATGCAAACATATTGGACACAGTATATACCTTGCTACAAGAGGCTCAAGTTGGTCATGAAGACGCTCTTGTTCATGTATGTATTACTGGTTCTGGTGGGATGGCTATGGCCGAAAAGGTGCGCATCCCATTCGTACAAGAGGTGATTGCTGAAACGCGAGCTGTAAAAGCCCTCTATCCAGAGACAGACGTTATCATCGAACTTGGTGGTGAAGATGCGAAGGTTACGTATTTAGGTCAAACTGCGGAACACCGTATGAATGGTTCCTGTGCTGGTGGTACAGGTGCTTTTATCGACCAAATGGCAACCTTATTGCAGACAGATGCATCTGGTCTTGATCAATTAGCCATGAATGCTGATACGATTTATCCAATTGCGGCACGTTGTGGCGTATTTGCTAAAACGGACGTACAAGCTTTGTTAAATCAAGGCGCATCTCATGAAAATATTGCAAAATCCGTATTCCAAGCAATTGTAAACCAAACGATTGCTGGCCTTGCATGCGGACATAAAATCGAAGGTAATGTAGCATTCCTTGGCGGTCCATTGACATTCTTATCCGAGTTGCGCCAATGCTTCTGCGATACTTTAGAGTTGGATGAAGCGCATCGCATTATCCCTGAGAATGGTGAGTTGTTCATTGCTTTAGGGGCGGCATTGATGAAAGATGAGTGCCGTGAGATCACTGTTGGTCAATTGACAAAGGAAATCGGTGCACTTATCGGTATTCCTATGGAAGCTACAGACCGTGTCGATCCGCTATTTAAGAATGAACAAGAATTAGAAGAATTTCGTGCTCGTCACGCTAAGGCGGTAACGCCAAAAGCGAATATTGAGGATGCTCAAGGTCCTTGCTATCTTGGGATTGATGCTGGTTCTACTACGCTAAAGGTAGTACTCATTAATAGTAATAAGGAAATTATCTTCTCCCACTATGGTCCTAATCATGGTAAACCATTAGAAAAATCTCGTGAAATTATTGAGCAGATTTATACATTATTGCCTAAAGGTGCTTATATTGCACACTCTGGCGTAACCGGCTACGGTGAGGCCTTTCTTAAACGCGCCCTTGGCATTGATATAGGCGAAGTAGAAACGATGGCTCATTATCGTGCGGCTCGATTCTTCTGTCCTGATGTATCCTTTATTTTGGATATTGGCGGTCAAGATATGAAATGCTGTAAGGTTCGTGATGGGTATATCGAAGATATCGTGTTGAACGAAGCTTGCTCATCTGGTTGCGGCTCTTTCATTGATACATTTGCATCTGGTCTACGAATTCCAATCGATCAATTCGCAAAAGAAGGGTTATTGGCACCTATGCCAATCGACTTAGGCTCTCGTTGTACCGTATTTATGAACTCTAAGGTTAAGCAGGCTCAAAAAGAAGGTGCTACGGTACAAGATATCGCGGCAGGTCTTGCTTATTCTGTAATTAAAAATGCCCTTTATAAGGTTCTCAAGGTGAAAGACCCTAAAGAATTAGGTGATCATATCGTTGTACAAGGTGGTACGTTCTATAACGAATCTGTTTTGCGTGCCTTTGAGAAATTGATGGGCGTAGAGGTGATTCGCCCTGATGTATCTGGTTTGATGGGGGCATACGGTATGGCTCTTCTTGCCGCGGAAACGGCGGAAGAGTTGCAAAAAGGTGAAAGTACATTGCTAGATAGTGAAGGCCTTAATTCTTTACAAGTATCTACGACAATGCGCAATTGTGGCCTTTGCCCAAATAACTGCATGCTTACTATTAACGCCTTCTCCGATGGTCGTACGTACGTAACGGGCAACCGTTGTGATCGCGGTGCTGGCGATATGATCCAAGAGAAACGTAAACCAGTTCCTAACTTGGTAGATGTAAAATTACGTCGTTACTTTGATTACTACTTGAAGAAAAACATTCCAGAGTTTGAAGGTAAAATGCGTGTAGGGATTCCTCGCGTTCTCAACATGTATGAGGACTTCCCATTCTGGTTTACATTCTTCAATAGCTTGGGTTATGAAGTAATCCTTTCAGATTATACGACTAAGGATCAATACAATAAGGCTATCGATACGATTCCATCCGATACGGCTTGCTATCCAGCAAAGGCTGTTCATGGTCACATTCGCGACTTAGCGAATGCACAGGTAGACTTTATTTGGTACCCTTGTATTCAACATGGCCCTAAGGAATTTAGCCGCGACAATAATTACCATTGTCCAATGGTTATTTCTTATCCAGAACTTATCAAAAATAATATGCAAGAGGTATTGGGCGCTACTCCGTTCCACGCACCATTCTTGCCGCTAGCTGATAAAAAATCCCTTGTTCCGGCCCTTGTGAAAGCATTGGATTTCTTAGGCTTAAAGAAGAAGGATATTGCTAAGGCTGTAGACCTCGCTTGGGAAGAGCAGGAAAACTGTAAAGCGTCTTACCGTGAAACGACAAAGAAAACTGTGTCTCGCCTCGTGGCAGAACAAATTCCTACAATCGTATTGGCTGGCCGTCCATATCATTTGGACTCCGGTATTAACCACGGTATTCCTGAACTTATCACATCTCTTGGCATGGCTGTTCTTACAGAAGATGGCGTTGCACCATTAGGGAATGAAATCAAGCATTTACGCGTTGTAGACCAATGGTCCTACCATAGCCGTCTATATCGTGCCGCTGAATTCGTAAGTAGAACAGAAGGCTTCCAAATCGTTGAGCTTAACTCCTTTGGTTGTGGTCTCGATTCCATCGTAGCAGATCAGGTAAAAGATATACTTTCAGCAAACCATAAAATCCATACCTTGCTCAAAATCGATGAAGGTACAAACCTTGGCGCCGTGACAATTCGTTTGCGTTCCTTGCAATCCGTAATGGAACGTAGCTTGCGTCGTCATCATAATCCTGAGGCGCCGGAAGAAGTAGTGGTAGAGAAATTACCAACTTACGATTACAATCGAGTTGTCTTCACAGAAGAAATGCGTAAGACATATAAAATCTTGGTACCACAAATGTCACCATTGCATTTCAGCCTTTTAGAGCCTGTCCTTCAACATGAAGGTTACAATTTTGAAATGTTGCCAGCTCCAACACGTGACGATATTGAAGTGGGCTTGAAATATATCAATAATGATGCATGTTACCCAGCGATTATCGTTGTAGGGCAGCTCATGTCCGCACTGTTATCCGGCAAATATGATGTAGATAAGACGGCTGTTATCATCTCTCAAACTGGTGGTGGGTGTCGTGCTACAAACTACATCGGTTACTTACGTAAAGCATTAATTGATGCGGGTATGAAACAAGTACCAATCCTATCTCTCAATGCGAGTGATATGGAACGTCAACCAGGCTTTAAGTTGACAAAAGGCTTCTTGCATCGTATGATTCAAGCCGTTGTATACGGTGATGCGCTCATGCAATGTGTTCTTGCCACACGTCCATACGAGACAAATCCTGGTTCTACCGATGCACTATGTGATTATTGGATTAAAAAATTACGTGATAATATTACATCTGCCAGTCTTCGACAATATAATAAGTACATCAAAGAAATCATCCATGATTTTGATAACTTGCCAATTAATAAAGATGTACAAAAACCTCGTGTTGGTGTCGTAGGGGAAATTTACGTTAAATTCCATCCAAGTGCTAACAATCATATTAATGAGCTTATTGAAAAGGAAGGCGGCGAAGTCGTTACATCTGGCTTGCTAGATTTCTTCTTGTATTGTGCAATGGATAGCACATACCGTGCTAAGAACCTTGATGGTACATGGCTATCTGGCTTCTTCGGTACATTGGCTCGTGAAGCCCTTGAGCTCTACCGCTTACCATATGCAAAAGCCGTAGCAGCGTCAAAACACTTTGACCCGCTACAACGTATGACAGAAGTAGCAAAAGAAGCAGCTCAATTCATCGGACTTGGTAACCAATGTGGTGAAGGCTGGTTCCTCACAGGAGATATGATTGACCTTATCGAAAAAGGAGCTAAACAAATCGTATGCTTACAACCATTCGGCTGTTTACCAAACCACGTAACAGGTAAAGGCATGGTGAAAACACTATCCGCTGCATACCCAGACGTGCGAATTGCAGCTATCGACTACGATCCAGGCTCCAGTGCGGTAAACCAAGCAAACCGATTGAAATTACTACTATCGACAATGTTCGAGTAAGTAGTTAGTGTATTGCTAATTTTAGCCCAAATAATAGTTGTGTAACTCGATGGAGCTATTGTAAATAAGCGATAAGGCGCTTTCATTTTATAATGAGGCCCGGATATAACTGCATATCATTAGTATAGAAAAAATACAGCCCTCTCTTGGCTCAGTACGTCACTATGTTCCGTAAAATCGCTGCAGAGAGGGCTGTATTCTTTTCTATATACACCTGGATATGAAGACGTCCCATTATAAAATGTAAGTAATCCAATCTACTATATCTTTAATAGCTCCATCGAGTTTGTTATCTTATTAGTTACAAAAAATTAGTAATACACCTAACGGAGATGGGGGAGAGGGCTGTGTTTTTTTCTATATACAACCGTTATGAAGATGTCCCATTGAAAATATATAACTAGTACAGTGGATAGGGAGAGGAGATGTGCCTATGGCATATCTCTTTTTCTCATAATCCGTTGGACAGGAGAGTTCCTTTATTGTGCTTAGAATGTTGTAGGAAGAAAGAATTAATATATTTTAGATATAGTTTGTTAGCCCTACAATGGGACGTCTCTACGGGTAGTGTTAATATAAATAAGATACCCCTTTCCAAAGCGATTTTACAAAGCGTAGCGCCGTACTGAGCAAGGAAAGGGGTATCTTATTTATATACTAAAATATGCTGTTGTAAAGGGGCCCCATTGTAGGGCTCACACAAATGCTTAAAAGAGATTATTCTTTCTCTACCAAACTATATAGGCACAATAAGGAAAGCGCTGCACATACTAGCATTGTAATCCCCATGGGAATACCCGTATATTCCCCACCAATACCAACGAGTGGAGACACGATCCCTGCAGAGAACATGCTGGCAAAGCCAAGCACTGCAGAGGCACTACCGGCCATTTTCCCATATTTGGTCATTGCCATAGAGAAGGAGGCAGAGCCGAATAGGGATACGGTACATACGGTGAAGAATAGTATGATTGTAACAGGAATGAGAGGCCATTCTAATAGCATGGCTACTAGGAATAGTAAAGAGCCGATTGTCAGTTGCCAAAGACTGAATGTGAGGAATTGATAAGATGTTACAACATTACTTAGGCGGCCGCTAATGGCACTGGCTAAAATAATACCACAGCTATTGATACCGAAGAGGTAACTAAATTCTTGAGCAGATAATTGGAAAATATTTTGATATACAAAGGATGAGCCTGAGATATACGCAAAGAATGCACCAAAAGCAAAGAATTGGATTAAGGTTTGCCCAAGGAATGGTTTATCTTTCATCAGCGTAAGATAATTTTTTACAGATGTAGTGATACCACCTGTAATACGTTTTTCTTTGGGTAAACTTTCACGGAAGAGAAGAGAACCTACTAATAGAATGGCTGAGAATACAGCGAGGATAATAAAAATAACGCGCCATGTAGTAAAGAGTAGTAATTGGCCACCTACTAATGGTGCAAGTACTGGCGCAAGGCCATTAACCATCATAAGTAATGCAAATAGCTTAGTCAATTCTTGGCCGGATGCAAAGTCACGAGCGATAGCTTTGGTGATTACAACGCCTATAGATCCAGTTAATCCTTGTAAGAAACGACCTAGTAACAGTATTTCAATACTAGGTGCGTAGGCGCAGATGATACCAGAGATGACACACAGTAAATTACCAACGATAAGAGGTAGTTTACGCCCCATTGTATCACTAATGGGGCCACCAAATAGTTGTCCTAATGCGACACCGAAGGTCATAACACCTATGGTCATTTGAATATTAGAAGCTGTTGTATTCAGCTACCCAGGCATAATTGGTAATGCCGGTAAATAAAGATCTGTTGCTAAGGGTGTAATCGCCGTCAACAGACCGAGGAATACTACCAAGATGAAAGAGACCTTAGCAGAGCTTTCTTGAGTCATAAAACCCTCCTATATTAAAGTGAGAAAAATAAAAGTCTGCGAATCGCACTTCGCAGACTGCATTAAATTTTATCTTATAATAAGATGTATTGTAACATAATTGTATGGATTATTCTATAGATTTATATGTAAAAGCTTTTTCTATTTTGGTCTGCATATACCTCTAGCCTTTATATACTATTTTATTTAGGTTAAACTTTTGGTGTTTGTATATAAAATATTTTTGTGAGTATATAAATAACAATGTAGTGCATAACGTTTGAGAGATGGTTGTATATCAAAAGTTTGAGTTTGATGTATTTCGATTTATAGATTAAAATACATATACAGAGTAAATCTAAAAAAATCAATATAATTTATCGTATATAGGAGGTTATTATGAAAAAATTTATGAAAGCCTTGGTATTGGCTGCTGTGACTGCTGTTGGATTAACAACATTTGCATCTGCGCAAGGTATCGGTGAGCAAGAGGCATTAAATCGTGCATTGGCACGCGTGCCAGGAGCAACACAAGCTAATGTAACCGAATTTGGGCATGACTATGATCATGGTCGATTAGAATACGAAGGTGAAATTCGATACAATGGTTACGAATATGATTTTGAAATCGATGCAGCAAGTGGCAACTTCACAAAATGGGAAGTTGAGCGCAAGTATTTCTAATTATAATTAGTAAGAATAAAAATGTAGTATCTTAATACAAACAAAAAAGAACAGCTCGTAATGAGCTGTTCTTTTTGTTTCACTAATTCTTAGAAGAAGAAATGATGAATTTCATGAATGAAATGTTGACCGAAGAAGGATATACAACCATGCATTACGATAAATATAATAAAGTATTTGAATGCACTGTTCATGATAACACTTGCTTCGATTTCATGTTCTAGTTTATGAGCTTCTTCAGAGCTGATTTCTTTGTGATTTTCTAGGTATGCTTTCAAAGCAGGGCCTACGGCACCAATAGAAATCGCGATGGATTGAGGGGACAACATTTTGCCGATACCAGCTGCACCGGAGTTAACTGCTGCCAACCAGAAGCCAAGGTCTTCGAAGTTTGTAGGATCTAAGCCTTGAGCTGCGGCAATTTGGAGTGGGCCAAACAATACGTTGGAGTTTGTACCAGATCCAGTCAAGAATGCACCCAACGCACCTACGATAGGAGCGAATAGAGGGTATAAAGTACCTGTACCAGCAACCATTGCTTTTGCAATGTCTGCAGTCATACCAGAGTAAGTCATCAATTTAGCTGTCATAACAACTGTGATGATTGTAAGGTATGTGAATTTCAAGTTTTTAACTGTGCTACCCAATGTACCGAAGATTTCGCCAGCTTTTGCTTTTTGGATGAAACCACCAACAATACCAGCGATGAAAATCATAATACCAGGTGTTGCAATCCATACGAATGTGTAAGGTTTTGCGCCAGCACCTTGATAAATAGGTACAGATGTCTTAATGGACGCAAGAGGACCATTAATTGCAGGGAACAATTTAGAAGTTAATAACAATAATACGAAGATTAAGATGAATGGCATTGCAGCTACAAGGCCTTCGCCACCAGAAACTTTAGGGACTTCGCCAGTTTGTTTAACTGCGTATTTAGGATCATTAGGAGGCATGATTTTTGCACAACCAATGATAACTGCCATGATAACGATGGATGCAGAAATTACGGATAATTCTGGACCCATTACAGCGTTGATTACAGTTTCAGGAACTGCCAATGCTAAACCAGAAAGTAATGTTACGAGGAATACGCCTTTTAACGCTTTAATACCGCCACCAATAATCATAACAACAAAGAATGGAGCGATAAGGTTAAGCAAGAATAATTGTACGGAAATGAATGTACCTAAATGGCTTGGATCAAGGTTTGTTAAGGATGCCAATGTAGTTGTTGGAATCCCGATAGAACCAAATGTTGTTGGTACGGAGTTTGCAACGAGACATGCGATGATAGATTTAAGTGGGTCAAAACCTACGGCAACCATCATAGCGGCTGGAATTGCAACGGCAGTACCAAAGCCAGCCATACCTTCCATGAAGGCACCAAAGCCCCATGCAAGTAGTAATGCAAGTACACGAGTATCAGATGTTACAGAAGAAAGCATGGTTTTAATTGTTTCCATTGCTTTCGTATGTACTACCAAGTTATAAACGAAGATAGCAGCTGTAATAACTAATAGGATTGGCCAGATTGCCAATGCGGCACCTTCAAGGGCACCAGTGACCATAATAAATGGGTCAGCTTGGAATGCTGTAATAGCGATAATGAAAGAACCAATCGCAGCAACACTTGTTGCTTGCCATGCAGGTAATTTCAAGATGGATAACGCTACAATCAACCAAATGATTGGAGATAGCGCTAATAGAACGGTGATAGCACTCATTTCTAAGATCATCCTTTCAAGTAAAACAAAAATATATGCTCAACAGGACGACGTAGTTTAATCAATTTAATTGATGAATAAATCGCTATGATGTTAATTTGTAAAAGTTCAGTTAAAATAAAAGCTTACAATAAAATAACAGATATACTTATCATAAAAATTGATATAGTACATAAAATTTTTTAACCTCATAGCCTATGAGGTTAAAAACATAAGAGAGGGGACATAAACAGTGTTTATGTCCCCTTCTGTACTAACTACAAGTCCTTGTTAGGGCCATTACTAAGTTTAGGTATTAGTAGTTACCTTTGAACATTGTAGCAGGAGCTTCTGGTACATAATCGCCGAAGTAGGATTTGAAGTCTAAACCTAATTCATTGCAAAGGTCTTGAACTTCAAGCATTGTACCGTTAAGTACAGGGATGCCTTCAGCTTTAACTTTAGCAACAGATTCATGTTCTTTTTCACCATGAGTGTAGATACGGTCTTGACCTTGAGCTTTAGGAGCTTCACGTAATTCTTGTAAGAATTGGGAGAAGTGTTTTTTGATTTCAGCTGGGTCACCGAAGAATTCAGGGTTGATAGCCATGAAGCCGTGACAGATGTTGGATTTACCGCCAACCATACATTTGTTGGAAGTACCGCCTTGAGACAAGATGGAGGAGAATAATTCAGCAATCATGCCGTTACCATAACCTTTGTGGCCGCCAAGAACTTCTGTAGCACCACCTAAAGGAAGGATACCGCCGCCTTCATGACGGGAGATGTTGCCCAATACTTCAGCTGCGTCAGTGGAAGGAACGCCGTCTTTATTAACAGCCCAGCCATCTGGAGTAGCTTTGCCCATTTTGTTGTACATTTCAAGTTTACCACGAGTTACTACTGTAGTGGAGCAATCGAAGAAGAAGTCAACAGGATCAGCAGGTACAGTCCAAGCGATAGGGTTGGAACCAAGCATAGCTTTACGAGCATATACAGGAACCATGATTGCTTCGGAGTTTGTACAAGAGAAACCGATTAAGCCTTGGTCGGAAGCCATTTTAGCATAGTAACCAGCGATACCATAGTGGTTGGAGTTACGTACAGATACGATACCAACACCGGATTTTTTAGCTTTTTCGATAGCCATTTCCATAGCCATGTGGCCCAACAATTGACCCATGCCGTCATGACCGTCGATAACTGCGGAGATTGGAGTTTCTTTTACGATTTCAGGTTTAGCGTCGATTTTGATCAAGCCATTAGTGATACCTTTATGGTAACGAACCATACGTTGCATACCATGGCTTTGAATACCGAACAAGTCAGAAGTCAAAAGTACGTCTTGGATGATGTCAGCTTCTTTTTCGGAGAAACCAAATTTTTGGAAAGCGTCCATGCTCAATTTTTTTAGTGTTTCATAAGGGAATAACACAGTGTTTTTTGCGTCTGCCATCGTTAAAACCTCTTTTCAGAAAATATGTACCTGATATAGCTACTTCACATTAGATAACCATGAATTCAAAATGATTTCTTGTGAGTTCTATATCCTCTCAAATGACACTGTCAGTATAGCACAGAAACAAGTGAGATTGAATAGTCTTACAGTCTGAACGACATTACTAAATACGCATACGTACCGGTGATTTTTGTCACATAATCTATACAACACTATTAAAATGTCTGATTATACCTAAAGCTATATGGTTATGACTTTTGGTAATGATTGCATGATTTTTTTGAAGAATTTTGGTATTTTTATAGAACTTATTAGTATATCTGTTTAGGACATGGACAAGAATGATAATGGATAGATATCGATAAAACTTGAAATGTCTAACTATATATATCAAAATAAATGATGAGGTCATAAATGTAATGTGATAATCGAATGCATTGATATACATAAAATAATCATTTCTAAAACCTTTTTAATTCAGAAGATGTGCAAAAGGTTATACTTATACGAGTCATACTATAATATAATATAAATATACATCCTATAGTTTATACAATTTATAAGCGAGGTGCTTATCATGAAAGAATATAAATCTGTATGCCCATATGATTGTCCCGATGCATGTGGACTCATCGTATCAGTTGATGATAATAAAGTAATATCTGTTCGAGGGGATAGAGATCATGCTTTCACAAGAGGTACACTCTGTCCTAAGATGGCACATTATGAAAAAGTAATACATTCTCCGTTGCGCTTGCAGTACCCTATGAAGCGTGTTGGTAAAAAGGGAATTGGTGAAGATCAGTACACTCGTATTAGTTGGGATGAAGCCCTTGATGCAATTGTCGATAATTTTAAAAAAAATATTGATACTTATGGCAGTGAAAGTATTTTGCGCTACTCTTATGCGGGAACAATGGGGATTATTCAGAGCCCTGCAGCAGATTATTTCTTCCGTCGCATTGGTGCTACAGACCAAGACCGAGGTATTTGTTCTCCTGCCAAACAGGCGGGGTTCCGCTCTGTTTATGGTGAAACCTTAGGTATTAAACCACAAGAGGCGCAACATAGTGATCTTATCGTCTTGTGGGGCATGAATGCGACAGCCACAGATGTTCATATCTTACATGATGTGAATATAGCAAAAAAGAAGGGTGCTCGTGTTTGGATTATTGATACTCATAAAACGTATACTTTCAGCCAAGCTCATGAGCATATTTACGTAAAACCCGGTAGTGATGGCGCACTAGCATTAGGCATGTTACATATCATTCATCGTGATGGATTGGCGGATATAGATTTTATCAAGCAACATATGCAAGGCTACGATGAGCTGGTAAAAGATGTATTGTCTGATTTTACGCCGGAAAAAGCTTCTGATATTTGTGGTGTTTCCGTGGAGCGTATGACTGAGTTTGCTCATGCATACGCTACATCAAGAGCGCCCTTTATTCGTCTCGGCAGTGGTTTATCTCGCTATGGTAATGGGGCTATGACTTGTCGGATTATCAATGCTTTACCTGCCATAGTTGGGGCATGGCAATATCCTGGGGGTGGATTGTTGTCGAGCGCTAGTGGTAGTAAATTCGTTGGTAAAAATGTGATGCAACAGGCTCATGTTCATGCGCCAGCCAAACGATTGATGCCTATGATTAAACTTGGGGAGATGCTTACAAATCCCGAAGGAGTTGGCGTTCATAGCTTATACGTGTTTTCCTCAAATCCCGCTATTACAGCGCCTAATCAAAATGTAGTCCGTAAAGGTTTGATGCGTGATGACTTATTCACAATTGTTCATGAGCGTTTCTTTACGGATACCTGTAAATATGCGGATATTATTTTGCCGGCTACAACATCTGTAGAGCATGATGATATTTATAATTCTTATGGCCATTACACAATTGGAACAGGGTATAAATTGATCGACCCTGTTGGGGAGTCTCGTTCCAATTGGCAAGTTATCGCAGAGTTAGCAAAGCGCATGGGGCTGGAGGATACATTCTTTGACCTTAGTGAAAGAGAGCTTATTAACCAAATTGTGCGGACTTCGAGCCGTATATCTAAGGCAGATCAAGATTTAATTCTTAAAGGTGAGTCTGTAGAGATGACGGTGCCTGAAAATTATAAGATGGATTTCAAAACCCCGTCTGGGAAAATTGAGCTATATAACTCACAGGATGCAGAACCACTAATACGATATATACCTCCATATGGTGACAATGCACCATTTTGGCTCATAATCGGCAATGATATTCGAATATTGGACTCTAGTTTCTGCGAACTAGAATTTAATGATCCTGAGTTGATGAAACTTCGTATCCATCCAGAAGATGCCAAAATGTATAACATAAACGATGGGGATGAAGTAGAAATCTATAACGATCGTGGCAGCGTAAAAATTAAAGCATACTACGACGATGAGGTACAGCGAGGTACATTGGTAACACTAGGTGTATGGTGGCAATCTCAATCTAGTGATCCTCACGTGGCAATCAATGCGCTTACCGCAGCTCGTCCTACAGATCAGGGATGGGGTAGCACCTTTTATGATGTACAAGTTCATATAAGAAGTCTTTCGTAGTGAATGAGCAATTAATAGTCTGTAATGATTACTGTAAAATAGGGAACTATCTACTTATTCCTATAGGTAAAAGTTAAAGTCTGTTACTTATGGGAATAACTCTATACGGATATAGAATAGTGAGGATATTTTTCTTGTATACCCGAGTTCCTTTAGATTATAATAGTAATATTATTTTATATGACCTAAAGGGGGTTACATTTATGAATGGTAACGACAATCTGTCGACCCGTGCCTATCTGGCTATAGGTATGATGTTATTTGCTCTATTCTTTGGAGCAGGGAATTTGATTTTTCCAGCGGCTTTAGGGCAACATGCTGGTGATAATGTAGGCTGGGCTTTGCTTGGCTTTGTGTTAACTGGTGTAGGACTTCCACTCTTAGGTGTTGTAGCAATGGGCTATTCTTCCTGTAAAGATGTTGAAGAACTAGCAAGCCGAGTTCATCCAATTTATGGCTTGTTGTATACGATTTCTCTTTACTTGAGCATTGGACCTATGTTTGCTACGCCACGTACTGGTACTGTAGCTTATGAAATCGCAATTAAACCTTTCACTGAAGGTTTAAGCATGAATATGGAACCAATTTTCTTGGCATTATTCTTTGGTATTTCTTTGTGGTTATCTATTAGTCCGCAAAAACTTGTTAACCGTATCGGCAATATTTTGACACCAGCTTTACTACTTGTAATTCTGTTGTTAATTGTTAAATCCTTTATTACTCCACTTGGTGGTTATGCGGTGCCACAACCGGCATATGGTGATGCGCCAACGGCTGTATTACAAGGTTTCCTAGATGGCTACAATACAATGGATGCCTTAGCTTCCGTAGTATTTGCTATTCTTGTGATCGATTTTGTACGCCTTAGTGGGGCTACCTCTCGTGCTGTGATTACAAAAACGGTAATGGAGGTAGGTGCAATTGCGGTAGGCCTTCTTGGTATTGTTTATGTATTTATCGCTAATATTGGTGCTACAAGTGTTGAACGCTTTGGTTTGTTCGAGACAGGGGCTCCTGTATTGTCTGTAAGTGCTAACTATTTGTTCGGTGAGTTCGGTCAAATCATTTTGGCTATCATCGTTCTCTTGGCTTGCTTGTCTACAAGTATTGGTCTTATCACTTCTTGCGGTACTTATTTCCACAAGCTGACTCCAAAGATTAGCTACAAATTGTATGTAGTAATTTTCTCTGTAGCGGCATTTGGCCTTAGTATGTTTGGTTTGAAAACAATCATCAGTGCAGCAATTCCTGTGTTGATGCTCTTGTATCCGTTGACTATCGTAATCATTTTGTTGGCGCTTCTCCATAATGTGTTCGGTGGCCGTCGCTGCGTATATGCATGGACTGTGGCATTCACAATGATCTCTGCCCTCATGACTGGCCTTGAGACTGCAGGTATCGCACCTGCAGCTTTGGAACAGCTCTTTGCTCAATATATTCCATTCCAAAGTGCTGGTATGGGTTGGGTAAGCTTTGCGGTATTAGGCTTTGTTGTGGGCCTTATCTATAAAGGTCTTGCTTCCGATAATAAGTAGTAAAAATAAAGGCTCTATGCTTTCATTCTTGGTGAAAGTATAGAGCCTTTTTATGAATTCAAATTGCTTTTATGGGTGGGAGTTTTTATAATACATATATAGTATTTAAAGGAGATTTTTATGCGTAGCACTCATTGTTTACCAAGTTATAGCTTTGGCGGTCACGATGTATTTGACGCCATTCCACAATTTACGAAATTATATGGGAAATCTGTGGCCATCATAGGTGGTGAAACCGCATTATCTAAAGCTCTGCCATATATCCAACCCGTTCTCGATAGGGCTGGCATTAAGGTGTTAGATATCATTCATTTTGGTGGTGAATGTACCTTTGATCGAGGTAAGGAAATTGCTCGTATGGAATCTGTGAAAAGGGCGGATTTTCTTTTTGCCGTAGGTGGTGGTAAGGCTATTGATACGGTAAAAGTAGTGGCTGTAGAGCTCGATGATAAGCCGTTCTTTACGATTCCTACTATCGCATCTACTTGCGCAGCTACATCAGAAGCGGCCGCTGTATATACAGCAGATCATAACTTTGATGGTATTGCCTTTGTAAATCATCCGCCGGTACACTGCTTTATTGATGCAGATATTCTTGTAGAGGCTCCTAGTCGTTATTTATGGGCGGGTATGGGCGATACGATAGCCAAGCACTACGAAACATTAATGTCTGCTCGCAACCGTGAACAAGTGTACAATACTCAATTAGGTCTTGTGTTGTCCTCGATGTGTAGTGAGCCTATTTTTGAACATGGTTTAGACGCTTATAATGATAATGAGGCGAAGCAGCGGAGTGAAGCATTTGATTTGATGGTTATGACCGTCATCTTTACGACTGGTATTGTATCAGGTTGTATGCCTGGCGATTACAATAGTATCATTGCCCATGCCATTTGCTATGGCTGTGCTACGAATGAACAGACAGAGAAGAACCATTTACATGGTGAAATGGTGGCATATGGATTGTTAATTCTCTTTGTTGTAGATAAACAGTTAGATGAGTTGAAACGTTGGTTGCCTGTATATCGTGAAATTGGATGGCCTACGAAACTTTCACAAATGGGACTCGATGAATCCCATATACCACAAATCGTAGAAAAGGCCGTATCTGTTCGTGATGTTGTTGTATCGCCATATGAGATTACAGCAGAAATATTAGCAGATGCGATTCGTTATATGGAAACTATAGAATATTAATTTGCTAGATTAGAGTGAGTTTATCTTATAATAGTAATATAATAAGAGATAAGAAAATGTTTGTTAATCAATTAAATGTTATATGAGGTTATAGATGAGTAATATTGTAAAAGGTGGCTTGTATCGTCATTTTAAAGGAATGTATTATTACGTGCTAGATGTAGCGACTCACTCTGAGACGGGTGAAAAGTTTGTAGTATATCAAAAACTGTATGATGAGCGCGATATGTATATACGTCCCTTAGAGATGTTTGTAAGCGATGTAGATCGTGAAAAATATCCAGATGTAGCGCAAAAAGAACGGTTTAAGTTAATGAGTGGACGTGATTAGGAGGGGCCGTGGAGCAGAAGTTTTTCTTTTTCGATATTGATAATACTTTAGCTGTATGGCCTGAAGGTAAAATCCCTGAAAGTGCTCAATACAGTTTAGATGAGTTAAAGCGTCGTGGTCACCGTGTAGCCTTAGCAACTGGTCGTATTCAAGTGGATGCTAAGCGTTTTGCAGAGCAAGCGGGCCTTACTGATTTTGTAGCAGATGGTGGTCACAGTATCACTGTTAATAATGAATTGGTATCTATGATAGGTATGGATCGTGATGCATGTATTAAATATTTAGAGTATTTAGAATCACATAATATTCCTTGGGCCGTAACTGACCGCAATAAACTCGGTCGTATTACGCCGTATAAGGAAATTTTAGAGTGGCATCCCAATTGGGATGTGTTTAAAACAACTGTAGACCCTAATTTTGATTTTCATAGTGTTGAAGAATTTTATAAGATTTATGTGTTTTTCAAGGAAGGAGAGGAAGAGGAGAAGGATATCGAGCATATGACACATAAGCTCATTCGTTATGGTGATGGCTGTGTTCTATATGAGCCTATGGAAAAGGCGTTGGGTATTCGTAATATGCTTGAACACTTTGGAATGAAGCCAAATCAAGCTGTTGTATTTGGTGATGGGTATAATGATTTGTCTATGTTTAGGCCTGAGTGGCTAAATATTGCTATGGGTAATGCGCGCCCTGAATTAAAGGCAAAGGCTGATTATATTACTACAGACTGTGATAAAGATGGTATTTATAATGCGTGTAAGCATTTTAAATGGATCGATTAATTATTGATAATTCCTCTAAGTTAGGTGAAGTTTATATGAAGATTTATTTTTGTAGCTGTGGCTACAGAGTTGGTGTAGTATAGTTAGTATAATGCGCTTAGTTCAATATTCATGTGTTAAAAGGAGAAGAGAATATATGAACAATAAACGCAGATTATTTTCAACTTTACTTTGTGTAGCAGCATTGACAGCAGGTTTATTTGTTTCTGGTTGCGGCAGTGATAAAGCGGGTGGCATTGGCTCCGTAGTATCCTCCGTAGTTGATGGCGGTAGCGATGAGAAAGCAGCTGCTAAGCTTAATACACTTATTGATGCAACAAACAACTTCAATGGTGACAATGCAACTTGGGGTCAAAACTATGCGGATAGTTTGGCTAAATTAAAAGGTGGTTTCCAAGAAGGTGCTATTGGTCGTCAACCTCATTATGATACTTTAAAAGATGCTTTGGAAAAATCTAAAAAAGAAGGCTCTACGTTCAAAGAAGTTGATACAGAATGCGATAATGTATTAAATATTCTTAATGAATTAGTACCAACATTCAAAGATTTGAAAGCTTATGATGATTCTAAAGCTTACATGAACGATGGTGGTGCTAAAGGTAAAGAACTAGCAGCTAAATACGTAGCACAAGTAGAAAAATTTGATGCTGCTTATGCGAAGTTCAATGATGCTCTTAACAAAGCTAACACTGAACAAACTAAGAAACAAATCGAAAAATTGAAAAAAGACGGTAAAAAAGGTTATGCAGCAGCAATGGAATCTACGCTTCGCTTGACTAATCTTGTAGAAAATGTAGAAAAAGCTCCTAAAAATGCAGACAAACAAGCTGTAGAAAAAGAACTTAATGAAATTCAAACATTGCTTAAGAGCATAAATAATGATCGTGGAGAAGTGCTTGTTAACTCTTATAACTCTGTAGTTGGTTCTGTTCGTCAAGTACTTAACGATGCAAATGAAAACAACCTTAACGACATGATTGAGAATTTCAATAATTATATTGAGTCTTATAACAATACAACTCCAGATCAATTTGACTCTAAATAATCGAATTAACTACGTGATTATTTGAGGATTACAAAAACAGAGCTCCTTTGAAGCTCTGTTTTTTGTTGTTATATATTGTTATATTATTTTCTTATATTTTTAATCTCAATAGTGTCATAATATGATATACTAAAAAAGAGCCGCTCATGGGTTGAGCGGTTTTTCTATGTAAATTTTAAATCTACATTTTAGTTAAATATAATATTAGTATTTTGGGGGACATATGAACTGGAAACGCTTGGCTTTATGCGCAATGTTGGGGATTACAGTGCTTGGTACAACTGCATGCGGTACAAACAGTGGTGAACAACCACAAGGTAATACCGTGAAAGCAGAAACTGTAGCTATGCCCAATTTTACAAACGCACCAATTGCTGATGAATATGCTATCTTTGATACAAACTATGGTCAATTTAAGGTTCGTTTGTTAGGGTCTAAAGCACCGATTACGGTCAAAAATTTTGATTATCTCGTGAAAAAAGGCTTCTATAATGGTGTGACATTTCACCGTGTTATCGAAGGCTTTATGATTCAAGGTGGAGATCCTGATGGCACAGGTGCTGGTGGCCCAGGCTATACAATTCCTGATGAATTCTCCAATGATTTACACTTCAATAAAATGGGCGTTCTAGCCATGGCTAACCGTGGCCCTAATACAGGAGGTTCTCAATTTTTCATTACCTTGGGACCTACGGATTGGTTAGATAATAAACACACCATCTTTGGTACTGTAGTACAAGGTATGGATGTAGTTGAAAAAATCGGCAAAGTTAAAACCGGCCGCAATGATAAGCCAGTAGAACCAGTAATTATTAATACCATTACATTGGAACCAATCACTGATGATGCGAAAAATGGGAAATAAGAAAAGTACTTCTCAAGAGTCTCTTTCTGGTGAATGTGCATCTACACAAGATGTACACGGTATAATTGTAGATTGTGATACAATCTTGAATGACGCTAGTGTTCAAGGTGATGAATCAAAAGAAATGCACTATATTTATTTAGTGCGTTGTTCTGATGACTCTTTGTATTGTGGATGGACTACAGATCTTAAACGTCGAATAGATGCTCACAATGGACATATCTTAGGCGGTGCAAAGTATACGCGAGGACGTCGCCCTGTGACCTTGGTATATGCTGAAAGCTTTCACCAAAAACAAGAAGCACAACGCAGGGAATATGCTATTAAACGGATGACGAAGACTAAGAAATTGAGACTCATTAAGGGTGCAAAATAGTCCTTGATTATGGTATAATATGATGATTAATTACTACCACGGAGGTTGAAAATGAAGCGGGTTCTAGTGTCCGTAAAGAGTGTACAACGAGATATGGATGGCAAGGATACCGTAGTGGAACTGATTTCTCCAGGTACGTCACATGAAAAAGGTAATGCTCAATATGTGCGTTATGAAGAATCTAGTGTGACTGGATTGGATGGGGTTAAGACGACCATTAAAATCCATGATGATTCTATCGTATTGCTCCGAACAGGGGCGGTCAATATGCGTCATCAATACGTCCGTGGTGAAGAACGCGAAGCCGTATATGAAACACCATATGGTGATTTACATATGGCCGTAAATACTCATGAATTAACAGTAGACTTTCACGATGGCGTAGGTCATGTTCATTTAGGATATGATATTTCCGTCGAAGGTGAATGGCAATTTTATAATCAGTTAGATATAGACGTGCGGGAGGATATAGAGCATGGACATGAAGGAAATCCTGAAATCGGGGATTGAACAGGCATTACAAGATACGATTAACAGCGGTGATTTGCCGGCTGGGGAATATCCAGAAATCGTTCTCGAAGTGCCACCTCAAAAGGAATTCGGTGATTTTTCTACAAACATCGCTATGCAATCCGCTCGTGTGGCTCGTCAAAATCCTCGAGCTATTGCTGAAGCTTTGATTAGTCATATGAATTTTGATTGGCTTGAACGTGCTGAGGTTGCTGGCGCAGGTTTTATTAATTTCTTTTTGAAGTCTGATATGGTGTATGATACGTTAAAAGCCATTTTGAATGCTGGTACTGAGTATGGTGTTCAACCATTGCGTGCGCGCGATACGATTCAAGTAGAGTACGTAAGTGCAAACCCAACAGGTCCATTGCATGTTGGTCATGGCCGTGGTGCTGCGTATGGCAGTGCTCTTGTTAACTTATTGCGTGCAGCGGGTTACAATGTACAATCTGAATACTATATCAATGATGCAGGTAATCAAATCGACAACATGGCTATTTCCATTGAGTACCGCTTTCAAGAATTGCAAGGTGCTACATTAGTATTCCCACCTAAACGCAATGAAGATGGCTCTATGCCTGAGTTCGATATTCCAGAAGGGGCGTTAGTGTTCCCTGAAAATGGCTATCGTGGCCCAGATATTATTGAAACAGCAAAAGCGATTGCTGAACGTGAAGGCTTTGATAAATTAAATGCCATGAACGAAGCAGATCGTATAGCCTTGTTTAAGGAAGAGGGCTTAAAAGAAAAATTAGCTCGCTTAGAGGAAACATTAAGAAACTTCCGCGTTACTTTTGATAATTGGTTCTCTGAACGTACAGTTCATGAATCGGATGAAATTCATCATTCTGTAGAGGCTCTGAAGACTCTTGGTAAAGTCTATGAAAAAGACGGTGCATTGTGGTTAAAATCCACTGACTACGGTGATGATAAAGACCGTGTAGTTATTCGTGATAATGGGGTTCCTACGTATTTAGCGGCAGATATTGCATATCATCGCAATAAATATGATCGTGGTTTCAAAGAAATGATTGATATCTGGGGCGCTGACCATCATGGCTATGTATGTCGTGTAAAAGCGGCTATGGCGGCGTTTGGTTATGACCCTGATAAATTAACAGTATTGTTATTACAAATGGTAGCATTGTTCCGTGACGGACAACTTGTTAAATTGTCTAAACGTAGTGGCGATAGTGTTACATTAGATGAATTGATTGAAGAGGTTGGCGTAGATGCGTCTCGCTATTTCTTCTTGATGCGTTCCTTGGATAGCCAACTTGATTTCGATATTAACTTGGCAAAATCTCGCAGTAATGACAACCCAGTGTATTATATCCAATATGCTCATGCTCGTATTCACAGCATTTACAACCAAGTGCGTGAAGCTAGCATTGCATTTGGCAATTATAGTGAAACTGATTTCACAACGCTTACAAGTGAAATGGAATTAGAATTAATTAAGAAATTAGCTGAATATCCGGAAGAGGTCGTTCAAGCTGCTGAATATCGTGCACCTCATCGTATTGCTCGGTACTTATACGATTTGGCAAGCATGTTCCATTCGTTCTACCGTCAAGGTCGTATCATTGGCGTAGATCCAGCATTACAACAAGCTCGTCTTGGATTAATTACAGCGATTGTCCTCGTTCTTCGTCAAGGCTTGGGTATTTTAGGTATTTCCGCTCCGGAAAAAATGTAATAGGTGGGAGGCATCATGGCAACTAAGTATATTTTCGTAACTGGCGGCGTTGTTTCTTCTCTTGGGAAGGGAATTACAGCAGCATCTTTGGGTCGTTTACTAAAAAACCGTGGTTTCAATGTAACGATTCAAAAATTTGACCCATACATTAATATCGATCCGGGTACGATGAGCCCTTACCAACATGGTGAAGTATTTGTAACAGATGATGGCGCTGAAACTGATCTTGATTTGGGCCATTATGAACGCTTTATCGATATTAACCTTAGTAAACGTTCCAATATTACAGCTGGTAAAGTATATTGGTCTGTAATTAATAAAGAGCGCAAAGGTGATTACCTAGGTAGCACTGTACAAGTAATTCCACATATTACAAATGAAATTAAACAAAATGTTTACCGTGTAGGTAAAGAGGATAATGCTGATGTAGTTATTACAGAAATTGGTGGTACCGTAGGTGATATTGAAAGCTTGCCATTTATGGAAGCCATTCGCCAAGTGAAAAAAGAAGTAGGTCGTAACGACGTACTTTACATTCACGTTACATTAGTGCCTTACATCAATGCCGCAGGCGAGTTGAAAACAAAACCTACACAACATAGTGTAAAAGAATTGCGCAGCATTGGTATTCAACCAGATATTTTGGTATGCCGTAGCGAAAAACACATTTCTGATGAAATGAAAGAAAAACTTGCGTTGTTCTGCGACGTAGAACCAGAAGCAGTTATTGAAAACCAAACTTGTAGTTCCATCTATGAAGTGCCATTGATGATGCAAGATCAAGGCCTTGACGATATTGTTATCAAAAAATTAGGCCTTGAAGATCGTCCTTGCGATATGACTGCATGGAAAGAAATGGTTCATAAGATCTTGAATCCTAATAAAGATATTACAGTTGCTATCGTTGGTAAATATGTAGCGTTGCATGATGCGTATTTATCCGTAGTTGAAGCTCTAGATCATGCTGGTATTGCTACGGGTACTAAAGTGAATATTCGTTGGATTGACTCTGAAGAACTTGATGATACATCTGTAGATCCTAAAGAGGTATTTGAAGGTGTTGAAGGTATCATCGTACCTGGTGGATTTGGTTCCCGTGGTGTAGAAGGTAAAATTCGTACAATCCAATATGCTCGTGAAAACAATATTCCATATCTCGGCCTATGCCTTGGCATGCAATCTGCAGTTATGGAATTTGCTCGTAACGTATGTGGCATGGAAGGAGCAACCTCTAGCGAATTCGACGAAAATGCTAAGTACAAAGTAATTGACTTGATGAGTGATCAAGTTGATGTAGATAAAAAAGGCGGTACAATGCGTTTAGGTATCTATCCATGCAAAGTGGAAGCCGGTACGAAAACTCACGAGGCTTATGGAGAAGATTTGATTTATGAACGTCATCGCCATCGCTATGAGTTCAACAATGAATATCGTCAACAATTGACTGATGCAGGCCTCGTAATTTCTGGTACATCTCCAGATGGCCGTCTCGTTGAAAGTATTGAAGTGAAGAATCATCCATTCTTCATTGGCACACAAGCACATCCAGAACTTAAATCTCGCCCAAATAATGCACATCCATTATTCCGTGGTTTCGTAGATGCAATCTTAGAACTAAAAAAATAGATTAAAGCGATGGAATCTATTTTATCTATTATAGGTTTATTTATATTAGCTGCACTCAAACTAGAGCAGTTTGTATATGGTAAATCGGGAAAAGAACAATCTACAACTGGTCACATAGCACGGAGAGGGCTTGCTAATATAGCGGGTTTAATAGCTTTTGATCACGCTACTGTGAACAGTAAGTCTGTTGTAGTACGTAAAAAGAAGAAAGATGCTCAGAAATGAGCATTTTTCTTCTTTTTTTTGCCTACATCGAAAATGTTGGAAAAATATATCGATAAATTTAAAAATAACGCTTGCAATATTGAATGATATTTGTTATTATATAGACAAAGATAGATATAGATGCGGTGTTAAGTACACCAATATAAATATATTCGTTACATATGGAACTCAAATAAGGAGGACATAACATGTCTATTATTGGTAAACAACTTCCTGAATTTACACTTGATGCTTTCAAAAAACCTGAATTGGTAAAAGTTAGCACTGCAGACGTGTTGGGTAAATGGTCTGTATTCGTATTCTATCCAGCAGACTTCACATTCGTATGCCCTACTGAGTTGGAAGACGTACAAAACTCCTATGCAGAGTTGAAAGAATTGGGTTGCGAAGTTTATTCCGTATCTTGTGACTCCGAATTCGTTCACAAAGCATGGTCTGATGCTTCTCCAAGCATTAATAAAATCGAGTACTACATGTTAGCTGACAAAAAACATGAATTGGCTGATTTCTTCGATGTATTCCAAGAAGAATCTGCTATGGCTTACCGTGGTACATTCGTAGTAGATCCAGAAGGCTTCGTGCGTACAGCAGAAATTCATGATATGGGTATCGGCCGTTCCGCTGAAGAATTAGTTCGCAAAGTACAAGCTGCTCAATTCGTAGCTAAACATGGTGATCAAGTGTGCCCTGCACGTTGGAAACCAGGTAAAGATACTTTGAAACCAGGTCTTGACCTTGTAGGTAAAATCTAATTAAGAAACTTATACTTAAATGCTAGAGTAATCTAGACAACTCCTCAAATGACATAAACACGGGCGCGCATCGTTTTCCTGACGATACGGTAAGTCCCAATACCAGATGAACCCTCTCCAATTCATCATGGTAAACCTCATATAACAAACTACAAACTATACGCAAAAGGACTGGCCTTCGGGCTGGTCCTTTTGTGTTATAAGATTATTCTTACTTCGTTGTGTTACGAGTTAACAAAAGTATAATAACTTGAGCTTTCTACAAGGCAAGTTATTAAGTTAAAATATAGGATAAACTCAATAAATATAAGGGCGGGCAGATATCCCTTTATAAAAGTAGGAAATAAGTTCTTGCATTTTTATAGTGAGTGGTCTATAATGAAATTAATTCCTATTAATATGAAAGGTTTTATAAATAGTTTTATAAATATAATATAAGTACTTTATAATATGGGGTGTGTTTAACACTAACGTTTACAAAGAAAGGCAAAATATATGAGGATTTCCACAAAAGGTCGGTATGCATTGATGGTCCTCATCGATTTGGCAGAGCAAGGTCAAGATAAACCTGTCTCCTTGCGATCTGTAGCAGAACGACAAGGCATATCTGAAAAATACCTAGAAGGTATCGTAGCTCGTTTAGGCGCTGCAAAACTAGTGGATAGTATCCGCGGTAAGTATGGCGGCTATCGCTTATCTAAAAGCCCTAAAGAATATACAATTATTGAAATTCTACTTGCTACAGAGGAATCTATGGCTATCATCTCTACCCTTGATGAAGGGGTGAGTACTGATACAGTGATCAACGAACGGACCGTTGGTTTCTGGGCAGGATTACAAAACTATATTCATGATTATTTAGAAAACGTAACCCTTCAAGATGTAATCGATGGGACCTATGCTAAACTTGATACAAAATATGATAATTGGGATGGTTCTATTTAATAAGGAGTGACCACTATGTCTAAAATTGCAAAATCTTTTGTTGAATTAATCGGTAAAACACCATTATTAGCTGCTACACGTTTTGGTAAAAAATATGGTGCAAACGCTAATATTTTCGCAAAATTGGAATACTTCAACCCAGGCGGTTCCGTAAAAGACCGTATCGCAGCAGCAATCATTCAAGCTGCAGTTGAATCTGGTGAATTACAACCAGGCGGCACAATTGTAGAAGCTACATCTGGTAATACTGGTATTGGCTTGTCTGCTGTAGGTGCTGCGCTTGGCTATAAAGTTGTAATCGTAATGCCTGAAACAATGTCCATTGAACGCCGTAAATTAATGCTTGGTTATGGTGCGCAGCTCGTATTGACTGACGGTTCTCTTGGCATGAAAGGCGCTATTGCAAAAGCTAAGGAAATCGTAACGGCTACAGCCGGCGCTATTGAAGCAGGTCAGTTTGTAAATCAAGCTAATCCTGCAATTCACTACAGAACAACTGGTCCTGAAATCTGGCAAGATACTGATGGTACCGTAGATATCTACGTGTCTGGTGTTGGTACAGGCGGTACGTTGACAGGTGCAGGTCGCTACTTGAAAGAACAAAACCCTGATGTACATGTGGTTGCCGTAGAACCAGCAGATTCTCCTGTATTGTCTAATGGTAAACCAGGCCCTCATAAAATCCAAGGCTTAGGTGCTGGCTTCATTCCAGATACATTGGATACTAACATTTACGATGAAGTAATCCAAGTTTCTAACGAGGATGCTTTTGCTACATCTCAAGCTTTCGGTCACACAGAAGGTGTATTGGTAGGTATTTCCTCTGGTGCTGCGCTTTGGGCGGCTCAAGAATTGGCAAAACGCCCTGAAAATAAAGGCAAAAATATTGTAGTAATTCTCCCTGATACAGGCGAACGCTACTTATCTACAGCATTGTTCCCTGAAGTTTAATCGCCTATCATGGTGAAAGCATAATAATTGCTTTTAACTGGCTCAAACATATAGATGCCCCCTTTATTTTACAGGGGGCATCCTTTTTTGTTTGAATTCTTTTATAATATAATAGGGTGATGTACTGATTAAATAATGGTGCAGATTATTCATAGTCGGAGCGGGACTTTCACAATAACATTTATAATTGAACACGTAAGAAAATTTATAATTGTATATGAAAAAGGAGCTACTAGGTAGCTCCTTTAGTATTTTTGTATGTTTTTAATTGTAATTATCTACTATTTTTAACGATATTATCCATCCAGTTAAATAATTCTTCTAAATCGTAGTCACCAGAGTGATCTACATCAAATGGTGTTGCCATATCTACTCTGTACCCAAGGTTTTGAGCACGTGTACCTACGATTAAAGGAATTGCAACAGATGTATTACTATCGGCTGTGCCATAACGAATACGATAGAATCGTGCATTTGTCGCAGCAGGAGAACCGAGATAGTTCATTGGGTTCATCATAGTAACGATCTTAGCATTTTCTACGTATACATCTTGGTTAGCTGTTGAATCGTGTAATGCAGCAGTAATGGTAAAGTGATTATTATCTGTAGTACTTGTACCAAATAGATTGTTTTCACCTGTATCATTAGCACGAGAGTCAAAGGCACCAGGCGCTTTTGAGCGACTTACAAAGTGGTTATATGCTTCCCAGTTAATGTCTTTGATGGCCCCTGTTTTATTATCTCGTACAAAGTATGTATGCTTGGATAAATCAGTACCTTGAGCTGCTGCTTTATTAGCGGCAGCAACGATAAACTCTTTTACATAGTTTTTGAAAGTCCCGTTACCATTCTTGTCGAGTTTTAGTATACGACCTAGAGAGTCACGTAATTGTAAGTTATTTACGTAATCAGGGAAGTGTTCGCTGAGCATTTTAGAGTATGATAAATCGTCTGTATTCAAGTTTACACGTTGCATCGTACGTTGTGGTGGAGCAGAGTTACCACCTACATTAGCTTGTGGTAATTCGCCTTGGCCCATAGTTACTTTGTTAAAAGATGTGATACCGTTATAGCTCCATTCGTAAGCCATATCTGCCGCATCAAGGTTAGTGATAGGGGCATATGCGGATGCTGCGTATACATTAGTTGCCGCTGTAGCTGCACCTAATGCTTGTAAATATGGTTGGAAGTCGGAGCTGTTACCAGTTGCACCTTGTAATAAGGATACACCACCGCCTGCACTTGTACCATTTGTGATAATGCGGTTTGCATTACCTGGCATAGCGGAATCGTTAGCGTGTAAGTAAGCTGTAGCCGCTTGTAAGTCAACGATTACTGCAGGGGCCTTACCGATAAAGTTGCCATCGGAAGCTTTATTGGTACGACCACGAGTAGATGGGGAAGCTACTACATAACCACGGGATAATGCATAAAGAACACTGTTAGGTTTTCCATTTTCCATCTTAGGCTTCATAGCCTGGCTCGGCATGTAACCACCTACTGCATTTGGCATGAAGATAGGGGCTGTTTGGGTGTTGTAACCGTTGATTGTGCCGTTGTTGAAATATTCCTCTGGTACATAAATGTTCATGTATTGCTGATCTATGTCGATTGGATTAGCCACGTAAGGGATATACTCGAAGGCGCGATATTTAATTTCCTTATTATCTACTGTGGTAGACATGGATTCATAATTTTTCGCGTCGAAAGCAAGACTAATCTTTGCAGACGCATCAGCTTGCAATGGGGGTTCAATTGGTTGGGAGAGAATATTTTTCTCTTCTGTAACAGGAGAGCCTTTTGTGGAAGCTTCATTACGAGCATTTACATAAGATTGTGGTAATTTACTTTCTTGAACCTGTTTAGTCTCTGCCTCAGATTTAGCTTTTGCTTCGGCTTCAGATTGAGCTTTAGCCTTAGCCTCGGCTTCAGCCTGAGCTTTAGCAGCAGCGTCTGCTTCTGCTTTAGCTTTTGCCTCTGCTTCAGCCTGAGCTTTAGCTACAGCTGCCGCTTCTTCTTTTGCTAGTTGTTCAGCAGCTAAACGTTCTTGTTCTTCTTGGATCGCAGCTTGTCTTGCAAGTTCCGCTTGCTTAGCAGCAATACGTTCTTGTTCCGCTTTTATAGCAGCTTCGCGTTCAGCTTTAGCTTTCTCGGCCGTGATACGCTCTTGTTCAGCTTTTAAAGCTGCTTGGCGTTGAGCTTCGGCTTGTATAGCCTCAATACGTTCTTGTTCAGCCTTAATAGCAGCTTCGCGTTCAGTTCTAGCTTTTTCAGCCGCTACACGTTCTTGTTCAGCTTTTAAAGTAGCTTGACGTTGAGCTTCAGCCTGTTGAGCTGCCATACGTTCTTGTTCTGCTCTAATAGCTGCTTGTCGTTCGACTTCGGCTTTAGCGGCAGCTTCGGCACGTTGGCGAGCTGCTTCTTCAGCTGCTAAGCGTTCTTCTTCAGCTTGTTGAGCAAGGATACGTTCACGTTCAGCTTTTAAAGCAGCTTGACGTTGAGCTTCCGCTTGTTGGGCTGCTATACGTTCTTGTTCTGCTTTAATAGCTGCTTGGCGTTGCGCTTCGGCTTGCTGAGCGGCGATACGTTCTTGTTCAGCTTTAATAGCGGCTTGCCGTTGAGCCTCAGCTTGCTGAGCGGCAATACGTTCTTGTTCCGCTCTAATAGCCGCTTGGCGTTGTGCTTCAGCTTGTTTTTGAGCAAGTTGTTGTTGATCAGCTTGTGATAAATTTTCTTGTTGGGATGCTTCTTCAGCGGCTAGTTGAGCTAGACGCTCACGCTCAGCTCGTTGAATATCTCGAATCGTAAGCCTCTGTTTTGCTACTACGGCTTTGGTTACTGTAGTATTTGATACAGTTAATGGAGCTATGGATTCTTGTTGAATAACAACAGGCGTACGCTGTACTTGTGTAGTTTGTACTTGTTGCTTACCATCCACTGGTTTCTCTACAGTAACAGGTTCAGTTTTTCGTTGTACATTTATCAAACTGTGCATTGCTAATGTAGGTTCCATGACAGTTTTTGTATCTTTATTGACAACATACTGAGGTTGAGTTTGAACCTGTTGTTGAGATTGCATTGGTACTACTTGTTGCGGTACTGATTGCAATGGTGTAACTTGTTGAGTTTGTACAGGGCTAACCGTTGCTGGTTGCATCACGTAGGATGGTTGAGGTTGTGCCATCGGTGGTGTTTGTTGTTGTACAACGGTGGCCGGTTGTGGTGTAGTTGGTAAGATTGGCTGAGTTGCCATTGGTTTCACGACTGGAGTTACTACACTTGTAGGACTCTGTGTCGTTGATTCAGCACTGGTACTCGTACCTACTAAATCATTCATGTTAAGTGTAGGCTCTGCATGGGCAACACTACCCAATGCAGCTGCGGCAAGAAATGCAGCAGTGACCTTACAATTTTTGGATGATTTCATGAATTAGCTCTCCGAACTAGATTTCTAATAATAGTTTATAATTTTAAAGTTTATTAATATTTATATAGTTTAACATAAATCGATGTAATTGTACAATTTTGAGGACTTGCTTCTACTTTTGAAAGTAGTCTAGATTATAAAATATAAAATAATATTAATTATTTTTGAATATAAGAAAAGGACTAGATCACGTATACTTCTGAATTGTTGTTCCAAAATTGTGTCCAATTTTAGGTCAGTTCAGAATACGTATATTCTAGTCCTTTTACTATATCTACTGGTGTGACACCAGCTTTCACCATCGATAAGAGTCATTAATCAATCATCAGCTATCAATCATATATAAGTTATAATTGAAGATTAATTTTAATGATTTATTTAGTGATACTATTTTTTAAGCTTGGCTTTACAAGTGCTAAGATGAAGCAAGCCACAACGGAACCGATTGCGATGGATGCAAGGTATAGAAGTGGATTACCAATTGTTGGTACTACAAAGATGCCGCCGTGTGGAGCGCGTAGTGTGCATTCGAAGAACATAGATAACGCACCGGCTGTACCAGCACCGATAATACAAGCTGGTAATACGCGAACTGGATCGGCTGCTGCAAATGGGATGGCACCTTCTGTGATGAAGGAAAGCCCCATGATGTAGTTTGTGATACCAGATTTACGTTCAGCCTCTGTGAAGCGGCTAGGGAAGAATGTAGTACAAAGAGCAATTGCCAATGGAGGAACCATACCGCCTGCCATGACAGCCGCCATAATACCGTATTCGCCAGTTGCAAGAGCACCAGTACCGATAACATAAGCCGCTTTGTTTACAGGGCCGCCCATGTCAACGGACATCATAGCACCAAAGATAAGTCCTAACAATACGCGGCTCGTTGTGCCCATGGATTGCAAGGAGTCCATCAACCAGTGGTTAAGTGCGGATACAGGAGGGTTGATGATAAAGGTAATGGCGATACCAATGAATAATACGCCAAGCACAGGGTAGAAGAGAACCGGTTTTGTACCTTCTAAGGCTTGAGGTAAACCAGATACTAATTTCTTAACTAATAATACCAAATAACCTGCTGCGAAACCGGCAATCAATGCACCTAGGAAACCAGAGCCACCTTGATTAGCTAATAAGCCTCCAACAAAACCAGCTACAAGACCTGGACGGTCCGCAATACTCATAGCGATGTAACCCGCTAATACGGGTAACATGAAACCAAAGGAAGCGCCACCGATTTGCATTAGGAAGGCCGCAAGAGGCGTACCGGAACCAAAGTTTTTAGGATTTGCTGGGTCGAATACATCGAATAAAAAGGCAAGGGCAATTAAGATACCGCCACCGATAACGAATGGCAACATGTGAGAGACACCATTCATCAAATGTTTGTAGATTTGACGGCCAAAGTTATCTGCCGCATCGAATGCAGCCACTGCACCATTTTTGTCAGATGGGGAAGCATGGTATACAGGTGCTGTACCAGCCATAGCTTCACGCAATAACTCTTCCGCTTTATTGATGCCGTTCGCAACCTTAGTTTGAATCATAGGTTTGCCATCAAAGCGTGCCATCTCTACTTGACGGTCAGAAGCTACGATAATGCATTTAGCGTGATCGATTTCTTCTGCTGTAAGAGCGTCTTTAACTCCAGATGCACCATTTTTCTCAACCTTTAAAGCAATGCCCATTTCTTTAGCTTTGCGCTCTAAAGATTCAGCAGCCATATAGGTATGTGCAATGCCTGTAGGGCAACCAGTAACAGCAAGTACATCATAATGCGGGTTATCTACAGAAATCTTAGGTGCTACCTTTTCAATCGCTTCTGTAGCCTTTGCTTCGATAGCATCGGTAATGCTGGTTGCTTTTTGACCCTCTGCTGGTTTGATATATCCGTCTACAGATGGGTCAAAGTTTCCTTCTTCTTTAGCTGTAATGAGCTCTAAGAATCGATCAACAGTAGCCGCTTGAATTAGGGCTTCTTTGAAGTCTGGGTCAATCACCATCGTTGCTAATTGGCTCAATACCTCTACGTGAGTGTCAGCCGCACCTTCTGGAGCTGCAATCATGAAGAATAGGCGGGAAGGTTGACCATCAAGCGCTTCAAAATCTACACCGTTAGGCACGACCATAGCAGCTAGGCCTGCTTCTTTTACGCCTACAGATTTAGCGTGTGGTGTGGCAATACCGTCGCCAAGGCCTGTAGAACCAGACTCTTCACGAGCGAACACTGCTTTTAAATATTCTGCCTTGTCTGTCAAGTGGCCGCCTTTGTCCATCAATTCACCTAAGGTGTAAATGGCGTCAGCTTTTGTGACAGGATCTGCATTCAGCAGGATAGATTGAGGTTTTAATAGATCAGTGATTTTCATATGTGTACTCCTTGATGCACATAAAATATAAAACTATTTAACTCGTACTTGTGAAAGCAGTGCTTCTACTTCTTCAAGGGTAGCGAGGTTTTCAGAGTAAGCGGAGGCAGAGCCACTAGAGATACCCCAGTAGAGTGCTTCTTGTAAGGCACCTGTCTTTTCATAGCCCGTAATAAAGCCGGCTACCATTGAGTCGCCAGCACCTACGGAATTCACAAGTGTTCCTTTAGGAGCAGGACTGGTATATACCGTACCGTCAGCGGACACCAAAATAGCACCATCACCAGCCATGGAGATGAGCACGTGTTGTGCGCCTTTCTCTTGCAATGCTTTTGCTGCTTCTACAAGCTGATCTTTTGTAGATAAGGTACGACCAAAAATTTCACTGAGCTCGTGATTATTTGGCTTAATTAAAAATGGTTTATAAGGCAAGACTTTTGTGAGTAGATCCTTTGTAGCATCGACTACGATGCGAATATTTTTATGTTGTAAGCGATCCATAATGAGTTCGTACATATCGCTTGGTAGGCTAGAAGGAATGCTGCCAGCAAGGATTAAGGTGTCCTTTTCAGTCAACGCATCAAGCTGTTTGTATAGAGCTTCTAATTCGTCGGTAGCAATGATTGGGCCGCGGCCATTAATCTCTGTTTCCTCATCACAGGCCTTTACCTTAACATTGATGCGGGTTAATCCTTCGCGAAGCCGGATGAAATCTTCTTTCACGCCGAATTTCTTGAGTTGTGTTACGATTTCTTCGCCTGTAAACCCTGCGATGAAGCCGAGTGCTGTCGTATCCATGCCAAGATTGTTGAGCACGATAGATACGTTGATACCTTTGCCGCCACCGAGAACGTATTCTTGGATGGTGCGATTAATAGTACCCGTCTTGAGGTGATCAAGGCGCACGATATAATCGAGAGCTGGATTAAAGGTAATGGTATAAATCATACAATTTCCCCTTTTGAGATAATACTAATTAGCGTATGATTGGTTGATCTTGCTTCCGTAATCGTAACCAATAGATGAGTGGTACTAGATATAGGAAGAAGGCAAATGGTACATAACCTGTTGAACTTGTACCCATCATGACAATGGGCACGTAGGCAGCGATATTCCATGGTTGTAATGGAGCGATGAGAATGCCACTATTTTCAAAGTCTAGCATTACATCTTCGTCTTGAATACCTCGCTGTGCGTAGGTAATGCGCATAATAGAGTGCGTCATAACTACCGCAATAGCTTGGCTGCATCCAACCGCACCTGTTAAGAAGGCAAGACCTACATTGGCAGCAAATACATCGCTCCGTGTTTTAGCTCGCTCTAACAGTTGTCGTATATCGTTCCAGAAGCCAACCCCTTCGAGCATGCCTGAAATGGCAGTAGCCATAAAAATTGAAAGGGTAGGGATAAACATCGTTTGTAGACCGCCGCCATGAATGATATTAGCTAGTGGATTATAGTGCGGTAATTCGAAGCCCGTTAAGGTATACCATCCCAACTCTGAGAGGCTCGCATCCTGATTGGTATAGGCTAGAATAGCTGCTGCTAATGCACTGAGTCCGATAGGCCAACGGATAGATACTTTTAAAGGCAATAGACCAATGACGATGATGACTGGAATCCATAATGTCCAATCGATGTTGAAAATAAAGTGAATTGTATCGGATAGTAAACTATTTTCGTAATTGAGTGGGTACCACTGAGATAGTAATAGATACAGCACTGTAGAGATAATGAGTGCTGGAATACCATCTTTAAACATGATGGGAATATTCGTCGATACCTTTGTATGGGTCAAGGCCGCTACGAGAGATGCACTAGAGGATAGTGGCCCGTTTCGATCACCAAAGTAAGCGCCTGCAATAATAGCACCAGCTACAATGTTTTCTGGGATATTACCAGCTCTTGCCATTGTGATAAGTACGATGCCTATCGTTCCTACAGTGCCTAGTGCAGTACCCAATAACATGCTCACTATAGCTGTTAATAAAAAGGCACAGACGATAAAGAGGGATGGATCAATTAAATCGATACCTGTGGCAATAATCATAGGAATAACGCCTGCTGCTTGCCACATGGCGATGAGCCAACCGATGAGAAGGAAGATTTGCATCACTACGATGGATGTTTTTGCACCAGTCCACGATAGGTTTAATAATTCTTTCGGTGCATACCCTTTGCGATAAAACACGTAGGCCATGATGCACCATACGACAATCAAGGCATAACCAATAGCGATGCTATTGGCTACGGCGATGAGAATGACGAGAATGGATGCAAGTAGTCCCAAGAGGGGCTCTATATTACGTGGCATGAGTGTGCGCCCTTGTTGATGCTTTAAGAATGCATTTAATATAAGTTGTAACCACTTCATTTTAATCGATAGGAAGTTCTGTTTCGAAGACTTCCTCAGCAGGGCCTGTCATGAGTACCGTGCCATCCTCCAAGTATGAAATATGCAATGTTCCTAAATAGAGTTCTACATCTACTTCGCGGCCTGTTAAGCCCTTTTCAAAGGACATAACGGCAGAGGCACAAGATCCTGTTCCACAAGCTAAGGTAGCGCCTGCGCCACGCTCCCATGTGCGCACCTTGATGTGTTTGTCATTTACTACTTCAATGTAGTTTACATTTGTGTTAGCAGGGAAAATATCGTGCTTTTCAAGGATTGGGCCCTGTGTTGTAACAGGGGCCTTTGTAATGTCGTCGATGAATACCTCTGTATGAGGTACGCCGAGCAATACGGAGTTTACCGTTACAGTCTCACCGTTTACATCGAGGTCTACGTCGATAACCTTTTCCATGTTTACATCCATAGGAATGTCTTGGGCTTTGAAGAATGGTTTGCCCATATTTACAGTAACTTGTGTGACGATTCCGTTTTCGATAGTCAAGGTAGGCTTCATTACGCCAGCTAAGGTTTCGATGGTGAAAGTCTCCTTCGTTGTTTCACCGTGTTCATAAGCGTATTTGGCAAAGCAACGGATGGCATTACCGCACATTTCTGCTTCACTACCATCGGAGTTGATGATGCGCATGCGCACATCACAGGTTTCGGAAGGAACTAGGACGGCAAGACCATCGGCACCAATACCCGTGCGACGATCGCAAAGGCGGATGGCGAGGTCTGTGTAGTCTTTAGACGTCCCTTGTGGGTCGGCAAAGAGGATGAAGTCATTGCCGAGACCATGCATTTTCGTTAATTTCATAAAGTCTCCTATCAATAAGTAAGACTTTCACCATGAAGCCCGTGAAAGTCTCATATGTTTATTATTATATATTCTATATTATAATATTATATCATAAATAGGCCTTAAGCATTGTATGGAATCGTATAAATTTATAGCAAAATAAAGGGAAAATAAGGAAAGCTTACAGCGTTTATTAAGAGTTATAGTGAAACAAAAAATGCCCCATATGGGACGATTATTTAAGGGAATATAGGTATTTGGATTACTTTATTGTTTAACAGAGAAATGATAAAATAAAGAGTAATGTAGTTAATCGTAATAGAAAGAGGAACACATATGCGAATTCAAGGGATTTCTGGATCTCGTGGCATTGCAGTAGGCAATGTATATAGATATATTCAAGAGGAAATTGTCATTCCTGATTACAATGTAACGGAAGACAAGGTAGAAGAAGAAATAGGCAAGTTTGCAACTGCTATGGCATCTACCTTAAAACAATTGGATACTATTCGCAAAAAAGCGTTGGATGAAATGGGGCCAGAAGAGGCGGCTATTTTTGAAGCGCATATGCAAATTGCTCAAGACCCATCCTTATCTGACGGAATTAAATCCCTTGTTGAGTCTAGCCATATGAATGTGGTAGCGGCTACGGCTCAAACAATTGAAACCTTTGCAAATATCTTCCTTGGTATGGAAGACGCTTACATGCGTGAACGAGGTGCAGATATTAAGGATATCGGCGATCGTTTGATGCGTAATATGTTAGGCATGAACCCTCGCGGTTTATCACATATTTCTGGCGAGGTTATCTTGGTGGCTCATGATTTGGCACCATCTGATACGGCATCCCTTGATAAAGCGGTAGTAAAAGGTATCGTTACGGCAGCAGGTGGCCCTACATCTCATGCGGCTATCATGGCTCGCACCTTAGAGATTCCTGCAGTTATGGGCGTTGGTGATATTGAAAGCTTTGCAGATGGCGATAAGGCAGTCGTTCTTGGTACGGATGGTATCGTGGAAATCAATCCATCTGATGCGGATTGGACGGAGTATACAAATCAAGCGTTGGCGTTTCAAGAGGAGTTAAAACGGTTGCGCGAATCCGCTAATCTTGAAGCTACTACTACTGATGGTCATCATGTAGAGCTATTCGGCAACATTGGTAAGGCGAAGGATGCTAAACATGCGCTCACTATGGGGGCGCAAGGTATTGGTTTGTACCGTACAGAATTCCTTTACATGGAAAATGACGAATTGCCTGCAGAAGAAATACAATTCGAAGAGTATAAAAAGGTAGCCCAAGATATGAAGGGACAGCCTGTTATCATCCGTACCATGGACATCGGTGGAGACAAGGAATTGAAATGCCTTGATTTACCAAGTGAAATGAACCCATTCCTAGGATACCGTGCTATTCGAATATCCTTAAATCGTCCAGATATCTTTAAGGTACAATTGCGGGCTTTGTTACGTGCTAGTGCGTTTGGTGATATTCACATCATGTATCCTATGATTGCTTCCGTTGAGGAAGTGAAACAAGCGAATGCTATGCTTGATGAATGTAAAGAGGAGCTGGCGGCTGAGAGTAAAGATTTTAACAAGGATATCAAGGTTGGCATCATGATCGAAGTACCAGCGGCAGCTGTTATATCTCCAATCCTTGCTAAATATGTTGACTTCTTCAGTATCGGTACGAATGATCTTTGCCAATACACATTGGCAGTAGACCGTATGAACGAAGCAATTGGTAGCTTGTATCAACCATTGCATCCAGGGGTGTTACGTCTTATTAAACACGTCATTGATGCCAGTCATGAACAAGGTAAATTTACCGGTATGTGTGGCGAGCTTGCTAGCGACCCTGTGGCGACCATGATTCTGTTGGGCCTTGGTCTCGACGAATTCTCCATGACGGCGTCTTCGATTCCTCTTATTAAAAATATTTTGCGTTCTGTTTCCAAAACAGAATGTGAAGAGGTGGCAAATAAAGCACTTACTATGGACACAGCAGAAGAAATTACAGAATACGCTAAATCTGTATTAGCTGAAAAAGGTTTATTATAATTCTATTTTGGTTAAATAGGATCATTACATAGCAAATACGATGTAATATACTTGAATTGAAATGCTTGATATTGATACAATATATCTATTAGAACGTATGGATAGGCACCGCCTATCGAGATAGAAAGAGGTTATCATGAAAGAATTAACAGTAGAAATTACTAACGAATCCGGTTTACATGCTCGTCCTGCTACAGCTTTCACACAATTGGCTGCTAAGTTCGCTTCCAAAGTGACTATCGCTGCTAATGGCAAAACAGCAGATGCTAAATCTATTTTAACTGTATTGACCTTGGGTGCTACAAAAGGCACATCCGTTACCTTGACTGCTGACGGTGCTGACGAAGACGAGGCACTCGCTGCATTGAGCGAATTCTTAACAACTAACCACGATTAATATGAGGGTAATAAAAAGGACCCTACATTTTGAACTGCACCTCCCAAAATTATGTCTAATTTTTTGGGTGCAATTCATTTGTAGAGTCCTTTTTTATTTACCCATATTTGCAAAGCGCTCTACAGCTTTTGTAAAGTCGCTAATGGTTTTTTCCACGTCACCATGTTCGATACCATCTCGTACGCAGTGGTTGATATGTCCTTCAAGAACTACTTGTCCTACTTTATGTAGTGCAGACTTAGCTGCATTAATTTGGCTCAACACATCTTCGCAGGGAATGTCTTCTTCAATCATTCGATCAATAGCTTGCACTTGACCTAAGATTTTACGCAATCGACGATGCAGATTTTCTGAATCCATACACTGTTTCATTTTACTCCTCCATAGGCATGTTTTTATCATCTCATACATTATACTCTATTTAAAGTTTTTAATACAACTTAATAAGTATAACTAATATGCATTAATCGGTATATATAGATATATGATATCATGCTATTATAAGCTATATTAAATATATTTGTAGTATGAGTGGACGTAAAACTAGTGTTTTACATATCTTCTTATTGATTGATGTGATACAATACATTTAATATACCTTATATTTGTATATGTATATAAGGTATTGTATATATGGCTAGACTATAAACCTATAGTTACATGTGTTTATATTACAGACCTTTAAGAAATAGGTGAAAGAAATGAAAGTATTTCGCTACCTTCGAAATCTAGTTGTGTTCGTAGTGGTTATGATTTTGGCTATGTTTATATATGACGGATACCATAGCTTTCAAGGGACAAATCGTGAAAGTAAAGCTCATACAATTGTTGAAAAACAAATAGAACAAAGTGAAGACACGCTCAGTCGTACGGATCGAATTATACGACTGTTTACATTTAGAGATAAAGTACAGATAGCTCTTAATCAACGTGTTTCAAAAGAACATTGGGTGAAAGGGGATGTTATTCCTGAGTATACAAAAAATGCACTAATCGCTATTGAAGATAAGCGGTATTATAAACATGGAGCTATTGATGTACTCGGTATTATTCGCGCCTTGTACACAAACACTATAGCAGGTGAAACCTTGGAAGGCGGTAGTACTATTACACAACAACTTGTAAAAAATCTGTTCCTTTCCTCGAAGCGTATCATGAGTCGTAAGGTGGAAGAGGCCATCCTCGCTAGTGAAATGGAACATTACTACTCTAAGGAAGAAATCCTTATCATGTACTTGAATACCGTATATTATGGTCATAATTATTACGGTATCTATGAAGCAGCTCACGGATACTTTGGGACAAGCCCAAGCCGATTAACATTGGGGCAAAGTGCTTTGCTCGCTGCATTACCCAATGCACCGTCCTATTTAGATCCCTATACGAACTATGAAGGAGCTAAGGCTCGACAAAAGCTGGTGCTCGAACAAATGGTAGACCAAGGCATGATTACACAAGCCGAGGCAGACTATGCGTACCAACAGGACTTGGAGCTTGTGGAAGAATAACTTAATATATTTAATAAGCTATATCTGGTGTTCGATTACTAGATATAGCTTGTTTATTAGTTCGTAAACGAAAAATATCATTAAAATGAATAAAAATAATGCTTGCATTTATAATTATACAGGTGTATACTATTTTTTGTCAGAAGGAGAAAATGCCTGTTGGTGATAGAAGATACCACGGTGCTTTCACAATTATCTGATATTGTATTGATTATATGAGTCTAAATAGATAGTGGTTTATGAGGTGTTATCATGGGTAAAGCAAATAAAGTAGTACTCGCATATTCTGGTGGCTTAGATACTTCTGTTATCATTCCTTGGTTGAAAGAAAATTATGGCGCTGAAGTTATTGCTGTGTGTGTAGATTTGGGCCAACCTGAGGATTATGATGCAGTTGAGAAAAAAGCAATTAAATCTGGCGCATCTAAAGCGTACATCGTTGACGCTAAGGAAGAATTTGTAAAAGATTATGTATGGCCTACTGTAAAAGCTGGTGCAATCTACGAAGGTAAATATTTATTAGGTACATCCTTTGCGAGACCTTTAATCGGTAAAATCCTTGTAGATATTGCAAAAAAAGAAGGTGCTGATGCAATCGCTCATGGTGCGACTGGTAAAGGTAATGACCAAGTTCGTTTTGAGTTGACTATCAAAGCATTAGCTCCTAATATGAAAATCATCGCTCCTTGGAGAGAATGGGATTTGAAATCTAGAACAGACTGTATGGAATATGCTGCTAAACACGATATTCCAGTTGTAGCTACAAAATCTCATCCATATTCTATGGACCAAAACGTATGGCATTTGTCCCATGAAGGCGGCGATCTTGAAAATCCAGCAAATGCGCCTAAAGATGATGTGTACTTGGTAACACATACACCTGAACAAGCTCCAGATGAAGCTGGTTATGTAACTGTATCCTTTAAAGAAGGTGTACCTGTAGCCGTAGACGGTCAAGAAGGCACCCCATTACAAATATTAGAAAAACTCAATGAAATCGGCGCACATTATGGTGTGGGCGTTGTAGATATCGTTGAAAATAGATTGGTAGGTATGAAATCCCGTGGTGTTTATGAAAACCCAGGTGGCTCCATCATCATGTATGCTCATAGAGAACTTGAATACCTTTGCTTAGATAGAGCTACATATCACTACAAAGAACTCATTGCTAACAAATACGCCGAACTCGTATATGATGGCATGTGGTTTGCGCCATTGATGAACGCATTACAAGCGTTTGTTGATGAAACTCAAAAAACTGTAACCGGTGAAGTAAAACTTAAATTGTACAAAGGAAATATCATTTCTGCGGGCAGCACTTCCCCATATTCCTTGTACAGCGAAGATTTCGTAACATTTGAAGAAGATGATGTATACGATCAATCTGATGCAGAAGGTTTCATCAACTTGTTCGGTTTACCTCTCAAAATTAATGCATTGATGAAAGAGAAAGCAGGTAAATAATGGCTAAATTGTGGGGCGGGCGTTTCACAAAAGGCACTGATAAAGCGGTAGAGGATTTTACATCCTCTATCGCTTTTGATGCGCGGATGTACGCCGAAGATATTGCAGGCAGCAAGGCACATGCGACAATGCTGGCAAAACAAAATATTATTTCCGAAGCAGATCGAGATGCCATCTTAGAGGGCTTAACTAAGATTAAAGGCCAAATTGATAAAGGGGAGTTTCCATTTTCCGTAGCTCTTGAAGATATTCACATGAATATTGAAAAGCGTTTAACAGATGATATCGGTGAAGCCGGTGGTCGTTTGCATACCGGCCGCAGCCGTAATGACCAATGCGCAGTAGACTTGCACATGTATGTGCGTAAAGCTGTTGTAGAAATGGGTGAACTCATCGTAGATATGCAAAAGGCCCTCCTCGAAACAGCTGAAAAATATAGTGATGTTATCATGCCTGGCTATACGCACTTACAACGGGCTCAACCTGTATTGTTTGGGCATCATATGATGGCCTATTTCTCTATGTTGGAACGTGACTTTGATCGTTTGTTGATGGTCTTCAAACATGCTGACATCATGCCACTTGGGGCAGGCGCTTTAGCTGGTTCTACGTATGGCATTGATCAAACGTACACACAAAAACTATTGGGATTCTCTCGAATTTACGAAAATAGCATGGATGCCGTATCTGACCGCGATTACGTAGTTGAATTCTTGTCCTTTGCATCTTTAGTGATGATGCACTTGAGTCGTCTTAGCGAAGAGTTGATTTTGTGGTCTACCAATGAGTTCAACTTTATTGAACTTGATGATGCTCACTGCACAGGTTCTAGCATCATGCCGCAAAAGAAAAATCCTGACGTATGCGAACTGGTTCGTGGCAAAACAGGACGTACCTATGGTCACTTGTTAGGCCTTTTAACTACGTTAAAAGGATTGCCTCTTACATACAACAAGGATATGCAAGAGGATAAAGAAGGTATCTTCGATGCTATTGATACGGTACATTTCGCATTGTCCATTAATACGGCTATGATTCGCGGTATGAAGGTCAATGGGGCGCATATGAAAGCAGTCCTTGATGACGACTTCTCTAATGCCACGGATATGGCAGATTACCTTGCAAAAAAAGGTGTCCCATTCCGTGAAGCCCATGAAATCGTAGGTAATGCGGTGCATCATTGTATAGAAAAAGGTTGTGTACTCCTTGATCTATCCGTAGAGGACTTCAAAGCTATTTCCAACTATTTTGATGCAGATATTCTTGACGCCATCTCCATCGAAGCTTGTGTTGCAGGTCGTAATAACTACTCTGGTACAGCTCCAGAATGTGTGGAACGACAACGTAATAATGGTAAAATTATTATCGCTGCTGAGGAAAAGCAAATTGCTGAATGGAAAGCAATCGTTGAATCTGTACAAGAATAGATTCTAGTGTGGAATAATCATTGGATAAAATTAAAGAATAGTTATCAATAAAATCTGAAAAAAATAAGATCGATATACATATAAGGACTTCATTAATGGACTAGTATTGCCCATTATACTTATATGTATATCGATTTTTTATTTGAAAGTTAGATGATATCTATAAACTTGAGGATTCTAATTGATAATCCATTATTAAAATAATGGATTGGCGTGTGCGTATAGAGTGGACTGTGAAAAAATAATAGTCTTGTACTACGACACTATAACCGTGATAGATAGGAAAAATTACATATATACAAAGAATAAATTAGGGTAAAATTATACCTTTTCGTTCTTAAAATAAGTTCTATTCGTTTTAGTTGATAAATTGCCTATAATTTATTCAATTCGTGTAATATGCCTTGTCCGCCAATAAAGTACTTTTATTTTAGTTTCATAGGTGTTATTATTTAATTCGTAATAAGAATAAAAACGGTAAATCCACATTCAAGCCCATCACAGCACGAACTGGATTTACTTAGCGGTATATATATTATTAAGTGAATTATGGACGAGAAAAAATTCACCTTAGTGAAAGGGGATTGATACATGAAAACGACCGCTAAAAAAATGTCTGTATTCCAGCTAACCACAATGGTAGCAGCCAATATGCTAGGAGCTGGGATCATTATGTTACCAACTAATTTGGCTCAAGTTGGTACTATTTCAGTTTTATCTTGGCTCGTGACAGCTGTGGGTGCGCTTTTATTGGCGTATATTTTTGCTCAAGCGGGTATGTTCTCCCAAAAACAAGGGGGCATGGGCGGTTATGCAGAACATCGCTTCGGTAAAACTGGACATTTTATGGCGAGCTATGCTTACAGCATATCTCTCATCATTGCTAATATCGCCATCGCGGTATCTGCCGTAGGTTATGGCGCAGCTTTCTTTGGTGCTGACCTTAATGCTACACAAACAAGCCAAGTAACAATTGTGCTCTTGTGGTTTGCAGCGATTCTGAACTTCAGAGGTAATCGCTTCACAGGTCGACTCAGCAACATGACTATTTGGGGTTCTATTGTTCCGGTTTTATTAATCGGTACAATCGGCTGGTATTGGTTTGATCCGTCTATTTATTGGGCGGCATGGAACCCAAATGATCTTCCGCTTTATGATGCGGTAAAACAATCTATTTCCCTAACTTTATGGGGCTTCCTAGGATTTGAGTCCGCAGCGGCTAATGCTGATGCTGTTGAGAATCCAAAGAAAAACGTACCTATCGCAACTGTGGCAGGTACATTAGCAGTGGCAGTGGTTTATATCTTGTCCACAAACGTTATGGCAGGTATTGTGCCTAACGTTGACTTATTAAATTCTAACGCACCATTCGGTTTGACATTCGTATACATGTTCAATGATACTATTGCAAACATCGTTATGGCTGCTATGGTTATTTCTTGCTTTGGCGCTTTGCTCTGCTGGCAATTCACATTGTCCCGCGTATTCAAAAGCGCAGCGGAACATGGTTACTTCCCTAAAATATTCGCTCGTGTAAATAGCAAAGACGCTCCTGTTCGTGGCGTATTGATTTTACTAGCTGTTGAAACATTGCTTACTTTATTCACTGCTAGCGATTCCTTGCGTGAGCAATTTGAAATCTTAGTAAACTTAGCGGTTGTAACTAACGTAGTACCGTATGTATTGTGCATTTTGGCAGTACCTACAATGATGCGTATGGCTGGCGTAGCTGAAAGCCGTATTAAACGCTCTAACTACTTGTTCAGTATTGGCGTTCTCTACTGTCTATATGCTATCTACGCATGTGGCTTTGATGCTATGTTAGGTAGTGCAGTAGCAGTAAGCATTGGCTTGGTGATCTATGTTTTGCGTAAAGCGTGGGATACACGCAGAGCGCACCGTTTACAACAAAGTATCGATTAACTGAATATCTCTCGTCTTTTAGAGGCTGTTACCTTGTAACAGCCTTTTTTTATACTAATAATAAACTAAACTTATAATTGATGAGGGTATAATGGGGAATATCTTAAAGAGTATTTTGTTTATTGATATATTTTTGGCTATGTATAAAAAGATTTTATGATAATATTTTTATTATCATAAAATTAAATATATATACAGTTGTATGCAGTTAATACAGAAAAATATCATATATATAAAATAATTTGTGAAACTTTATACACGATTGTGAACTTAATCATTAATTGATATTTTTTATTAGTATAAAAATTATATTGAAAATACACGATATACATATACCCTTAAGGGGTATATGTATTGTAAATAGAGTATTAATATAGTATATTTATAATCGATAAAAATGTATGAACTAGTGAGTGTCGGTGTTTACCGAGCGTAAAAGAGGAAAATGGGTGAAAACCCCATACTATGCAAATAGCTGTAATGAGGAGCAAGGTTTCATTATGGGGTCACTGGGAAACTGGGAAGGCCGAGATGTTGCGATGAATCAGAGTCAGAAAGCCTGCTCTAAAATGCATGGTATGCATTACCGTGCTTAATTTAGGTTAGTCGGGCGACTAGCCTTTTTTCGTTTCCTTATCATTTAGTCTCACAGCTATGTAGGTAGGGACTCGTATCATTAGTTTGTCATTTATTTTGTTGTTAGTGTTTAGAGAGTTTAGGAGGCGCCTATGGGCAAACGCTTTGTCAAACAATTGGGGCAATTTATTGTCACCTTGTTTGGCATTACATTTTTGACATTTTGTCTCACCTATTTAGCACCAGGCGATCCAGTAACGATGCTACTAGAAACGGCGGATACTATCGTATCTCAGGAGCTTATCGATGAAACTAGAGCTCAGCTCGGTTTAGATAAACCGTTTTTAGTGCAGTATGCAAACTGGGTTGTGAATGCGGCACAAGGTGATTTAGGGATGAGTTATTCTGCTAAAAAGCCAGTAGTAGATCGTATGTTGGAGGCTTTACCAGGAACCTTGATGTTAGCTGGTACTGCTTTAGTATTTACTCTACTTTATGCGTTGCCAGCAGGGATAATAAGCGCCTTAAATCGTAATAAATGGGTTGATTATCTGTTAAGAGCTGCATCTTTTGTAGGTGTTTCTATGCCTACATTCTGGTTAGGCCTTGTACTTATTTATATCTTTGGACTTAAATTAGGTCTTGTACCGATTGCCACATCTCGTGTAACTCCAATTGGTGTTATCTTACCGGCTATTACACTAGCGGTTGTAGTTGGCTCTAAGTACATGCGCCAAGTTCGTCTCGTTATTCTTGAAGAAATGAAAAAGGATTACGTTATCGGTGCTCGCGCTCGTGGTGTGAGTGAAATGAAAATTTTATTTGGTCATATTTTACCAAACGCTGTATTACCGCTCATTACTATTCTTGGTGTTCTTATGGGCTGGTTATTAGGCGGGGTAGCAGTCGTAGAAATGGTATTCTCTTGGCCAGGCCTTGGGAATATGGCGATTTATGCTATTACCATGCGCGACTATCCATTGATCGAAGGCTTTGTATTGTGGGTGTCCTTAGCATATATGTGCATTAATGCATTAGTTGATGCGTCATATATCCTACTAGACCCTAGATTGAAACGGGAGAGAGCATAATGGCAGAATTTATCCAAAAACATAAATTGTTCTCTTTCTATAGTAGTTTGATGATTCTTGTAGTTATCGTTGCTATCTTTGCGCCTTGGCTTGCACCAGGTGATGCTTTCACATCTAATATGACTCAAGCATTGCAAGCGCCAAGCAGTCAACATTGGTTTGGTACTGATAAATTGGGTCGTGATGTATTATCTCGTGTTATTTATGGTACTCAATTATCTTTGTTCATGGGCGTAACTATTGTTGTAATCATGGTTAGTATTGGTACGATTATCGGTGCTGCAGCAGGCTATTTTGGCGGTAAAGTTGAAATGGTTCTTATGCGTTTAGCAGACATCATGTTATCATTCCCTGGTATCGTATTGGCTATTGCTATTGCTGGTATTTTAGGTGGTAGCATTGTAAATACGATTTTAGCCTTATCTGTTGTAGGTTGGGCAAAATATGCTCGTATTGTACGTTCTATGACGCTCAAGGTACGCGGTGAGGAATATGTAACAGCTGCTGTTATGATGGGGGCATCTACGACGACCATCATCAGACGTCATATCATTCCTAATATTATGCCTCTCGTTATTACAACAGGTGCATTAGATATCGGGGCTATCATGATTGAGGTAGCAGGTTTATCCTTTCTTGGCTTTGGTGCTCAGCCACCGACTCCAGAATGGGGCCTCATGCTTAACGAGGGTCGCCAGTACTTGCAAACGAGCCCATGGCTCATGGCATTCCCTGGTATGTCCATCCTTATCGTGGTTGCTATTTTTAATCTTTGGTCCGATTCCTTACGTGATGTAGTGGATCCTAAAAACCAAGGGTAATATATATCTATTCATATTTTGAAAGCTTTTGGTGGTATTTTCTCTTGTGAAAGCTTCTATGTGAATAGGTATAAATAATGGTTTTTCCATCACTGACTATTTTGGATTATCATAGTCTTGATGTTTAAATTTTTTATGTTTTGTATGTAATTGTACAAGGAGATTTTACATGAAAAAATCTTGGAAAAAGGCCCTTTTAGCAGGTCTTAGCATTGTAATGATGGGTTCTTTCATTGCTGGTTGTGGCTCCGATAACAATGGTTCTGCAAATAAAGATGTATTGAAAGTAGGCGTAACTAATTTCGCATCTACCTTAGAACCTACGGAAAACTTCTTCGCATGGGTTGTAATGCGTTATGGTGTAGGTGAAACATTGGCTAAATTTGACGAGCAAATGAAACCACAACCTTGGATTGCATCCAAATGGGAAGTATCTGAAGACAAGAAAACTTGGACTTTCACCATCAACGATAAAGTAACATTCTCCAATGGCAAAAAAGTTGATGCTCAAGCAGTTAAAGAGTCTATCGAGCGCTCTTTTGCTAAGCAAAATCGGGCTAAAACATTCTTTGAATATGAATCCATTGAAGCTAATGGACAACAGTTAGTCATTCATACGAAAAAAGAATATCCTAATATGCCAGGTCTTTTGGCGGATCCATTGTTCCTAATCGTTGACGTACAATCTGAAAAAGATGGTCGTAACTTTGCTAAAGAAGGTCCTATCGGCACAGGCCCATATGTAGTGAAATCTTTTACAAAAGAACGTGCTGAAATGGTAGCGAATGAAAAATATTGGGATGGTGCAGTACCATTCAAAACTGTTGAAATTCCTTCCATCGATGACCCTAATACGCGTGCGTTGAGCTTGCAATCAGGGGATGTCGACATGGCTGTAAACATTGGCCCTGGCGAAATTGGATTGTTCCAAGGTAACGATAAGTTTAAAGTAGATGAAATTGCATCTCTTCGTGTTGTATTAGCACGTATCAACCAAAAAGGCGTTCTTGGTGACGACAAGGTTCGCGCTGCTGTCATCTCTGCAACAGACCGTAAGAGCTATGCTGATGTATTGTTAAAAGGTACATTCATCCCTGGCTCCGCTCCAATTCCACCATCCATGGATTATGGCTTCAATGATTTGAAAGATCCTAATGCGTATAATCCTGAAAGATCTAAACAATTATTATCTGAAGCTGGCTGGAAAGATACTGATGGTGACGGCATCCTTGATAAAGATGGTAAACCATTGACATTTAATTTTGTTGTTTATAACTCTCGTGCTGAATTGCCACTTTATGCGGAAGCTGTACAAGCTGATCTCAAAAAAGTGGGTATCGACATGAAAATTAAAACAGTTGACTATAACTTAATTGACAAAATGGGTATAGATGGTGATTACGATATGCTTATTTCCAATATCGTAACAGCTAATACAGGCGATCCTATCTACTTCTTGGCTAACTATTGGCATACTAATAATGGTGGTGACTGGGCACAAAATGGCTCTGGCTACTCCAATCCTTCTGTAGACGAATTGCTTGATGCAGCAGCAACTGAATTTGATCCTGTGAAACGTCGTGCATATGCAATTCAAATTCAACAAATGTTGATGAATGATGGCGCAGCATTGTTCTTAGGGTACCCTAAAACTAACATCGTATTTGGTTCTTACTTGAAAGGTGCTGTAATGTACCCAAGTGACTACTACTGGATTACTAACAAAATTACAAAATAGTAAGGAGCTATAATGGCAGAAAACATACTAACTGTAGAAAACCTTAACATCGCGTACCAAGGTGTGCCTGCTGTTATGGATGTGAATTTTACCTTGGAACGCGGCAAGGTATTAACCATCGTAGGTGAGTCTGGATCCGGTAAAACTACCGTGATTCGTGCCCTCATGGGCTTATTGCCTGTAGGTGGTGAAGTTACGGATGGGTCTATGATCTTTAATGGTCATGATCTTCGTAATCTGTCTAAAGCAGAATGGAGATTTTTGCGCGGTAAAGATATGGCCATGATTTTCCAAGATAGTGGTAGTGCATTAGATCCAATCGTTCGTATCGGTAAACAATTTAGAGAACTATTTAAGTCTCATATTGAAATCGATAATGACGAATGTGATCGTCGTGCTATTGAGCTTTTAGAAGCTGTATCACTACCTAATGGGGCAGATATATTACGTCGTTATCCTCATGAGTTATCTGGTGGGCAACGTCAACGTGTGGGTATTGCCATGGCGTTAGCTTTAGACCCTAAATTACTCATCGGAGATGAACCGACATCTGCGCTAGACGTAACGACACAATCTCAAGTGGTTATGCAAATGCTTGACCTAGCTAAAGAGCATAACTCCGCAATCGTAATGGTAACCCATAATCTTGGTGTAGCGGCGTATATGTCGGACTACATTATCGTTATGAAAAAGGGCCGTGTCGTAGATGCAGGTACTCCTAAAGACATTTTGGAAAATCCATCTAATGAATATACGAAACAATTAAAAGAGGCTGTACCAACATTGGGAGGAGGTCGTTACATTGACTAACTACGCTGTAGAATTAAAAAATGTATATAAGCGATTCCCACTTCCCACTGGTGGTGAACTCGAAGCATGTAAGGATATTAATATAACTCTCGAAAAAGGTCAGTCCCTTGGGATTGTAGGGGAATCTGGCTCTGGGAAAACAACATTGGTTCGTATGATTATGAAGATGCTTCCTATTACGGAAGGTGAGATTTATGTGGATGGTGTAGAGATTCAACATATGAACTCCGAACAAACGAAAGAATACCGTAAAAAAATTCAAATGGTATTCCAAGATCCATCTGCAGCCTTTAATCCGCGAATGAAGGTAAAGGATATCATTCTTGAGCCACTATACAATTTTGATCTTCTTGAAAAGGGAACAGAAGAACAAATTGCAGGTGATTACCTTGAGATGGTAGACTTACCTCGTGAGTTTATGCATCGCTATCCTCATGAAATGTCCGGGGGGCAACGTCAACGTGTTGCCATTGCTCGTGCTATCGTATTAGAGCCAGAAATTCTCGTTCTAGACGAGGCTACTAGTGCTTTAGACGTATCTGTACAAGACTCCATTGCGTACCTATTGGCGCGTTTACAAAAAAAGAAAAATTTAACATACCTATTTATTGCTCATGATATTGCCTTCATTCGTACGATGTGCCATAAGGTGGTCGTAATGTATAAAGGGGCTATCGTTGAAGAATTAGATGCGTTCCACTTAGCAGATGCGAAACATCCTTACACAAAAGTTCTATTGAGCTCCATCTTTGAAATTGGCCAAGATCATAAGCCACTTACCTTAGATGAGGCTGCATTAGAAGCATAATGTAAGAAACTCATTCAAATATATAGATTTTGAATGTTAGACTTCGAGCATATAGATTTAAAATGTTGAGTTTTAAATCTTATAGGTAAATCAAAATAGCAGTTAGTTTGCATACTAACTGCTATTTTTGTATGTGCAATACATATATGAAATTTTTTTAATAGATATATCGAAATATTTAGTAAATATACATTGTGTTAACACGTAATATATAGTATAGTTGACTATATGAAATATACCCCTATGGGTATAACAAAGTATGCTCATATGAAGTGATGTACATGGATTCTCTCTATATAGTAACTATTGTAAAAAGTGGATTAGGTTTACTAGATTATGTTAATGTAAAACTTAGTGAGTATCTGGGCATAAAATAATAGTTAATGAGTGTAGAAAGGTTAGGTGTGTAAATGAAAGGATTGCGTAAGGCTTTACTCATTGGTATGACTCTTGGTATGACAGTTCTCGGTACTGTCGGTTGCATTAACCAAGAGGCCGCTCCTTCTACTGATGTATTAAAGGTAGGGGCCATTAGCTTTGCTGGTACATTAGAACCAACAGAAAATTATTTTAGCTGGGCCGTTGTGCGGTTTGGCGTAGGTGAAACGCTTATCAAGTTTGATGATCAAATGAAAGCAACGCCTTGGCTTGCAACATCTTGGAAACAAGGTGACGACAAATTGACATGGACTTTCACCATCAACGATAAAGTAAAGTTCTCAAATGGTAATAGTTTGACAGCTGAGGCGGTGAAAGCATCTTTAGAAAGAACATTTGCGAAAAGTAAACGAGCAAAAACGTTCTTTAACTATACGGAAATCACCGCTAAAGGTCAAGAGTTGACTATTAAGACCGATAAGGAATACTACAACTTGCCAAACTTGCTAGGCGATCCATTATTCTTGATTATGGATGTAACGGCGGAAGCGAATGGCCGCGATATTGCGAAGGAAGGGCCTATTGGGACTGGTCCATATATAGTATCCTCTTTCACAAAAGAGCGTGCTGAACTAAAGCGCAATGATAATTACTGGGATGGCAAGGCAGGTTTTGCTAAGGTTGAAATCCCATCTATTAATGATGCGAATACTCGTGCTATGGCGTTACAAGCGGGCGATGTAGATATGGCCGTTAGCATTGGACCTGGTGAATATAGTATCTTCCAAAATGATAAAAATTTCACTATCTATGAAGTGGCTTCCTTGCGAGATGTATTTGTTCGTATGGGGCAAAAAGGGAAACTACAGAATCCTAATCTTCGTGCAGCCCTCATTGCAGCAGCAGACCGTGAGTCTTATGTGAAGAACCTCATGAAAGATACCTTCGTAGCCGGTAAAGCTCCATTGCCACCATCCATAGACTATGGCTTTAACCAATTGCGTGATCCTAATAAATATAATGTGGAACGTGCTAAAGAATTACTGAAACGTGAAGGTTATGAAGATACAAATGGCGATGGCATTGTAGATAAAGACGGTGAAAACCTCGTGCTTGACTTTTACGCCTATACAACTCGTCCTGAATTGCCATTATATGCGGAAGCATTGCAAGCAGATTACAAAAAAATCGGTGTGGATTTACAAATTAAAATCGTAGATTATGCGGTTATCGACACATTATCTCAATCTGGTGATTACGATATGATTATCTCCAGTGTTGTAACTGCTAATACAGGTCAACCAGTATGGTTCTTGAAACAATATTGGGGTACAGGCGTTGAAATTAATGGCTCTGGCTTCTCCAATCCTCGTTTCGATGAATTGTTGGCTTTAGGTGAAAGCAGTGGCGATCCAGTGGTGCGTCGTAATGCGGTTATCAATGCACAACAACTTATGTTGGACAACGCTGTAGCTCTATTCTTAGGTTACCCTAAAATCAATATTGTAGGTAATAACCATATTGATGGCATTAAGATGACACCATCTGAATACTACATCATTACAAAAGATTTGAAACGTAAATAATAGAATTTAATTAACTAGTACTTATGCTACTATTGGGGCTATTACATAAAGAGCAGTAAAGCTATATATTATGTAATAGCCCTTTTTGTACCTTTAATACTTTATTTAATAAGTATCTTGAAAACTTAACGATTCAAGTTAGCTATGATTCTATAAATAGTTCTCATTTGTAAGGATAAATACTATAGATTATAGTATTTAGTATTGATATATTTATATATCAATATTTTATGGAGAAATTAAACATATAGTTGGAGGTTGACATGAGATTAAAAAAGTATTCATTATTGGGGATGTGTATTCTATTGGCGGGTACTCTAATATTTT
>NZ_KQ960784.1:0-47944 GCF_001553335.1 Veillonella parvula | reverse complement strand
TGTGGAAAAGACACCAATAAGGACACATTAAAAGTAGGAGCTATGTCCTATGCAGAGACTTTAGAACCTACTGAGAATTACTTTAGTTGGGGAATTGTGCGATATGGTATAGGGGAGAATCTTGTTAAATTTGATGACTCTATGAAACCACAACCATGGATTGCTTCTTCTTGGTCAGTAGGAGATGATTATAAGACTTGGACTTTTGTTATTAATGATAAGGTCAAGTTTTCTAATGGACGTAAGGTTACGGCACAAGCTGTTAAGGATTCGCTTGAACGTGCATTCCAAAAGAGTAAACGTGCAAAATCCTTTTTTTCTTATGACTTAATGGAAGCAAATGGACAGACTTTAACTATTCGTACTGATAAGGTATATCCCAATTTGCCTGGATTATTAGGTGATCCTTTATTCTTGATTGTAGACGTTCAATCAGAACGTGATGGACGTGATTTTAGTAAAGAGGGGCCTATTTCGACGGGTCCATATGTGCCTATATCTTTTACTAAAGATCGTATTGAGTTAGATAGAAATGAAAATTATTGGGACGGTGATGTTGGGTTTAAACATGTAGTTGTGGACTCTATTAATGATGTGAATACTCGTGCCATGGCATTACAAGCTGGCGATATTGATATGGCCGTTAATATTGCTGCCGGTGAGTATGGATTATTTAAAGATAGTAATGACTATATCATTGAAGAAACTCCTTCATTGCGTGTTGTTATGGTTCGTATGAACCACAATGGATACTTGAATGATATTAATGTAAGACGTGCTTTAGTGGCGGGTGCAGATCGTGAGAATTATGCAAAAAAACTATTTAAAGATACTTTTGTAGCGGGGAGAACTCCGTTGCCACCAAGTTTAAATTATGGATATAACGACATTAAAATTCCTGAAACGTATAATGTAGAACGTGCAAAAGCTTTATTGGCACAGTCTGGATGGGTAGATACTGATGGAGATGGTTATGTAGATAAGGATGGCAAGAAATTACGACTTAATTTCTATACCTACACATCTAGACCTGAGGTTATCTTATATGCAGAAGCATTGCAGGTTGATTATAAAAAAATTGGTATCGATGTTAATGTAGAGATTGTTGATTCTAGTGTAGTTGATAAGGTAACACGTTCTGGTGAATATGACTTGGCAATAACTAGTGTGTCAACTGCTAGCACTGGTAGTCCTGTATGGTTCTTAAAACAATATTGGGGTACAAATATTGATGGTTCTAATCCAACCAATGTGTCTGGTTTTAGTAATCCTAAATATGATGAATTACTTGATTTGGCAGAAACAACTATAGATGATACACAACGTTATAATGCCATTGTGGAAGCCCAAGAAATATTGTTAGATGATAGTGCATCATTATTCTTAGGGTATCCAAAAATTAATATGATTTGTAAAAGCTATATAAAGGGGCTTAAGATTTCGCCAAGTGAATATTACATCATTACGAAAGACTTGAAAAGAGAATAAAGGCTGCTGCTTACATAAAAATAAAAGGACTAGCTCACAGGGGCTAGTCCTTTATGTTATCTAACTATTATTTTTTCTCTGTTACGTCTAATTCTGACATATTAACAGCATTTGCCTTACTAATCATTTTATTGTATTTAGTAAATAATTGCGTATAAGCTTCACCGTAGGAAGAGTTGATAATAATGTAGTTGCGTGCTTCTGCGACAAACTCTTTTACGGCATCTTGATATTCTCTCACAGCATTTTGTGTTTCCGGTGTTGTACCAGGTTGTAATTTATTAATACGCTGTGTAATTTGCTGTAAATTAGTTTCGACCTTTTGTGTATCAGTATTTCCATCTGGATCGATAAGGTCGATAGTACGTGCAGTCATGAGGTTTAACTCAATAAAGTTGACTGCATTTTCACGTTTTTCACTTTGGTACTCAGTCATGCGCTCGGTGTAGAGTTCATTATTATGATTATCTAAGGCTAAATCTAATGCATTGGAAGTAGCGTAGAACTGTTCTGCTAAAGGTACATATTGTGCGGCTAACTCATCGCTACCTTTGTAATTATCCTTTTCATAACGGCGTTCTACATAGTAAGTTTGCAATTGATCTGCAATAGGGATAATTTGATCAAGTACTACGAGGACGTCATTCGTCGCCTGATTTATATCTTCGTATGGCGTTGAACTATCTTGTTTTGCCGCTTCTAGTGCAGCTCTAAGTTCCTTATATTTAGGTAGTGTAATCGTCGTATTATGAGAACCATTACGCAATTCTTCCAGCGTTGGTTGTAATTGGCTAGCATAGGCTACACTATACGAGTTATATGCGTCCAGTGCGACAATATAAGGTCGTATTGCGTTGATTTTATCGTCAACGGTTGATCGATATAAAATTGTCGTTGTATTGGATGATAAGAGTGTATACACCCCATAGATCCCACCACCGATAATAGCAACACCGAGCACAATGGCTGCTATTAACTTGATGTACCCCTTTTTCAACTGCGCACGCTCCTTGAAAACACACTAACTCTTTTGGATCCATTTGGGCAGACTAATGCCCTAAGAGTAATTATTTACATTATATCACAACTTTACGTGGCAAAAAAGACGTATAGATACGATAATTATAAGGAATAGATGAAAATGTTTAATTTGAACATGTATTAATATTTATAATTAGCGATTAAACGATGAATGAGCAGTTGAAAGTTAAATTAGTATAATTCTGTATACCTTTGATATAATTTATGTATATGTGATGGGAGGCGGTTCTAATGACTTTGGATAAGATATATAACTCTATTGAAGATGTATTAGATGTGGCACAATCTGCGGAAGGTAAAACAGTAGGTGAATTTGATATAAATAAGCGACTAGACAGCAAAGGGAATAAGGGTGGCATTGGTCAGATTTTAGAAGAAGGTCTTTTTAAAATTGCTGTGAATAGTCGTGCTGAAGCTGATTTTGTAAACTTAGGATTAGAGTTAAAAGTAACTGCTATAAAAGAAAATAAGAAGAATGAGTTCTCAGCAAAAGAACGACTAGTACTTAATATAATTAATTACGAAGAGGATTATAAGGACTCATTTTATGATTCTTCCTTTTGGCAAAAAAATAAGAACTTATTAGTTGTATTTTATCTATATAAGGATGAAGTAGATAAAAAGGAATTTCCTATTGTTAAATCCGTTTTACACGAATTTGATCCAGCAGATTTGGAAATCATAAAACAGGATTGGGAAACAATTATAGATAAAATTAAGCAAGGTGAAGCACATAATATTTCTGAGAGTGACACGATGTATTTAGCAGCATGCACTAAGGGGGTTAACGCCAAATCGGTGAGAAGACAGCCGTTTTCAGATATACCAGCAAAACAACGTGCTTTTTCCCTTAAAAACTCCTATATGACTGCTTTTGCTCGACGTGTTATTGATAAGCAGTTAATTCCTTCACTCTTTAATGTTGATGAGCTTAAAAGTAAGAGTACCTTACAGCTATTGCAAGAGCGATTTGCTCCATATATTGGTAAAAGAGTTTCTGAGATTGCTAGACTTATAGATATTCCCGTTAACAAAAATAAAGCCTTTAATGCTAACCTTATAAGTGCCGTATTAGGCGTAAAAGGAACTAAGTTAGAATCCCTTAGGGAGTTTAATAAAGCAAATATTAAATTTAAGACTATAAGACTCGAGCCTAATGGAGTTCCTCGTGAACATATGTCCTTTGAGCAAATCGATTTCAATCGTTGGGTTAGAGATAATTGGGAAGAGTCTCAAGTTTATGAGAATTTTGAGTATACAAAATATCTATTTGTAGTATTCCAATATGATGAAACAATAACACAAAATAAAAACAGAGAGCCTTGTTTAAAAGGAATTATGCTCTGGAATATGCCAGAAGTAGTTATAGAACATGAACTAAAAGATCTTTGGAAAACTACAAAATTAATTTTGGAAACTGGTGTAGAACTTAAAGCTACAAACAATGGTGTGTCAAATAATTTGCCAGGGACTAAATTTAATGGTGTTTGCCATATACGACCTAAAGGCAAAGATGGAAAAGATAAGGTTATGTTACCAGATGGTCAAATGATAGCTAAGCAATGCTATTGGTTAAATAGAGAGTATATAGCAGAAATAGTTAAAGACGTGAAATAGAGCTAGAAATAAATCGTACTATTAGAGTCTAATTATAAGAATACCCTAAGGGTTTGCATTAAAGTAATTAATTTTGATTTTGATCTTGATCTTTTTTATTATTTTTGCTATAATAAAGATCTATGAATATGATAAATTAAGGGGTAAAGTAATGAAAATATTCTCTATGTTTGATGGTGTAGGTGGATTTATAGTAGGGCTAGAAAACTCATCTAAAGAGGTTTTTAAAACGCTATATTCTAACCAATATGAGCCATCTCGTAAGATACAAGACGCCTATGAGGTAGGCTTATATAGATTTCCTGATATGGAACATATTCCAACAGACGTAGCTTTAATTCCTAATGAAAAGTTTAAGGAAATGAAAGCTAATGGTGTAGATATGATTGTTGGTGGATTTCCTTGCCAAGACTATTCTGTAGCACGTAGTAAAAAGAATGAGCTTGGTATTGAAGGAAAAAAAGGCGTTCTTTTCTGGGAAATTATCCGTGCTACTGAGGTAATTAGACCTAAGTATTTGGTTTTAGAAAATGTTGACCGTTTATTGAAGGCTCCTTCCAATCAACGTGGTCGTGACTTTGCGATTATGTTGGCTGCTTTCAATCAATTAGGTTATTCTGTGGAGTGGCGTGTTATCAATGCTGCTGATTATGGTCGTGCACAACGGAGACGTCGTGTGTTCTTCTTTGTATTTAGAAATGACACAAAGTGGGGAAAACGACTACACACTAAATACGAAGCCACATTGCCTACTGATGCTGATTTAGATACTCGTTTAGCTTGTTATACATCCTATATCTTTAATGATGGGCTTTTTGCTCGTCAATTCCCTGTTAAAGGTGAAGCCGTTAAGAAACGTATTAATGCAAATAAGCTTGATGAAGATATTGCTGAAGTTTCTGCTAACTTTTCAGATGGTAAAATGTGGAACTCTGGCCTTATGACAAACGGGTACTATTATACGATTGAAACTGAACCTAAAGGTGATGAGGAACCAATACCAATGAAAGAGATTGTGGTTTTACCTAATCAAGTGCCGGAAGAGTATTATATCAATGGTGAAAAATTAGAGAAGTTTAAATATCTCCGTGGTCCTAAGAAAATTACACGGACTGCAACGAATGGACATACTTATACCTTCTCTGAAGGTGGTATGAGTGAATATGACTCTCTTGAGCTACCTGGGCGGACAATGCTTACATCTGAAGGTAGTGTAAATCGCTCTACACATCTTCTGAAAATTGATGGTAAATATCGACTCATTACACCGATTGAAGCAGAGCGTTTACAAGACTTTCCTGATGATTGGACGCGCTATAAATGTAATGCGAAAGGTGAAGTAGTAGAAGTATCTGATCGTATGCGTATGTTCTTCATGGGCAATGCGCTAGTGACAGGCATTGTTAAACGTATAGGTGATGAACTTCAGAAAATTGATGCTATCTAAATTAGGGGCTGTAACAGAATGTGGTTTTACCACATTTTAGTTACAGTCCTTTTTGTGCGTAATTTAGTTTTTATGCCACGCAAATAAATAACTTTTACTGTGCCAAAATAAATTGTATATCCTGTTATACTCGTATATAATAATATTATCAGATTTGTATTTTTCGATATAATCATATGAAAGGAGTACAACATGTCAAATTTTATCACTCCTAAAGAATTATTAGCTTGTTTCGATGAGGTCATCATTTTAGATGCTCGAGGGTATCAAGATTATAAAAAGGGCCATATTAAGGGGGCTTATGCGGTAGATTTAGATAAGGATTTAACAGGTCCTTTGGGTGAGCATGGTGGTCGTCATCCGTTGCCAGATATGGAACGATTGGCTCATACCTTTGAGTCTTATGGCATTACTCGCAACTCCAAGGTTGTAGTATATGATTCTTGGCTATTTTTAGCGGGCCGTCTTTGGTGGACGCTACGCTACATGGGCTTAACTGATGTACGGGTGTTGTCTGGTGGTGTTGAACGTTGGGTTAGAGAGGGCCATCTCCTAACTAAAGAGCCTACTCCATTACCGGCTGAGCCATCTATTTTTAACTACGAGTTGCAAACGTATATGGTTATGAGCCGTGATGAGGTACTCAAGGCTAGTGAAAGCGGAGATCATGTTATCATTGATGCTCGTGCGCCATTCCGCTATGATGGATCTCAAGTGGATACGATGGATGGCATGACAGGGCATATTCCTGGGGCTGTTAATCATTTTTATGAAAGTGGCTATACCGTAGATGGTCCTAAATCCTTGAAAGATTTAGAGGCTGAGTATTACAACGAAATTTACCAAAATAGGCCAGTTGTAACGTACTGTGGGTCTGGTGTCACTGCTTGTAATGCGTTGTTAACCATGAGTGAAGTAGGCCTTGAGTCTGCTTTATATGTTGGTAGTTCTAGTGACTGGGTAACCTATGAAGGCTTCCCGCTTAGTACAGGTGTAGAAACATTAAACTAACTTAGGAGGGCGAATGAATCTATTAAAACAATTATTAACAGTCGTTGCCTTTGGTTATTTGTGTTATCACATCTATACCTTTGGACCTGGTATGTTTAATGTAACTGTATTAGTGATTCTTATCTTGTCGGCGGTGGCTAACTATTTTCGTGAGAAACGTGAAAGCGATCTTAAAGCAAACGAAAACGCTCGTAAGGCTCGTGCTGAAGCAAGACATGCTAAGAAACATAAAAAGCAGTAATATCGCTAAAATATAATCTTTAGATTAGCTTACATTAAGCAAAAACTTGGTTTATATTTTATGTGAAAGAGACTTTCACCAATTTAAATACGGTGAATACTATTAGATTGATGAGAATTATCGCAAAGGAGTAAGAATTGAAATTAATTTCTTGGAATGTAAACGGCCTACGCGCCGCTGTAACAAAGGGATTTATGGAATCCTTTAACGAATTAGATGCTGATATTTTTTGTTTGCAAGAAACTAAATTGCAACCTGAGCAGATTTCTTTGGAGTTGCCAGGGTATGAGCAATATTGGAATAGCGCTGTGAAAAAAGGCTATAGTGGTACTGCTGTATTCACGCGCGTTAAGCCCTTGTCTGTAACTAATGGTATCGGTATCGAAGAGCACGATCAAGAGGGCCGTGTTATCACTGCTGAATACGATAATTTCTATTTAGTATGCTGCTATACGCCGAATAGCCAACGCGAATTAGCGCGCCTTGATTATCGTATGACTTGGGAAGATGCGTTCCGTAATTATTTGCTTGAACTAGATAAGAAGAAACCAGTGATTCTTTGCGGTGATTTGAACGTAGCTCATCAGGAAATAGACCTTAAGAACCCTAAGACAAATCGTAAAAATGCGGGCTTCTCCGATGAAGAACGTGCTAAAATGACTGAGCTCTTAGGCGCTGGCTTTACAGATACATTCCGTCATCTCTATCCAGATGCGATTGAAGAATACAGCTGGTGGTCTTACATGGGCAAAGCTCGTGAGCGAAATACAGGATGGAGAATTGACTATTTCATCACATCTAAACGTCTTGACGATAAAATCCAAGAAGCTAAGATTCACCAACAAATCTTTGGCTCCGATCACTGTCCAGTAGAATTAGTTATTGATTTATAAAATTTTAGCGAATGTAAAAGCACAGCCTCATCCGTAGATGAGGCTGTTGTAATAGCGTTAGGACTTTTACTATCGAAATACATATATCGTTGAAATCCATATATTATTGAAATATATATCTATGTTTGTATTCTTTATTTTTCGAGATATTTTGAAAACTGTTATTCAGAATAAGGAGATAATATGGCTCAAAAACAAAAGGCCGTCGTTCTTTTTAGCGGTGGCGTAGATAGTACTACTTGTTTGGCCCTTGCTATTGAACGTTTTGGTAAAGATAATGTGGTGCCCTTATCGATTCAATATGGTCAAAAACATAGTAAAGAATTAGAAGCTGCTATAGCTATTTTAGAGCACTATGGTCTCGAAGGTAAAACGATGGATGTTACTAAGCTATTTGCCTTTAGTAACTGCTCCTTGTTGGCACAATCTAGTGAAGATATTCCGCAAGGTTCTTACAAAGAACAACAAGATGCAGAAGGGGAAGGTACGGTAAGCACTTATGTACCGTTTAGAAATGGTCTATTCTTATCCGCTGCAGCATCTTTGGCGCTATCCTTAGATTGTGGCTATATCTATTATGGTGCTCACAGTGATGATGCGGCGGGCAATGCATACCCTGACTGTACAGAACACTTCTACAAATCTATGGGCGACGCCATCTTTGAAGGATCCGGTAAAGAATGCTCCTTAGAAGCACCTTTTATTAACTCCAACAAAGCTGACATCGTAAAAGAAGGCCTACGCCTCGGCATACCATACCACCTCACATGGTCCTGCTACGAAGGCGGAGACAAACCATGCGGACACTGCGGTACCTGCATCGACAGAGCAAAAGCCTTCCACGCAAACGGAGTCGAAGACCCAGCATTGTAAAAGTAGCTATCTCTATATACTTCTACTGAAACTGGCTTAAATTAGTAGTCGCCTTTGGTCGACTACTTTGCATATATTCTAATTGGTTAGAGTGTTCATTTGACTCAAGGCGGACTTTTACGTCACTAGTATTGTGATAAACGTTGATTTGTTTAATTTGATGTGGTGGGAGATACCTTTTCAAAGAGCGACTTTGGCAGGTCGAGGCCCTAGGCCGATGACCGGTTCGCCAGTGGAGCGATGAGGAAAGGTATCTTTCACCACCCCGACCTTACAAACTTAATACTAATAGTAGTTAGCTCTAAAAAGTCCGCCTGAATCTAAATTGATTGCGAAAATATTAGATATATGCTAATATTAGTACTGCCTAAAGGCGACAACTAAATAAGACAGTTTGAAACCATCCTGTCTCTAAACAAAACTACGGAAATTCATAAGCATTGTAAGCATGGTAGTTTTGCCATGCTTTTTTATTTTGAGGAGGTGAGTGTTATGATTTCTACACGCAAATTGACTATTTCTGCCATGGTTGTGGCATTGTACATCGTTGTATTGTATGTAACGCAAAGCGTTTCCTTCGGGGCGTATCAAATTCGTATAGCAACATCATTATATGCACTTGCTTATGCCTTTCCGTTCTTGGTGATTCCCATGGGGATTGGCAACCTCATTTCTAACTTCCTATTCGGCGGTCTTGGCATCCTAGATATGATGGGAGGCTTTGGTGTGGGTGTATTGACGACTGGCATCATCGTAGGTATGCGCAAGCTTGGCTTCAGCGCTTGGTGGGTAATGCTTCCAATCGTCTTTGTGCCTGCACTATGTGTGCCATTGTGGCTCAGCCCATTACTTGGTCTACCGTACTGGCCATTAGTGTTGAATCTTATTGTTGGTCAAACTATTCCAGCTATTCTTGGTTCTGTATTGGTGAAAGCTTTGATCAGCCGTCCTAGCATGGCAGCTTTATTAGGTGCTTTTAAATAATAGGTGCTTTTATCAATATAGCTAAGTAAATAATTGAACCTCAAGAGACGTTTTGATTATGTATATAGGTAAATAAAAAGGCGTAAGCTCAAATCGAGCTTACGCCTTTTTTATGGCTAAAATGTATGGAGGTATAGGAGTTTAGCAGTTATAGCCACGCCATCTAGTTTCGACTACGAGGCGTTCAAGAGCAACCATGTACGCTGCTTGACGAGGAGGTACATTGTATTTATGTTGCATTTCCCAAACAGCTTCGAAGCTATTTTGCATATTCTTAGTTAATCTTTCATTAACTTCTTCTTCAGTCCAGTAGAAGCTTGCTTTATTTTGTACCCATTCATAGTAGGATACAACTACGCCACCGCCATTGGCAAGCACGTCAGGAATGATATCGATGCCCTTTTCATAGAAGTATTTATCTGCATCATTAGTAGTAGGACCATTAGCGCCTTCCAAGATAATCTTAGCTTGGATATTTTCCATGTTGTCTTTGTTTAATTGGTTCTCAAGGGCTGCCATGTACAATACATCAACTGGTTGAGCCAATAACTCTTGTGGTCCAATTGTAGTCATGCCTGGTTCGCTGTAACCTTCTAGGGAACGACCGTGGGAGTTAGCATATTCGTATGCTTTTTCAACATCGAGACCGTTAGGATTGTAGATGTTAACACTTACGTCGCCGATAGCTACAACTTTTGCACCTGCTTGTGCAATGAGACGAGCACCTACGGAACCTACGTTACCAAAGCCTTGAACCGCAACCGTAAGGTTTTTGATATCCAAGTTTTTCTTAGCAAGGTAGCTTTGCAATGCGATGAGGCAACCGCGACCAGTCGCTTCATTACGGCCTAAGGAGCCGCCAACTTCGATTGGTTTGCCTGTAACGATACCTGGGCTCCATTCGCCTTTTAATGTGCTGTATTCGTCAGCAATCCAGCTCATGATTTGAGCATTCGTATTTACGTCTGGAGCAGGAACGTCAGTATTAACACCAATGATAGGTGCAATACGGCGTACAAAGTTACGAGTTAAGCGTTCTAATTCGCGAGGGTTTAAAGTTTTTGGATCGACTTTGATGCCCCCTTTACCACCGCCATAAGGAATGTTAGCGATAGCGTTTTTAATAGTCATCCAAGCCGCAAGTGCACGCACTTCGTTTTCATCAGAATCTGGATGGAAGCGAAGACCGCCTTTAGCACTACCACGCAATGTGGAATGTTGGCAACGATAACCTTCGTATACGCGAACTTCACCATTGTCGAGTTGAAGAGGAACTGCTACTTTTAGTTCCCGTTCTGGGTGACGTAACACTTCGTATTCGCTACGAGTATAGCCGAGCTTTTCAGCTGCTACGTCTAACGTGTTTAACATGTTTTCATATGGGTTATAACCGCTCATAATTACCTCCTGGATAATAGAGTAAATTAATAATTTAATTAGTGCTAATTTTAACGCATACTTAAGTATTCGACATTGTAAACAGAATACCCTTTATATTTTCATAAATATATTCTATAGTTTTTGATCTTTGAAAGTTGTAAAAATATAGATAATTACTATGATTTTTATCACAGTACAATCTGCTAATGAACGATTTTTTTATCTATGAAAATGGATACTTTTACAAAAAAATAAAGATCTATATTCTGAAAAATATAGACCTTTATGTATGTACTAATAAACTATTTTAAAGAGTATATGAAAAGACTGGTGAAAGATACTTTCACCAGCCTCATACGTCGATATATTTTATTTTTCCACAGTATCTTCAATCGGAGTAGGAGGTACGGAGGAGTCTGTAGTTTGACCATCACCCCACCATACGATGCCGTACGTGTGGTTTAGAATAGAACGGTTAAATACTGGCGTTTCAATACCTGCCTTACGTTGTTTAATATAGTCATCGAGGGCAAGACCTGCTGTGCGCCCCATACGTACGATGGAACTTACGTTAGTTAATACTAAGAAAGCCATGAATAAATCGGCTAGATTCCATACAAGATCTAGAGAGGCAATAGAGCCCACAAATGTCATAAGAATTACGCCAATACGGAACAAATGTAGGTAGAATCGTTTATTTGTTAAGTGGCTAATATTGATTTCACCGTAGTAATAGTTACCAATTAAGGAGCTAAAGGAGAACATAACGATGAAAATGGCTACGGCTGTAGGAGCCCAAGAACCAAACTGTTGAGCTAGGTTATGTTGTACAAGAGCAATACCTGTTAGACCTGTAGTGCTGTAATCACCCACGATGAGTACAATGAAAGCAGAAGCCGTACAAATGATGAAGGTATCAAGAAATACGCCGAATGCTTGTACAAGACCTTGTTCGACAGGGTGGTTAACAGCTGCAGTAGCGGCTGCGTTTGGAACAGAACCCTCACCGGCTTCGTTAGAGAAGAGCCCCCGTTTGATACCATTCATGACAGTAGCACCTAATAAGCCACCACCTGCTGCAACAGGCTCGAATGCAGAGGAGAAAATAGTATAGATTACATGTGGGAATTGGGTGATATTCATAATTACCACGAATAATGCAGTAGCAATGTATAGAATCGCCATGATAGGAACGATGATTTCAGATGCTTTTGCAACGCGGTTGATACCACCGAAAATGATAATGCCAAGAAGGACTGCCACTACAGCGCCTGTATAGGATACATCAAGGTTGAAAACCTGAAGAGATGCAGCCAATGTATTGGCTTGTACAGAATTGTAAATCCAACCATATGTGATACTGATTAAAATAGCAAATAAAACAGATAACGCTTTGTTGTTTAGACCATAGCGAATATAGTAAGCTGGTCCACCATAGAAACCGCCTTTAGCGACAGGCTCTTTGTAGATTTGCGCCAATGTAGATTCGATGAAGCCCGTGGCAGCACCGATGAGTGCGATAACCCACATCCAGAAAATAGCACCAGGGCCACCAAGTACAACGGCAATAGCTATACCTGCGATGTTACCAACACCTACACGAGATGCGGTACTAACACAGAATGCTTGAAATGAGGATACATGGTTCTTTTCTGTAGAGCTACCTGCGCCGTTAATTACGAGGCGAATCATTTCTTTAATCATGCGAATTTGTACAAAATTCGTTGTCATCGTAAAGAAGAGGCCTGCGCCGATAAGAATAAAAATGATGAAATAACTCCATAAATAACCGTTTATGGTGGATATAGCATCATTAAGCATTGCTTCCATAAAAACTCCCTTTCTTATAAAAAATCCATATTTCATACTAATCAATGATATTGTATCAATTTCTATAGACTATGTAAAACAAAAATCCTTCACAAATAGGAAGGATTTTGCTTTATATAGTATTTTGTAGGATGTTTTTTATGCCTTAGTAAATTCTTGTGACTCTTCCATTCCTTGCAACAAGGTTTGTTCAGAATGTTCCATGTGAATTCGAGCTAGTTTACGAGCTTGTGCGGCATTGTGAGAGGCAATGGCTTCCACTAATTGACGATGTTCCTCCCAAGTTTTTCTAAGACGACCTGGTTGGTTCATAGAAAAACTACGGAAGCGATAGGTTTGCTCTCGCAAGTTGTGAACGATGTCTGCTAATCTTTCGTTACGAGATGCGCGGTAGAGGACTTCGTGGAATTCTACGTCCGCAGCCACAACGGATTCCATATTTTTGTTTTCCATATGATCGCCGATTTCTACAAGCATTCTCTCCAGCGTTTCGATTTCCTCTTCTGTAATGCGTTCTGCTGCAAGGCCTGCTGCCAGTTCTTCAAGGGCAGAGCGGATTTCAAATACTTGCGTAATATCCTTCAAAGAGATGTTGGCAACGTAGGTGCCGCGGCGAGGCACCATAACGACAAAGCCTTCTAGTTCCAGTTTACGTATGGCTTCACGAATGGGGGTACGACTTACGCCTAACTCTTCGGCAAGGGGAATTTCCATGAGGCGCTCCCCAGGTTTTAACACCCCATCTTGGATGGCTTGACGCAATGTTTCACTTACGACTTCTCTTAGTGGTTTATACGCATCGAGTCGTATAGGTTGTAACCGTTTTGTCATACTAAGTCCTCCTGTGTACATGTTTTAGTAATGAGTGACAGCCAATCATGACCAGCTGCTTTAATCTCTTCTTGTAATTGCAAGGCTTCCATAGGTTTGTTAAGTAATACTACCATCGTAGGACCGCTTCCTGTCATGATGGTTGGGTAACCACGGCTAGTGAAAAACTCCTTACATATTCCTAGTTCTTCGTGATCTGGGAATAATAATTCTTCGAAAGTATTAGCGCTACTAGTGAAAGCAGATTGTAAATGATTATTCTGAAGATGATTCAGAACGGTATCGATTGTTTTTGCGGTGGCCTTAGATTTACCGTTGAAGCGCCCATAAGCAACCGCTGTAGAAATAGATACCTTTGGCTTTACTAGTAATAGCCAATGTGCTTCTGGCGATTGATTATAGGTTAACACTTCGCCACGACCTGTTCCGCGAGCGGTACCACCTTGTAGTAGGAACGGCACGTCAGATCCGAGTGAGGCACCAATGGTTAAGAGTTCCTTTTGCGTAAGACGTAAGTCCCAAAAGCGGTTGAGACCTAATAACATGGCTGCTGCGTCTGCACTACCGCCACCAAGACCCGCTTGAATAGGAACGCGTTTTAATAGGTGGATGGCGGCACCGGCTTTACAACCCGTATAGGCCTGTATGGCGCGTAACGCTTTGAGCGCGAGATTATCTTCTCCATAGCTTACGAGTTTTTGCATGTAGTCAGGCAATTCGGGAGCGCCACCAGAAAATACTACGGAATGATGCTTAGCGAAATAAATAGAATCACTAAGGCGAATCGATTGAAATATAGAATCGATGTCGTGGTATCCATCGTCACGCTTGCCTGTAATAGCAAGCCCAATATTAATTTTGCTGCAACCGAGTTGCTCAAAACTTTTACTCATAATAGCCTCGTTTGTAATGTACAAAATATATGCAGTTTATATGTTTATTTTATACTGTTATAAAGTGATTGAAAATAACCATTAAGTGGTTTATGATGATTTTGTATATACCTGTTGTTTGATTATTAAAAGCATTGTAAACAGCGTATGTTTTAATTAGTTCATTATAGAATATTTATAGTGAAATGGCAATTTGGAGGGAGCTATGTTTGCCAAGTATAAAGATGTTGTCTATCAATGTGTCATAGTTGCTATTGGTTGTGCAATTTTTGGTGCTGGTTTAGATGCCTTTGTACTACCTCACAAACTGGTTAGTACTGGTATTAGTGGGGTAGGGTTGATTTTGTATTATTTAACGGGATTATCCGTTGGTTCTTGGAACGTTATTTTGAACGTCCCTATATTTTGGGCTGCTTGGAAGTGGCTTGGTAAACGTGTAGTGCTTAATACCTTGTATGGTACGCTCATGTTATCGTGGATGATTGATCTGTTTAGTTTCTTGCAATATGACATGATTATTAAGGATCCACTACTCAGTTCTATGATGGCAGGTATCACAACTGGACTAGGGCTTGGTATCGTCTACCGTGTAGGTGGTAATACAGGAGGCCTTGATCCAATTGCACTTATCGTTCGTAAATATTATGGCCTTCAAATGGGGTCCATTAATAGCGCTATCAACTGTGCCATCCTCTTAGTTGCTGTCGGCGTTGTTGGACTTGAAGCGGTAGCTGTAACTCTTATCAGTGTGTATGTGTATACTATTATTACAAATAAGGTGGTAATCGGCTTTAATCAACGTAAAGTTGCTTTTATCATTACCTATCGCACCGATGAAGTATGTGAGTGTATTATCAATAAGGTTGGTCGTGGTGCCACTATTATTAATGGTATTGGTGCCTATACACGGACGCCTAAGCAAATTGTGATGGTTGCAGTCAACTTGCTGCAGGTAAATAAATTGAAAGAGGTTATTCAAGAAGCGGACCCAAATGTGTTTATCTTGATTACTGATGCCCAAGAGGTTATCGGGCAAGGTTTTACTCAACCTATTGTTCCTGCGGAAATATCTAAACAGCTGAAATCACAAGATATAACTACCGAAGCGAACAATAATGTTGTAATAGATATAGATGAAAATAGTTGTAATAAATCAAAATAAAGAATTATGATAAAATCTCTGGCTGTTGTCATCTTATATTAATTATGTGTAAATATAATATTTTATGAATGATACATACATTTTGGAAATAATTTAATATAATTGATCGAATATCAAGGTTGTAAAATGAGAGGGCTTGCCCTCAAGATAAGATTAGAGGTTTCTATGACTCATAAATTAGCAGGTACGCCTGTACAAGAACAAGATATTATCGATGTGCAAACCCTTGTGGATGCATATTTTGATAATGCTCCGGATATTACAGATCCGACACAACTCGTATCCTTTGGCACATCTGGCCATCGCGGTACATCTTTAAATAGTACGTTTACAGATTTACATGTGGCCGCTATTACACAGGCTATTTGTGATGGCCGTGGTCAATTCGGCGCTACAGGTCCGATTTTCGTCGGTCAAGATACACATGCTTTATCTCAGCCAGCCCTTGTGACGGTTCTAGAGGTCCTTGCTGGCAATGGTGTAACTGCAATGGTTGATTCCGATATGGATTTCGTGCCGACACCATCTATATCTCGTGCTATTATTCGTTATAATGAAAGCCACGATGATAAGGCTGATGGTATCGTGATTACGCCGTCTCATAATCCTCCAGATAATGGTGGCATTAAGTATAACGCTACCAATGGTGGTCCAGCGGATACGTTGATTACTAAATGGATTGAAACACGTGCCAATGAATATGTTCACGCATATTGTGAATTAGAAGGATTTAAACGTATTAGTATCGACAATATTGAGCCCGATCAACAGGTTCCATATGACTATAAAGGTCTATATGTAGAAGAACTATCTTCTATCATTAATATGGAGGCAATCCAAAGTGCAAAACCTAAGGTCCTCGTTAATGCTCTCGGCGGTAGTGGGCTAGGTTATTGGCGTGCTATTAAAGAGCGATATAATCTAAACCTAGATATTATTAATGATGAGTATGATCCAACGTTTAGCTTTATGACCTATGACCATGATGGTAAGGTACGTATGGATTGCTCATCTGAATATGCCATGGCTGACGTAATTAAACAAATTGGTAATTATGATCTCGCTGTTGGGAATGACCCTGATTATGATCGCTATGGTATCGTTAGTCCGCATGGGCTAGCTTCTCCAAACGCATTTCTTGTGACTGCGGCGGATTATTTGTTTACGACTCGTGGTTGGACAAATAAAGGGGTCGGTAAAACCGTTGTTTGTACCACTATGATTGATAAATGGGCTGCTAGTAAAGAGGTTCCTGTTTATGAGGTTCCAGTAGGTTTTAAATATTTTAGTTCCCTATTATTCGATGGTGAGATTGGTATTGGCGGTGAAGAATCTGCTGGTGCATCGTTCCTTAAAAAAGACGGTACCGTATGGACTACTGATAAAGATGGCATGGTAATGGCTCTCCTTGCGATGGAAATGTATGCCGTTATGGGGGCTACTGTTGACCGACTCTATAATAATCTTGTTGTAGGGTGTGGCGATCCTCGTTTTGGTCGTATTGATGCACCTTGTACAAAGGCGGCCAAGGCTAAGTTGAAACAATTAAATGCAAGCTCCATTACGGCTACCGAAGTAGATGGTGATGCGATTACTAATGTTCGCACTACTTCTCTGTATAAAGATATGCCTATCGATGGCGTTCGTGTGGAAACGGAAACGGGCTGGTTTGTAGCACGTCCATCTGGTACTGAAGATTTATATAAAATTTATGGTGAAAGCTATAAAGGGGATAAAGGTCTTATCGCATTGTTAACTGCTGGTGAAGAGATTGTAACAAGTGCTTTGTCTGACGAAGTGTAACATGTTGTTTTCACTAGAAAACTCATAAAGATTTCACTCATGAAAAATAATAAATGTGTTATAATATATTAATATAGTTTATTGAATGCCCTATACTGGCTATATAGTTTGTAGTGCTTAGAGAAGGTGATGTTATGAAATTAGTTGTTACCGTTGTCGGCGTAGACCGCGTTGGTATCATTGCTGGAGTTAGTACTGTACTCGCTAACTACGGTGTAAATATTATGTCCATTAATCAGACCATCCTCGATGGCGTTTTCAATATGATTATGATGTGTGAAACCAAGTCTGAAGATATGAAAAATCTTACAGCTATCCAAGAGGCTTTGACGACTCAAGGTAAAGAACTAGGTGTTGAAATCCGTGCACAACATGCTGATATTTTCTTGAGCATGCACCGTGTAGGATAGGAGGCACTTATGTTATCTATCGACAATATTTTAGAAACGAATCAGATGATTCATGATAACAAGCTTGATGTGCGTACTATTACGATGGGGATTAGCTTGCTAGAATGTGCATCTAGTTCTGGTAAAGAGTTGTGTGACCGTATTTATGACCGTATTACAAAAGAGGCAGAACATCTTGTATCTACAGGGGAAGATATTGAGCGAGAATTCGGCATCCCTATTATCAACAAGCGTATTTCTGTAACACCCATTTCTCTTGTAGCAGGTGGTAGTGATTTAACATCCTATGTTCCTGTAGCAGCAGCTATGGATCGTGCAGCAAAAACTGTAGGTGTTAATTTTATTGGCGGCTTTTCTGCGCTTGTAACAAAAGGCGCTACTCGAGCCGACCGCATTTTGATTGACTCTATTCCTGAAGCGCTGGCGACTACGGATATCGTTTGTAGCTCTGTTGCTGTGGGCTCTACTAAAACTGGTATCAACATGGACGCAGTGCGAGACATGGGAATCATCGTTAAGAAAACTGCAGAGCTTACAAAGGATAATGATGCTCTTGGTTGTGCTAAGCTCGTAATTTTCTGTAATCCTGTAGAGGATAATCCGTTTATGGCAGGGGCCTTTTTTGGTGTAACCGAAGGGGATAGTGCTATTTCTGTAGGTGTATCTGGCCCGGGCGTTGTAAAACATGCGCTTGAATCCGTTCGAGGCCAATCCTTTGACGTTGTAGCAGAAACGATTAAACGTACTGCTTTCAAAATAACTCGCGTAGGTCAATTGGTAGCGCAAGAGGCATCTCGTCGTCTCGGCAAACCATTTGGTATTATCGATTTATCCTTGGCCCCAACGCCAGCTGTAGGCGACTCTGTAGCTCACGTTCTTGAAGAAATGGGCTTGTCCTCTTGTGGCTGTCATGGCACTACAGCAGCACTAGCATTACTTAATGATGCGGTGAAAAAAGGTGGTCTTATGGCCTCCTCCCATGTAGGTGGACTTAGTGGTGCATTCATTCCTGTCTCGGAAGATGCAGGCATGATTGATGCCGTATCTTGTGGTAGTTTAACACTTGATAAATTAGAGGCTATGACATGTGTATGTTCTGTTGGCCTTGATATGATTGCTATTCCTGGAGACACTACTGCTGATACCATTTCTGCTATAATTGCAGATGAATCAGCTATCGGCATGATTAACAATAAGACAACTGCGGTTCGTGTAATTCCTGTACCTGGTAAGACTGTTGGAGAGGTTGTTGAGTTTGGTGGATTATTAGGCTATGCTCCTATTATTGAAGTGAGTCCATATAGTGCAGCCGAGTTCATTGCCCGTGGTGGAAGAATTCCTGCTCCTATTCGTAGCTTAACGAATTAGTCCGTTTTTACAACCTACTTGTTGGAGGTGTCTTATGAGTGAATATGTGCTCGATTATGTGTGGGCCTTTGCATTAGCGCTCATCATAACCTTTGCACTTACCCCATTGGTAAAACGCTTTGCCGTTGCTGTTGGGGCAATAGATAAGCCTGATGCTCGAAAGGTGCATCATGGTGCAATTCCACGACTTGGTGGATTAGCAATCTTTCTCGGTTATGTGGGATCGGTTCTTTTTAACAATTCCATCCCGCATGATCATAAATTGTTTGGGTTTGTCCTTGGTACGGTCATTTTGGTGCTAGTTGGTATTTGGGACGACATTAAACAAATTGAGCCAAAAACTAAGTTAATGGGACAAATTATAGCAGCTGCTATTCTGGTGGCTTATGATATTCGAGTAGACTTCATTAACCTTCCTTGGGGTGGTGTAGTATATCTCAAGTATTGGGCTATTCCATTGACTATTTTCTGGATAGTCGGTTTTACAAATATTGTAAACCTCATCGATGGACTTGATGGCTTGGCTGCAGGTATTTCCTTTATCGCATGTATCGCTGTTTGTGCAATGACATTGCAACTTGGTCAAACTGATCTTGCTTGCCTTTCTCTTGCCTTAGCAGGTGCGACTGTAGGTTTTCTGCGGTATAATTTTAATCCTGCAAAAATATTCATGGGTGATACGGGATCGATGTTGTTAGGGTATACATTAGCGGCTATTTCTGTTATGGGGGCTGTAAAGACAGCTGCTATGATTGCTCTAGTGGTACCTGCTATTGTGTTAGGCTTGCCTATTTTGGACACCTTATTTGCCATTGTGCGCCGTAAAATCAGTGGACGTCCCATCTTTAAACCCGATAAAGGTCATGTTCACCATCGTTTATTGGCACAAGGATTAACACAAAAGCAAGCTGTATTGTTGATGTATGCAGTAACAGCTCTTTTCGGCGGTGTATCTGTTATCGTTGCAGAGGTTAATGCTTGGGTCGGCGCGACCTTGGTATTAGTAATTTTCTTGTGTAGTATTTATATTGCACGACGTCTTGGCGTTATCATGCATAGTGATGCGGCAGGGCATCCGTTACCACGTCCTACAATTGAACGCAGCGACTCGGATGATACCATATCCTTTGATCGCGATGAATTGGCTAAAGCTTTGGAGAATACTGATGATTCTCATAAGGAATAACCATCTGTGGGGTGCTTGGCGCCCCATTTTCTCTATCCTACTACGTTGGAGGCAACTATGTTAAAAGTTATGACAATCTTTGGTACAAGACCTGAGGCTATCAAGATGGCTCCTCTTGTAAAAGCATTACAAGCAGCACCAGATATGGAACCTATCGTCACCGTTACGGCACAGCATCGAGATATGCTTGATCAAGTACTAAACTTGTTTAATATTACCCCAGACTATGATTTAAATATTATGAGCCAAGGTCAAACACTATATGATGTAACTAATCGTGCTTTGATGGGCCTTAAAGATGTATTAGAAGAAGCAAAACCTGATGTGGTACTCGTTCATGGTGATACTACAACTACCTTTGCTGGGGCATTGGCTTCTTTCTACCAAGAAATTCCTGTAGGTCACGTGGAAGCAGGACTACGGACGGGTGATATTTACTCCCCGTTCCCTGAAGAGATGAATCGCAAATTGACGGGCTCTATTGCGACGTATCACTTTGCGCCTACTTCTAGTTCTGAAAGCAATTTAAAAAAAGAAAATATTAATACAGAACATCTTTATGTAACGGGGAATACTGTTATCGATGCTCTTGATACGACGGTACAAGACAGCTATGTATTCGATGATGCAGCTATTAATGCTCTTGATCCTAAAAAACGTACGGTTCTTGTTACCACACATCGCCGAGAAAACTTAGGTGAACCTATGCGCCATGTATATCAAGCCATTCGAGATTTAATCAATGAATTTGAAGATATTCAAGTTGTTTTCCCTGTACATAAAAATCCTAAAGTTCGCCAAGTTGTACAAGAGGAACTTGGTTCTGTGGAGCGTGTTACATTAATCGACCCTCTTGACTATGAACCATTTGCAAACTTGATGGCTAAATCTTACTTGATTTTGACTGATTCAGGTGGGATTCAAGAGGAAGCTCCAGCTCTTGGTAAGCCAGTTCTCGTATTACGTGATACGACAGAACGTCCTGAAGCGGTAGAAGCAGGCACTGTTCGCCTTGTAGGTACTGATAAAGATGCGGTACATAAAGCCGCTTATGAATTATTGAGCAATGCTGAAGCGTATAAGTTAATGTCTAATTCTGTTAACCCATATGGTGACGGAAAAGCCTCTGAACGCATCATTCAAGCGTTGCGACATGAATTCTTAGGTGATGCGCGTCGTCCTGAACGTTTTGGTAAATAATATGGATAAGGATCTTGTGAAAGCCCTCGCCATGGCAACATCAGCGGGGGTCACATTGGTCTCCTGTATAGGAGGTTTTATTTGGCTAGGTTATAAATTGGATACTTGGCTTCAAACGGAACCACTCTGCATGGTCATATTTGGCCTAATAGGAGCTATAACAGGGTTTTATATGTTATATAAACAAGTTAAGTAGTGAGGTATGTATGAATCAATATATAAAATTCATAGTGCGCGTGCTACTGACTTGTTTTTTTATTGCCTTTTTAGGTGTAATAATACAGGTTGCATGCGGATTACAACACTATGTATGGGGATGGCTGTGGGGCATTTTTATAATGGTGCTCTACTTGCTTAGCCTTGCACTACATGGTCAAGCAATTATATTAGGTGATCCTTATAAGGCTGTTCGTAAGGCGCGTAGACAGATGGTGTGGCGTCTTATGCTTGTTGGATCTTTAGTCGTATTAGGTTTGAAGATTCTCCATGTAGAAGCAATTAGTATGTTTGTAGCGATTGCACTTATCCAGCCTGCACTTTATATAGTGTATTGGCGACTTAGTGGACGGTTCTAATTTTTATTATTTTAATTAAGAATTTTATTGCATTTAAATTAATGTATTGTATTCCAATTAATGTATTGATGTGGATTTTAATAAGACATGGAGTCGTATTCTAATAATGCATTGAATACATTCTATTTATGATTATTTGGAATTGTTTACCCTTCAAGTGTTGATTATATATCTATAACGATGTATGATGATACATATATATTATATTTATATTAATGTAAATATATTAGGTTTTTATTAGGTTTATGGAAGGGGTTGAGAACGTGGAATTACATGCGGGACACCATGAGGTCGTGCAGTGGTTGGGGTTGACATTTAATATGGATACTTTAATTGCTACATGGGTTACTATGGCTATTGTAATACTGATAACAGTATTAGCCACCCGGGGACGTAAATTGGTGCCTGTAGGCTTGCAGAATATAGTGGAATCTATATTAGAAGGCTTAGAGGGGCAATTAGCTCCGAATTTGGGTCGCCATTGGCCGATGGTGAGTTCCTTGTTGTTTACGTTTTTCTTATTTATTTTTGTAGGAAATGAGTTAGGCTTAATGCCAACATTCAAGGCTTTAACATCACCAACATCCGATATTAACACTACAATTGCATTAGCTTTATGTAGTACATTAGTGGTATGGGTTATGGGGGTTAAAGTTAAAGGCTTATCTTATTTTAAGCATTTTGTACGACCTTATAAGGCTTTGTTAATACTCAATATTTTCGAGGAAATTGCTAGACCTGTTACACTTGCTTTCCGTCTATTCGGTAACATTGTGGCAGGTGAAATTTTGTTAGAAGTATTATATAACTTGCCTTGGTTTGTGCCGGTACCATGGGTTTGGATTGCTTTTAGTCTATTTATTGGTATTATTCAAGCCTTTATTTTTACCGTTCTTACTGCATCCTATTTGGGGATGGGGCTTAGTGAGGAACATTAATTAATTTATATGGAGGATATATTATGGAAGCTCAAGGTTTATTCGCGTTAGCAGCGGCAATTGCAGTAGGTTGTGGTGCTATTGGTGCAGGTATCGGTGATGGTCTTGTATCTAGCAAAGTTATTGAAGGTATTACACGCCAACCTGAATTGCGCGGTCAATTGATGTCTACTATGTTCGTAGCGATTGGTTTGATCGAAGCGATGCCTATCATCGGTGTAGTAGTAGCATTTATTTTGTTATTCAGATAATAACGAGGAGGAATAACCTTGGTTGACTTAAGCCTTGGAACGATTCTTGCTCAAATGTTGAACTTTTTTATATTAGTTTGGCTATTGGCTCGTTTTGCATATAAACCATTATTGGCTATAATGACAGAACGTAAAGAACGAATTGCTAAAGACTTAGAAGCTGCAGAACAAGCTCGCGCAGAAGCAGAGGGGTTTAAAGCTGATTATGCAGCTCAAATTGCTAATGCTCGTATAGAGGCACAACAAATTGTTGAAAAAGCAGTTCAAGAAGCAGAAAATACAACACGTGAACAATTGTCAACAGCACGCGAGCAAATTGAACAAGAAAAAAATCGTGCTCGCCAAGATATCGCTATTGAACGCGATCGTGCTATGAACAGCTTGCGTAACGAAGTGGTATCTTTATCTGTAGCTATGGCTGGTAAAGTTGTTGCTAAAGATATGAACAGCGAAACTAATACAAAATTGATCGAAGACGCTATTCGTCAACTTGATAGTAAAACGATAGGGTTGTGATACGATGAGCATAGAAATTGTAGCAGATAAATACAGTTCAGCTATGTTTGAATTAGCTCAAGAACAAAATATTTTGGAACTCATGGAGGAGCAATTAGGTTATGTAGCGTCCGTTATGGCGGAACAGCCTGAACTTCGTTCATTCCTTGAAAATCCAATCGTTACAGAAGATGCAAAGATTAAGTTAGTTGGTTCTATCTTTGAATCTAGTATCGACAAAGTTGCTTTACATTTTATCTATGTGATGATTAAACGTGGGCGCCATCGTTATATTGCGCAGGCCATTGCAGCGTTTATTCAAAAATCACGAGAAGCTCGTGGCATTTTGGAAGCTACTGTAACTGTAGCAGAACCAATCACAGCTGAGGTAGAAGCATCTGTACAAGCTAAATTACGAGAAGTAACAGGGAAAGATGTTATTTTATCTGTGCGCCAAGATCCATCAATTATGGGTGGTATCGTTATCCAAGTAGGAGATAAACGCATTGATGGTTCTGTATCTCGTCGTTTAGAGGAATTAGAAAAATCTTTATTAAGAACGAACTCTATTAGATAGGGGTGAATGGGTATATATGAAAATGAAGCCTGAAGAAATCACTGCTATAATCAAACAGCAGATTCAGGACTATGATGTTGACCTCAATGTCGATGACGTGGGTACTGTTCTCGACGTAGGGGATGGCATCGCCCATATTTATGGTCTTGAAAGAGCCATGGCCGGTGAGTTGCTAGAATTACCACACGGCGTATATGGCTTGGTTTTGAACTTAGAATTAGATAATGTTGGTGCCGTACTATTAGGTGATGACTTCTTGATTAAAGAAGGAGACCAAGTGCGTCGTACTGGCAAAATTATGGACGTTCCTGCTGGAGATGCCTTGATTGGTCGTGTAGTAAATCCTCTTGGTCAACCTCTTGATGGCAAGGGTGCTATTCAAGCTACAGAACGTCGTCCTATCGAACATCCAGCACCTGGTATTGCGGATCGTCAATCCGTAAATGAACCATTGCAAACAGGTCTTAAAGCGATTGATGCGATGGTACCAATCGGCCGTGGTCAACGTGAGCTTATCATCGGTGACCGTGGTACAGGTAAAACTGCGATTGCCTTAGATACTATTTTGAACCAAAAAGGCAAAGATGTTATTTGTATTTATGTAGCTATTGGTCAAAAAGAATCTACGGTTGCTCGCGTAGTGCAAAAGCTTGAAGAAGCAGGCGCTATGGAATATACAATCGTAGTTTCTGCGAGTGCTTCCACAGGTGCACCTCTTCAATACATTGCACCATATGCTGGTGTTGCCATGGGTGAATACTTTATGTACCAAGGTAAACACGTATTATGCGTATATGATGACTTAACAAAACAAGCGGCTGCATATCGTGCTATGTCCCTATTATTGCGCCGTCCACCAGGGCGTGAAGCATATCCAGGTGACGTATTCTACTTACACAGTCGTCTATTAGAGCGGGCTGCGAAACTTTCATCTGAACTTGGTGGAGGTTCCATTACAGCGTTGCCAATCATTGAAACACAAGCAGGTGACGTATCTGCATACATTCCAACAAACGTAATTTCCATTACTGATGGTCAAATTTTCTTGGGAACAGATATGTTCTATTCTGGTATTCGTCCAGCTGTTGACGTAGGTTTGTCCGTATCCCGTGTAGGTGGTAGCGCACAAACTAAAGCGATGAAGCAAGTGGCGGGCCAATTGCGTTTGGACCTTGCTCAATATCGTGAGTTGGCTGCTTTCGCTCAGTTTGGTTCCGACCTTGATGCGGCTACACGCGCTCAACTTGATCGTGGTGAACGCTTAACTGAAATGTTAAAACAAGGTCAATATGAGCCTATGAGTGTAGCGGAAATGGTTATCAACCTTTACGCTGGTACTAAAGGGTACTTAGCAGATATTCAAGTGGCAGATGTATTGTCCTTTGAAGCTGAACTTTTACGTTATGTAAAAGCAAATTACCCTGAAATCATCACTAACATTGAAACGTCTAAGAAAATTGACGAAGAAACTGAAAATCTATTGAAGCAAGCAATCCCAGAATGTGTTGAAGCATTTGGCTCTACACATACATTAGTGTCTCGTAAGGAGGCGTAATGTATGGCTAGTGCACAAGATTTGCGAAAACGCATAAAAAGTGTTACCAATACGCAACAAATTACAAAAGCGATGAAGATGGTAGCTTCTGCTCGTCTTCGTAGGGCACAAACAAAAGCGGAAGCTACTCGTCCTTACGCAGAAAAGATAGGGCAAATCTTGCGTCATATGTCTAATAGTGATTTAGAAGGCTTTGAAAGTCCTCTCTTAGATGTGCGACCTGTAGAGCGCACTTGCTATATTGTAGTAGGTGCAGATAAAGGTCTTGCAGGGGCATTCTCGTCTAATGTGTTAAAATTTGCTATGGAACAATTACATGGTAAATCTCCTGATACGTACCGTGTTATCACGGCAGGCAGAAAGCCTAGAGATAGCATGAAATATAGAGGTGTTCGCATCGATAAGTCCTATGCGGGCTTTTCTGATAAACCGTCCTATGAACATGCGCGTGCCATCATGCATGAAGCACTTTCACTATATGAACGTCATGAAGTAGACGAAGTCATCATGATCTATACACGTTTTGTAAATTCTATGACGCAAATTGCACAGGCTGAGCGCTTGTTGCCAATAGAGCAACCACAAGATGAGGTAAAAGGCGAAGAGTATGATTTTATGCCGTCCGCTGTATCCGTCTTGGAGGCGTTGCTGCCAAAATACTTAGAAATTACAGTTTATAATGGATTGTTGCAATCTGCAGCTAGTGAATTGGGTGCTCGTATGACGGCCATGACATCGGCTACAGATAATGCAGGGGAACTCATTGAGTCCTTAGGTCTTGAATACAACAAGTTGCGTCAATCTAGCATTACAAACGAAATTTCTGAAATCGTTGGTGGCGCTAATGCCTTGCAATAGATAAGGAGACATCTGTCGATGAGTAATAATATTGGTAAAGTTGTGCAGGTCATCGGCCCAGTTGTAGACGTGCGCTTTGATGCTGGTCATTTACCAGCTATCTACAACGCCATCCACATCTACCATGACCACAAGGCACATGATAGACAAAAAATCGTAGTAGAGGTTATGCAACACTTAGGCGACGATACAGTTCGTTGCGTTGCCATGAGTTCTACTGACGGTATGACACGTAATATGGAAGCAGAAGATACTGGTGCTCCAATTTCCGTTCCTGTAGGGGAAGGCGTATTGGGTCGTATCTTTAACGTACTTGGTGAAACTGTAGACCATGATCCAGCTCCAGTTGTGGCTGATGAAAAATGGCCTATTCACCGTCCGGCACCTAAATTTGATGACCTTTCTCCAGATACACAAATCTTGGAAACAGGTATTAAGGTCGTTGACCTTATCGCTCCATATGTAAAAGGTGGTAAGATTGGTCTCTTCGGTGGTGCCGGTGTAGGTAAAACCGTATTGATCATGGAATTGATTCACAATGTTGCTACAGAGCACGGCGGTTATTCCGTATTCTCTGGCGTAGGCGAACGTACTCGTGAAGGTAACGACTTGTGGAACGAAATGAAAGAGTCCGGCGTTATCAACAAAACAGCTCTCGTATATGGACAAATGAATGAGCCGCCAGGGGCTCGTATGCGCGTAGGTCTTACAGGCCTTACAATGGCTGAATACTTCCGTGATGTGAAAAAACAAGACGTGCTCTTGTTCATTGATAACATCTTCCGCTTTATCCAAGCGGGTTCCGAAGTATCCGCCCTCTTAGGTCGTATGCCATCTGCCGTAGGTTATCAACCTACATTGGCTAATGACGTAGGGGCATTGCAAGAACGTATTACATCTACAAAAGAAGGTTCTATTACCTCCGTACAAGCTGTATACGTACCTGCCGATGACTTGACTGACCCTGCTCCAGCAGCAACATTCGCTCACTTGGATGCGACAACAGTATTGTCTCGTTCCATTGCGGAACTTGGTATCTATCCGGCGGTGGATCCTCTGGATTCTACAAGCCGTATTTTGGACCCACATGTACTTGGTGAAGAGCACTACGCAGTAGCTCGTGGCGTACAAGAAGTATTGCAAAAATATCGCGATCTTCAAGATATTATTGCAATCCTCGGTATGGAAGAATTGTCTGACGAAGATAAACTCACTGTATCTCGCGCTCGTAAGATTCAACGTTTCTTGAGTCAACCATTCTTCGTAGCAGAAGTATTTACTGGTTCTCCTGGTAAATATGTGCCATTGTCCGAAACATTGAGAGGCTTCAGAGAAATTTTGGATGGTAAACATGATGAATTGCCAGAAGGTGCATTCTACATGGTTGGTACCATAGATGAAGCCGTTCAAAAAGCAAAGGAAATGCAAGAGAAGGGGGAATAATCCATGGCGGAACCTATGACCCTACAGATAATTACACCTGATGCGATTGTATTCGAAGGCCAATCTACATTCTTTGTAGGTAAAGCTATCGATGGTGCTTTTGGTATTTTGCCAAACCATGCACCTATGATTATCGCATTAGACTTGGCACCTTTACGCATTGATCAACCAGATGGAACATCTCGTGAATATGCTGTATTTGGGGGCTTCTGTGAAATTGAACATAATAAGGTGAGTATTGTAACCCCTGACTGTCAAGATCCAACATCCATTGATGTGGAACGTGCTCGTCGAGCTAAAGAGCGTGCAGAAGGTCGGTTATCAAATCCTACACCTGATATTGATGTAGAAAGAGCGGAAGCAGCATTGCAACGTGCCTTATTGCGCTTGCATGTTACAAAAATGTTATAAGAAAAAGGCTAGCCAGCTGGCTAGCCTTTTTATCTTTCTAATTTTGATTATAAAACGCTCACACCTTTTAAGGAGTATGCAGTATTCTTAGGTTGTTCTACTTGAAAATCTAGTACAACAGGTGCCTCAGAATTGATACCAGGTGCTTGGTAACGGTCACGGTCTGTTGGAATTCGTTTGTATGGTAATTTATCAAGTAATATAGTCATAACTTTGTTCCAAACTGATTTATGTGTTGGCATAGTCAAAGAGTCATCAGTTTGGTTGAAGCCCGTACGAACAGTATGGATTATCTTATCGTTTACATCATAATAGTATAAAAGGGCATTAACCTTTGCGGCAATATAAATTTCATGATTATCCTTATTGTATGGATCTGGGCTGTTAATAGTATTAACTTGTACATATACGTCTTGTAATGGTACAGGCATAATAACGATTTCAGAATTTTGGGCCTCTGCAATTTGAGCAAGATCAGTGGCTTTAATTTCTGCAGTTGGTGTGTTAGTACTTACGATGGTTGTATTATAGTAAGGATATTTAAGTGTATTTGATAAGCGATCTGTCATGTAGCGACCAAATTGAGCTGTGTTTTCATTGCGCAAGTTTGCAGGTACAACAATAGTTACTTTGCGACTAGGGAAGTTTTCTAAGTGGCCATCATGACTTGTACTAGAAGTATTAATTGTGGCTTTTTCCGGAGCTCCAGAAATCGGTGTAGATGTTGGTGTTGCAGCCACTTTTATGACAGGCTTCATATTCGTTTCAGGGGCTAATGTAGGAGCTTCATTACTTGTGCTACTTTGTATAGTGCTAAGAGCTACAGGTTGTGTTGTATTTGGTGTTAATTGACTCAAATCGATCATAGCGGCACTGGCTGTTGTAAATGCAGTTGTGAGTAGTACAGCAAGTACTGTAAGTAGTGGACGTTTATAGAGTCCGAAGTTATGTAACATAATTCCTCCTCTTAATAAAACTCTTTTAAAATTACAAATTATACAATTTATATTATTATATCATATATACAAAAAAAAGAAGCAAGCTTAATAGCTTGCTTCTTTAGTCTGGTGGACGATGACAGGATCGAACTGCCGACATCCTGCTTGTAAGGCAGGCGCTCTCCCAGCTGAGCTAATCGTCCATGTGGTGACCCGTCCGGGAATCGAACCCGGGATACCGCCGTGAAAGGGCGGTGTCTTAACCGCTTGACCAACGGGCCAAAATGGCTCCTCGAGTAGGACTCGAACCTACGACCGATCGGTTAACAGCCGATTGCTCTACCGACTGAGCTATCGAGGAATGGTACGATTGTTATTATATGTTAGTTTAATTATAAAAGCAAGCATTTTTTTTAGAACACTATAAAATAGATATTGTCAATTATGACTAAAAGACATAACTTTATAAATAAAATTAGTTATCAATAATTTTGATGAGAGAGTCATTAAAATTAATAAAATCTATAGAGCTTATTAACTATAGATATTTACTGCGTTCTAAGGTGATTGTATGGCTCCAAATGAATGGGAGTTAGCAATATAAGTATATTGAAGATAATCGGTATACATATGCATTATAGAAAAGTTTAAAAGATTTAGTTGAAAAGTAGTATCAGTTAAGACAAAAGTGTATTTATCTTATTAGATATAGTCTATGTTTGTGGTTCATTTTAAACCAAATTTATATATAAGAAAGTAGGTAAAAATGTAAGATATTAAAATCTTATTGATATGTGATAGACTATGACTTTTATCACAAAATGGGGCTTTTTTAGTGACTGGAGAATAAAGTCTATATAGGCTATTGAAAAACCGAAATATATACAAAAATATTCATGAAAACAATTCTCAAAAACTGAAAAAGCATTGAGAAAACTGTATAGGTAAGGCGTTGAATCCCCTTATATTGTGTGCTACGATTTATGTATAGAGTTAATCTCATCGGTTTGAGATAAATATGCTTTCATATGTTTGAGAATTTTATTTTATCTCATCGGTATTAGAATTAATATTCAACTATTTTCCTGAGGAGGGATTATCTTGCGCGAGATTCAAGTATCTGAAATCACAAAAACAGTCCGTCAAATGTGTATGGACGCAGCTTACCACTTGCCAAAAGACATCTATGAAGGTTTGAAAAAAGGCCGTGAAACAGAAGAGTCTTCAGTAGGTCGTATCGTTCTTGATCAAATTATTAAAAATGCAGAAATTGCCGATGCTGAAGATCGTCCATACTGCCAAGATACTGGTATGACTATGGTATTCTTAAAAGTTGGTCAAGATGTTCATTTCGTTGGTGGTGATCTTACAGAAGCTATCAATGCTGGCGTTGCAGCTGGTTATGTTGAAGGTTATCTTCGTAAATCCGTTGTAGCTGAACCATTGTTCAACCGTAAAAATACACAAAATAACACACCTGCAATCATCTACACTGAAATCGTTCCTGGCGATAAAGTAGATATTCAAGTAGAATTAAAAGGTTTCGGTTCTGAAAATAAATCCGATGTAGCTATGCTCGTACCTGCTGATGGTGTGGAAGGCGTTAAAAATGCAGTCCTTGAAATCGTAAAACATGCAGGCCCTAACCCATGCCCTCCAATCGTACTCGGCATTGGTATTGGCGGTACTATGGACCAAGCAGCTGTTATGTCCAAAAAAGCGTTGCTTCGTGACATTAGTGTACCTCATAAAGATGCAGATTATGCAAAATTAGAAGAAGAAATCATGGAAATGGTTAACAAAACTGGTATTGGACCACAATTGGGTGGCACTACAACTTGTATCGGTGTAAACATCGAATGGGGTGCAACTCACATCGCAGGTCTTCCTGTTGCAGTTACTATCATGTGCCATGCTGCTCGTCATGCTCACGTAGTACTTTAATCGATAGGAGGTAAAAACAATGGCTGAATCAATTCGCATTAATACTGAAGAATATAATGAAGAGTTTTCCCGCAAATTAAAAGTTGGTGATAGCGTTCTTATTACTGGTAAAATTTACTCCGCTCGTGACGCTGCTCATAAAGTTATGACTGAAGCTTTAGCGCGTGGTGAAAAATTGCCAATCGACTGGACAAATAAGTTTGTTTATTATCTTGGACCAACACCTGCAAAACCTGGTGATCCAATTGGTTCCGCTGGTCCTACAACTTCCGGTCGTATGGATGCTTACACACCAACAATGCTTGATCAAGGTATCAAAGGCATGATTGGTAAAGGTTCCCGTAAACCAGAAGTAGTTGAATCCATGAAGAAAAATGGTTGCACATACTTCGCAGCAGTTGGTGGCGCGGCAGCATTGATTGCAAAATCCATCAAAAAATATGAAGTACTTGCTTATGGTGAACTTGGACCAGAAGCTTTGGCTGAATTGACTGTTGAAGATTTCCCTTGCATCGTAGTTGGCGATACTGAAGGTAATAACTTCTACGAATTAGGCCAAAAACCTTACAGAAAAATCTAATATCACCATTGAGTGATTGAAAGAGGCTTGCTAAAGCAAGCCTCTTTTTGTTGTTAAGCCATAATCATAAGATGTTCATCCGTTACGTGTAGAGTTTAGTCTACCGATTCTGTCGGTTTTATGATAATATACATATAGATTTTATACATTCAATTTGAGTGAGGCGATAACATGACTTCTGTAGAAACTATTCGTCAGTCAACTCGCAACGCGATGGCTGAATTACTTGATTTAGCAAAGGTTCGCGAAGGTCAATTATTCGTTGTTGGCTGTTCCACTAGCGAAATTGTAGGTAAAAAAATCGGCACTGACTCTCACCTTGATGTGGCTCAGGTCGTATTTGATGAAATATACAATGCTGTTAAGGCTAAAGGACTTAACTTGGCGATTCAATGTTGTGAACATATTAATCGTGCACTTGTTATGGACCGTAGCGCTATGACATGGGAGGAGGAAGTTAATGTTGTCCCTCAACGTCATGCGGGTGGTGCCCTAGCTGTGATGGCGTACGAACATTTTGATGATCCTGTGATGGTTGAATTTATTCAAGCTGATGTAGGCATCGATATTGGAGATACTTTCATTGGTATGCACATGAAACACGTTGCAGTGCCTGTACGTCTTTGTGTGAAAGAAATTGGGAAAGCACATGTGACCGCTTGTCGTGTTCGTCCGAAGAGCATTGGCGGTGAGCGTGCTGCATATAATGAAGCATTGATGTAGGGGGATAGTATGTCAAACCTAATACCGTATTTTGTATTAGCCGTCGTGGCATTGGGATTCTTTGCTGTTTGCTATGCTGTATTTAGCGGTGGTGATGGTGAAAGTAAGGCAAAAGAAAAATCCTATAAAAACATAAGTAATAAAAATAATCCTAAAGCGCATAATGATGTTATATTTGCAACGGAGTCGCAAGAGGGCAATATAACAATCACACATACGAGTGGGACTAATGTATATACTGCATCAATTCCGGATACAGTTGAAACGGTGGTCGGTGAAGAGCGAGAACCGGCTGAATCTCTGGTTGATCCTATAGATACCTCTTATAATAGAAGAAGTACTCTAAAGTCTAATTCAAGTCATGTTTCAGAGGGAGAATATGCGTTAGCATTAGGTTCGGATAATGGAACACCAATAGGTTCGAATAATGGCACACCAATAGGGGATGAAACCATTGTGATGACAGCCGTATCAGATCTTAAGCAAGCTAATCAAGCTAATCAAGGTGTTACTCCGTTGGTGGATAAAACTATTGTCCTCGATGTTGTTACAGATGAACTTCTCAATAACGCAAACTCTGTTGAAGATACAATTGCTATGGGTGAATCTGTGGAAGCCTTTGAAGCTGATGAAGCGGATAGCATAGATGCTACGCAGATGATAGGTGGTGCGAACGAAATACAAACCGCGGAAGGCCCATCGGTATTAGATGAAACGCGTTTGTTTGATGCTTCTGAAATTGAAGCACAATTGGCGGCAACAAGTTTAACTGAAGAGGAGAAACCGCATGGCCAATGGGCAAAAGCGGCGCATGAGGATAAATGCGTTGAGTTGGCTATAGCACCATTTGTTCATTCCTTTGGGGTGTTACATGGTGATACGCAACACTATGTAGAATCTATTACAAGAGATGCTTTAGCGGCTCTCAATATTACAAAAATTGTTGAAGTGAATGCATTACTAGAGAATATTGTTATTCAAGAAGCGTTGATGAGTATGCAAAAGGCATATGCCGCTACAAATACAGAGTGGATGAAGTCCGCTGCGTTAGGTGCTTTTCTAGATGTGGTTCAATCTCCTAAATCTAGTACGCCATACCTCGTAGCTTTTGATGCATTACGTGTATTACCTCATTTAACATTAGGTCACTTCCAAGTTATGGCCTTAACATTATTGTTACAATATTCTAGAAATTCTAATAACTATGGATTGATTCACTTCCAACATTATGTGGAAAAATATATTGAGCCATTCATCTCTGATTTGCCTCGAAATGATTCCTTCTATCGCCAGCTAGACTACTTACGCTGTACACAAGAAGAACAAGAGCCTATCACTTTATGCCAAGTGTTGTCTAATTCATATCCGTTTGTATTTAACTATCGTGGTTTTTCTAAGGAAGAACTCTTCCGTGCTACAGATGGTCATGGTGTAGATCCACGTTATGTGGTGCGTAGCTTGAACTCCAATCTTTATAAATTAGCCTTGGTAGATGAGTCTTTGGCACCACAATTCTTTAGACAAACACGAATTTTTAATGCTATGGTTCAACGTGATCTTTTAGCTCTGATGAAGAGCAAACCTACTGCTTTCAGGGGCCAAGAGGCGCGTGATATTATGGATGATATTTCACCGGTTCTATTGGACTTAGCTGATGTCTTTGATAGCACGTCAATGTCTAAAATTAGCTTAACATTGTTAGGCCTTTACTTAGGCCGTGCTCATGTGAAAGCAACCATTGGTGAAGAATTTGATTTGTCTCATTGGTTTTAATGTATAATTTTAAGCACTATATAGTTTGAAAAATTATATAATATAGTTATTAATATGGGTATATACTTAAAACCGTTATATACTTTATGAGTCGAGTAATAAAAAAGTCTCTCAAGATAATCTTGAGAGACTTTTTAGTTTGTTAAATTTAATAGCCATTAAGTATTAAAAGGTGTTAAAGCCGAATTCTTCAATGTCTTCAATGTTTTTAATTGTTACGGTACGCCCTGTAATATCAATGAGACCTTCATCGCGAAGGCGTCCTAGTTCACGGCTAAGGGCTGTGCGAGATACATTGAGTACCTCAGCCATTTGCTCGCGGTTGTGGGGTAATTGAATTGTGTTAGAATGCTGACGTTTATAAATATCTGTTAAGTACGCAAAAATCTTTTCGCGCATCCCTTTTAATGTGAGGTAGTGGACTTTTCTGGTTAATAGAATTGCTTTTTCAGATAAATCTTCTAATAGATTAGATAGGATTTTAGTTTGGCATTGATGACAATCCGGCAATGTTTTAATAAAGGTTTCAAGCGGAATAAACATAATTTTAGTTGCTTTTGTTGCCTTAATGGTAGCAGGCCATAAAGGCTGTTTACTAAATAGTAGTGCTTCTCCGAAAATATCTGATTGCTCTAAGTTTGCCATAATAACCCGTTGGCCCATTACATTTTCACGAGTTAGTAAAGCGCTGCCCTCAAGGATGACGCCGATACCCTCCATAGGATCGCCAGCGAGGGCTATAAAATCGTTTTTTTTGTAACTGTGGATGATAACTTTGGCATTATTTAAATAGCCATGTAGCTCTGGCTCTCCTAATGTATTGAATAAAGGACATTTCACGAGGGTGGGTATATATTGATTAATGATATCGTTTGAAAGTATTTGTTTCATAGGCACCTCCGGTGTGATAAAGTCTATAGCAATTAAAAATGATTATTGTATAATAAAAGTATAAGACCGAATGGTCTACCTGTTCCATAAGGGGAGTCAGGAAAATTTTTGAAAAAGTTTTTATTTGTTGCTCAAGCTACAGAAATTGTATCATCTTTACGTTATACTTTCAAATGTAATCAATCAGACAACTGATAAAACATCAGTGTAATGTATAGGTTTTATATTATCTAGCTTGACTGCGAGGAAGTCTCGCAAAGGAGGATTTTCAAATGAGCATGTTCTGTTATCAATGCGAACAATCTGCAGCACCAGGTGGCTGTACTGTACAAGGTGTATGTGGTAAAACTGCACCAGTTGCTAACTTACAAGACGAATTAACTGCTGCCTTAGTTGGCTTGGCTCGCGCTTTAGACGTAAAGGGTCATACTAAAGAAGGTATCGATTATATTATGCGCGGTTTGTTCATGTGTGTAACAAACGTAAACTTCTCTGAAGACCGCGTTCAAGAATTCATTGACGAAGTAAATGCTTACCATGCAAAAGTGGATAGCGCTCAACAAAACTTTGATTGGGAACAATTGTGGAAAGGTGAAGAAGACATCGTATCCCTTCGCTCCACATTATTGTTAGGTATGCGTGGTATGGCTGCGTACGCATGGCATGCTGCTCGCCTTGGCTTCCACGATGCTGATGTTGACGCTTGGTTCGTTAAAGGCATGGTAGAATTCGCTAAAGATCACAGCGCTGAAGAATGGCTTGATCTTTTGATGGAATTTGGTCAAATTAACTTGAAATGTATGGCTGTTCTTGATAAAGCTAATACTGAAACATATGGTACACCTGTACCAACTACAGTTCCTTTGACTGTAGAACCAGGTCCTTTCATCGTTGTAACTGGTCATGACCTTCATGACTTGAAACAATTATTGGAACAAACTGATGGTAAAGGTGTAAATATCTATACTCATGGTGAAATGTTGCCTTGCCACGCTTATCCTGAATTGAAGAAACATCCTCAATTGAAAGGTAACTTCGGTACAGCATGGCAAAACCAACAAAAAGAATTTGTTGATGTTCCTGGCGCATTCTTGTTCACTACAAACTGCATTATGCCACCAAAAGAAAACTACAAAGCAAATATCTTCACTACAGATATGGTAGGTTTCGATGGTTGTGCACATATCGAAGAAAAAGAAGATGGTACTAAAGACTTCTCCGCAGTTATCAACCGTGCTATCGAATTGGGCGGCTACAAAGAAGCTCAAGAATTCACTGGTATCAACGGTGGGCATGAAGTAACTACTGGTTTCGGTCATGGTACAGTATTGGGTATTGCTGATAAAGTAATTGATGCTGTAAAAGCTGGCGCAATCAAACACTTCTTCTTGGTAGGTGGTTGTGACGGTGCTAAAGTAGGCCGTAACTACTACACTGAATTCGTTAAACAAACTCCAAATGATACTGTAGTATTGACATTGGCTTGTGGTAAATTCCGTTTCAACGACATGAACATCGGCGAAATCGGTGGTATCCCTCGTATCCTTGATATGGGTCAATGTAACGATGCTTACTCCGCTATTCAAGTAGCAGTAGCTTTAGCTGGTGCATTTGAATGTGATGTAAACGACTTGCCATTGACATTGGTATTGTCCTGGTACGAACAAAAAGCGGTATGTATCTTGTTAACATTGTTAGCATTGGGTATCCGTAACATTTACATCGGACCTTCCTTGCCTAAATTCTTCTCCAGCAATGTATTGAACATTTTGGTAGAAAAATTCCAATTACATCCAATTACAACTCCAGAAGCTGACATGAAAGCTATCTTGGGCTAATAGGATCTATTAATCTGTTAACTACAGTCCTACGTCCCCTCTCTTTTATGATTTAGGACTGTTGTTATAAATAACGCACCTAGGGTTATCCTTAGGTGCGTTTTTTTACTATTTTTGTGAAAGCTATCTATCGAGCGTTTGTATATTGATGGGGCCTGACAGTATTGCGACAACTAGATTACTAATGGGCATAACCTATCTCATGCCTCCATACTCAGCGTAAGTCGGCCCTCAATAGGTTATGCCCATTAGTAAAACGTTTCTGAAATATAAGTCCCATCAATATACAAACTCATAAAATAGCTTTCATCAGAATAGTGAGGTGAGGGGGAGATGTCGCTGTATAAGTATAGTCTTTCCTTTTTATAACTTTGTATATGGATGCGTCCCATCAATATACAAAGTTTTAGAACAGCTTTCACAAGAATAGTAGTCCTCTGTAGACAAACAAATATGCCTCTAATGTGCATATAGACAAGGCTCGATATTGGTTGCTATACTATAGGTGAAATAGGATTTTTTCACATGGTTTATGTGTATATAGAGGTATGTATGAACAGTATTTTTGATATTATAGGGCCTATTATGATTGGTCCGTCTAGTTCGCATACAGCGGGTGCTGCGCGACTAGGCAAGATGGCGCGGTGTATTTTTCGTGCTACTCCTAAAAAGGTAGATTTAACATTATATGGATCTTTTGCAAAAACTTATAAAGGGCATGGTACGGATCGTGCTTTGATTGGCGGCTTATTAGGTTATAAAGAGGATGATGCGAACATCCGAGTTGCCCATGAATTAGCGAAAAAAGAGGGGATGGAGTTTTCTTTTATTGAGTCTCCTCTTGATGTAGGGCATCCGAATGTGGTGCGTTTTGATATGTATGATGAACATAATCGTCATATGACTGTTATTGGTCGCTCTCTCGGCGGTGGCCAGATTATGATTACCGAAGTAGATGGAAATGATATGTCCATTACAGGAGATGAGTTTACGCTCGTTGTGTTCCATGAGGATAGACCTGGTGCGATTTCTCTTGTGAGCCAAGCATTGAGCGAGTCCGATATTAACATCGCTACGATGCGTGTATTCCGTAAGGGCAAGCATAAGGATGCAGTCATGGTTATTACTACGGATACAGTGGTAAATCCTATTACGGTTCAGTTTATGCGCGAATGTCCAGGCATTCAAGATGTTATGACCTTTGAAGCATTATAGGAGGGCGAATGATGAGTTATGCATATGATACAATTGCAGATATTATTCGCCTAGGTGAGGAAAATAATATCTCCTTTGGCGAAGTAGTTTTGCGTTATGAATTAGAAAATTATGATCGTAATGAAGCGGCGGTTGTTAGTGAAATAGAGAAGCGCTTAGATATTTTTGAAAGCTCCATTCAAGATGGCATAGCTTATGCGGAGAAAACGGCTTCTGGTATGTCCGGTGGTCAAGCGGCACAGCTTAATGGGCAAACACCTCGTTTTATGAGCGATATTGCGTATAAGGCAATGACGTATGCTATTGCTGTAAATGAGGCAAATGCAAAGATGTTCCGTATTGTTGCTTGTCCTACGGCTGGCTCTTGTGGTGTTATGCCTGGTGCTGTGAAAGCCGTAGCGGACCACTACCAATTAGATAGAGCCACAGTTGTAAAAGGCTTCTTAGCTGCGTCCGGTATTGGTAATGTAGTAGCAAATCGCGCTTGTGTTGCTGGTGCTGTTGGCGGTTGCCAAGCGGAAATTGGTACGGCTGCGTGTATGGCAGCAGGAGCGATTGTCGAAATGATGGGCGGTTCACCACGTCAAGTAGGTCATGCTATCGCATTGTGCATGAAAAATCTATTGGGGCTTGCTTGTGATCCGGTAGCAGGGCTCGTAGAGGTGCCATGTGTTAAGCGTAATGGCTTTTATGCAGTCCATGCTATTACTGCATCTGAAATGGCGTTAATGAATATTGAAAGCCAAATTCCACCAGATGAAGTCATTGAAGCGATGAATAATATAGGCCGTGCTATGCCGGCAGCATTGCGTGAAACAAGTGATGGCGGTCTTGCGGTGACACCGACAGGTACAGCTATTGCAGAACGAGTGCAATCCTTATAAGGATTGCACTTTTTTCATGCTTTCATTTGTAGTAAAATAAAGATTAGACTAGTTCAGAAAGGAGCGTGTATGATGGAACAAGCAAATCGAATATTGACCGTATTAGAAGAAGCCGGCCATGAAGCTTATATCATAGGCGGCGCTGTGCGCGATATTTTAATGCATCAAAAGCCACATGACTTTGATATTGTGACATCTGCACGTCCCGATACGGTAATTGAGGTATTACGTGGACATGATATTCAAACGACAGACCTCGTAGGCAAATCTTTTGGTGTAGTGGTGGCTACATTAGAGGGCAAGCAATACGAAATTGCTACATATAGGACGGAGCGATATGGAGCGGATAGCCATCGTCCCGAAGAAATTACCTATGCGGATACATTAGAAGAAGATGTGTTGCGTCGTGATTTTACTGTTAACGGCATGGCTATGAATCGTTACGGTGAGGTTATAGACCTTGTAGGTGGACGACGTGATATCAAACATAAAACGTTACGCACCATTGGTAATGCGCAGGAACGTTTTGAAGAAGATGCATTGCGATTATTTAGGGCGTGCCGCTTTGTGGCGAAGTTGGATTTCTTGCCGAGTAAAGATCTATTAGAGGCTATGCCTAAGGCTTTTCATCGCGTACCTGGTTTGTCTTTAGAACGTGTACGAAATGAGATTAATCGTCTCATGTTAGAGCCTGCGGTGGCTAAAGGCCTTGATGTCCTTGTTCAATCCCGCTTGGCAGAATGCTCTTGTCGTGTTGTAGAAAATGGTACGGCTCGGGAGGTTCCCATTTTGCCTGAACTATATCATCTCGTGAATTTGCCCCAAGAAAAGGACTTTCACGAATTCGATGGTTGGTACCATACATTAGCCGTTGTGTCCCATACGGAGCCGGATTTGGTGTTGCGTTGGGGTGCCTTATTACATGATGTGGCAAAGGGAATGCCAGCGGTACGTGCTGTTATCAATGGACGCCTTACGGATCGTGGGCATGATACACTAGGAGCGGAGATGGCAGAAACGTTATTAACCCGACTAGGATATCCGAAGGCCTTTGTAAAACGCGTGGCGTGGATTGTGAAAAACCACATGCGCTTTCACTATTTTGTACAAAATGGCGATGCAAATGAGAAAAAATGGCTTCGCAAGGAAGCCCGTAGTGGTGAATTCCGAGATAGCCAAATTATGCGCACTGCATGGGAGCAATTAGCTAAGGTTTGTGCTGCCGATGTATTAGGTTGTGGGAAACCTTACTCGTCTACAGACGGAACATTAGCCTTTGGAGAATGTATGGCAGATCTTAGTTTAGAGATGCCTGTACATACCAAGGACTTAAATTATGACGAACGAGTGATTAAGCTCGCTGGGAAACAAGTAGGGGAAGGATTGCAGTATTTATTAGGTCAGGTACAAAATGGGGTTATTCCTAATAAACCAGATGCGCTATATGACGCATTAGACCATAAGTTACGCCGTCCATTGGAGAAATGATGAATTTACTAAATAAAGCGTTGCGACGCATGAGTGGTTGGAGTCGTACTACTTGGTGTCTTGCCATTCTCATGACTGTTGCCTTTGTCCTCATAGGGCGTTTGGCACAGTTGCAGGTCTTTGATACATTTGACCTGGAGAAGAAAAATTTATTACAGGTTCAAGTAGATAGAAAATTACAATCACCGCGCGGTACGATCTATGACCGTAATGGTAAGCCTTTGGCGATGAGTGTGGTTACAAAATCTTTGTATGCGGACCCTAAGATGATTAAACAGTCTTCCCAAGAGATTGCGGAACTCATTTCGCCATATGTAACCATGTCAAAAGAAAATATTGTGAAAGCTCTACAAGAGGATTCTGCCTTCGTATGGATTAATCGCATGATGGATGCGGACAAGTCTAAGGCGGTGGCACAAGTTATTAAGGATAATAATATTGCAGGCCTTAACTTTGTGGAAGAGTCCAAACGTTATTACCCAAATGGTGTACTAGCGGCTCAAATACTGGGGTTTGTAGGCACCGATGATAAAGGCCTTGATGGTCTCGAAATGGTCCTTGATGAAGAGTTAAAGGGTGGTGTACAGCAAGAAATCGTTGCTACCGATAACAAAGGTAATGCTATCTTTGGTTCCGTTTTGTCCAAGTTCTTACCTGATAAGGGTAAAAGCGTAACATTAACAATCGATGCGACCATCCAATTTATTGCAGAACGTGCGCTTGATAAGGCGATGGCTGATACAGGGGCTAAACATGCTAGCGTTATCGTTATGGATCCTAAGACTGGTGAAATTCTTGCGATGGCAAATCGTCCAAGCTATGATCCTAACAATTATAACCAAAGTGGAGAAGAGGCTTTCAAAAATATTGCTGTTACTAACTTATACGAACCAGGTTCTACATTCAAACCAATCGTTGCATCTGCAGCTCTTGCATCAGGAAAGTGGAAATTAGAAACAGTGTACAATGATAAAGGGGCCTTTGTAGCGAATGGTCATGTGATGAGAAACTGGAATGGTGAAGGTTATGGACCAGTTCGATTGCTAGATATCTTGAAGTATTCTATCAATACAGGTATGGCAGAAATTGGTACAACAACTGGAGCAGATATCCTTTCTAAATATGTACGCGATTATGGTTTTGGCTCTGAAACAGGCATTGAATTGCCTGGTGAAGGGGCAGGTATTCTGTATAATCCAGAAGATATGAGCAAGTTGGATGTAGCGACTATGTCTATCGGTCAAGGTATTGCGGTTACGCCATTACAAATGGTACGTGCCTTTGGTGCTCTTTCTAATGGGGGCGCTATGATGCGTCCGCATATTATCAAGTCTTATAGCAATGCTCAAGGGGAAGTAACAAGCACTACTGAAAATACTGTAGTAGGTCAACCAGTGCCAGAGGAAACAGCAAAAACTATTGTAGATATCTTGGAAAAAGAGGTGTCTGAAGGCGGTGGTAACAAAGCGATGGTGGAAGGCTACCACTTCGGTGGTAAAACTGGTACCGCAGAAAAACTAGACACTAAACGTGGGGGCTATTTAGATGGTCAATACATTGCCTCCTTTATCGGCTTTGGCCCTGTAGAGGATCCAAAATTTGTGGTCCTTGTAGCCATTGACGATCCTCAAAAAGGGTCTATTTATGGGGGCCAAATTGCAGCGCCAGTATTTAAAGATATCGTGTCTCAACTTGTACGGTACTACCAATTGAGCCCATATGTTAAAGATAGTACTCCTGTAGCTGTTAAACCTAGCAATACATTACCAGAGCCACATCTTTTTGGTGATGGTTCCGTAACATTACCTAATTTTACGGGCTTCACCTATGGTGAGGTACGTGATTGGTTACATAAGGCGGGGCTTGCGTTTAAGCCAGATGGAACGGGTATTGCCGTTTCTCAAGATGAAAGTGGGGGCACTACTGTTCAACCCGGGACGGCAATTACCGTTCACTTTAGTAGATAATTAGAAATTATAGACAGTTCGTTATATAATAGAATAAGAGACTTTGGTGCCTCTCAGGAGGCACCTTTTTTATAAATAGTTTGAATGAATGGAGATACTTATGATCGAATTACGAGGGAAAGCGGTAGCAGATGCCCACAAGGCGATTTTACAAGAAAAAGTTGCAGCAGTAGGCAACTCTGTGATTACTATGGCAGTGTTACTTGTAGGTGAAGACCACGGCGCTCATATGTATGCTACATTTATGGAAAAAACAGCTAAAAATTTTGGCTATGGTTTTGTGCTAAAGCAATTGCCTGAAACGGCAACGCAAGATGAAGTAGTAGCGGCGTTGCATGAATTAAATACTGATCCATCTATTCATGGAATTTTACCGCTAATGCCAATGCCTAAACACATTGATACAGAAGCTCTTATCGATATGTTAGATCCTAAAAAAGATATTGATGGTCTTACAACATATAACATCGGTTTAGTAACAGCTGGTAAGGGTGGCTTTGCTCCTTGTACGGCTAAGGCTTGTATGGCTATTTTAAATCACTATAATATTCCTTTAGAAGGAAAACATGTGGTTGTAGTCGGTCGTAGCCAAGTTATCGGTAAACCTGTAGCGCTTATGGCACTCGCTGCACATGGTACTGTTACAATGTGCCATTCTAGAACTTCTGATCTAGTAGAGCAAGTAAAACGTGGTGATATTATTATTGCTGCGGCTGGTCGTGCTCATATGATTACTGCTAATATGATTAAGCCTGGTGCTGTTGTTATTGATGTAGGTATTAATGAACTGGACGGCAAAACTGTAGGTGATGTTGATTATGATGCGGTAAAAGATATTGCATCTGCCATTACTCCTGTACCAGGAGGTGTTGGATCCGTAACAACGACAATGATGCTAGAAGCGGTATACGAGGCATACCATGCATGAGATGTCTATAGCAGAAGGTATTCTTGATGTAGCGCTCGATACCTTACGTCAACACGATGCGACAGTCATTCATTCTATTCAACTAGACTTAGGGTTAATGAGTGGGGTAGAACCTGATTCATTGTTATTTTGTTGGGAAGCCATTACAAAGGGAACCCCTGCGGAAGGCTCACGCATAGAAATCAATACTATTCCTATTGAAGGAAAGTGTTTAGATTGTGATAAAATATTTTCTGTAAAAAATTATACGTTTATTTGTCCTTATTGTGACAGCCATTTCGTACAAACTATAGGCGGTCGTGAGTTACAAGTGACCTCTATGGATATCGATTGATAGAAAGGTTAGGGCATGCAAGTTCAAGTTAAAACTAATGTACTGGCAAAAAACGATGCTATTGCAGAGGCTTTACAACAGTTGTTTAAGGAAAAGAATATATTTGTATTTAATCTGTTAGGTTCACCTGGGGCAGGTAAGACTTCCCTTTTGGAGGCAACCCTACAAGATTTAAAAAAGGAGTATCGCTTAGCCGTTATTGAAGGCGATTTATTTACGGCAAAGGATGCCAAGCGCATTCATGAGTTGGGTGTGCCTGTTATCCAGATTAATACGGTTGGTGGGTGCCATCTCGATGCACAGATGATTCAAGATGCCTTAGGTGATCTGAATCTTGATGACCTCGATATGATTATTATCGAAAATGTAGGCAATTTAGTGTGTCCTGCGGAATTTGAGATTGGTGAAAGCATGAAAGTAACGGTTTTATCTGTTACCGAAGGTGAAGATAAGCCCCTTAAGTATCCGTTAATCTTTAAAGAGTCTAAGGCCATCCTTATTAACAAGATTGATTTATTGCCCTATGTGCCTTTCAAAAAGGAGCAGGCAATACAAGATATCCGTAATTTAAATCCAAATGGAGAAATTTTTGAAGTAAGTTGCACGGCCCACAACGGTCTTGAACCATGGTTGAATTGGTTGCGTGCACAGTTGGAGAATAATCGATGAACTATTCTATGAAGAGCCGTATTGTAGCGGCCCTCCTTGTGGGCTTGTGTGCTACTACAATCAGTTATGCAGCAGAGCCTGCCATTTCCACTGTTAATCCAGTTGCAGTAGAAACTACTGATGACACTAACGTTGTAGCTCAAGATTCCGCTAATGCGAGCAATGATGGTAGTGTAGATGAAACTGGTGAGGTTGATAGCTTGTCTTACCTTGATAATGCACCAGTTAGAGTTGTTAAGCTGGATCCAAAAACGAAACAGGAAGGTTCTAAAACCGGATGGCTCGCAGAGCAAATGGCTGTAACTGAATTTGGTGATTCTATACAATTCTGGCAAGCGGCTAGTGAGAACGAAGGTCCTTTGCCGAGTATCACTCAGAATAATTTAGCTGATATTGGTAAGTCTTATACGGCAAACAGTTTACCGCCTTTAGGTTCTCAGGATGACTATGCTATCGGCACATACCGATTGGGAGATCAGTTTGAAGTTCCAAAAGATGTAGAAAAAACTGAGGTACGTGATAACTTTACTACGTATTACATGAAAGATGTAGCAGTAACTGTATATACTGGACCTGCTCAAGAATTGTTGGTTAACAATCAATTGCGCGGTCAAGGGGCGACTTACTTCTTTGAACCAAATACTATTACAAATATTCATAGTACGAAAAAAGGCGCTAATACAGTACGTGACATTGGTCCTGGTAGCACACGGATGGAATTGATATTTGCCTATGGCAGTCCTAATGCGATGTGGCGTGATAAGAAAAATGAGACATATATTTTCCTTTATGAGGGTCATTCCGAAAATTCATTGCCTCAAAAAAAGGAATTTAAGAGTCCCGTAGAGAATACAAATAGTAATAGCCAACAACAATCTATGCTTGGTCAGCAAAAAGAATATATTGCTTTCACCATTAAACAAAGCAATATAGAGGCTGTAGATATTATTAGTGGACAAGTATGGCCTAGATTTGGATTGCCGAAAGCTGAAGTGTATGATTTTGAAGCTGGTACACTTACGGCTGATGATTTTGTATTGCGTGGGTTCAAGTTGAATGACCATTTTGTTAATGATCCTAATAATGATTGGAAACATCAAGGCATATTGTTTGGTTCCACTTTTATTGGCTATAATGAATACGGTGTGAGTGTAGATAAAAAAGATCTTATCAATCGCGTATTATTAAATGTGTATACGCCTACACGTCGTGGAATCGCAATGGGTGATACCAAATATTTATTGCTCTTTGTGTATGGTATGCCAACTCGTATTGTTGAATCTACAACAAAGGCGGGGACGTCTACCGTATATGAATATAAAAATCCAGCGGCAAGCAACTCTTATTTACAGTTTGCCCTAGATGATAAAAACCAATATATCAAATCCGTTATGTTATCTGACCGTCCTGTAAAATAGGATAGGTCACAGCGAGGAGGCAAAGGGTATGGTTACTGTACAAGATGTAAAAGAACGTTGGGAAAAGATTCAAGGTGATGATGAACGTATATTGTTTATCGTTGGTGGTCCAGGTTCTGGTAAAAGTTTGCTAATTCGTGAACTGTCTGAGCAGAAGGGCTGGAAATACTTGGAAGCTAAGCAACTCATCGAGGAAGAGTTTTTGCTCGTGCCTCGTGATGAACGGCCTCAATTAGCGGAAGAAGTTATTTGCCGTGCTCTTAGCCGTAGCGATACGGAAGTAGTTCTGCTAGATGGTATTAATGTATTCTTTGCACCTATCTTAAATCTAAAACCATTTGAGTTGTTAAAAACTATTAGTAAGAAGTATCCTATTGTCGTTGGCTGGCGTGGACATATTGAAGGGGACCAGTTGTACTTAGAACATAACAATAATCCTAAACATGCTGTAGTTAGTATTGCACATCCAGATCATGTTATTGCAATCGACTAAAGGTATGTTTGAACATATTGGTTGAATATAGAAAAAACTATAAATGTATAGAAGGAGATAGCGGTCTATCTCCTTTTTTAGTTATATAATTACAGTTATTAGGTAAAAATATAGTTCTGTAACTTCCTATTATTTGATTCTACTAAACCTGAAATATGGATGGTAGTAAGTATGGACTAGCAAGGAATGCAACTATGTAAAGGTATATAAAGAATATACTAGTAAATAAAAGTTGATTGCTAGATATATTCTGAAAACAAGGCATTTTATAGAGGATTGATAAAATATAAATTTTTTTTGACAAAATACTTGCATAGGGTATCGTTTCATGTTATTATGATTAAGCACTAAGGGTGACCACAGTGAACGAAAAACTTCAAAAAAGTTTTTAAAAGGTTCTTGACACTTAGTGTGCTAGGTGATACAATTCATCTTGTCGTAATGATGCTGGCGTAGCTCAATAGGTAGAGCAGCTGACTTGTAATCAGCAGGTTGTGGGTTCAATTCCTATCGCCAGCTCCATTTTATTTATGGAGGGATTCCCGAGCGGCCAAAGGGAGCAGACTGTAAATCTGCCGTCTTCGACTTCGAAGGTTCGAATCCTTCTCCCTCCACCATTCATAGCGGGGTGGAGCAGTTGGTAGCTCGTCGGGCTCATAACCCGAAGGTCGCAGGTTCAAGTCCTGTCCCCGCAACCATAAAAACCACAGTGAAATGATCGTTCATTGTGCTGGTGTAGCTCAGTCGGCAGAGCGTATCCTTGGTAAGGATAAGGTCACCGGTTCAATCCCGGTCACTAGCTCCATACATGGCGGCATAGCTCAGTTGGCTAGAGCAATCGGTTCATACCCGGTGTGTCCGCGGTTCAAATCCGTGTGCCGCCACCATTAAACCTCACCTTGGTGGGGATTTTTTTATTTCTTTACATATGACATGCTATTCTAAGACTTTGTATATATGGTATAATAATAGGTAAGGAAATCTTATATTCCATTGATAAATTAGGGTTAATATATTATATTAATACTAGAATGTAATTTGTTTTTGTGAAGGAGGATATAATCCTAATGGCAAAAGAAAAATTTGAACGTACGAAACCG
>NZ_KQ960783.1:0-4469 GCF_001553335.1 Veillonella parvula | reverse complement strand
TGATTACCTATCATTGTTCAGTTTTCAAAGATCTATACCAGTCAAACCAGATTTTATCTAGCTTTGAAGCACTTTTATTAAAGTGTTTCGTCAACCGGCGACTAGATTAGAATAACATGTTGTCACTTTCATGTCAACATCTTTTTATAATCTTTTTTAGAATTTTGTAATTTCTGTTTTAACCAGGAATTACGTTTTTATTCTAAAACGATTATCAACAAACATATATTTTATCTAGTGTTTGCTAACTAATAAACAGTCGCTTCGAACGACTGTATAGCTATTATAGTACAAAGAGCCGAGGGGCGCAACCCCTAATTTTAAAATTTTGCAAACTTTTTTTGAATTAGCTTATATGGTATAAACAAGTACAATACATACTATATACAGTAGTTATCAATAATATAGATGATCAACTGTACTCTATGAATCTATCAGTGCTACTACTTAATCATTTATATTGTTTTATTTCTATTATAGTTACCAACAATCTTCTATTCTTTATTTATATTACGTAACTCTTATTAGAAGCATAATCAACAGCATCTATAAGAGTTCTAGTAAAGCTATAGATTTCAGATAGTTTAACTATAGATACCTTAGCAGTTATGCTTTAGAAACCTTAATACTTAATAGCGCTTATATCTTAACACTTAATAATATATATCTCGGATAGCTTAATACTTTAGATAGCCTATATAGATACATAAAGCACAAATTCCCCTTTACACGTAATAACCCTTTAATTATTTACAGGCAATTATCCTTTAATAGTATATATATAATAAAAATAACGCCATCCAAACGGATGACGTTGTTTAATAAGGATTTGTGTTCCCTAGTCGGGGGTCCAGGGTACGTGTTAGGGGCCCTTATAAACCCAATATAAGGACCATTGTGTTTTGTAGATATACGGATATATGGCGGACATATATCCGTATACCACATGTATTAGAGATCAACTAAGCCTTTAAGACGAGAGAAGGCAAAGGCTTTTTGATATCTATATCAATATAGATATCAATTATTATTGAATCGCTCTATGCAAGTCAACTTTATTGTAGTAGTTACTACCCACTGGTTCGTTAATTGCTTTACGAAGGTCTACTACGTGCTCATCAGCAGCAGTTGGTTCTTCGCTCGCTTTATTTTTAACGGTTTGTTTAGCCGCGAACCAAATTGTTTCGTTCATGTAATGACGAAGTTCTTCGTTAGATACATGTTCTTGCTCTTGAGCAAGAATATCCAAGATTGTATCTTCTAATACTTGTGCTTCGTCGTCAGTCATAGGACCGCCAACTTGTTTTTGTTTTTGTACAACTTCGTTAACACGATCTACCATACCGCGCAATACATTGAATCCATAGCTATTTACAAAGCCATCTTTTTCGTTGTATTTAGGCATTTCAAAGTATTCGTATTCGTTTTTGTTGCGGCTTTCACCGTTCCAGTTCAAAGCTGTTTCAAAGCCATGTACGCGACCAAGGGAGTGCGTACGGAAGTAATCAGCATAGTTATGTTTATCTTTGGAATGTAACCAGATTTTGTCTGCTTTAGTTAATTGCTCATGATTGTCGCGTTTAGCTTCTGCTAAAGCGATTTTTTGTTCAGCATTTTCCCATGCTTTCACATAATCATGAAGGGATTGTACTACTTGTGGGCTAGCCACAGGTACCAATACAACATTGCTCAAACCAGGTGCGAATACAGGGTTAGGCAAGATCAAGTTGTCATCATATGTTGGTGCGCTTGCTGCGTGACCAGTGATGGATGCTGCGCTCATTAAAAGTGCTGCTGTAAAAGCAAGCATTGTAGATTTTTTCATATCTATTCCTCTTTTCATAGTCGAATTAATGTGCTGGTTCAGGGCTCCCGAAGGAACCCTTACCAGTTGTATCCATTTGCTAACTAGGATTCCTAGTTTTTCTGAAAGTATAACTAAGTCATAAGACCTAATTACTCGAACACGCCTTAGGATGGGCGCCCCTAGAAGGGGCTTTCACCATCACAGGAGACATATTACATACCCATTTTCGCCATCATTGCAGCCATTTGAGCTTTCAATACTTCTACTTCACTTTGTAGACCAGCGTTTTGAGCTTTAATTTGTTCGTTTTCATATTTCAAGTCAGATACTTCACCTTTTAATCCGGCGTTTTGAGCTTTCATTGCTGCCATTTCAGTTTGAACTGCATATGCAGAGCTGATAGGGCCTTTGCGGTAGCGATCTGCTACAGCTGCTTCAGCATCTCTGTTACCAACTTTCCAAGTTACACCAGCGTTTGCCATCAAGTGGCTAGAACCGCCAGCCCAGGACAAGCCGCCATGGAACATTGTGGACTCGTTTTTGTAATGAGCTACGCCCACTGCAATCGCGGAGTTACCACGGTAGTTACCGTAACCAGCCATGATTTGAGTTGGTTCCAATGGATCATATTGCATAGGTTTCAATGCGGACAACGCTGCACCTTGAGCACCTACACGACCCACTTCTTCAGTTAATTTATCAACGCGAGGGTCAACTGCACCTTTTACGGAAAGGTCATAGTTTAAGCCACCATCAGCAGTTTCAGTTTTCTTCAATACTACGGATTGGTCATCAGATGTCAATGTAGTACGAGAATCTTTCAACTGTTTAACGTTTACTGCATCTGTATCATTAGTGCCACGTTGAACATTAGTGATTTTGTTACCACCCATGTTGAAGTTGCCACCAGTGATATTTACAGTATCTCCACCGAAGGATAATTTCGGACCATTGGAGTTGTTAGAGATGGAAGTGATGTTAGTGAGGTCGCCTTTCACGTCGAAGGATACTTTACCGTTCGCATCAGTGTGAGCAGTAGTATTTACGCCGTTAGAGAAGTCTAAACCATCAGATAACATTACTGTTCTAGCGTTGCCACCATTTTCTTTGTAAGTCAATGGAATTTGTTTAGCTGCTTCCTTACCATTGAAGTTAACTTGGTAGTTAGTTGTATGGTTAGTAGCATTTGGTTGAACGTCTACAGTGATCGCTTTTTTGTCACCTGTTACAGTAACAGCTTCACGAGCTGCGTCTTTAACGTCATTTTTATCTACAGATACTTCGTATGTTGCACCAGCTGCACCGAATGTATCGCCAGCTTTAGGAGCTACTTTAGCAATGTTATTAGCATCATCTTTAGCTTGTACTTTTTCAGTAGATTTTTTAGCTGCTTCTTGTTGAACAAGTTTCAATTGTTCTTCAGTTGCTGCACGACCTTTAGTTGCGAAGTCAGCGGAATCAAGAGTTTTGTTAGTTAAGCCAGTGATGTCACCAGTTTTACCATCAAGCTTGATTGTGTTGTCGCCAGCTACGTTAACTACTTGGTCACCTTTGAATTCTAATTTGCCATCCCCTTCTTTGTTAGTGATGGAAGTGATTTTGTTCAAATCGCCTTCAACATTAACTTTGTAAGGATTGTTTTTAGAACCATCGCCAGTTACTTTAGTATTTTGACCATCAGTAAGGTTAGTTTTAGCTGCTTTCAATTGACGTACGTTAACCGCATCAGTATCGTTTACACCGTCGTCAACGTTAGTAATTTGTTTATTACCAGCATTGATACCGTCTTTAGTTACGGATGGGCCATTGTTAATTACCAAGCCACCATCAGTGATCTTAGTATCGCCAATTGTTACGGAACCTTTATCAGTAAGGTCGATTTTGTTGTTCAATGCAAATTCTACTTTAGCTCCGTCAGCAGTATTAGTTTGTTTAACACTAAGGTTGTTACCGCCGGAGAATTCAACAGTTTTACCATCAGTAATACTCTTAGCTGCTGTTTCAGAATCAGCAGTAGTATTACCAGTAGATTTAACGTTGAAGCTGTTCATTGTACCAAGGCCAGCACCGCTAATTGTCATTTCGCCATTAGCAGATTTAGATACTGTGATACCGTCAGCACCTTTAACATTTACTTTACCGCCATTAGCTGGAACATCTGTGCCATTAGCTTGGATTGTCCAGATATCGTCAGTGTTAGCGAATGTTTTGTCGCCGTATTTAATGCGGTCGCCATCTTTCTTAATTGTTGTGTAATTATCAGGTGTGCCTAAGTGGATTTCCTTAGTTTGGATAGAGTCGATGCCTTTGATGTTTTTATTCAAGCGAATGTTCAAAGTATCGTTACCATCAGCAGTTACAGCGATGTTACCTGCAGCAGATTCAAATGTTTTTTCTTGCTCTTCAGTAACGCCTTCACCTTTAACTTTAACTGTGGAGTTAAGTTTGTTTTTATTTACAACGCTTTCGTTGTTACCAGTGAATTTCAAGCCGTCATCAGTAGTAGCAACTTCGTGTTTGTTGTTGTTGCTATCTTCGTAAACGATACGAGTCATACCGTTAGTACCATTTTTACCGTCTACACCGTCTTGACCGTTAGCACCTTTGAAAGTAAGACCATCTTTACCGTCTTTACCATTCAAGCCGATAGAGCCGTCTTTAC
>NZ_KQ960781.1:0-2925 GCF_001553335.1 Veillonella parvula | reverse complement strand
TAAGGGCGTACGGTGGATGCCTTGGCGATATCAGCCGAAGAAGGACGCGGTAAGCTGCGATAAGCTACGGAGAGGTGCAAGCAACCTGTGACCCGTAGATTTCCGAATGGGGGAACCCGGCAGTGGTTATGCACTGTCACCCATAGCTTAGACTATGAGGAGGGCACCTGGGGAACTGAAACATCTAATTACCCAGAGGAACAGTAATCAAACGAGATTTTCTTAGTAGCGGCGAGCGAACGGGAAAGAGGCCAAACCGGAGCGGGCAACCGCACCGGGGTTGAGGACAGTCATCAAGTGTAAATGAGGTAGAAGAATCGAGCTGGAAAGCTCAGCCGCAGAAGGTGAAAGCCCTGTAATCGAAACCTTGCATACATGGGACTGTATCCAGAGTACCACGAGACACGTGAAACCTTGTGGGAAGCAGGGGGGACCACCCTCCAAGCCAAAATACTGATATCGACCGATAGCGCATAGTACCGTGAGGGAAAGGTGAAAAGGACCCCTGGCGGGGAGTGAAAGAGAACCTGAAACCGTATGTCTACAAACAGTCGAAGTCTGTATATATATCAGGACGACGGCGTGCCTATTGAAGAATGAACCGACGAGTTACTGTTGCTAGCGAGGTTAAGTGGAAAACATGGAGCCGCAGCGAAAGCGAGTCTGAACAGGGCGTTCAGTTAGTAATAGTAGACCCGAAACCGTAGTGATCTATCCATGGCCAGGTTGAAGCACAGGTAAAATTGTGTGGAGGACCGAACTCGTGAGCGTTGAAAAGCTTTGGGATGAGTTGTGGATAGGGGTGAAATGCCAATCGAACACGGAGATAGCTGGTTCTCCCCGAAATAGCTTTAGGGCTAGCCTCGAGGTAGAGAGTATAGGCGGTAGAGCACTGATCGGGCTAGGGGCCATACCGGTTACCGAACCTAGTCAAACTACGAATGGCTATACTTATACTCGGGAGTCAGACAGTGAATGATAAGGTCCATTGTCAAGAGGGAAACAGCCCAGAACACCGACTAAGGTCCCCAATGTTACACTAAGTGGCGAAGGATGTGGAATTTCCAAAACAACCAGGATGTTGGCTTAGAAGCAGCCACCATTTAAAGAGTGCGTAATAGCTCACTGGTCGAGAGACTCTGCGCCGAAAATGTCCGGGGCTAAAGTGTAAAACCGAAGTCGTGTCATATGCAGCAATGTATATGGGTAGGGGAGCGTTCTCATCGGGCTGAAGCAGTACCGTAAGGAGTTGTGGACTGATGAGAAGTGAGAATGTCGGTATGAGTAGCGAAAAGAATGGTGAGAATCCATTCCACCGAAAGCCTAAGGGTTCCTGAGCAACGATCGTCGTCTCAGGGTAAGTCGGGACCTAAGCCGAGGCGGAACAGCGTAGGCGATGGACAACAGGTTGAAATTCCTGTACCGGTGTGAATCGTTTGATCGATGGAGTGACACAGTAAGGTAGGTCAGCACGCGATTGGAAGAGCGTGTTTAAGCAGGTAGGTTGAGCTATAGGCAAATCCGTAGCTCTAAAAGCTGAGATGTGATGACGAGCGACTAGCAATAGTCGCGAAGTGATTGATCCTACACTGTCGAGAAAAGCTTCTAGGTAGAGACACATCGCCCGTACCAAAACCGACACAGGTAGGCGGGGAGAGAATCCTAAGGTGCGCGGGAAAACCCTCGTTAAGGAACTCGGCAAAATGCCTCCGTAACTTCGGGAAAAGGAGGACTCATGTAGTGTGAAGAGCAGAAGCGCTTGGAGCATGAATGAGTGGCACAAGAGAGGCGCAAGCGACTGTTTACCACAAACACAGGTGCCTGCTAAAGCGAAAGCTGATGTATAGGTGCTGACACCTGCCCGGTGCTGGAAGGTTAAGAGGAGGGGTTAGACTTTGGTCGAAGCTCTGAATTGAAGCCCCAGTAAACGGCGGCCGTAACTATAACGGTCCTAAGGTAGCGAAATTCCTTGTCGGGTAAGTTCCGACCCGCACGAAAGGTGTAACGACTTGCGCACTGTCTCAACGAGGGACCCGGTGAAATTGAAGTACCTGTGAAGATGCAGGTTACCCGCGACTGGACAGAAAGACCCCATGGAGCTTTACTGCAACCTAAGATTGAACTTAGTTAATGAATGTACAGGATAGGTGGGAGACGGAGAACCTAGGACGCCAGTTTTAGGGGAGTCGCTGTTGGGATACCACCCTTTCATTAATTGATTTCTAACGGGCCGAGTAACGACCGGCCGGACAGTCTTAGGCGGGCAGTTTGACTGGGGCGGTCGCCTCCAAAAGAGTAACGGAGGCGCCCAAAGGTTCCCTCAGAGCGGACGGAAATCGCTCGAAGAGTGTAAAGGCAGAAGGGAGCTTGACTGCGAGACGGACAGGTCGAGCAGGGACGAAAGTCGGGCTTAGTGATCCGGTGGTGCCGAGTGGAAGGGCCATCGCTCAACGGATAAAAGCTACCCTGGGGATAACAGGCTAATCTCTCCCAAGAGTCCATATCGACGGGGAGGTTTGGCACCTCGATGTCGGCTCATCACATCCTGGGGCTGAAGTAGGTCCCAAGGGTTCGGCTGTTCGCCGATTAAAGTGGTACGTGAGCTGGGTTCAGAACGTCGTGAGACAGTTCGGTCCCTATCCATCGCGGGCGCAAGAAACTTGAAGGGGGCTGCTCCTAGTACGAGAGGACCGGAGTGGACGAACCGCTGGTGTACCAATTATCCTGCCAAGGGTACAGTTGGGTAGCTACGTTCGGGACGGATAAACGCTGAAAGCATCTAAGCGTGAAACCAGCCTTGAGATGAGGTTTCTCATAGCATAAGCTAGTAAGATCCCATGTAGACGACATGGTTGATAGGCCAGGTGTGGAAGAGCCGTGAGGTTTGGAGCTGACTGGTACTAATCGATCGAGGGCTTTACTTAA
>NZ_KQ960780.1:102890-131911 GCF_001553335.1 Veillonella parvula | reverse complement strand
TGCATCACTTTCTTCCGAACGTAAGATTTACCGAGCTGCGAAGCAGAGAAGGAAAATCCACAGTGAGGATTGATAGGAAGCCGCGGCTAATGGTAGTATCTAACTAATCCATACGGTAACGAGGCACAACGTGCCAATGTTACCGAACCGTAAAGCAGTTGAGCTACTTTAAATATATGTAAATAAACTTTATCTAATCGATACCGCGGTGCGCAGCACCAATGGTATCGAACCGTAAACTAGTTGAGCAACTCCATATTTATGTAAATAACAAGCCCCATGATCACAAAATCATAGAGCCTATATATTAATAACAACTTATTAGGAATTTAATATATATACAAAAAAAGAGCTGCCTAAGCAGCTCTAATTCTTTATTATTCTACACCAACCATTACGCTAGTGGATTTGATAACAGCGACAACTTCTTTGCCAACTGCTAAGCCTAATTCTTTAACGGATTGAATAGTAATGTCAGCAGTAACAATATTATTATTACCTACGTTGATTTTTACGATTGCATTTACAGCGCCTTCTTGGATCTCAACGATAGTACCTTTTAATTGATTTCTTGCACTTAATTTCATGGATATCTCCTTAAAAAACAATACAAAAAGTATATATATTATAATATTTTGCATATAATTTGTGATATACATTACATCACAAATTATATGGAGCGGGCGAAGGGAATCGAACCCTCCTCTCAAGCTTGGGAAGCTCGCATTCTACCGATGAACTACGCCCGCACGATGTAAATATTGTATCATATATTTACATATACATTCAAGTAATCATAGATATATCTATGATTATACCTATAGTAGTAAATGTATTGAATTACTTTCAATCTAGATGTATAAAATAATAGAAAAGGAGGAATTCGTATGTCAAAAGTATATAAAGTTCATAAATGGTTATCTATCATTTCCTTAATTTTCTTCTTAATGTTTTGTATTACAGGATTAGTACTCATGTTTCGAACTGAGTTAAATGCATGGGCTCAAGGTGGAACAACACATCATTCATCAGCTATAATGTCGATGAATGAACATGAAGAATCTATATTTAAGTATGCTGATCAGGGGGCACTACTTGTTAAACAGAAATATCCATCAAAAGATATTTTGAATATATCCCCTGCTATGGGGGCTACACATATTTTACGGTATCGTATTATTGAATCTACGGCTACGGTAGCACCTCCAGCTCGCATGGGAATGGGTGGGGATTATGTTTTATATAATCCTATATCTAAAGAACTGATTACTTCACATAATGAGCCTCCTGTACATCCTTGGATTCGTAGTATGTTACATACTCTTCATCAATTACATACACGATTAGATTTAGGTAAAATTGGCATATATATTGTAACATTCTTATCATTTTTATGTAGTCTCACTATTATTTCAGGGATTTTTTTATATGGTCCATTTCGTAAAAGTTATTCTAAGGCCTCTGTTTTATCTAAGAAAATGAAAATAGGTGCATTACATCGTGAATTCTCAATAGTTGCAACGGTCTGGGGATTTATATTATGTATAACAGGTGTATGGATTGGGGGCTTTTTTATTGCAAATGATAACTATAATGCCGATGTACTTCATAATGCTAAACAGGAACTTTCGATTGGACAATCTGAAATATTGCAACCATCAGAAGCAATTTCTCGTATAATGAAAGTATATTCAGATCGACAAGTTATTTCTATGGATTATCCATCTAAGTTTAACAATTACCATTATGCATTTTATTTAGGTGCAGAAAATGATGATGATCCAGCTATGTTTCTTGGACAGCCTGTATATGCTAACTTGTATGTCGATTCTAGTAATGATAGATTTTCTACTAAAGCAGTTCCATGGTATTTTACAGGTATGACGACTATGATTAACCTACATATTCATAATCATAATACGATGGCTCTGAAGATATTGTGGGCTATATGGGATATTGTTCTCATTATTGGTATCGTGACTGGACTTATGATGACTATTATTAGAAAGTATAAAAAATCAGATGTAATTCTATCTAAAGTATCGGTAGAGGAAAAGCATATTTGGCGTACACCATTATTTTGTAGTATATCTGTTCTTATAGGATTGCTTCTACCACTTTGGCAAAATCCTGTTATGAATACGATTGCTGCTATTTGTTTAACTGTATCACTTATTGTATTTTTTATCTCTTTACTTAAAGAAAGTAAACAATATTGATTATTTTCGAACTGAAATGATATAATAATAAATATAGTTGTTTTTATATACATAAAAATACGTATTATTATTTATGACTCAGAAAGTGGTAGTTATTATGAATTTTATAAAAGCATTTTTCCAGTCAGAGTCTGCTGGTGGGATATCCTTGCTGTCCGCTGCTATTTTAGGCGTTCTTGTGGCGAACTCACCGATTGCAGCACAGTATTTTGCAGTCATGCAAATACACCTTGGTCCAATGACTATACTGGAGTGGGTAAATGATGCCTTAATGGCTCTTTTTTTCCTTTATGTTGGTATAGAGATCAAGAAGGAAATGATTTCTGGGGAGCTTGATACGAAGGCGAAACGTGTGCTTCCCGTATTAGCCGCATTTGCAGGTGTTATTACGCCAGCTATTGTGTATTATTTTGCGGCTGGATATATGCCAGAATATAGACATGGTTGGGGGATTCCTACCGCTACAGATATTGCTTTTGCTATAGGCGTTATTACAATGCTTGGTAATAAGGTATCTACAGCGATGAAAGCCTTTCTAGCTGCATTAGCTATTATTGACGACTTGATTGCCATAGTCGTTATTGCTCTCTTTTATGGGGCAGGCGTTAATTTTATGGATTTAATAGCTGCTGCGGCTGTAACTGGTTTACTGATTTATACTAATAAGCAAGGCTATTTAAGACCACTTCCGTATTGTGTTCTAGGATTAGTTCTTTGGTATTTAGTTTTAAAATCTGGTGTGCATGCTACCATTGCCGGTGTTGTACTGGCTATGACAATTCCTTTTAAAGGTAAAGTTATAGATAAGGTAGTATATCCTATGGAAGAATGGGCCCATGCTTTACGCAATTGGGTAAACTTCTTAATTATACCATTATTTAGTTTTTTAAATGCTGGTGTATCCTTTGCTGATTTTTCCATAGATAATTTATTCCATCCTGTAATCATAGGTGTTTCATTCGGTTTAATCTTAGGAAAACAATTAGGTATATTCTCTGCCGTCTACATTTTGGTTCAATCTAAGGCAATTAAGATGCCTACAAAAACGACGTGGCCTGAAATTTATGGGACAGCTATTTTGTGTGGTATTGGCTTTACTATGAGTCTCTTTGTTGCCACATTGGCTTTCCCTCCGGGTATAACTCAAGAAATGGCTAAGGTTGGGATCTTCATAGGTTCTATCTTATCAGGTTTACTAGGTGCAATAGTTTTAATATTGGCTTATCAAATACGCAAAATGCGTGGTAAGATTTGATAGGATAATCTTTTGAACACATAGAAAGGATTCAAATGGAACGTATATTTGTTTTCTTACGCTCTCCAGGTGCAGCAACGTCTGTACTATTAGGAGCAACTGTACTCGCTTTAATTTTGGCGAATTCGCCATCAGCTGAACAATACTTTCAAATCGTTAATCATCATATAGGGAACTTAACTGTTCTAGAATGGGTGAATGATGCATTAATGACTATTTTCTTCCTTTTTGTTGGTCTTGAAGTTAAACGTGAGTTAGTTGCGGGTGAGCTCAATACGAATGCTAAGCGCGTAATGCCTGGTATCGCCGCCTTATTTGGTGTTATTACACCAGCTATTATTTACTATTTAATAGCTGGTTCACACTCTGAGTACATTCATGGTTGGGCGATACCTACGGCAACAGATATTGCCTTTTCTATTGGTATAATCTCTGCATTAGGATCTAGAGTACCTAATTCAATGAAAGTATTTTTAACGGCACTCGCTGTTATAGATGATCTTATCGCGATAATTGTTATTGCTATCTTCTATGCGGCTAGCATTAATACAATGTATTTACTAGCTGCCGCAGTAGTGGTAGCAGCCCTTATTTACTGTAATAAACAAGGTTATGTACGTCCTTTACCATATATCATTCTTGGTTTTATCTTATGGTATTGTGTATTGAAATCTGGCTTACATGCAACCATGGCTGGTGTAATTTTAGCCATGACAATTCCATCTCGCGGTCGACGTGGTCGTAAGTATGTTCGTCCAATGCAACATTGGGAACATTTATTATCCAATTGGGTTAGTTTTTTAATTGTACCAATATTTGCATTCTTTAATGCTGGTGTAGATTTACGTAATGTATCTGTTAATGACTTAACGCATCCTGTAGTGCTTGGTGTTGCATTAGGTCTTATTATAGGGAAACAATTAGGTATTTTTGGTGCAGTATTTGCGATGGTGAAATGTGGCCTTGTACCAATGCCTACAGAAGCTAATTGGAAGCATGTATATGGTACTGCGATTGTATGTGGTATAGGCTTTACAATGAGTATCTTCGTATCTATCTTGGCATTTGAACCAGGTCACGCTCAAGAAATGGCAAAAGGTGGCGTTATACTTGGCTCATTAATCTCTGCATTATTTGGTTACATCTTCTTAAGACTTGTTGGTGCAAACCGAAAAGAATGTCATATTGGTGTATACCATAACTGCTAAAATTAAATATAACTATTAAATCTCCATTGTAGACTGAAGAGAATTTCCGACTTTAGAAGTAATCTAAGTGAATATTCTTGCAGGATATAATGGAGATTTTCATTGGTATCTTATAATTTTATGATATATATGTAATACACCTTTAAAATTATTACTATAACTATAATTTAATATATGAATTATTGATATTAATAGAACCTTTATGGTTTATAGATTATTTAAAACTGTATAGTATACTACTTAATGTAAGGTGAGGTGTATATGATAAAAATAATAATTATTACATGTACGCTTGTTTGTATGATTGTAATGGTATCCTCTGTATCATTAGCAAAAACTATTGATCGGGGGCAACGAGGGCATCACGTTAGTAAGGTGCAAACCATGTTAAAGCATCAAGGTTTTTTACATGATTCTATAGATGGCATTTACGGTCATAATACAGAACAAGCTGTTCGAAAATTTCAAAAATCTAAAGGGCTCCCTGTAGATGGTCGTGTTGGTCCTGCTACGATGAATGCTTTGGAAAAGATGGAGACTCGTTATGGAGGCCATGGCACAGAACGCAATCATAATGGAGTGCCTAATAAATACTCTAAAGTTTTAACGATGGAGGCTAGTGGCTATTCATCTCAAGATCCTGGCAACGGAAAATATACAGCTACAGGTAGTCGTCTACGGAAGGGACTTGTGTCTGTAGACCCTAAATTAATTCCTTTGGGAACGCGATTATATATTGAAGGTTATGGCTATGCTGTAGCTGACGATGTAGGTGGTGCTATTAAAGGGCATCGCATTGATTTAGCTTTTGATTCTCGTGCAGAAGCATTACAGTTTGGACGTCAATCTGTAAAGGTTTATATTTTATAATGATAACTCTCTAGCTTTATATAACTATATGATAGGTTTATAGACTAAAATCATATTCTTGTATAAAATGCTAGAGAGTTTTTCTTTTACCGAATTATAATGTATTCAAAACCTCGAATATTCGGAAATTATGGTATAATATAGATATATGATGATGACTCAAGATGTTAAATTGATGAGTATACTCAATAGTTATATGATGAATGGTAAAGGATAACCCTATGGATAAAGTACGGCGTGTAGAACGAATGGTGGCAATGACAAAACTGTTAGTTGATTCACCGCAAAAATTGATTCCTTTAAATTACTTTTGCGACTTTTTTGGCATGGCTAAATCAACGGTTAGTGAAGATTTGACATGTGTAAGGCAGTCTATGGAACACTTTCAACTGGGGACCTTAGAAACGGTGGCCGGTGTAGCTGGTGGGGTACGATTTATTCCGCATCGTAAGGGAACACAAGCGAACGATATTTTACGCGATGTACAAGCTCGTTTAATGGAGCCAGATCGCATCATTCCAGGTGGTTTTATTTATATGTCTGATATCTTATATGATTGGCACGTAATGACACGTCTGGGTGAGATTATTATGACTCGTTTTGTGAACCGTGAACCAGACTATATTTTGACTGTAGAAACAAAGGGGATCCCTTTGGCTGTAATGGTAGCGAGAGCTTTCAATAAACCACTTGTTATTGCTAGACGTGATAGTAAGGTAACAGAAGGTTCTGCTATTAGCATTAATTATGTAACAGGTTCCTCTGGGCGCATTCAAACTATGACACTAACTAAACGGGCAATTCCTCCTAATGCGAAGGTGTTAATTATCGATGACTTTATGAAAGCTGGCGGTACTGCTAAGGGGCTTAAAGAATTAGTTCTTGAAATGAGTGGGGTCGTTGTTGGCACAGGTGTTCTTGTAGCTACAGCTGAACCAAGTCCGAAATTGATCGATGATTATGAATCACTATTTACTTTTTATGGCATCGATGAAAATACAAAGAAAATTAGTATAGAGCCTGTGTTAGATGAAGAGTAAATCATTAATATTAGGAAGATTATAGGCTGATATAATGGTTTATATTGAGTATTGACCTATGGGCTAAATAATGACGTAAAGAATATTTAAAATGGTATAGAGATATAAGAGATAACAGATAGGAGATTACTATGAATATTGCAAGCCTTATTTTAGCTGCTGGTAAGGGCACGCGTATGAAGTCTAAATTGCCAAAAGTGTTACACAAGGTCGGCGGTAAGGCGATGGTAGAACGCGTTCTTGAAACGGTTCAATCCATTGGTACCAATCGCGATGTTGTTATCGTTGGTTTTGGTGGCGATGCAGTACAAAATTACTTGGGAGAGCGTGCTGAATTTGTTCGTCAAGAAGAACAAAATGGTACAGGTCATGCAGTTAAGATGGCTCAACCAGTACTTGGTGATTATGATGGTACAATCTTATTGTTATGCGGTGATACTCCCCTGGTTACAAAAGAAAGTTTAGAAGCACTTTTAGAAGAACATAAAAATTCCGGTGCAGCAGCTACAATCTTAACTGCTCATATGCCGGATCCAACTGGTTATGGACGTATCATTCGTAATGAAGCGGGTTCTGTAGTTCGTATCGTAGAACAGAAAGATGGTAAACCTGAAGAATTAGCGGTTCAAGAAGTAAATACAGGTATGTACGCTTTTGATAGTAAAAAATTATGGCCTTGCTTAGATCAATTATCTGATGATAATGCCCAAGGTGAATTGTATATTACTGATGTAGTTGGTATTCTCGTAAATGGTGGCGACAAGGTAAGTGCATACATGACTAAGGATTTTGAAGAATCTTTAGGTGTAAACTCACGTTTGCAATTAGCAGAGGCTGAAGCTATATTAAAACATCGTAAAAATGTTGAGTTAATGACTGCTGGCGTAACAATTATTGATCCTGAAAATACCTATGTGGCTCCTGAGGTAACAGTAGGTGCAGATACAATTTTGCATCCTGGTACAATTCTTGAAGGTGATACCGTGATTGGTGAGCGTTGTGAAATTGGACCACATACTCGTTTGACGAATGTAAAAGTCGGTAATGATACGATTATCCATTTTACTTATGGTCATGACTGTGAAGTAAAAGACGGTGTAGATGTAGGTCCATATGCCCATTTGCGTCCAAATACAGTTTTAGGTAATAAGGTTCATGTAGGTAACTTTGTAGAGGTTAAGAACTCTATTGTTGGGGAAGGTACCAAGTTTCCACATCTCTCCTATATCGGCGATAGTGATGTTGGGGCCGGTGTTAATATTGGCTGTGGCACTATTACCGTAAATTATGATGGGAAAGTTAAGCATCGTACGACTATTGGTGATGGTGCATTTGTTGGTTGTAATAGTAACTTAGTTGCTCCTGTAACAGTAGGTAATTATAGCTATGTAGGTGCGGGCTCAACTATTACTAAAAACGTACCAGATAAGGCCTTGGCTGTAGGTCGCAGTAAGCAAATTGTGAAAGAAAATTGGGTAACAGAGGATACTTTCAAAAAGAAATAAAAAAAATCTCATATTTTTTAACACAATTAGGTCAAAATAGTATACAATAAAAAGGCAATAGTGTGTATCTGTAATGTATAGATTATGGATAAGTAACCAGTATAGGAGCAAATGAAAGGGTAACAAAATGGCATTTGAAGACGGCAAAAAACTCAAGATTTTCACAGGTAATGCAAATCCTGCATTGGCAAAGGAAATTTGTGATTATTTAGGGTTGCCTTTAGGTGAAGCATTTGTAGGTCGTTTTAACAATGGCGAAGTACAAATAATGATTGATGAAAGCGTACGTGGCAAAGATGTATTTATCATTCAACCAACTAGCTATCCTGTAAATGATAATTTAATGGAACTCATGGTTATGGCTGACGCGTTAAAACGCGCTTCTGCACGTCATATCACTGCAGTAGTTCCTTACTATGGCTATGCTCGCCAAGACCGTAAGACTCGCGGTCGTGAGCCGATTACAGCTAAGTTAGTAGCTAATTTGATGCAAACGGCAGGTATTACACGTCTTGTAACAATTGATTTGCATGCAGGCCAAATTCAAGGTTTCTTTGATGTGCCTGTAGATCATTTGTTTGGCGCATCTATTTTGGCTAAATATATTAATGAAAAAAATATGGAAGATGTTATCGTTGTATCTCCTGACCTCGGCGGTGTTACAAGAGCTCGTGATTTGGCTGACCGCATTGGTGCACCGATTGCAATCATTGAGAAAAAACGCCCTGAACCAGGTGTGGCTAAAGTTATGAATCTCATCGGTGATGTGGCAGGTAAAAACTGTATTATTATCGATGATATCGTAGATACGGCTGGATCCTTGGTTGAAGGTGCTAAAGCATTGGAAGAATTCGGTGCTAAATCTGTTACCGCCGCTGTTACACATGCAGTGTTGACAGATCCGGCAAGTGAACGAATTGCAAATTCCAATATTAAGGAACTTATCGTTACTAATACTATTCCATTGCCGGAAAATTGCAACTTACCAAATATTACGCAATTATCCGTAGCTCCATTGTTGGGTGAAGCAATTATGCGTATTTTCCATGAAGTATCTGTAAGTAATTTATTTGATAAATAATAGGTGATTCTTGAAATTAGTAGTAGGCCTCGGTAACCCCGGCAAGCAATACGAAAAGACAAAACATAATATTGGATTTATGGTTATTGATGCCATTGCCGATAGTGTCCCTCACACGCCTTGGAGAGAGGAGCAACGTGCTGAGGTATGCAGTATTACCGTGGATGGTGAGAAAGTATTACTTGTAAAGCCGCAAACATTTATGAATCTAAGTGGTGAGTCTGTAGGACCGTTAATGCGGTACTATAAAATTGATCCATCTGATGTGTATTGTATCTATGATGACATGGATTTACCTATAGGTAAGTTGCGTATTCGACCAAATGGTAGTTCGGGTGGACATAATGGGATTAAATCTTTAATTTCCCATATAGGAACAGAAAATTTTCCTCGTTTCCGCGTAGGAATTGGACGTCCGTTACCACAATGGACTGTCATTGATCATGTTTTAGCACCATTTAGTGAAGAGTCGCAAGAGAAGGTACAAAAAGGTATTAAGGATACGGTAAAAGCCGTATTAGGCACCTTAGAGGTAGGCATTGATAAAGGCATGAATCAATTCAATCCTAAACGTCGTCCACAGCGATAAATACATGCATAAGGGCATGAGTCTCATTGAGATTCATGCCCTTTTTACGAGGTACATATGAGTAATCAAGAAAAAATGCCTTTTGTAGAGGCTTTAGAATCATATAAAGAACAACATTTTGTGCCCTTTCATACGCCAGGTCATAAGATAGGCGTTGAAGCACCTCAACTGTTAAAGAATTGGATGGGGCCAGCGTTACCCTATGACTTAGGTGTTATGTACGCTTTAGATGATTTACATGAACCTGAACGGGAATTAAAAGAAGCGCAAGACTTAACAGCCGAATTATATGGAGCTGATTGCTGTTGGTTTTCTATTAATGGTACTACAGCTTTGATTGAAGCCATGATTATGGGGACCGTAGGGCCTGATGAAACCATTATTATTCCTCGAGAAGCACATCGTTCTGTTATTAGTGGGCTTGTTCTCTCAGGAGCCAAACCAGTATATATGGGCTGTGATTTTGATGAACGCTGGGGGATTCCACTAGGAGTATCATTAGAAAATGCTATCAAATCAATGGATGCACATCCAGAGGCAAAGGCGATTCTTTTAGTTTATCCAAACTATTATGGCGTGGGCATAGATATTGTTAATATCATACAAGAGGCTCATAAGCGGGAACTTATTGTACTTGTTGATGAAGCTCATGGTCCTCATTTGCCGTTCTCTGAAAGTTTACCTATAGAAGCTATAGAGGCTGGAGCAGATTTGGTGGCTCAAAGTACACATAAATCTGTTGGCTCTTTGACACAAACATCTTGGCTATTAGGGCAAGGTAAAAAAATTGATAAGCGGCGTATTACGCAAATGCATCAAATGCTACAAAGTACGAGTCCAAACTATATTTTCCTTGCTTCCTTAGATATGGCGCGCCATCAATTAGCCACAGCAGGTAATGATTTAGTAAGTCGTGCAGTAGAGTTGAGTGTGTACTTACGTGAGAAACTCAATAAAATTTCTGGTATTGCTACTATGGAATACACAGATATTCAAGAGCGGGTAATAAATTATGATTGTACTAAGGTGCTGATTGATGCAAAAGGCTTAGGTTTAACAGGTGTAGAATTTGAACATTTATTGCGCAATCATCGTATCGAAGTGGAGTTAGTACAGGCAAATCATGTGTTAGTACTTATTACAATTGGTGACACTAAAGAATCTGTGGATATCCTTATTAAGGCTGTACAAGCTGTGAGTGATGAAGTTCTAAGAGATTCTTCAAGAATTAGAAGCATGGATGTAGACCACTTATATAGGCCTAGCAAAGAGTCCGCTTTGTTACCCGTGCCTCAAGTTCGTGTTACCCCTCGTAATGCTATGTATGCAAATCGTGAGCAAGTACCTTTAAAAGAAGCACTTCATCGCATTGCAGGGGAGACCATTGCTTATTATCCACCAGGTATTCCCTGTGTAGCAGTAGGTGAAGAGATTAGTGCCTCTGTGTTACAATATATAGAGAATCGCAAGGCTTTAGGTTTTGTACCGAATGGTGCTGATGATATGACATTGGAAACATTTTGGGTATTACAGGAGTAATTATGGGGACTTTGATTATATTAGAAGGTGGAGATGGCAGTGGTAAGGCTACACAAACTAAACTCTTAGTAGAACGCTTGGCCAAAGAAGGGCATGCTGTTAAGTCTGTGAGCTTTCCAAACTATGATAGCGGCGCCGCTATGCCTATTAAAATGTATTTAGCTGGTGAATTTGGTAAAGATGTACATGATGTAAATCCTTATGTGGCAAGCTCTATGTATGCCATCGATCGATTTGCTTCCTTTAGAACTGATTGGGAGCAGTTTTATAACAATGGGGGTATCATCATTGCAGATCGTTATACCACATCAAATATGGTACATCAAATGGTAAAATACGATGATCCGAAGGAGCGTACTGCTTTTTTAGATTGGCTTGAAGATTTTGAGTTCCAAAAATTTGGCTTGCCTAAACCTGATGCGGTATGCCTTTTGGATATGCCCCTTGAAGTGAGCGAAGCCCTTATGGCGGAGCGCACTGGTAAAACAGGAGGCAATACTGGTGATATTCACGAAGGGAATCATGCATATTTAGTAGCCGTTCACGGTGCGTATGAAGAATTAGTAAAGCGTTATCAATGGCACCGCATACCTTGTGCTGATAAAGCTAAGTCTAGTCAGTATACATTGCGTACTATTGAAGAAATTCATAATGATGTATATAGTGTAGTAGAAAATCTACTACCTTAGAAAAAGGCGACTCTTTTAAAAGTCGCCTTTTTCCTATATAATATTAATATTGAGCATGTATTGATAGGAGGCGCTATGACATATTTTGATTCTATAATTGGTCAAGATTCGATTAAGGCACACCTATCTGAACTTGTAAGTCGTAATGCATTACCTCATAGTCTCTTGTTTTATGGCGAATCTGGTCTTGGCAAGCTAGATATGGCCATTGGCCTAGCGTCTTTATTACTAGGGCGTCAAGTATTCTCTCAACCTAAGGGGGAATCTTATTTAGCAGAGGTTAAGGAAGCCCGTTTAGCAAATGGGGATACGGAAAAACGTATCGAAGCCGAAGGATTACCTATCTATATGGATAAGGGTGATGCCTTTTGGATTCGCCCTATGAAAACAACCTTAAAGGTAGAGCAGTGGTATTCATTATTACAAGATCATCTGTCTGTGGCGGGCAATGGGAACCGCGTTGTCATTGTGGAGGACTTTCACACAGCCAATGCAGTTATGGCAAATGCTATGCTAAAAACCATTGAAGAACCACCCGAACAGGTGTACTTCATCATTATTACGAACAAGATTAACACCGTATTGCCTACCATCATTTCTAGATGTATGGGAGTTGGTTTTAACAGTGTTGATGTAGATACGATTCGCACCGCTCTTATAGCGCGTGGAATTACCGGTGATATAGAACAGGCTTTATTAGCTGGTCATGGTAATCCACAATTGGTGGAAAAACTGGCGACACAAGGTCGCATTGAAATGCTAGAGTTAGCCGTTAAGGTGATGGACATATTAGCTTTTGAAACGCGATGGTTTTCTATGATTTCCTTAGCTTGTGAAAGCTTATCTCGTGAAAGCCTAACGGAATTGATGCACTGGCTACGCCTTGTAAGTAGAGATATGATGGCTCTTAAAATGGGGGCTCAAGACACGCAATTACAAGTACCTATATACAAAACTCAATTATTACGATTATTACCGCGCTGGTCTATGCAAGCATTGGCTAAGGTTATTACCGAAACATTGCAAGCAGAACGGGCTTTGTGCTTACATATAAAAACCGCTCTCGTGGTGGACGGTCTTAGTATCGCCCTTCATGATGCTCGGGAGGAGGATTAAATGCTAACCATAGTTGGCGTACGCTTTAAAAAGGCGGGAAAGATTTATTATTTTCAGCCTGAACAATTAGAACTATCCGTTGGGGATGGAGTTATCGTTGAAACAGCACGTGGTGTAGAATATGGCACAGTTGTGATTGGACCTAAAGAGGTCTATGAAGATTCTGTTGTTGCCCCTGTTAAGCCTGTTATTAGACAGGCGACGTCTAAGGATTTGAAACAAATCGAGAAGAATAAAGAGCGCGAAGAAAAAGCCTTTGAAATTTGTCTCGAAAAAATTGAAAAACGCAAGTTACCGATGAAACTTATTAATGTGGAATACACATTTGATATGAATAAGATTATATTCTTCTTTACTGCAGATGGCCGTATTGACTTCCGTGAGCTCGTTAAAGATTTGGCAACTATATTTAGAACGCGCATCGAGTTACGCCAAGTAGGTGTCCGTGATGAGGCTAAAGTACTAAATGGTATCGGTGCTTGTGGTCGACCTTTGTGTTGTTCAAATTTCTTAGGTGACTTTACGCCTGTATCGATTCGCATGGCAAAGGATCAAAATTTAAGCTTAAATCCTACGAAGATTTCCGGTGTATGCGGTCGATTGATGTGTTGTCTTAACTACGAAGATGATTTATATAAAAAAGGTGGCGACCTATATGTGAAGAAGGAACGCACTCAATCTCCTCAAGATATAGCACCTCCTGGCATTGGTAAGGAGGTTGTTACCGATGAAGGTATTGGTAAAGTTTTAAAGGTAAATCATCATAAACATACTGTAAAGGTACAGCTCGAAGCGGGCCGTACTATCGATTTGAAATGGTCCGAGGTGGCATTGCCTGATGAATGATCAAGAACGACTTGATGATTTAATTATCGATGGCTTACAGATTTATCAGCGTTCTGATATGTTTCGCTTTTCCTTTGACGCCATAGCACTCATTCATTTTTGTCGTTTTAATGGTCGTCATACCTATGTTGATCTTGGAACGGGGTCAGGGGTTATGCCGCTTATAGGTACGTCATTAGGGGCAGGTCATATTACAGGTATAGAAATTAATGAAACTCTCGTTGAGTTGGCTAAGCGTAGCGTAGAACATAATCGTAAACAAGATGTGGTAAATATGTTATGTGGTGATTATCGGCATATGACATATCGAGATATACAAGATAAGCCTTTTGATGGTGTTATTGTTAATCCCCCTTTTTATGATTGTGAAAGCGGTGCAAAGCCTACATCTGAAGAGCGTACTTTAGCACTTCATGATGGACATACAACTTTATGTGATGTTCTGAAAGCGGTACAGTCTTTTATTAAATGTAAAGGTCGCTTGTGGATGATTTATAGTGCTAGTCGGTTGCAATATGTATTACATGAACTAGAAAGGTTTAACTTTCAAGCAAAACGAATTCGGTTTGTTCATGGTATGCTAGATAAACCAGCAAAATTAGTTTTGATAGAGTCTATTTTTCAAGGTCAGGCAGGTCTTGTACTTGAGCCACCACTCATCGTTTACAAAAAAACGAATGTGTACACGAAGGAGGTGTCCTCTTGGTATGAACGATAATGAATGGGGCGCATTATACTTGGTGCCTACACCGATTGGTAATTTAGAAGATATGACGTATCGATCTGTTCGTATTTTGGGTGAGGTAGATGCTATCGCGGCTGAGGATACACGTCATACGGGCATATTGTTAAAACATTTTGATATTAAAAAGCCTTTGATTTCTTATCATGAACATAATAAGGAGGAAAAAGGTGCTTATATTTTGGAGCTTTTGTTAGAAGGACAGTCGATTGCTTGCGTTAGTGATGCGGGTATGCCTGCTATTTCTGATCCAGGGGCAGACCTTGTAACAAAGGCCATTGAAGAAGGCATAGCTGTAGTTCCATTACCAGGAGCCAATGCGGCGTTAACAGCACTTATTGCATCAGGTTTAGATACTAAATCCTTTACCTTTGCAGGGTTCTTGCCTAAACGGGGAAAACATCGTATTGAAGAATTAAAAAGACTTTCACAAGTGACGGGAACCTTGCTGTTTTACGAAGCCCCGCATCGATTACAAGAGGTTTTACAAGATATGTATGAAGTCTTTGGTAATCGCTCTATAACGGTGGCAAGGGAATTGACGAAGAAGTTTGAAACCTTTGTACGCACCGATCTAGAAAGCCTTATAAAGGATTTAGAACAGCTCACCTATAAAGGTGAATTCGTCCTCATCGTAAGCGGTGCTGATACAGTGGAGTCCGATACTTGTGAAGTGTTGGATGAACCAGTATCTTATGAAGATGCTGTGCAAGCCCTTGTAGATACTGGGGTACCTAAAAAAGAAGCTATTCGCCAGGTGGCAAAGCGTTTTAACGTTTCCCGCCGGGATGTATATAATATTGTAGAACGTTAAACCTTCCCATTCGAAGGTTAGAAGGAGGCTCATCATGGGAGACACAAAGAAAACGTATTATATTACGACACCTATTTATTATCCAAGTGCTAAGTTGCACATTGGTCATACGTATTGTACATCTGTAGCCGATACAATTGCACGCTTTAAACGATTAGCAGGATATGATGTACGTTTTTTGACTGGTTCAGATGAACATGGCCAAAAAATCCAACGTGCTGCAGAAGCACAAGGCATTACTCCTCTTGAATATACTACAAATATTGTAAATGGTTTTAAAGCATTGTGGGAAAAAATGCATATTTCCAATGACGATTTTATTCGGACTACCGATGAACGTCATGAAAAGGTTGTTCAAGCGTTATTTACAAAAGCTTATGAGAAGGGCGATATTTACAAAGCCGAATATGAAGGCTGGTATTGTACACCGGACGAAACTTTTTGGACAGAGCAGAAGCTAGGACCTAATCATACTTGTCCGGATTGCGGTCGCCCTGTAGAGCGTGTTAAAGAGGAAAGTTATTTCTTCAAACTCGGTAAATATACGGATCAATGGCTTAAGTTTATTGAAGAGAATCCTGACTTTATTCAGCCTGAATCTCGTCGTAATGAGATGATTCAATTTGTAAAGCAAGGTCTAGAAGACTTGGCGGTGTCTCGTACATCCTTTGATTGGGGAATCAAGGTCCCATTTGATCCTAAACATGTAGTATATGTTTGGTTCGATGCATTAGTGAACTATATTAGTGCACTCTCTCCATTTGATGGTGATGGTGAACTATATAAAAAATACTGGCCTGCAGATCTCCATTTAGTGGGGAAGGAAATCGTACGTTTCCATACAATTATTTGGCCTATGATGCTCATGAGCCTTGAGTTGCCATTACCAAAAAAGGTATTTGGACACGGTTGGATGATTGTAGATGGTACAAAGATGAGTAAATCCTTGGGGAACGTAATCGATCCAATCCCATTGATTGATACATATGGTGCAGATTCTTTGCGTTATTACTTATTAAGCGAGATTACGTTAGGTAATGACGGCAACTTTACGTTACCTAACTTCGTTACAAAAATTAATGCAGATTTATCTAATGATTTAGGTAACTTATTAAACCGTACTATTGCGATGATTGAAAAATACCATGGTGGTGTGATTACAAAATGCGATGATATGGATGATTTGGATCGTGATGTATCTACATTAGCCGTTCAAACTGCAAAAGATTTTGAAGCGGCGATGGAAAATATGGAGCTTAATAAAGCTATCAAAACTGTATGGTCCTTTATTGGTCGCATGAATAAATACATTGATGAAACAATGCCTTGGGTATTGGCTAAATCTGAAGATGCTCATGATAAAGCGCGCTTGCAATCTGCTATGTATCACTTGGCAGAGGCATTGCGTATCATTGCCATCTTAGTAAGCCCTGTAATTCCTGTAGGAGCTCCAAAAATCTGGGAACAATTAGGGCTTACAGGTTTTGAAGCGGCTACGTTGGAAGATGCTAAAACTTGGGGATTATTGGCAACAGGTACTAAAGTTGTAAAAGGTGAGCCTATCTATCCACGTTTTGAAGTTCCTGAAATGGTAGATGTAGTTGTTACAGAAGAAGTTGAAGAAGCTGTAGATACATCTAATATTCCACCATTAAAAGAAAATATTACCTATGATGACTTTGAGAAACTCGATCTTCGTGTAGCTAAAGTTATAAGCTGTGAAAAGGTGCCTAAGTCCAAGAAGTTGTTGAAATTTGTATTGGATATCGGTATTGAAGAACGCACCGTATTAAGTGGTATTTCCCAATATTATGAACCGGAGACTATGGTTGGTAAAAAGGTAATCTATTTGTCTAACTTGGCTCCTAAAAAGATGATGGGCATTGAGTCTTATGGTATGATTTTGTCCGCCTCTGATTGGGAAGAACATTTAGAGGTAACAAATATCGAATCATTACCGGCAGGAAGTGTGGTTAAATAATGAAACTTTTTGATACACATGCTCATGTAAATGATGGGCGCTTTGATAATGATCGTAATGAGATGTTACAAGCCTGCTTTGATACAGGTGTAGAATATATTATGATTCCTGGTGTTGACAGAGGTACCGTTGAGTCTGGTTTAGCTTTGGCTAAACAGTACGATCAATTATATGCTGCTGTAGGGACTCATCCCCATGAATCAAAGGACTTTACAGAAGAAGACTACGAGTTTTATAAGGAACAAGCTCTTAACAATGATAAGGTACGTGCTATTGGTGAAATTGGACTAGATTATTACTATGATTTTTCTGACCGTGAAACACAAAAACGCGTATTTATTCGTCAGTTAGAGCTTGCTCGTGAAGTAGATCTCCCGATTATTATCCATGACCGCGATGCACATGGTGATATTATGAATATCTTGCGCAATGAAGGGAAGGATAACTGGGGCATTTTTCATTGCTATTCTGGTAGCTGGGAGATGGCAAAAGAAGCCATTAAAATGGGCTTTTATATTTCCTTTGCAGGTCCTGTAGTATTTCCTAAGTCTACAAATCTTAAGGAAGTAGCAAGACAAGTGCCATTAGAACGAATCCTCATTGAAACCGATTCACCGTATTTGACACCACCACCATTTAGAGGCCGTCGTAATGATCCAAGTAAAACTCAGTTTGTGGCAGAAGAAATTGCAAGCCTTAAAGGGCTCGATATAGATGAGTTTTGTGAAATTGCTTTTAATAATGGTAAACGAGTATTTGGTATCGAGTAAATGTAGAAACTAGTTCATAAGATTATTGGCTGATAAAATATCTGTTGGGCTTTAATTACTAAGTTTTTGCGTACAAAGTATTAAAATACATGATAAAACTAAATTAGAATTATAAATCATAAAACGCGGTTCTCCCTTAGCGGTGAGAATCGCGTTTTTCTATGGTATACTAAAGTATATTCAGACTGAACAGAAGTAAGATGAGGATAGCAACATGAAACGTATTGCATTTATAGATTTAGGCTCGAACTCAGTTCGTTTTGTCATATATGAAATTTCTAAGACTGGTAGTTATCGACTGATATATCAAGAGAAAGAAAGTGTACGTCTCAGTGAGAATATGTGGGGAACTCACGAACTGACCAAAGAAGCTATGGAACGCTCTTTGCGTGCTCTAAAAGGTTTTGTACACATGGCTGATGCAATGGAGGCAAATACGGTTAAAGCTGTTGCTACCGCAGCAGTACGTTTGGCTAAAAATGGGGATGCTTTTATTAAATCCGTAAAAGAACGAACGGGTTTGGATTTAGAATGTATTGCTGGTGAAGAAGAGGCTCGCCTGGGGTTTCTTGGCGTTATCAATACCATTGGACTTAAGGATTTTATTATTTTTGATTTAGGTGGTGCCAGTACCGAGATAACCCTTGTACGAAATCGTCATATTACAAAATCGGTGAGCTTGCCGATAGGGGCCCTTACCTTAACAGGCACCTATCAGAAGGGGGATGAATATACTCCTAAAGAACTTGATAAACTGACGAAAGTTGTAAAGAAAACGATTAAGGAACATACATGGCTTCGCAATGTGAAATTACCGCTCCTTGGTATCGGTGGCACTGCTCGTAATATTGCTAAAATGAATCAACGCAAGTTATCTTATCCTATTACAAAGCTACATAATTATGAAATTCCATATCATAGATTCCATGAAATTTTGGAAGAAGTAAAAGGCAAAACTCTAGAGGAGCGCAAAAAGATTAGTGGTTTATCATCGGAGCGCGCTGATATCATTATTGCCGGCCTTACTATCGTAGAAGAATTATTTAACTACGTAAATACTAAAACACTCGTTGTTGGTGGTTGTGGTTTGCGAGAAGGTTTATTTTATGACTATTATGGAGCGCACTACTTAGGTGGTAACTCTATTATTGATGATATTTTAGTACATTCTGCAGAGAATGTATTATTAGGTATGACTAAACATGAGTTAGTTCATGCTAAATATATTACAGATTTAGCTATTAAACTGTATGATGAATTAGAACCACTTCATAGAGCTGATAAAAATACAAGACGTTGTTTGATTGCGGCTAGTTTATTACATGATATTGGTAAACGGATTAATTATTATAGTCATGCCCGACATGGCTGCTATATGCTTGTCAATAGTAATTTATATGGGCTTTCCCATATTGAACAAGCTTTTAGCGCGTTCCTTGTTATGAACTCTCATGGTTTGACGCCAAAAGAGTATAAAAACTTCTTATACGGTAAATTGTTAGATCAAGAACAGCGTTTGTTGGGACAAAAAATATCTATTATTCTAGCCTTGGCTGAAGCTCTTGATGAAAGTCATGAACAATTTATTCGCCATTTATCCGTGAATCTAAAATATACTAGTGTACAATTAGTTGTAACCTATTTGAATGGTCGCGATATAAGTGTCACAAAAGCGGCTGTAGAGAAATTAGGAAAATCCTTCAAAAAAGAATTCAAGAAAACATTAGAAATAGAGTGGAAGGAAGCTCGTAAGGAGGCATAATGGCATTACCAAAAGCGTTACGATATGCAGTGCTACATGTAGGCTCCAGTAGCATGAGTATTACTATTTTAGAATACAAAGGCATCGATGATGTACGCGTTATAGATTATGCAGCTAGGGAGGTAACCTTTGGGGAAGAATTATTCCAAACCTCTCGTTTAAGTTTTGAAACGATTGAGGAAATTTGTCATATCTTAAAGGGATATAAACAATTAATGTCTGATTACGGTGTGAGTCGCTCTAGATTATATGGTACTACTGTAATACGTGAAGCCGCTAATCGTCGTAGTATTCTGGACCAAATTTATATTCAAACAGGTATGCGTGTTGAGGTTATCGACATGCCTAAAGAGGTGTATTACAAATATGCCTTACTATACTACAAGATGACTAATCAGTACCGCTTGACGGATCCTACAAAGGCAACATTATTTCTTGATATTACTTCTGGTGGTGTAGGTTTAACCGTTTGGCGTGGTGAAAGCTTATTATTCCAGCGCAATATGCATAGCGGGTCATTACGTGTTATGGAATCTTTTAATCGCAACCAACGTTCCTCTACATCGTTTCCAATGGCTATTACCGAGTATTTACATCGCATGATAGGCCCATTACGGGAGGAGCTTAAGACCTTCAATATTAATAGTGTTATTTTATCAGGCGATGAAGCTCAATATATGGCGCGTCTCATGGGAGATGGCAGTAATAAGGACGATATTATTACCATTGAACCAGAACGTTTTAAGGGGTTCATCAAATCCTTTGATGGTGTAACAGCCACTAAGTTGATCAATCGATATAAACTACCTGAATATAAGGCGAATATTTTGATGCCTACTATGATTTTATTTAATGAAATTATAACGGCTATAGAGCCTAAATCGTTGATTTTTAGTAGCTTCTCCTTCTCTCAAGGAATAAGCTGGTTCTATGGAGTTGAGGCGGAAAATAATCCCTTTATGTACCAATTGCGTGAGCAAAATGCTCAATTAGCTCGTGCTGTTGCCGCTAGATATCATACTGACAGCATTCATGATGTTGAGGTGGAACGTTTCAGTTCTTTATTCTGTAAAACATTACGCCATAAAGGTTTACCGGAGCGGTGGGGTTACTTATGCCGCATTGCAGCTATATTGTGTTCTGTAGGCAAGTTTGTTAATTTACGAAACCATGGAGAGCATGCGTATCATATTGTGATGGGCACAGATATTTTCGGGCTTTCAGAAGAAGAAAAACAAGTAGTTGCAAATGTCGTATTTTATCACTATAAGGGAACTCCATCTGATGATGATACATATTTTAATTCCTTGACAGAATTACAAAAGATTCAAGTTACAAAGTTAGTAGCTATCATTCGTGTGGCCTGTGCTCTCGATGCAGGGAGTAACCAAAAAATCTCAGATGTTATATTGGAAGAGCGCGATAATGTATTGTATGTATTCTGTCGCACTAATGAGGATATTTCTCTAGAATGGTGGACGTTTAATCGAGATGCTGAATATTTTACAGAAGTATTTGGTATGGAACTTATGCTTGTAAGAGGAGGTGACCGCCATGTTCAGTAATGCTAAATATTATTTTAATCGTGAATTATCTTGGCTAAAATTTAATCAGCGTGTACTATTAGAGTCCATAGATCCAAATACTCCGCTGTTGGAGCGGTTGCGTTTTATTGCTATTGCTAGTTCTAATTTAGATGAGTTTTTTATGATTCGAGTGGCTGGCTTACGCCATCAAGTTGTGAATGGCATTGTTAAATATGATGCGGCTCATATGGATGCAAAAGCACAATTAAAGGCGATTGATGAATCTGTACAACGTCTTGTTTCCATGCAAAGCACGTATTTAAATAATGTATTGACTGAACTAGAGGCTCATGGCTTTTTCTTTACCCATCCTGATACACTAGATGTAAAAACAAAAGCCTGGCTACGCCATTATTTTGAGGAACATATATACCCCGTAGTAACACCATTGGCTGTTGACTCGGGGCACCCATTTCCATTTTTAACAAATCATACCATTAATGCAATTGTACGTATCTTTCAAATACAAGAGGATGGGACTAAGGATTACAAGATTGCTATCTTGCCAATACCATCTGTATTAGATCGAATCATTGAAGTTCCAAGCCGTGGCAATAAGGAACATCGATTTGTTTATCTAGAAGATGTCATTACTTATTATGCAAATCAATTTTTCCAAGGTTATGGTATTGAAGATTATATGGTTTTCCGTATTACACGTGATGCAGACCTTGAAATAGATGAGGAAGAAGCAACAGATTTGCTATCTGAAGTAGAGGCATCCTTGCGGCGTCGCCGTCGTGGTGATGCGGTACGTCTTGAAGTTTGTGGAGAGATAAAGGATCACTTATTAGACTTTGTTCTTACAAGTGTAGAATTAGAGCAAAAGGACGTATATCGCATTGATGGACATTTGGATTGCCGTATGTACTTTGATTTCTGTAACTATCCTGGTTATGATAAGCTCCGATATGAACCGTTTGATCCTAAGATTCCTAGTGAATTAGTTGATCATGAAGGTGATAGCTTATTTTCTATTATTGGGAAGCAAGATCTTTTTGTTCATCATCCCTTTGAATCTTTTGCAGTGGTTGAGCAATTTATTGCACAAGCAGCTATAGATCCTGATGTATTGGCTATTAAACAAACATTATATCGCGTTAGTGGGGATTCTCCGATTATTGCGTCCTTAATAAAAGCGGCAGATAATGGGAAACAAGTAACCGTCCTTATGGAGGTTAAGGCGCGGTTTGATGAAGAAAACAATATTCATATGGCGCGTCGACTCGAAAAAGCGGGATGTCATGTTATTTATGGTTTAAAAGGTCTTAAGACACACTCTAAAATTACTATGGTGGTACGCCGGGAAACGGATGGTATTAGGCGGTACGTCCATCTAGCAACGGGAAACTATAATGGTAAAACAGCTCGCATGTATACTGATTGTGGTATATTTACTTGTAATGATGAGTATGGTGATGATGCGTCACGTTTCTTTAACTTGATTTCTGGATATTCTGACCCACCGATTTGGAATAAGTTTATTGTAGCGCCTTTAAATTTACGTGAAAAAATTATGGAACTTATTGACCGTGAAATCGAGTTTGCTAAGAATGGGGAAGAAGCCTATATCATTGGTAAGATGAATTCTCTGCTCGATAAAAAGGTCATTGCTAAGTTGTATGAAGCTTCTTCTGCTGGAGTTCGTATCGATCTTATCGTGCGTGGTATTTGTACGCTTCGTCCTGGCATTGCCGGTGTTAGTGATAATATAACAGTACGCTCTATTGTGGGGCGTTTTCTTGAACATCATCGTTTGTTCTACTTCCGTAATGGAGGGAATGAAAGTCTGTACCTATCTAGTGCAGATTGGATGCCTCGAAATTTGAATGAACGTGTAGAGCTTATGATTCCTATTGAAGATAAACGCCATAAAGAACGGGTAAAAAGTATTTTAGATTTATATTTAGATGATACATTAAAAGCTCATTTTATGAGAGCAGATGGTTCATATCATAAAATCAATGATCGAGAGAATCCTATATCTGCTCAAGAGGAGCTAATGAAAGCTGCTATTGAGCATGAACACAGAGAGTCAATGACGGTCATTGAACGGTTACAACCGATGTTAAAAATGAATAGATGATGAAGAAACCTTAATATATTAGGTAATGAATTTTAATACAATTACATAACATATAAAAAGCCCATTATATGGGCTTTTTTACTTTCTTATACATTTAAAAATGAGGGTAAAGTGAAGTTTTGAGTATTCTAGAAAATATTGGTAACAATTGAAAAACACATAAAAATACAAATTTAGTAATAAAAAATCTGTATATACTATATGTGGTATTAGTATTGTATATATGTACACAATTCGGAATATATTGTATAGTATTTAAAAATATCGATATGTACGCATACGGTGGACTTTTATTAAAAAATACAAAATACAAACTGTTATAAATTCAGTATTTATAAAGGATTTTGCCTTATTGTTAACTTACGGCGTTTGACAGGTTGTATCTATCTGTAGTAGAATAATACCATTACAGGAGGGATTACAACATGAGAATTCATAAGACACACAAGCGATATATTTCGTCTGTTGTTGCCGGATTGATTGTAACAGCTGTAACCATGACCGGGTTTTCTTATAATGATAAAACCGTTACCGTTATGGTCGATGGTGCAGCACACACTGTTAGAACGCATTTAAATTCTAACGAAGGCATTGTACGCGATGCTGGGGTTAAGTTAAATCCAAATGATAAAGTTATTTCTAGTTCATCTACAGTTCAAAATGGAACAACCTTAACAGTTGTTCGTGCTATTCCAGTTTATGTAACTGTAAATGGTAAAACAAGAGCTGTATTCACTACAGAAACAACTGCTCAAGGTGTTGCTAATGAGCTTGGTTTCAAAGCACCTAATTATGTAGTAGTGGGCGATGAAAATGGATCTGTTTTAAGTGGTACACGTATAACAATTGCTCAAGTAACAAGCCGCTCTCTATCTACAGTAGATCAAGAAGTTGCTGTTGAAGTGGTTCGTCAAAAAGATGATACTATGGCTAAGGGCGAAGAAGAGGTTGTTCAAGTTGGTCAACCTGGCTTAGAACGAGTACAACGTGAAACACTATATAGTAATGGTACAGTTATTAAAACTAATGACGTATCTAAAGTAACACAACGTGCAATGGTACCTACAATTATTAAAGAGGGCACTCGTGAGGTGACTACATCTCGTAATGTGGCAGGACGTGCGTCTCGCGCTATCGTAATGGAAGCATCTGCTTATCTTGCTGGCGATGGTGATGGTGCTGGTATTACAGCTACGGGCTTACCTGCAGTACGTGGCATTGCTGCAGTTGACCCAGATGTTATTCCATTGGGAACACGTTTATTTATTCCTGGTTACGGTGAAGCTATTGCTGCCGATACAGGTGGTGCTATAGTAGGTAATAAAATCGACCTTGTAATGGACTCTTATGGTGAGGCTATGGACTTTGGTCGTCAAGACGTTACAGTGTACGTTTTGGATTAATATAATAAAAGGACGCCTTACATATGTATGGCGTCCTTTCATTTTAACTAGTCCTCAATATATGGAATTAAGTATTCGTATTTGGTACCTTTTAATTCTTCTTTAGGAATAAATTTTAAAGCAGATCCATTGATACAGTAGCGAAGAGAGCCATTGGGCCCATCTTCAAATACATGACCTAAATGAGCATTACCAATGCGGCTACGAACTTCTATGCGATTCATACCATGTGAGTCATCTTGGTAATATTTGATAACATCTTTAGCTATTGGCTTAGTAAAGCTAGGCCAGCCACAATGAGAATCGAATTTATGGGATGATACAAAAAGGGGTTCTCCAGTTGTAATATCAACATAGAGACCTGCTTTGAACTCATCTGTTAGTTCATGACTGAAAGGTGCATCAGTAGCAGAGTTTTGAGTTACTTCAAACTCTTGCGGCGTTAAAGCCTTTAAATCTTCCTGGGAAGGTTTAGTATATACATTGTCATCGATGAGTGGTTCATCAGATAGACCTAATGGAATGTGACAATAGCCATTAGGATTTTTGTCTAAGTAATCTTGATGGTATTCCTCGGCAGAGTAGTAGTTCTCTAACGGTAATACTTCAATAGCAAATGGTTTGCCTTCAAAGGCTTGAGCACGAGCTAAGGTGCTTTCAATAATGGCCTTATCTGTTGGATCAGTATAATAAATACCCGTACGATATTGAATACCTACGTCACCACCTTGTTTGTTGATACTAAAGGGATCAATAGCACGTAGGAAATATTGAATTAAGTGGTCTAAAGATAATATATCAGTATCGTAAGTAACCTTGAGAGCTTCTACGTGGCCACTATTGTGGCATACATCTTCATAACTTGGATTTTCTGTAGGTCCATTAGCATAGCCTACCTCAGTAGAAAGGACACCGGAGATCTTTCTGATGTACCCTTGAAGGCCCCAGAAACAACCGCCACCTAAATATATAGTATGTTCATTCATTTAATCACCCCAAACTTCATGAGCTATTTCTTTGACTAATGCGAGTTTAGCCCATTGTTCTTCCTCGGTCAATTGGTTGCCAATTTCACAGGATGCAAAGCCACATTGAGGGGATAAGCAAAGTCTTTCGAGAGGGATATATTTTGTTGCTTCTTTGATACGTTCTTTGATGACTTCTTTATCTTCTAACTCAGGGCGTTTAGATGTGATAAGGCCTAATACAACCTTTTTATTAGGAGAAACTTCACGCAATGGCTCAAAACCTCCAGAGCGATCATCATCAAATTCTAGGTAATAAGCGTCTACATTTTCCTTGGCAAATAGGATAGGGGCAATAGGTTCGTACCCACCACTAGCGGCCCATGTAGAGTTATAGTTACCACGACATACATGTGTAGTAAATGCTAAGTCGTGAGGGCGACCTTCAAGAGCTAAGTTATTCAAACGTAAATATTTAGCGGTTTCACCTTCAATGGTTACACTTTTATCCTTTTGACGACCTGTCCAGTAAGCATGGTCACAACACATACCCCAAGTACAATCATCAAATTGAATGTTCCGGCAACCTGCATCATAGAGGTCTTTAATCACTTGGCGATAGGCAGCTGCAATATCTTGAATGAGTTCTTCTAAATCAGGATAGAAGGAGCGTGTTGTAATGCCGTTATTCTCACGAAATAATTCAGCTAAGAATTGGGATGGGGCTGGGATTGTTTGACGCGCCGTAGTATTTTCATCTTCAAATTGCTTCACAAATTTAAAATGCTCTACAAATGGATGATTAGTACCGGTGATTTTACCTGTAAGAGCGAGGGAGCCGGGTGCAGTTTCTTGACCGACGAATTTATAACCGTGTTCCAGTTCAATTTCTTTTACGCCGTTAAAGCCCCACATGAAGTCTAGATGCCAATAGGCACGACGGAATTCGCCATCTGTAATCACTGGTAGGCCAGCTGCTTTCTGTTTTTGAATGAGGTCTGTAATAAGACGATCTTCAACGGCTGTTAATTCTTCTCGAGTAATATTTCCCTTATTAAAAGCTTCGCGTGCTTCTTTTAATTCTGCTGGGCGTAGGAAGGAACCTACGATATCAAAGTGGAATGGTGCTTTATGTTTGGACATAATAATCCTCCTTATATAAACGATTAAACCGATAATTTTGATAGGTTAATTATAGCTAAGTATGATTATATATAAAAATATCAATATGTTTGAGTTGTGTATAGTTTGAAGTTATGTCTATGAGTGATTTTATTCTTTAAGTTATACCTAAGAAGGCACTCTCTAAAATAGAGAGTGCCTTCTTTATGGATTATCTGATACATCTAAATTGAACAATAGTGTTGTATCGTTCTATAAATAATATGATATATAATTATTTTTTGTTTTCCGGTAATTGAATATGTCTACCGTAATTACTAACGTATTGTTCTAAGGCGTGGATATATTCTTGACCTAAACGGCTACGTTGCATTTTATTATTAGTAATATAGCCAATGTGCATTAAACCTTCTTCGGCAAGTGGAACGGAAATGATATTTTCACCATTTACCTCTTTATCGATTACACCACTAGATACAGTGTATCCATCAAGGCCAAGTAATAGGCTAAATAAAGATGCTCTATCGCGAACACGGATATGTTTTGGGCGCACTACGGTACTGAAGATTTCTTCAGAGAAGTAGAAGGAGTTGTGATCGCCTTGCTCAAAGGAAATATATGGATATTCCTCTAATTCGTCCATAGAGACTACCTCTTTATGGGCTAATGGATGCGTTTTACCAATAAAGATATGAGGATGGGCCGTAAATAATTCAGTAAAGGTTAATTCGTTAGTGTGAATTAATTTTTCTAATACAGGACGGTTGAAATCATTATAATAGAGCAAACCAATTTCACTCTTCATATGAGCCACGTCATCGATAATTTCATAGGTTTGTGTTTCTCGTAAGGATACATCATATTGATCGATTTCAGCGCCTTTTAAAAGCTCTACAAAGGCATTGACTGCAAAGGAGTAATGTTGAGTAGACACAGAAAATTGTTTTTTACCACCGCTTTGGCTCTTATATTGCTCCTCTAAAAGGGCTGCTTGTTCTAACACTTGGCGCGCATAGCCGAGGAAGCGTTCCCCTTCTTTAGATACGGTAATTCCTTTATTTGTACGATCGAAAATGGTAATACCCATTTCTTTCTCTAGTTCTTTAATAGCCTTGGTGAGACTCGGTTGAGACACAAATAATCTCTTGGCTGCCTCACTAATACTGCCTATATTGGCAATTGTTGTGACATACTTTAATTGTTGTAAGGTCATAATTGGCCTCCTTTTATATATTACACTATTAATACTACTCGATTATAAGTATTTAAGCAATGTTATATATATGTTACAATGTATTAATAGAATAAAAGGGGGATATATGTTAAAACAAGTCATTGTCGTAGAAGGAAAATCTGATATACAACGTATCGCTCAAGCTGTAGACGCTGATTGCATTGCTACAGAAGGATTTACCCTCAGAAGAGGTGTTATCGATATGATTCGCGTTGCCTATGAGAAACGTGGCATTATTATATTAACTGATCCTGATACAGCAGGGGAGCGAATCCGACGCGTTTTAACTAAAAAATTCCCTAATGCACAACATGCTTTTGTGCCTCGTGACGAAGCGTTTGCAAATGATGATATTGGCATAGAACAAGCATCTCCAGAGTCAATTAGAAAGGCTCTATCTACATTACACGTAGAATCTCTAGAATCATCTAACGAATTTACTATGGTGGACTTAGTGCGTCACGGATTGTCTGGTATGCCTGATAGTGCAGCTCGTCGAGCGGTTATTGGTGCTAAATTAGGTATTGGATACGGTAATGGAAAGCAATTTTTATACCGTTTAAATCATTATGGTATAACCCGAGATGCTTATGAAGAGG
>NZ_KQ960780.1:0-102790 GCF_001553335.1 Veillonella parvula | reverse complement strand
AGATGCTTATGAAGAGGCAGTAAATTGTTAAAATAGGAGTTAAGATGTTAGAATCAGTAATTGCAAGCCCAGAGGTTGTGCATTATATATGTAAGCGCTTTGATATTAAAATGAGCAAAAAGCTAGGACAAAACTTCCTTATTAAGCGAGGTATAGTCGATGAAATTGTACATGCTGCGGAATTAACCGTGGGAGAACCTGTTCTAGAGGTCGGCCCTGGTATTGGTACGTTGACACAAGGTTTAGCTCAAAGTGGGGCAGATGTAACGGCTATCGAGCTAGATCGTCGCTTATTGGAGGTACTAGATACGACATTGGCATCTTATGACAATGTACGTATCATTCATGGTGATGTGTTAAAGCTTGATGTGCCAACGATTATGAATCATAAACCATTTAAAGTGGTTGCCAATTTGCCATACTATATTACAACACCTATTATTATGTCTTTGTTGGAAAGTAAACTACCTATTGAACGTCTAGTTGTGATGGTGCAAAAAGAGGTGGCCTTACGGATGATAGCAAAGCCCGGTACAAAGGACTATGGCGCATTATCTGTTGCTGTTCAGTATTATACGGAACCAGATATTGTTCTTGATGTACCGCCTAAATCTTTTTTGCCAGCTCCAGCGGTGACAAGTTCTGTTATCCGTTGCGTATTGCGTGATAAACCACCTGTAGATGTGATTGATGAGAAACTATTTTTTCGCGTTGTGAAAGCTGGTTTTGCGCAACGCCGTAAAACATTCTCTAATACGATGAAGACAACGGGTTTAACAAGAGATAGAATTGAAGAGTTATTAGCAAAAGCAAATATTGATGGTCAACGAAGAGGTGAGACCTTTACACTTCAAGAATTTGCTGATGTAGCCAACGCATGGGCAGCATTAATCAAATAGTATAATACATAAAGAGCTTATTGGACTGATAAAATATCATTCCAGTAAGCTCTTTTTCATGAAAAAAGGACCCGAATGGGTCCTTTTTAGTTAGTAAAGAATGCCAGCCATGGTTGTAATGAGGAAAGCATTCGCAAAGTCAATTAAGAATGCACCTACTAAGGAAACTACGAGCCAAGCACGAGGAGATGGGCCGTGTTTACTTGCTAAGGATAACATGTTAACTAATGCGTTTGGTGTAGCACCCAATCCGAAACCGATAGCTCCGGCACCAAGCATAACTGCATCGTAGTTGCGACCAAAGAGGAAGTAAATAAGGTATGCAAATACACAGATAAGTGCCATTTGTACAACTAAGATTGTAATAAGCGGTAAAGCAAGATCAATTAATTGAACTAATTTCAAGCTGTTGATAGCCATTGTTACGAATAAGGATAATGCTACATTAGATACTGCATCAAGAGCTGCATCGTTGATTTTGTATGCTTTAGTAAAGTCACCAAAGTTACGAATTACTGCTGCACAAATCATAGCGCCAATATATGCAGGTAGTGGAGTAAGAACAGACAATCCAGCACTTACGATGGTACCGATACCTAATGCAAGGCCAATCCACATACAGATTGTTAAAAGATCTTGAGAGTTAAATTGTTTGCCGCCGCTCTCAACGTGATCTTCGATCATATCGATGCCTTCATCCTCCATTAATTCAGGATTTTCATAAGGTGTTTTAACTTTATGCATTTTAATAATGCGTTCACCTACAGGCGCGCCGAGGATTGTACCAGCTACCATGCCAAATGTTGCAGCTGCAACTGCAGCGGAAGCGGTACCAGGGATACCAAGTAATTGCTCGTAATATGGACCAAAGGCACCAGCTGTACCAAGGCCGCCAATCATAGATACAGAACCTGCCATGATGCCGATAATCGGCTCAATCCCTAATGCTTTGGCAATCATAATACCTGCAGTATTTTGTACTACAATCCACACTGCACATGCTAAGAAGAAGAAAATAATAAAGATACCGCCCTTTTTGAGGACTTTTAAGGATGCCATTAAACCGATCGTGGTAAAGAAGGCAAGCATTAAAAATGTTTGTAAGGAACCTTCAAAGGTAATGTTTAAAATTTTATAATAAGACAAAATAGCAGTTAAAAATGCAAATGGAAGAGCACCTACAGCTGGTGCAGGCATACACATACGTTGTAAGAACTTGGAATGCTTATTGATCCAAGTACCGATGAATAAGGTAATTACGGCAAGACCTACAGTTTGAATCATGGACAGTTTTAAGGTCCATACATTGTTGACTAAGGCTAAGTCAATAAGTGGCATAAAATCACTCCTTTAAAATAAAAAATAAATCTGAGTTTTATGGTATCATGAATGGTCAAAAAATACTATAGAATATATAACGTATAAAAAGTTTATATTTTTATCTTTAAACACTCATAACAACACAAAAAACAATAATATTAATAAAACTAATTTTATGATTATACATATAAATATAGAAAAGTAATAATATATATTACTTATGTACATAATCATACTATATGTATTCGACTCAAATCTGTGATTTTCCTTCTTGTTATAAAAAAATAAACTGGAATATATTTTTTATATTTATAATCATATAAAATATACTCCAGTTCTAAAACTTAATATTTTTATGTTGATTTAGTAAGACTCTAAATTATATATGGCGATAAATTCGCTCTATAAATGCATGTTAAGATATAACTAAAATGTATAGACCTAGCAATAAGTTAATTAGAAGTTATAACTCATGGTGTAATTTAGGGGTCGTTAAGAATGTTACATCCGGATTACGCTCTTGAACCCAACCCATTTGCCATTCATTAGAGATAAGAACTACGGTGCGATCGCGATTATCTTTTACAATCATCGCATTATCTATACCTTTCAAGGATGCAATATCAACTTCGCCGTCAATCCAACGAGCAACACCATATGGCAAAGTATGATTTAATAAATCTACACCATATTCATTTTTGAGGCGGTACTCAAGAACTTCAAATTGAAGCATACCTACGGCACCGACCACGAAGGAATCAAGGGCACCTGGTTGTTCAAAGATTTGAACAGCCCCTTCTTGAGCCAATTGAGTCATACCCTTTTGGAATTGCTTACGTTTCATAGTATCTTTTGGGGATACACGAGCAAAAAACTCAGGAGGGAAGACAGGGAAGTCGCCAAAGGTTACTTTATGCTTTTGTGCACAAAGCGTATCTCCTACGCCCATAGTACCGGCATCAAAGACACCAATAATATCGCCAGGGTATGCATCTTCTACGATGGTACGTTCCGTAGCCAAAAATTGTTGAGGCTGAGATAGGCGGATTGTTTTATTAGATTGGCGATGTAATACAGACATACCTTTTTCGAATTTACCAGAGCAGATACGCATAAATACGATACGGTCATGATGATTAGGATCCATATTTGCTTGAATTTTGAATACTAGAGCAGAGAAGTCTTCGCTAGTAGGCTGTACCATTTCCTCTACCGCTTGTCGTGGAGCAGGGGATGGAGCTAGTTCTAAGAATTTTTCTAAGAATGGTTTTACCCCAAAGTTCGTCATAGCAGAACCGAAAAACATAGGCGTTAATTCACCAGCACGAACCTTATCAAAATCGAATGGATCGCCAGCAACATCGAGCAACTCAATATCGTCAAGCAATGCTTGGTATACATCGTCACCTAATAACTCTTTCATACGAGGATCCGTTAACGCCCCTTTTTCGGAAGCTAACTTTTCTTGACCATGTGTTTCGTCTTTTGCAAAGAGCTCTATAGTTTCGTGTTCTCTATCGTATACGCCTTTGTATTCGCCATTAATACCGATAGGCCAGTTCATAGGACACGTACGAATACCGAGAACATTTTCGATTTCTTCCATTAGATCGAATGGGCTGCGACCGAAATGGTCAATTTTGTTTACAAATGTAAAAATAGGAATACCGCGTTCTTTTGATACAGCAAATAGCTTCTTTGTTTGGGCCTCTACGCCTTTTGCTACGTCAATAAGCATGACAGCACTATCAGCAGCCATCAATGTACGGTATGTATCTTCAGAGAAGTCTTGGTGACCAGGAGTATCAAGGATGTTTACGCGACAACCATCGTAGTCAAATTGCAATACGGAACTCGTTACAGAGATACCACGTTGTTTCTCGATTTCCATCCAGTCGGATACGGCGTGTTTTGCAGTTTTACGAGACTTTACGGAGCCTGCTAAGTGAATAGCACCACCATATAATAGTAATTTTTCCGTTAATGTTGTTTTACCCGCATCCGGGTGAGATATGATTGCAAACGTACGACGACGTTGTACCTCTTCTAAAAATGTCATGATTCACCTCTATTAATATGTTGTGAAAGCAGATAAATCTTTAGGCTCTACTTTCACAGTCTATATATCGTAAAAATTATACATGATTTTTCTAGTTATGACCACTAAATTGTAGTATAATGAGATTTCATAGAACGGCTTGGGGTTAGCCGTTATCTTCAGGTTAAGGAGGGGATCCATGCGGTTATTTATTGCAGAAAAGCCATCCATGGCTCGCGAAATCAGTAAATGCTTACCAGAAAATAAGAATATCCAAAAACGGAATGGTTATTTTATCCAAGGGGATGATGTGGTGACTTGGGTAGTAGGTCATGTACTGCATCAGGCTGAGCCCGGAGATTACGATGATAAATATATCCGTTGGCGCCCTCAAGATCTTCCTATCGTGCCTGATGAGTGGAAATTGCTTGTCACAGATAGCAGCCGTCAACAGTTTGAAATTGTAAAAGACCTTATTAGTAAAGCAGATGTCATTGTCAATGCAGGTGACCCGGATCGAGAAGGTCAACTTTTAGTTGACGAAGTTTTGTACTATGTAGGTAATACAAAACCAGTGCAGCGTATTCTATTAAATGCCCTCGATGAAAAATCTATTCGTTCTGCTCTTGATGATTTGAGAGATAACAAGGACTTTCACAATCTATATCAATCTGCATTGGCAAGAGCGCGAGCAGACTGGCTCATTGGGATGAATTTATCTCGGGCCTATACATTATCTGAACGTTATAAAGGTCATAAGGTAACATTGCCAATTGGTCGTGTAAAGACGCCAACGTTAGCTCTTGTTGTACGTAGAGAACGAGAGTTAGCTGCATTTAAACCAGTAGACTATTTTACTGTAAAGGTATTATATAACCATCCTAATGGGGTGTTTTGGGCGACTTGGCAGCCTACAGACGAACAAAAGGGGCTTGACCCAGATGGACGACTCATTAATAAAGCTATTGCTGATGAATTAGTAGAATGTTTACAAGCTGGACCAGACGGTTTTATTAAAGGTGTTACAAAGTCTAAGAAAAAAGATGTACAACGATTGCCTTTATCCTTATCATCCTTACAAGTATTGGCAGGTAAAGCCTTTTCTTATGATCCACAGACTGTACTTGATACAGCGCAAAAATTATACGAAAAGAAATTAACTACCTATCCACGTTCTGATTGTGAATATTTACCACCCAATCAATATGATGATCGCAATGCAATCCTCAACAATCTACAAAATGCAGGTGATGAGAGATTAGCACAGTGGGCTGCCGATGCAGATCGTTCTATTAAGAGCCGTGCTTGGAATGAAAAGAAAATTACCGCCCATCATGCTATTATTCCTACAACGGTGGCTTGCAATATAAATAGTTTGTCCCAAGAGGAGCGAAATATTTATTTCCTCATCAGTCAAGCTTATATTGCGCAATTTTATGGGGAGCATATTTACGAGCAAACTAAAATTGTAGTAGAACAAAGTAAGGAAGAGTTTGTAGCTAATGGTCGTGTAGTTATCGAAGAAGGATGGAAATTGCTTTATAAACGACATAAGTCTAAATCTACGACGGACAATGACGAGCCCGATCTAACCGATGAGCGTGGGGCTGAATCAGACCCTAAAAAAGAGGTTATTGAAGAAACGGACCACTTGCCAGCGGTTAAAAAGAACGATACTGTTTTATATACGGATTCTTCTATAGAGTCTAAACAAACGAAACCACCATCCCGTTTTACGCCGTCCACATTACTACAAGCGATGAAGGAAATTCATAAATTCGTAAAAAATGAAGACTTGAAAAAGCAATTAAAGGCTGTATCTGGTATTGGTACAGAAGCAACTCGGGCAAACATTATTGATGAGCTTATCAGTCGAGACTTTATGAAAACGTCAGGGAAGAAGCAAGTCTTATCTCCAACGGAAACGGGCTATCTCTTAGTAGATGCTCTGCCAGAAGAGCTGCTTTATCCTGATGAAACAGCTGTTTGGGAAGAACGCTTAGCACTTATGAGCGAAGGAGAGGATACATTAGATTCCTTCTTAGCGGATCAAATTAAGTTTTTAAAATTATTAATTGATAAACTTGGTTTTGATAAAGTAGTAAGCTCTGATCAAATGATGCCCAATGTGGTGCGAACTATAACGAGTCAAAATCGTAAGCGCCCTATGGATAGTGAAAGCGTAGACTTGTCTTCCTTACCTGTATGTCCTAAATGTAAAAAAGGACGTTTGCAACAGCGGAATGGTAAATTTGGTGCCTTTTTAGGGTGCACGAATTATCCTACGTGTAAACATACTCAGCCAGTAGAAGGGGATACTTCTAGTGTTGAAGGTAATATTGAAGTATCTGATGAAGATAAACAATATAAATGCCCTAGATGTAACGTAGGTTACTTTGTGAAACAAGAGGTGAGAGGTCGAACAAACTGGATTTGTAGCAATCGATCTCAATGTAAGACCCAATGTTCTGATGTAGATGGGGTACCGAGCATTTATGCCAACAAATAAAGTAACCAATAAAAGGTAACTTATTATCGGTAAATATATATAATCGAATATAGATTATTGTAAAGTTTTTAGTTATCTAAGATTACCAAGAAACAACTATTTTTACAGTGATAATAAAAAGACGCGTACAGCTTAGCTGTGCGCGTCTTTTTTTGAAACTGTTCTTGTAGAAGAAAAATTGCTTCATTTAGTTTAGGATATTAAGCTGAATTTTATCTGCGTTTGCCACGACGACCAGTTTTGGAGGTAGAAGCACGGCGTTGGCGTGTATTGGAGCCTTTATGGCCTCGTGCTTTGTGAGCTTTAGCCTTAGTGGATTGGTAAGTGCTTGTAATCTTAGGTTTACTAGCTAATTTTGTGCGTTTTGGAGCAGTGCTAGCATTGCCCTTAGTTTTGATCTGACCATCCTTAGTATATTTTGTAAGTGTAGCTTGGATAGCTCGTTCGATGCGTCGTAACCATGATTCGTCTTGTGGTGTCGCAAAGGTTACAGCCACGCCAGAGTTACCAGCACGACCTGTACGGCCAATGCGGTGGATGTAGTAATCTACATCGCGAGGTACGTCGTAATTATATACATGTGTGATACCTTCGATGTCGATACCGCGAGCCGCAATATCGGTAGCCACTAAGATTTGTGTTTTAGCTTTTGCAAAGTCTCGCAGAATTTGTGTGCGACGACCTTGTGTCAAGTCACCGTGCATTTCTGCTATATTGAGCCCCGCTGCAGTTAATTCGTAGGATAAACGAATGGCACCTTCCCGTTTATTACAGAAAACTATAGCTAAAAACGGATTATCATCTTCAATCATTTTGATGAGCCGTTGTGTTTTTTCTTCAGGATTCATCATATACACTCGTTGATCAATTGATTCGAGAGTGATGTGTTTTCCTTCTGCCGTTACTGAAACGGGTTTAGACATATATGCCTTTGCGAGATTTCGGATTTTATCTGGAATTGTAGCGGAGAATAGTAATAGTTGTCTATTGGCATCTGTTTGGCCGATGAGATTTTCGATATCTGGTAAGAAGCCCATGTGAAGCATTTGGTCTGCTTCATCTAGTACAACACGACGAATACAGTCTAGATGGAGAGAACCGCGCTTTGCATGATCCAATAGACGACCAGGTGTACCTAAGATGACTTGAGGTCGGCGGCCTAACTGTTGTAACTGTGCCTCGATTGTTTTGCCGCCGATAAGAGGGAGGATATCTACATTTAAAATAGAACCTATTTCCTTCGCTTCATCGGAAATTTGTTTAATTAGTTCTCGTGTAGGCGCAATGATAAGCACTTGTTCTTGATGAACATCAGTATGTACACGTTGTAGAATTGGCAGTAAGAATGCTAGTGTTTTCCCCGTGCCGGTTTGAGCTTTGGCTATGACATCATTCCCTTTAAAGACGACAGGAATGGATTGTTCTTGAATTGGCGTAGGCTCCTTTATACCTTGTTTTTGTAGGGCTTGGATAAGTTCATCACAAACACCTAAAGATTTAAAAGATTTCATGAATCGTCCTTTCTATAATACATATTATATTAATTATAACGTATGCACATATTAGGGGCAAATGAATTGAACTTGGAAGATGTATAGTCTTAACATACTCTAGGCTCAATAAATATTATAGTATTTTGGGTATATTTTTTTGATAATATATGGAAAAATACTGATATAACTAAGTAAAATGAGAAATGAAAATATTAAAATAGCTACATTTAAACTGTTTATAAACTATTAATTGAGAATGTGAGAGTATTTGTAAATGATAATCTTAATAGAGTTTATTGATTACAGTATCTAAATATATAGCTATGAAATATTAAATTTCAGCTAGTATTCAGTATTTTATTAGATAATTATATAGATAATCTCATATTAAATATGATAATAAAATATAGATATGAGATAAAAAATAACCATAAAAATGATAATAATTGTTGAAATTAATGCTTGATTTGATATAATAATTTAAGATATTAATACGCATTATTATTTTGTGTGGTTAATATGAGGTTGTTAGGTACAATAATTAGGAGGTGTCGTATGGCTATCAAAAAGTTGAAAGACATGAAGCCAGGTGAGTCTGGTCTTATTGTTGCACTACATGGCAGTGGCAATGTTAAGCATCGTCTAATCGACATGGGTCTCGTACATGGTACAAAAATCCATGTTATGAAGTTTGCCCCTTTGGGTAATCCGGTGGAGATCAAAGTAAAAAACTTTGAATTAGCACTTCGTACAAGCGAAGCTGGCATGATTGATGTAGATGTTCAATAGGAGGTTCACATGGCAGAAAATGGGCAAATTCGCATTGCCTTAGCAGGTAACCCAAACTGTGGTAAGACTACAATGTTTAACAATATCACAGGGGCGAAGCAACACGTTGGTAACTATGCCGGCGTTACAGTAGAAAAAAAGGAAGGCCATACGAAATTTGATGGCCATGAGTTATTGTTTATTGACTTACCAGGTACATATAGCTTAACTGCACGTTCCTTGGATGAGTTAGTAGCGCGTAATGTTATCGTAAATGATAACCCAGATGTAATTGTTAATGTTCTTGATGCATCTAACTTGGAACGTAACTTATATTTAGCTGCACAATTATTGGAACTTGAAAAGCCAATGGTTATTGCTCTAAACATGGCTGACGTTGCTGAAGAAATGGGCATCAAATACGACCTAAAAAAAATGGCAGAAATGACAGGGGCTACCATTGTTAGTACTGTAGGTCGTACAAATATTGGTACAAAAGACTTGTTAGAAGCAACAATTAGTGTAGCTGCTTCTCAAAAAGCTCCTGGTGTAACAATTAATTATGGTGATTTGTTAGAAGGCAAAATTAGTGAGCTTGTAGAAGAACTAAAACAAGCTGGCACTGTTACATATCCACTTCGTTGGATTGCTGTTAAGTTGTTAGAAAAAGATGCTGACGTTATTGGCAAAGTTATGCGCTTTGATAATACGGAAGCTGTTATTCAAAAGGCTGAAGCTATTCGTGAAGAAATTAAGGATCAAGTTGATCTTGATATTGTATTCCAAGAATATCGTCACCGCTTTGCTGTAGAAGTATACAATGCATGTTTAACACAAGCGCCAACTCAATTGGAAACACGCTCTGACCGTTATGACAAAATCTTAACGCATCGAATTTGGGGCTTACCAATCTTCATGGTTGTTATGTACTTATTATTCGCGTTTGTTAACTTTGTAGGTGGGATACCTCAAGGTTGGATTGAAGATGGTTTCGCTGCATTACAGGCTTATGTGGTTCAGACTATTCCAGAGGGCCAATTACAGTCACTCGTATCTGATGGTATTATTGCCGGCGTAGGTGCAGTACTTTCATTCTTGCCATTAATTTTATTACTCTTCCTTGGCATTTCTTTCTTGGAAGATACAGGGTATATGGCTCGTGCAGCCTTCGTAATTGACCGTGTAATGCGCGCATGTGGCTTGCATGGTAAATCCTTTATTCCTTTGTTATTGGGATTTGGTTGTTCCGTGCCATCTGTAATGGGTGCTCGTATCCTTGATAACTATAAGGATCGAATGGTTACTATTTTGATTACACCATTCATGAGTTGTTCTGCTCGTTTACCGGTATATATCTTATTTGCAAATGCATTTTTCCCAAATGGTTGGGATAGTACATTTGTTGTATTTTCTGTATATTTCTTGGGCATTATTTTCGGTATTATCTTTGCAAAGATCTTCCGTAAGTTCTTATTTGCAGGTGAAGCTGAACCATTTGTAATGGAACTACCTCCATATCATTTACCTACATTGAAAGCTACTTGGATGCACATGTACGAACGTGCTAAATTGTACATCATTAAAGCTGGTACATTCATCATGGCCGCATCTATTTTGATTTGGTTCATTACAGCGTACCCAATGGATGTAGAATACTCTAAAGACTATGATGCAATGAAAGAACAAGTTGCTCAAGAGTATGAAGTAAAAGATGCAGCTACATTAGCTCAATTCGGTATCGCTACAGATGACCAAAAAGATGCAGTTGATAAAATTGTTGAAGATATGAAATCTACTGTACAAGATGCTACTAATGCTGCTAAGGACGCAGGAGAAGATGAACCTGAAGTAGCAGTAGAAGAAGATTCTGAAGCACCTGAATTATTCAATGATATTAAAGATGAAAATAAAGACTTGTTCCCAGCAGCATGGGCAATGTATAAAAACAGTGCTAACTTAGATGCTGAAAATGACAAACTTGATAAAGAACAAGCTTCTGAAAAAATTGAACAATCCTATGCAGCATCTTTTGGTAAAGCTATTAACCCAGTGCTAGAACCATTGGGGTTTGATTGGAAAATGGGCCTATCATTAGTAGCTGGTTTAGCGGCTAAAGAAGTAGTAATTTCTACATTGGGTACTATCTATGCTGTAGGTGGTGATGATCAAAATCCAGCACCGTTGACTGAGTACCTACAAAACGACTCTCACTTTACACCATTAATTGGTTTGACAATGATGTTGTTTATCTTAATTTACCCACCTTGTTTGGCAACATTAGCTGTTATCAAACGTGAAACAGGTTCTTGGAAATGGGTTGCTTTCATGTTCTTCTATGAAAATACATTTGCTTGGATTGCATGTTTCATCTTCTATAACATAGGTCGCGCATTAGGTTTCTAATCTAAAATCGCTAAATAGGAGAGTTTAGCCACTTTTAGATACTTTGAACAAAAATGAATTAAAACATTGCGATTTTGTTATAAGTAATTTAAAAATAATACTTGATAATTATCAATATTCGTGGTTAAATGATAATGAGAAAAGGGAAATATCCTTTAGATATTGCTTTTATCTTGTTTATCACTAAGACAGATATTGTAATTTAGTAGATATTGAGAAAGAGGCATAGTAATGGATAATCTTGTTATAGGACTCATAGTTGTATTAGCATTAGCTTATATCGGTAATAAATTTTACAAACAAATGTCTGGTAAAGGTGGCTGCGGCTGTAGTGGCGGTGGCTCCGATTCTGGCTCTAAAAAATCTTCTGGTTGTGGTGGTAGCTGCAGCTGTGATGGTTCCAATAAGGCATTAGGCATTAAACGTACCGCTAAGTAAGCTAATACGAATTCTGAATTTGAAAGAGGGGTCTCTATAATAGGCTCCTCTTTTCAAATATAGTAAGTAATTTTTATATATATTCAGTAGAAAGGAATATTATTATGTTCAACTTCAACCAAAACAATCTTAAAAACGCTAATTTATTCGCAGCAGGTCTTGCATTGGGTACTGTAGGTCTTAAAGTGTTAACTTCTAAAGACGCTAAAAAAGTATATGCTGGTATCGTAGCAGCTGGTCTTCGCGCTAAAGAAACTGTATTAGAAACAGCTGAAAAAGTACAAGCATCCGCATCTGATGTATTGGCAGAAGCTCAAGAAATCAACGAAGCACGCAACGAAGAAATCTTTGAAGAAAACAAATAATTGAGGATTTAACTATGTTACAATTTTCTGTTGTACGAAAACTCAGAAATCGCTTACACGTTAAGGTGTCTGGGCATCGCTTTACAGAAGCAGAAGCTGCTTATGTAGAGGATACATTGCTCCTTAATGATGCAATTGTAGATGTAACCTTCTACACTCGTAGCAGTCAAATCGCCATTAAACATAATGGTGATTCTGATGCTGTGCGTGATGCAGTACTTGGTCTACGCGATTTAGATTTGTCCGAAGCACCAGCTTTGAACGAATACTCTCCACGCTTGGTAAATAAAAAATACCGTGAAATGATGATTAACCGCACAGCAGTTTACTTAGGTAAAAAAGCAGTGTTACCTGCACCAATTGCGGCTGCATGGGCATGGTTTGATGGGATTAAATTTATCGGTAAAGCGATTAAAACATTGTGGCAACGTAAGTTAACTGTAGAAGTACTTGATGGTGTAGCTATTGGTGCTGCATTACTTCAAAAAGATTATCCTACAGCTGGAGCCGTTATGTACCTATTGGGTATTGGTGATATCTTAGAAGAATGGACTCACCGTAAATCCGTATTGAATCTCGCTCAAAGCATGTCCTTGAACGTAGATAAAGTATGGGTATTGGTGGATGATATTGAAGTAAGCAAACCTGTTAATGAGGTTGTAGCTGGTGATCAAATTATCATTCGTCAAGGCGAAGTTATTCCTTTGGATGGCGTTGTTATAGATGGTGTTGTTCTCGTTAATGAAAGCTCCATGACAGGGGAACCAGAAGCGGTTCGTCGCGATCAAGACAGTTCTGTATATGCAGGTACTGTTGTTGAAGACGGTAAAGCTATTGTAGAAGTACGTAGCACATCCAAAACATCTCGTTACGAAAAAATCGTTAACCTCATTGAAGAGTCTGAACAAATGAAATCCGGTATGGAACAACAAGCATACCGCATGGCTGATAAATTAGTTCCAATAAGCTTTATTGGTGCTGGTTTAACATACTTGTTGACTCGTAATGTGATGAAAGCATTGTCTTTCGTAATGGTTGACTTCTCTTGTGCTCTTAAATTATCCATTCCATTAGCAGTACTTTCCGCTATGCAAGAAGCATCTAAACGCGGTATCACTGTTAAAGGTGGTAAGTTCCTAGAACAAATTGCACAAGCAGATATGATTGTGTTCGATAAAACAGGCACTCTTACTAAAGCTGAACCTGAGTTTGAACAAATTATTCCATTTAACGGTCATGATGCAGATGAAATGTTGAAATTAGCTGCATGTATTGAGGAGCATTTCCCTCATTCCATGGCAAAAGCAATTGTACGTGCTGCTAAGGATCATGCATTACCTCATAAGGAAATGCACTCTGACGTAGAATACGTTGTGGCTCATGGTATTGCATCTAAGGTTGGTCGCTATCGTGTACGCATTGGTAGTGCTCATTATATCTTTGATGATGAAAAAACAAAGATTCCTGCTGATGAACAAGAAAAATTCAATAATTTACCAAATACATCTTCACATATTTACCTCGCTATTGGTGGTACATTAGCAGCGGTTATTTGCATTAAAGACCCTGTACGTGAAGAGGCAAAACAAGTTATAGCTGATTTGCATGCATTAGGCATTAAAAAGGTTGTCATGATGACTGGTGACTCTAAGCGTAATGCACAACGCGTAGCTGATGAACTTGGTATTGATGAAGTGCATGCAGAAGTATTGCCAGAAGATAAGGCAAGTTATGTAAAACAAGCCAAAGCTGAAGGCTATACTGTTATGATGGTAGGGGACGGTATCAATGACTCCCCAGCAATTTCTGAGGCTCATGTTGGTATCGCTATGAATGAAGGCGCTCCAATTGCTCAAAAGATTGCGAATGTTACTATTTCTTCCGATAATCTACAAGCTCTTGTAGATTTGCGCCGCATTTCTATTGCATTGATGAAACGTATCAAAGCAAATTACAATGGTATCGTTGGTTTCAATGGTGCTCTTGTTGGTGGCGGTGTACTTGGCTTTATGCCACCAAGTCAAACTGCTTGGTTGCATAATCTATTCACATTGGGGATCGGGCTTGAAAGCATGACACCATTGTTGAAAAAAGAAGAACCAAAGGAAACTGTTCCTACAATTGATGTAACAGCTGATTCTGTAGTAGCTTAATCAAAGGAACCTCCATATAGGTATTGATTTACCTATATGGAGGTTTTTCTTTTTTGATGACATTTATCTATGATTATTGTAAAATACAAGGAGATTACATATCGTAGGAGATTTATATGAACATTTTGATAGATATTTGCAGACGCTCCTTCTATTTGAATCTATTTATTGTGGTAATTCCCATTATTGCATATATGATTCATAATGGATCGAGTGCGACAGTAGCACTAGTATGGTATTTGTTGTTATCCTTGTGTATGCCTTGGGCCTATTTATCATTTAAAAGCAGTACCTTTGGTGAGGGTAAATCTATAAGTCGTATCGCTTATGTAGTGAGTTGGGTTGTCGTTCACGGTATCAGCTATAAAGGAATTTTCTTAGGTATTGATTTATCCATGTTGTGGGGATGGCCAACAGTAGGTCGTGATATAGCCTTTTTATTAGCTATGTATTTTAGTGTCACATTTAGCTTGATTATAGCTTATGGCTTAACTCGATTGGTGGGAGACCGTAATGAATAAAAGTTTTTGGTTATTTACGTTAATTTGTTCACTTTTTGTAAGTGCTATTACGACAGTACTTTCATTAAGTGGGGCACTATCATTACCCATTTTAGTGTTCCCCGTTTTGTCGCTAGTCATACCAATTATGGTGCGACGACTAAAGAATGCCAAGTTTAACGATGATTTACCGCTAAGCATGGGCTATCATGCTTATAGTTGGGCGTGGTGGGCGGTATTTTCGTTTCTTCATACACCATTTAGCTTTAATGTAGATAATGGATTAGCAAAAGTACTACTTTTATTTGTAGTATATTTTATCGTTCAAGTTCTTATTGAGCTATGTGGCTTATTAGCTACAAAGTTTTTCAATCGTACTCATCGATGGGGTATGATTGATGAAGCATTAGATATAATTGTCTATACTATACCGATTCCATTCTTGTATATTGGCTCAATCCTATATATAGATTTACAGGATCCGATGGTATATTTTATGTATGCATCATCTATGAATGTAAATATATTATTTGCTGAACTTGTATTATTACTAGTTTCTTTATTGGTCTTTGTATTCTATTTGTATCCAAGAGATTTAGCATATAAGGGTGTACGTTTGTTGCGTATCATTATTACTGCAGGTATATGGCTTGCTATGAACGCTCATATTTTGTATGGTGGTTATATTCCAGAATTTATTTTATCTTTAGTTCCCACCGTTTTTCCAACGTACCAAGGTAATCCACTAGTGTTTGTAACTCCAGCTTTATTAGAAGCTGGTGTGACAGGTGTAGCAGTGATTATAGGTGCATTGGTAGAGCGTGGTATTATTTCACGATGCCGTGAACGTATTTAATTTCTAGTTTCGACTTATATCCGTAAGGAATGAGAGCGAAGGAGGATCTATGAACAACATTGAACGTCCATTGGATGATAACTCAACTGTATCAATCCACGACAATGAAAAACTGAAGCAAGTTGAACGTAAAGAAGCCAAAAAAGAGAAGAAAAGTGGCATTACGATTCGAGAGTTGACGATTATTGGTTTACTAGCCGGTATCACTATTGCATTAGGCCTTTCTGGATATGGTATTATTCCATTAGGTCCGCTAAATGTAACAACTTTACACGTACCAACTCTAATTGGTGCTATTGTAGAAGGACCAAAAGTGGGGGCCTTTGTAGGATTTATCTTTGGTTGCTATAGTTTGTGGCAAAATATTACAGCTCCTAATATTTTATCCCCACTATTTATTAATCCAATTATTTCCGTATTACCCCGTATACTTTTCCCAGTATTAGCATATTTGGTATATCTATTATTGTGGAAAGCACCGCAAGGTCCACGTATTATTGTTTCTGCTTTTATGGGGACCGTATTCCATACAATCATGGTTATGGGATTAATCTTCTTACTCTATGCAGATATGTTTGCTCTTAAAATGAATCTTAATTCAGATCAAGTATTAGGCTCTATCGTATTCTTGTCTGTTACACATGGTATTCCAGAAGCCGTTTTTGCTGCTGTAATTGTAACACCAGTGGCAATGGCTTTACGAAAAGTATTGCGTAAGGATGCTCCTAAGAAAACTAAAGGTGAATCTATGCGAGACGCAAAAGTTACAGACCATCAATTAGGAGAAACTGAAGTGGTAGAAACCAAATAAGCTGAAGTTGTAGACGAAAATATAACGAAATAGTATTTTACAGGCTTTTTATAAATATGATAAAATAAATATCATTCGATAAGTATTGAGGAGGATAATCATGGCTAAACGTATTCGTACTATCAACACTGAATCCTTACAAAAAACTGCTAAAACTGGCGGTTGTGGGGAATGTCAAACATCTTGCCAATCCGCTTGTAAAACAAGCTGCACAGTTGGTAACCAAGTTTGCAAACAAAAATAATGAAGAGGCTCGCTTAGCGGGCCTTTTTTATTTATGTTTTAAAGACATACATTGTATAGTATATCTTTATGACTCTTTTTATAACGTTTAGTGTGGAAATGTGGTACAATTATCTAGAAAGTTCTATATACTAGAGCTTTTACCATACAAATCAATTGGAGGTACCATGTTAGAATTAAAACCAATGATCCATAAGTTTCGGATGAAGGATAACTATTACTGCTTAGACGTAAATAGCGGTATTATCCATGTTATCGACGAACTCATCGATAGAGTTCTTGACATATATGATGGCACTAATCGCGATGCTGTACATGCTGCGTTAGATGCTAAAGAAGATGCAGTAGAACTAGATGAGATTATGGACGAGTTAGATGAGCTCATCAAAGCGGAGCAATTATTTGCACCGATGAGTAAAGAGTTTAAACTTGTAGTAGGTGAGAAACCTATTGTTAAGGCATTATGCTTAAATATTGCTCATGATTGTAATTTAGCATGTAAATATTGCTTTGCTAGTCAAGGGGATTACGGCGGTGTTAAACGAGAATTGATGAGCTTTGATGTAGCAAAACGTGCTGTGGACTTTCTTATTAAAATGAGTGGACCTCGCCAACATTGCGAAATTGACTTTTTCGGTGGTGAGCCATTGTTGAATTGGGATGTTGTTAAGCAAACGGTTGAATACATTGAATCCATTCAAGAAAAGCACAATAAGATATTTAAGCTTACGTTGACTACGAATGGTATGCTTTTAACACAAGATAAAATCGACTATGTAAACAAACACAAGATGAGTTTAGTTTTGTCTTTGGATGGTCGTGAATCCGTACATAATGCAATGCGTCCAGTAGCAGGTAGTGGTGCAGAGTCTTATAAATATATTGCTAAAAATCTTATCAATGCAGTAAAACAACGTCACGGTCTTGAATATTATGTACGTGGTACATATACTCATAAAAACTTAGACTTTACTAAAGACGTTATGGCAATGTCTGATCTTGGCTTTGAGCATTTGTCCATGGAGCCTGTTGTCGGTGAAGAAGGGGATTATGTGCTTCGTGAAGAAGATTGGCCAGCTCTAGAGAAAGAATATGAAAAATTAGCAGATATTTATTTACAACGCCAGTTAGAAGGCTGGGGTGAGAAGTTTAACTTCTTCCACTTCCGCATGGATTTATATCGTGGGCCATGTATGGCGAAACGCCTTCGCGGTTGTGGGGCAGGTCATGAATATATGGCGATTGTACCAAATGGTGATATTTATCCATGCCATCAATTTGTAGGCAAAGATGGATACGTGCTTGGTAATGTGTATGATGGTTTACAAAATACAGAGATTCCTAAAGATTTCCGCAATACACATGTATTCTCTAAGCCAATTTGTGCTGAATGTTGGGCGAAATTCTTCTGTTCCGGTGGCTGTCATGCTAACAACATTACATTAGGTGGCGATCTAGAGACACCTTATGAATTTGGTTGTCGTTTACAGAAGAAACGTATTGAATGTGCTATCATGATTCAAGCCGAATTAGAACAAGCTGGTATTGATGGCAGTATTCCTGTTGCATTAGGTTAATTACATTTGATTCTCCGAGTATAGTAGGAGTTTATATGAAACAAAATAGTAATCAAACTACAGAACGCTGGGGAATTCGCTATACCGGTATAGTTCAAGGGGTCGGATTCCGACCCCTTGTTTCTATGTTGGCCCATTCTCTAGGATTAACAGGTTTTGTATATAATGATAGTCAAGGCGTGTATGTTGAAGTTCAAGGTTTTCTAGGTGAATTGCAGTTATTTTTAGATGCTGTTCAAGAGGAGCAACCTCCTTTATGTCGTATTACTAGTCAAACTGTACAGCATCTTACACTTAATATGCATGAAAGTGATTTTGTTGTGCAGGCATCCCCTTTAGGTGAATCCGTGAGTACCTTTATTAGTGCTGATACTGCGCCTTGTAATGATTGCCTTAAAGAGTTACAACAAGATAAACGTAGAAAGGAATATCCTTTCATCAATTGTACAAATTGCGGACCAAGGTATACGATAATTAAATCTTTGCCCTATGATCGAGAACGGACGACGATGAATGAGTTCCCCATGTGTGAAGATTGTAAGGCTGAATATGAAGATATAGAGGGGCGTCGTTATAGAGCTGAACCAAATGCATGCTCTTATTGTGGGCCTCGTTATACTTTATACAAGCCAAATCGCACGGCTGTAGATATGGTAAATGTATGGAATACTACGCGGGAATTGATCAATGAAGGTAATATTATCGCTATAAAAGGTGTAGGAGGGTATCATCTTGTTTGCGATGCTAGAAATGATGCTGCTGTACAACGATTACGTAAGCGGAAGAATAGACCGCATAAACCATTAGCAATAATGGTGGGATCTCTAGATATGGCGATTGAGTTAGCACATATTAACGATGTAGAACTAGATGTATTAACGGGGATGGAACGTCCTATTGTGTTATTAGAAAGAAATCATAATAGTTCTGTTCGGTTAAGTCCTCACGTTGCACCTGACAATCATATGTTGGGTGTGATGTTGCCTTATTCACCGATGCATGAGGTGTTATTGCCCTCTGATGCAGCTTGGGTTATGACCAGTGGTAACAGAAGTGGTGATTCCGTATTATATAACGACGACCAAGCGTTTAATGAACTAGGTGAGGTAGCAGACTATTTCCTCGTTCATAATCGTGAAATCTATGCTCCTCTTGATGATTCTGTGGTGGTGGTCATCAATAATAAACCTCGATTTATTCGTCGCAGTCGTGGCTATGTACCTGAGCCAATTCATTGTGACGGTTTAGAACAAACTTCGATATTAGCTATGGGCAGTGATTTGAAAAATGCGTTTGCTGTGAATAAAGGTAGTGAAGTTCTTGTAGGACCCCATATTGGAGATTTAGAGAATGCATCTACTCATAAAACCTTAGAATGGACCATTGAACGATATAAAAATTTATTTTCTATACAACCAGAAAAGATTATTATAGATAGTCATCCCCAGTTTTTCTCTTCTCGGTTAGGTGAAAGAATAGGTGAAAGTCTCCATCTTTCTGTTGTACCTGTTCAGCATCATCATGCTCATATAGCCTCTGTTATGGCAGAACACAATTTAAGGGGGCTGGTACTAGGAATTGCTATGGATGGTACTGGCTATGGACCAGATGGGACTATATGGGGGGGAGAATTCCTCCTTTGTAAAGGCAATCAATATCAGAGATTGGCACATATTCATGCGGCTCCATTGCCTGGTGGAGAAAAGGCTGTTTCTGAACCTTGGCGACAAGCCTTATGGTATATTCGTAATTATTATGGCGATGATATCCCTTTTGTATATCAAGAATGGATGAAAGAACTTCCAAAGGGATGGGAAATTTTAGATAAAGCATTACAATCTACGATGCCCATGATTCAAGCTACAAGCTGTGGGCGATTATTTGATACTGTAGGTGCTTTATTAGGTCTTGGTATGGTGCATAGTTATGATGCACAAATTGCCATTTCCTTAGAAACTCTATGTGGTGATGAAAAAGGATCACTACTTGCTTACAATTATGACGGACATATTCTTGATTTTACACCTACAATTCAATCTATTATGGATGGCGTTGTTCGTGGTGAATGTCGAGCTCATTTAGCCGCTTCATTTCATAAAACAATGGCAATCGCACTATGCGAAACGGCTGCAGACTTGATGGAGCGATATAATATTAGTGATGTGGCTATGTCTGGTGGTGTATTTCAAAATCGTAAACTATTAGAATTTATATATAAGACGTGGCATATAGGTAATTTATATATGAATGAAGCGGTTCCCTCTAATGATGGTGGACTTGCTTTAGGACAACTGTGGTTAGGAAATCAATTATAAATTGTCATATAGCTCTTATTCTTAGATAAATTTATTTAGTAATGTCCTGAATATTGTTTAATCTATGTGAGTGCCATAGCTAGTTTAAGTTCTAGTTGTTTGTGCACACTATCACTAAATAATGAGTGTAACTGTGATACAATAATATTAATTTTATTCATATATTTCGGAGCTGTTTTATTGAAGTAAATGTATATAAAACTTGTTATAAATGATATAGATAAGGAGATAATATGTGCTTAGCTGTACCAGCGCAATTGATTGCTGTGAATGATGCTATTGGTACCGTTGAATTGACAGGTGCTACCCGTGACTGCAGCTTGCTCCTCGTACCAGATGCAAAGGTCGGGGACTGGTTGTTAGTTCATGCAGGTTTTGCTGTACAAATTGTTGATGAAGAAGAGGCTCAAAAAACATTAGAGGCCTTTAAGGAGTTAGAAGAACTTGAAGAAGCTTACTTTGCAGGAAAAGCAGCACACAGCTGATGCTTTGTTAAGGCGCATCAATGCGCTTCATAATCCCGGTGAAACTGTGCGGCTTATGGAGGTCTGTGGTACGCATACAGTATCGATTTTCCGAGAAGGTCTTCGTCAATTATTGCCAAGTGGCATAGAACTTGTTAGTGGACCAGGATGTCCAGTATGTGTAACTGATCAAACCTATATGGATAAGGCTTTAGTCTATGCAGAACGTGAGGATGTTATTATTGCTACTTTTGGGGATATGTTGAAGGTCCCTGGGAGTTATAGTAGCCTCAGCGAAGCTCAAACAAAGGGCGCTCACATCCATGTTATCTATACACCTTTAGAGGTGATAGAACTAAGCAAAAAATACCCAGAAAAGAAAATCGTATTTTTAGCTATTGGCTTTGAGACGACTATAGCCGTAATTTGTGCTACTGTAAAAGTCGTTCATGCTGCGGGATTAAAGAACGTATTCTTTCTTGTATCTCATAAGTTAGTACCACCAGCATTGCGTGCATTACTAGATAAACAAGAAGGACATATCGATGGATTTATTCTACCTGGTCATGTTAGCGTTATTATTGGGGAAGAACCATACCGATTTTTGCCCAAAGAATACGGTATCCCATCTTGTATCGCTGGCTTTGATGGCTTAGAAATATTGTCTGCCATAGCTAATATTTTAGAGCAACGTAAGTCTGGTAATATTGTGGTGGGCAATACGTATCATTCTGTAGTTATGCAGAAGGGAAATCCTGTAGCCCAAGCTATGATCGAGGAAGTGTATGAAGTATGCGATGATGTATGGCGCGGTATTGGTGTTATTCCTAACTCTGGTTTAGCATTAAAGGGTGAGTATGCAGCTTACGATGTAGAACTTCTCCTACCTATTAACTTAGATAAACCATCTCTTGATCCTAAAGGCTGTCAATGTGGACGTGTTTTGCAAGGCCTTATTAAACCGAGTGAATGTCCGTTATTTGGTAAAAGCTGTACCGCAGATCATCCGGTGGGTGCCTGTATGGTATCTGTAGAGGGTAGCTGTGCTGCATGGTATAAATATGGTTATTCTAGTGGTGGATCGACGTGGGAGGATTAATATGGAACGAGTTCGCTTAGTCCATGGTAATGGTGGACGATTTAGTCATGAGTTGACGGACCGTTTTATTTTGAAATATTTTACAAATGATTTATTGGCGCCCCTACACGATGGTGCCCAGTTTCCTGTTACAGCCGGGCGCATGGCCTTCTCTACAGATTCTTATGTGGTGCAACCTGCGTTCTTTTCTGGTGGTAATATTGGCAAGTTGGCTGTTTGTGGAACTGTGAATGATTTAGCCATGAATGGCGCGATACCTCAATATTTAAGTTGTGGTCTTATTTTAGAAGAAGGTTTGGCCTTTGAAGAGCTAGATGAAATTCTTCGCACTATGTCAGAAATGGCAAAAGCCGCAAATGTTCAAATTGTTACAGGTGATACAAAGGTCGTTAAAAAGGGCGAAGTAGATAAAATCTACATTAATACTGCTGGTATTGGCATGATTCCAGATGGAATAGATATTGGTCCACATCGTGTGAAAGCAGGGCTAGATATCATTTTGTCAGGTGCTATTGGAGATCACTCCATTGCCGTTATGGGGCAACGGTTTGGGTTAGATTTATCTGACTCCTTAACAACTGACTGTGCACCACTAAATAAGATGGTTCAAGCAGTATTAGATAAAGTAGGAACTCAAGTTGCTTTGTTGAGAGATCCCACTCGTGGTGGCCTAGGTACCGTTTTAAAAGAGATCGCTGATCAGAGTCAAGTAGGCATTAAAGTTGAAGAAACGGCCATACCTATTCATGAAGAAGTGCAGTCAGTATGTAATATATTGGGGTATGACCCTTTATATTTAGCGAATGAAGGGAAAGTAGTTCTTATCGTTGAACCATCTGTTACGGACGAAGTTCTCAAGATTCTTCATAGTTTTGAAGAGGGAAGCGAAGCAGTTTTAATTGGTAAAACTTTAGATAAAAATATTGGTAAGGTTGGTCTACAAACGGCTATTGGAGGTGTTCGTTTGATTGATTTATTAGGCGAAGATCAGGTTCCACGAATTTGTTAAATTTATAATTAATAAAAGTAATTAAACTATATCATTTTGTTAATCTTTTTATTTCAATTTTTGAGCTTTCTAGATGTAGCTCGTATTAGATATTGACACGATTTATCGTTGATGATAGCATTAAATTAAGTTGCGTAAAATTCATTAAGAATTCATCGAAAATCTATATTATGTTAGTATCTTTATGTGTAAGTTCTTATACTTTCACTAGAATCTATGTATAGAATTTGTTAAAATATAAGTATCTATAGGAGGCTTATTATGAAAAAGAAGATTATTACAGCTGTTCTAGGGATTTGTTTAACTACAACTGCATTTGGTGGCATCTTGACAACTCAAGCTGGTGGACTTAGCAGCATTCTTGGTGGTGCAGCTAAAATTGGTGGTATCGGCATTGTTGTTAACAAATTTGGTCCACAAATTGACTCTTTCCTAAATAAATTATTGAAACAAAATAACTTGAGTACTGAATATACAACTAAAGTAGTTCCTATTATCAGTATTGGTACAAAAGGTTATATCGGTGCTGCTCAAGTTACTGGGCCTGCTTCTAGCATTGAAGAAGTTAAAGCTGTTGCTCAAGTAGAAGGTAGCTTTAATGGTATGGTTCGTGTAAAAGGCTTAGTTCCTGTTGATAGCACAAACCCAGTTGGTGCATCTCGTGTTCAAGGCGTAGGTGTATCTGCGATTATTGATTTGAAAATTTAATGGCCACTGAGCATATAAATTGATAGACTCAGGGAATAAGCACGGTCTTAGGCCCGTGCTTATTCTGTTGTATAACAGTTATACATTAGATACATTGTGGAGGAATTTATGAAGAAACAAGTACTTACACTTTTAATGGCATCCCTAATTTCAGGCACTGCATTTGCCGCTCCTGGTACAGTAACTGAAAAAACAAATGTTTTAGAAACTACTGTATATGGAACTGTACAAGATGGTGCTGTTGTGGACCGCATTAATCAACTTGATGAAACCGTGTATGGTACTGGTTTCAATGGTAATTCCGCAACATTGAGCAAACGTGTTGACTCCCTCTACAATTCTGTAGAAGGCAGTGGTACTAATATTTCTTTGCGCGAAGAAATGGATGCATTGGAATATACATATCAAAATAGCATTAACGCAGGATCTCTTGTAGACCGTGTAGAAAAGATGGAACGTAGCGTTAATGGTCGCATTGGTAGTGGTTCCTTACAAAAACGTATTATTTCTTTGAAGACAAAGGTATATGGTAGCAATGTGTCTCTTACTAACCAAGTAGGCACATTGTCTGGTAACCAAGTGTTCAAAGTGACTTTAAATGAAGCGGTTTCTTCTAAAACTAGTCGTGAAGGTGATACTGTATCCTTTACTGTTGCAGAAAATGTAATGGATGGCAATGTCTTATTAGTACCTGCGGGCACTGTAGGTTCCGGAACAATTACTTCTTTGAAAAAGGCTCGTTCCTTTGGTCGTAATGGTGCGTTAGATATTACATTTGATACAATCCCAGCTATTGATGGTACAGAATTTACTGCTGTACAAGGTAAAGAGGCTAAGGATAAAACTCGTAGTGAAGTTAAAGCAGCAGGTGCATCTGTGGCGGGCGCAGTTCTACTCGGTCCTGTTGGGCTTGTAGGGGGCGCTTTCATCAAAGGTAAAAATATTGAGTACCCAGCTGGTGCTACTGTATATGTACAACCTCAAGATTCCGTAACAATTCAAGGTCTTGTTATTGGTGGTGATGGTTTAGCTCATAGTGATGATGAATTAGCTGATGCTGTAACTGTACCTAATACAACAGGTGAATCTGAAGAATATGTAGAAAATAATGATACTGATGAAAATGCAGCTGTAGCTGAAGATGCTACAGCAGTTGAGGAGCCAGAAGAACCTGTAGAAAATGTTTCTCAACCTATCGTTGTTGTAAAGCGTAATCAATAATTAACAAATTCTTAAAGTAATAGGAGTTCTAGTAACCATGAGGAAACGTAAAGTACAATGGCTGGCAGCGGCATGTGTTGTTTGTTTAGCACAACCTGTATGGGCCGCTACTGAGTCAACTATTGTATATCAAGATACATTGGATAGCGTAGGTCAATCCTATGCAGGAGAAATTTCTAAAGCATCTACACCTGAATATAGTAATATCCGTGTTGTACGTCGTGGTGAAAAAGCGAAATCTGCTACTCCTGCTGAACAGTTGCCTACACGTATCGATGCTAACAAAATGTCTTATACTGGCTCTACAGGTGATGTATATGCTCAAGGCGATGTTGTGGTGTCTCAAGGTAATCAAACTTTGATGGCTCCACGTATTGAAGGTAATACTAAAACTACAGAGTATCGTACTGTTGGGGGCTATCGCTATTTGGAAGATGGCGGTAAAACAAAAGATATTACAGGTCAAAATATGACGTATCGCACTAGCGATCGTCACTTTGAGGCGGACCAAGCCATGGGATGGAGCGATCCCTATTATGTAAAAGGCAATAACGCTACTTTTGATGGACAAATAGGCCATATGGAAAAGGGCATGGTAACTACAAAACATGCAATGGCTTTTGTTCATACTCCAGATTATCGTGTGGAGGGTCAAGATATTCAGGTGTATCCTGGTGATAAAGTCGTTATTAAAAAACCATCCTTTTATATTAAAAACTTTAAAGTATTATCCTTGCCATCTTATACGACTTCATTGCGTCATGACAAAGAAGGCAAATTTAGTATTTTTTCCTTAATACCAAAACCTACGTATAGTAACGATGATGGTATTGGCTTACATGGTAGTACAGAATATCCTATCGGTAAAAACGGTGAAGCTTATATTGACTATCGTTGGTATTCTAAATCTGGTTTTAAACCTCAGGTGGGATATCGTCATTATTTACCTTGGGGGACTGCTTCTGTTGGGTATAGCAAGGAGTCTAATGAATATAATGATGAAACAGTATGGGTAGAAAAAATAGGTGAAGCTCGTTTGGATACTCATACATATCATGTAGGGGATTCTCCAATTACTGTACGTGGTGGTATTAATGCTGGTTATTGGAAAGAGGGTTCTGTAAAAGGTTCTCATAAAGAATATTATGCAGAAGTTTCTCATGATCCTATTAAGCTTGGCAAAAATGCTGATTTGCGCTTCTTAGGTGGTTACCAACGTGACTACTATGGCTATGATGGTAGTATCCGTAGCATGCCTTATTGGGGGGCTAGATTCCAATCTAAAGTTGGTGATCGTGCTAATGTATGGGTTAGCTATAATCAACGAAATATTACCTACAATAATTCACCTTATCGTTTTGATACGACAGAGCTTCCAAAAGAGCTTATTTATGGTGGTACTTATAAATTGACTCGCCTTGATGATATTTCTGTAAGTGTTAAGAATAACATGATGAGTGGGGATATTGATTCTGTCTATTATACATGGCATCGTGATTTACACTCCTTCGATATGTACTTAACATATAAAGATGGACATAAAAATAAAAATGATCAATGGAAAATTAAATTTGTAGGTAAAGACTTTTAGTTAGGAGAATACTATGCAACGCATTAGAAAAGCTGTAATTCCAGCAGCTGGTTTTGGTACACGTTTTTTACCAGCTACCAAGGCACAACCAAAAGAAATGCTTCCTATTGTCGATACACCTGCTATCCAATACATTGTAAAAGAAGCTTTAGATTCTGGGATTGAAGAAATTCTAATTATTACAGGTCGTAATAAACGTGCTATTGAGGACCATTTTGATAGTAGTGTTGAATTAGAATTGTTATTACAAAGTCAAGGTAAAAATAAACCATTGGCTATGATCAAGGATTTGGCGGACATTAAAGTTCACTTTATTCGTCAAAAAGCACCTCGTGGACTTGGTGATGCTGTATTGTGTGCAAAAGCATTTATTGGTGATGAGCCATTTGCAGTATTACTTGGTGATGATATTGTTTACAATCCAGAAAATCCATGCTTAAAACAGTTGATTGATTGCTATAATGAGCATCCTGGTATTATTTTAGGCGCTCAATTTGTACCAGAAGATAAAGTTAGTTCTTATGGTATTGTATCTGGTGAAGCATTGGCTGATAATTTATATCGCGTTGATAACTTGGTGGAAAAACCTAAGAAAGAGGATGCTCCATCTCAACTCGCTGTATTAGGTCGTTATATTTTAACACCAGATATTTTTAATATCTTAGAAGCTACTAAGCCTGGTGTAGGTAATGAAGTTCAATTAACTGATGCATTGGCAGCCTCTAAAACGGATACGTATGCATTAGCATATGAAGGTATTCGCTACGATACAGGGGATAAATTGGGCTATTTAAAAGCCACTGTTGAGTATGCATTGCGCAACGAAGAATTGGGTGAAAGCTTTAAAGCTTACCTAAAGGAATTGGATCTAAAATAGATAATCTATGAGACTTCCACGTGAAGGGCCTATGATTTGTGTCATAGGCTCTTTTTGTTTATAGTTTCAAACTCATTTGATATTTGTTAACATATGAATAATGCCTTTTGTTGACGAATGAAATAATGTTGATTATAATCAAGATATTGAATAAATAAAAGGACTGTGATTATATGAGAACATTATTTAAAGCATTATGTAATAATGATTTGAACCTACCGGGACATAGCGTTATTAAACATATGCATTATGATTCCTCAGGTAGTGATAGAACCGTATGTGAAATTGTATCGAAAGTAGCAAAAACTACCACAATTGGTATTATGGATACGTCTGGCTTCTTAATGGTCGATTTACGACCAGTGTCAAAACAATTTAACATTCGTTCTACTATAAACCAACAGGGAGCAGATGGTGCTATATCTTTCTCTAAGAAAGAGGTCATACGATTTGTAAATGATATTAATGATACGAATCCTATCCATCGTGAGAATCCTTATGTTGTTCCTGGCTGCATGATTTTAGAAACGATGTGGGATTTTTGGAATATTAGTAAATCTGCTTTGCAAATGGCGATTTATTTTCATGCACCAGTTATTGCAGATGACAAGGTAACTTTGGTGGAATATCCTGAAGATGCTCATGTAGAAGGTTACATTGGTGATACATTGGCATTTTCGGCTACGTTTTTCGGTGAAAATGAAGATTCATCATCTTTGAAACAAAGATGTATTAGTTAGAGGTAATTATGGAAACAAGACGTTTAACAAAAATGGCTTTATTAACAGCCTTATTATGTATTTCAGCATATATTTCTTTCCCATTGCCATTTAGTCCCGCTATGGTAACGGCTTTGACTTTGGTAGCCACATTAATCGGCTTATTGTTACAGCCTAAGGATGCACTTATCGTATTTATCATTTATATTTTGCTTGGTGCAGTTGGGTTACCAGTATTTGTTGGCGGTACGGCTGGTCTTGGCAAATTGTTGGGACCAACAGGTGGCTTTATTTTTTCTTGGCCAGTTGCATATACATTACTAAGTATATTTAAAGGTTCTAAAAAAAGCTTTTTCTCTTATGCCTGGCGATCTCTTGTGATTACCATTCCTGTAGTGTACCTCTTTGGTGTAGCAGGTTTTATGATTGTTACAAAAACAGAACTTTGGGCGGCCTTGCCTGTAGTCATGTTCCCATTTATTCCTGGAGATATCGTAAAATGTCTGGTTGCTTCTTGGTTAGCAACTAAAGTTAAAATTTAGAATACAATTAAAGTGGCATTCTGCGGGATGCCTCTTTTTTGCTTTTAATAGAAGGAGTATATATGTCAGTATATATTCATGGTGGGCTTAGAAGTCCTATCGGCGTTTTAAATGGACAATATAAACATATGAGACCCGAGATTTTGGGCTCTCAAGTAATTGATGAAATAATTAATCGTTATACTATTTCACATATAGATGGAATCTTCTGTGGTAATGCAGTTGGTACTGGTGGTAACCTTGGCCGTCTCATGGGTCTTATGTGTAATTTACCAAATTCTGTGCCTGCTATCACCGTTGATATGCAATGTGCCTCAGCTTTGATGAGTATTGAGATAGCATATGCACATATTGTGTCTGGTATTATGGATTCTGCTATTGCAGGCGGTATTGAAAGTTCGTCGTTACAGCCAGAGCGGGTGTATGCATCTGGGGATGACCGAGAAGGTGCCTATAAGGTAGCTCAATTTACGCCCCAAGATCAATCGCATTTAGCCATGCTCGAAGGGGCCGAGCGGACTATTCATAAACACAATGTAACAAAGGAAGATTTATATCCACATATTATTGGCAGTCATCAAAGAGCATCAGCTGCTTTAGATAACCCATATTTACAGTCATATATTATACCTATTACTATAGATGGTAAAAGATGTATAGATGAATGTATTCGACCTACGATGAACGAGAAACTCTTGTCTAGGATGAAACCTTTGTTGGGAGCTGACTCTATTACAAATGCAGGCAATGCGTGTTTAACTCATGATGGAGCGGCCTTTGTATATTTATCTAATAAAAAAGGTCCTTTTAAAATTCATAGCGTTAAACCTTGGGCAGGAAATCCTCAGTTTAGTCCGGAGGGCGCTCTTGAAAGTACAGAAGGCATTTTAAAACGTACAGGTTTAACTATGGATGATATTGATGTGGTGGAATGGAATGAAGCTTTTGCCATCATTGATGTTCTTTTTAACAAGGCGTACCCTAATCACATTAAAAAATATAACATGCTTGGAGGTGCCTTAGCTTATGGACATCCCTATGGATGTTCTGGTGCCATATTAGTGCTTCACTGTATGGCTGCTTTAGAATCTTGTGGTGGTCGCTATGGTTTATGTGCTATTGCTGGTGCAGGGGGCACAGGTACGGCTTTAATTATGGAACGCATGTAATATGACAATTATTGAACGCTTACAACAGTATAAAGATTTAGAGCCCCATAAAATGGCTTTAATCGTAGATGACATACAATATACATATGGTGAACTATATGATGCTATTCTATCGGTCGGTATTAATAATACAAGTCGCATTGTAAATCTTACTCAGTCTAAAAAGACATTAAATACTAAGATTCTTTTAATTCAGGAACTGTCGTTTGTTGAACAACTTACACAGTGGCTTGGGGCATTACATAAAGGTAATATTCCTATGGTATGTCACAATGAGATGGATACGGCTTATGTAGATGAGCTAGCTCGTGTTATAGCCTATGAAGGTGTACCGCCATTAGCTGATTTTGGGGTACTTACATCGGGGACTACGGGACAACCAAAACCTTTGTGGAGACGAGAAATATCTTGGCGCGATTTTTTGATATTCAAAATGATATTTTTCATATAAACAAAGATACTAAAATCTTTTTACAGGGAAGCTTTAGTTTCACAGGTGTTAGCAATATGGTCATTGCCTCTTTATGGGCTGGAGGGACTGTTGTTACAACGAGTTCCTTGCGTCCTAGTAGATGGATGCAGCTTATAGAGGAATACAATGTAGACCATATATATGCATTACCAACGAAACTACGATTATTGGTTCGACATTGTAAAAGTAAATTATCATCCATTAAATACATCATTGCAGGATCTCAAGTTCTGGATCGACAATTAATGGAACAGTTACAACATATATGCCCTGATATGGAGTTTATCTTGGACTATGGTGCATCAGAGCTTAACTATATAACGTATTGCACTGGTAAAGAATGGTTAGCGCGAGAAGGTACGGTAGGGAGACCATTTCCAACCGTGAAAATCGCAGAGAATGATAATGTCATTTATGTGACAACAAATTATCGTATTGAAGGGATTCCCAATACGTATACTGTAAATGATTGTGGATACATTGATAGTGACGGGTATCTTATGTTTAATGGGAGAGCAGGTGACGTAATCAATAAAGGGGGATATAAAATTTCTATCCCAGAGATGGAATTGTATTTACAATCCTTACAAGGGGTTTCCGAGGTTGCTATTATCGATATTGCTGATGAGATACGAGGGGAAGACTATGTAGTTTATATGGTGCTAGATGGTGAGGTTAGATTGAGTGAAGTTATAGAACTTATTCATAATAAAAGACCTCCTGTAGAGTGGCCAAAAGCTATAATAGAAGTTCCTATGTTACCCCTTACGGAATGCTCAAAAGTAGATAAACGAAAGCTAAAAGAGTGGTATAATAAAAGGTAAACATTTTTTGTACTACAAGGAGGCATCATGCAGATTAATAAGGCGGCGCTAGAGATTTTCGACTTTACATCCTCGTTAGCTGTATATTCTGAACATGAATTAAAGGTTGGGGATCAAGCTATACAAGATTATATAGCAAATCATGTAGTTAAGGCTTTTAAAGATCCAGGGGCTAGAACCGGAACCTTACATGATGCGAGCCCTGTGGGCAAACAATTATTAGATTATAAAAATGGAGAGCTTAAGTTTATTGATTTATGTAAGAATTTAGGTGAAAGCTTATTTTCATACATGAAACAAGCTACTGATTCTGTTGTTATTGATACAATTATCTGTGAAGCCGTTACGGATACGCCTTATGTTTGTATTCTTTTGTGTCAAGCTCATGATGCTTTTACCCATCAATTATTCAGTGAAGATGATGGTACATTGGCTACAGAACTCGTTTCTCATAAGGCTGTGTTGCCGATGCCGTCACAGAAGTTACGTGCCTTTGCATCCATTAATTTGCATGATTTTAGCGTTCGAATTTTTGAACCTAAAGGGGAATTTGATGGTGAGGTATCCTATATCCTAGCAGATAAGGTTTTGCAATTAGGGACTAATCAATCCTCGCGAGATACGGTGAGAAAGGTAAAGACTATCGTAGATAAGGTGGCTCAAGCTCATGAGTCTGATGGCGTTGTTGAGTTGACAACCGCTAAATCTATGATTGCTAAAAATGCAGAAGTATCAGATACCGTTGATCCTGTTCGTATTGTAGAAGAGGTATTTAAAGCGAATCCTATTCAACAAGAGGCGGCAAAAAAAGAATTAGCTGATGCGGATATGCTGCGTCCTTTGCCAGTCAATCGTGAGTTTGCCACGAAGGTTGGAGAGCATCATAAGATTAAAACAGATACAGGTATTGAGATTTCATTTCCTGTAGAATATATGAAAAATCGTGAGTTTATTGAGATAAAAACTAATGATGATGGTACCTTGCGTATTGAATTAAAAAATATTAATAAAATCGTAAATAAATAGTAATGAAAAATTATATTTGTCTATAGAAATATATTATGTAATGATTAAATTTATTTGCTATGCTAGTATATGGAGGTTATGATGAGTAAAGAGAAACATAAAAAAACAAACGCATTACGTATTTTAGATACTCATAAGATACTTTATAGTATTAGCGAATATGAGTGGTCTGAAGAGCGTGCTGCTGGCCTTCATGTAGTAGAAGCATTAAAACTCGATGAGAAACAAGTCTTTAAAACATTAGTTGGCAAAGGTGACAAAACTGGATATGTAGTATTCTGTATTCCTGTGGCTGAAGAGTTAGATATGAAACAGGCAGCACGTGTTAGTCATAATAAGTCTGTAGAGCTTGTTCATGTTAAGGATTTGTTAGGTATTACAGGTTATTTGCGCGGTGGATGTTCTCCAGTAGGCATGAAAAAAGCATTTCCTACCTATTTTGATGCTACTATGGAACCCCAAAAGTTTGTATATGTAAGCGCAGGTTTACGCGGTATGCAAATGAAGGTAAATCCAAAGGATTTGGCATCTGTTGTAAATGCTGAATTTGTTGAACTGACAATGGACCATTAAGGGGGGGCGTATGGCAAAAAAGTTTTATGCTGTTCGTCAGGGTCGTGTACCAGGAGTTTACACTACATGGTCTGACTGTGAAAAACAAGTAAAGGGCTATGGTGGTGCTATCTACAAATCATTTTCGACAGAAGCCGAAGCACGTGCTTTTGTAGAGGATTCAGGTTTGTCTTTAAGTGATTTTATGAGCGCTAAAAAGAGTGAACTTAAATCGCCACAAGAAGTGAAGTTTAAATCTAAAAATTCTAGGCCTATAGTTTCTAGTTCTAGTATTCAAAGTAAAGTATCAGCAAATGTTGTGAAACCAGATTTTACTACTCCAAACTATATGGTTGCGTATATCGATGGTAGTTATAATAAAGAGACCAATACTGTTGGGGCAGGTGGGGTTATCTTTTTGAATGGCAAGAGGAAAACTTTTTCTTTTTCCTCTACTGATAAACGATATACATCGTTTTGGAATGTAGCTGGCGAGTTGTTGGCTGCTATGCATGTTATGAAATACGCCGTTGATAATGGGATTTCTGAATGTTCACTTTACTATGATTATATGGGCATAGAAATGTGGGCTACTAAGGGATGGAAACGTAATAATGAGCTAACCCAAGAGTACTCAGCATTTTATGATTCTATAAAAAATCGTGTGCGAGTTTACTTTCACAAGGTGGCTGCTCATACGGGCGATACATATAATGAAATGGCTGATGCACTAGCAAAACAAGGTGCAGGTATTTAAAGATGTTAGAAGGGAGGGCGCTATGAATATATGTGTTACTGGTGGGGCCGGATTTATTGGTTCCCATTTAGTTGATAGATTAATTGAATTAGGTCATGATGTACTCGTTATAGATAATTTATCTACAGGTATGCGCTCCTTTGTACATGAAGATGCTCAATTTATTGAGATGGATGTACGAGATCCAAAATTACTATCTGTATTTGAAGAGTTTAAGCCGTCTATTGTTTTCCATGAAGCGGCGCAAACAATGGTACAATCCTCCATGGAGAACCCAAGTTATGACTGTGATGTAAATCTAATAGGGCTTATTAATGTTCTCGATGCTTGTCGTAAAGTGAATGTTGAACAATTTTTAATGCCTTCATCAGCTGCTGTATATGGCGACTTGGCAGTATTGCCATTGACTGAAGACTTGAGTGGTATGCCTTCGTCTTTTTACGGCTTAACAAAGCTTACTGCAGAAGGCTACTTGCGAATTTATCATGAAGCTTTTGGATTAAATACAGTATGCTTTAGATATGCTAATGTATATGGACCACGTCAAGGTGATGGTGGTGAAGGTGGTGTTATCAGTATTTTCAACCGCTTGATTGTCGAAGGGCAACCATTAACTGTATTTGGTGATGGTGAGCAAACTAGAGATTTCATTTATGTAGATGATGTGGTAGATGCTAACATTAAGGCTATGGGGAATGGTCAATGCACAGGTATTTATAATATATCTACCAATAAGGGAACATCTGTGAATGAGTTGATTACGCGATTCCGGACTATTAGCGGGACAGATTTTATGGTTTATTATGAAGATGAGCGTATAGGAGATATTAAACATTCGCGCTTAAGTAATGTGAAAGCTGAACGTGATTTTGGCTTTACTGCTACTACAACATTAGAGGACGGCTTACAAAAGACATTAGAATACTTTAAAGCTCATCATAAGTAAGGGGTATAAGGTTTGGGGATATGAGTGATACGCAATTTTGGGTGACCGTAGGTATATGGAATTTTATCGTATTTAGCCTGTATGGATATGATAAATTATGTGCCATTAATGGATATGATCGGATTTCAGAGTTCACATTACTATTTTTAGCGTTTGCCTTTGGTGGTGTTGGTGCTTTATTAGGTATGGTCCTATGGCGTCATAAGACATTAAAAATTAAATTTAAATTAGCCATCCCTTTTGCATTACTTTGGTCTGTATATGCAGTCGGATTCGGTTATGGCTTGTGGGTAAAATGATTGTATAAACTAATATTTTATTCATTCTTTTATGGTATAATAAAAGAATATTGTACATAAAATGTCAGTGAAGGAGATATTTGATGTTGCGATTACAATCAGGTTTTGAGTTAGATTATGCTAATATATATAATGAAAGTTGCATACAAGAACGCGATGTGAATAATTTTGAACGAGCTATACAAAATGTATGGCGTCATACAAATATTTTGCGTTCTACAGGCTTCGAAGAAGGTCATGTTTCTAAAGATGGTTTACCTGAACCTGTGTTGTTTTACCAACTTCCATATATTTCAGAAGATGGTATCAATACACCAGATATGTTAGAGCGGCTCTACGAATTACGTGACTATGCACGCCATAATATTGATACGGTTGTATCTCTAGGTATTGGGGGCTCCTATTTGGGAAGCAAAGTTATTTTTGATGTGCAATGTGGAGCATTTTGGAATAACTACAGTGCAGAGGAACGCGACGGCTATCCTAGAATGTACTTTGCAGGCTTTAATGTGGATGGTGATTACTTAGTAGGGCTAATTCGTACGTTAGAGTGTCAAGCTCAGAAAAAAGGTCCTGATTATAAGGTGATGCTCGTTATTAATTCTAAGTCTGGATCTACCATTGAACCTATGGCTAACTTCATGATTTTGGAGAAGGCTTTACAAGATCGTAATATTAACTACGAAGTGATAGCTGTTACAGATGTATCTGATGATGAACATCCTACGATTTTACGATCTATGGCGATAGAAAATAATTGGAAGACCTATAGTATTCCTTATGGCGTAGGTGGTCGTTTCTCTGTATTTACAGAAGTTGGTTTTGTAACGGCCGCTCTTGTAGGATTTGATATTGAAGGATTTTTAGCTGGTGCTGCATCTATGGATGTAGCATGTCAAGAAGAAGACATTTTTAAAAATCCAGGCCTTTTAAGTGCATTATTGAAATATATTGCATCTGAACGATATGGTCGTATTATAGAGGTGTTTATGCCTTATAGTGAAGCACTCCACTCATTATCTGATTGGTATGTACAGCTCCTATCCGAATCTCTTGGAAAAATGAGTAATACTTGTCTACCATATGGCCGTACGCCAGTAGCTGCAGTAGGTACTATGGATATGCATGCTCAAGTTCAAGAGCATCAAGAGGGGCGCCTAAATAAGGTAGTTCAATTTATTAAGGTTAAGGACTGGAAACATAATCTCATTGTTCCAGATTCTTATAGTCAATATGAACGTTTACACTCTCTATCTGATGTAGGCATTTGTGATATTTTAAACATTGCTTTAGATGCTAATAGAGAAGCCTTGTCTAGTGACAATCGTTTTAACATGACTATAACTGTACCAACATTAAACGCATTCCATTTAGGGGAAATTATGTTTATGCATTGTTGGGCCGTTTATTTTGAGTCCATTTTTGCGGGCGTTGATGCTTTTGATCAACCAGGGGTAGAGGTTTATAAGCGTCTCATTGGGCCCAAATTGGCTCGAGCAAAGGATGTACATAATTCATGAGGGGGAACTATGAATATTTTAGTAACAGGTGGTGCTGGTTATATTGGGAGTCATACTGTACGTGCTTTACAACAAGCAGGATATACACCAATCATTGTAGATAATTTATCTCGAGGGCATGTAGAATCTATTCCTGAAGGGGTAAAGTTCTACAATATGGATATTGCAGATCCTAAACTAGTAGGCATTATGAAAGAACATAACATCCTAGGTGTAATGCATTTTGCTGCTCACTCACAAGTTGGTGAATCCATGCAAAATCCAGCTATTTATTATGAAAATAATGTAGTTGGTTCCTATCACCTTATTGAGTCTGGTCGTACCGCAGGTATAAAGCATTTTGTATTTTCTAGTACGGCTGCTGTGTATGGTGAGCCAAAGGTAGTGCCTATTCGTGAGGATGCTCAACTGCAACCAACAAATGTATATGGTCGCACTAAATTGATGATAGAAGAAATGTTGTCTGATTATAGTTCTATCTATGGTTCTACATATGTTGCGTTGCGTTATTTCAATGCGGCCGGTGCAGATCCGTCTGGTATGATTGGAGAAGACCATCATCCTGAAACTCATTTGATTCCACTTGTGTTAGATGCGGCTCGCGGTAAAAGAGAGCATATAACTGTATTTGGTACTGATTATGATACGGCTGATGGCACATGTGTACGCGACTATATTCATGTCAATGATTTAGCAACTGCTCACGTATTAGCTATGGACTACTTACGTAAAGGCGGAGAATCTCAAGTATTTAATCTTGGTAGTGGCAATGGATTCTCTGTAAAGGAAATCATCGAGACTGCAAAAGAGGTTACAGGTATCGATATTCCTGTTCAATATGGTGATCGCCGTGCTGGTGATCCAGGAACATTAATTGCGTCCTCTGAAAAAATTAAAAATTTACTTGGTTGGGATCCTAAATTTAGTAATGTTGCTGATGTTATCAAAGATGCATGGCATTGGCATACATCTCATCCAGATGGGTTTAATAGTAAATAAAGAACAAATAGTTTTGATTTGTCAATATAATGAATGACTCTATTAGTCACCGTGGTGACTGGTAGAGTCATTTTTTTGTAGGATTTTAAAAGAGCCTCCTAGAATATGTCAGCAGGAGGTGGATTATGATTTTACGAGACTATATAGAACGTATGAAAATATGGATTGATAAGCAGCATTTTATTATGCGCCACTATAAGTTTGCACTTGGTATTTTCCTTATCATCACGGTGGCCCTTTTAGGTATTGGTATTTTTTATCCTCATGAGGAGGAAAATGTTCATATTAGTTTAGATCAATCTAATGGTAGAGATGGTAATCAAAATGAACGAGGCTCAGAGAAATTATCAAAAGAAACAACACATGGTAATAGAACAGGGAAAGGAAAGAACTATTTTAAAGATGAAAGTGATATAAAAAATGTAAAGGATAGAGAGGTAAAAAGCAATGTTCATGGACGATTATTATATGATATTACCGGTGTTGAACGAGCAAATCCTTGGCGAGAGGTTTTTAAAGATATTCCTATAGATGATTTACTTGGTCAGAATAAGATAACTAAAGATAGTAATGGCAATTTCGTTGATATAAATAATGATTTATATGAGTCCGATGATGAAATAAGTACTTTTGGAAAAACGGAAGATAAAAGTCGTAGAAATGGAAAATATCAACAAATAAGAAATAATAAAAAGCATAGTGGTAATTATATTGAATTAAAATCTAAAGATACTAGTGCTAGACGAGTTGAATCTAGTATACAACCTACTATAAGTAATCCTATCAAACAACATCCCATAGAGCTTATAGGTATTATTGAGGGCCAACAGAATATTGCCATTTTACGAAAAGGTACAGAGGAACAAATGGTTAGTATAGGAAGTGTGTGGAAAGAAATATCAGTATCTAAGATAACTGCAAGTGGTGTAGAAATTATTGAAGGAGGTTCATCACGGTGGCTAAGAATCGAGTAAACTTTCTAGGTCTAAAATATATAGATAAGATTATAGTGATAGTTATATTGCGAATAAGCTTATGGATGGTCGTCATGCTTGTAACTCCGTTCATGGTATTTGCTAATAGTACTGATAGGATAGGTACTAATAGAAATGATAGAATAACTGCTAGTAGTTCTGAAACTATCGTAAATAGTAGTGAAGTAGATAAAAATGAAAAAAAGGTTGGGAACGAACTCATAACGATTTCTGTACGCAATGCATCCTTAAAGGAGACCGTCTTAGGCATTTGTCGTAGTTATGGTATATCCGTAATTGGTGTAGAGTCGTTAAAAGGGAGTATTACGGCCACTGTAAAGGGAGAATCACCAGAAGCAATTATTAATGAATTAGGTAAGTTATATCATTTTTCCGTATCGAAGGAGCATAATACCCTTCTTATTGATTCTGATGATGAAACACTTGAAAAAAGAGAGCTATATGTTATATCACCTGAACATTTGCCGGCTGAGTCTTTGAAAAATGTGGTAGGCACAGTGGTAAAAAACGATAAAATGGCAGTGCTTTCAGAACAAAACGAAGTAATTATGCATTTGACGAGTGGAGAAAAGCGACGTGTAGAAACCTTAGTACGTGCTATCGACAAGGAACCAAAACAAGTGCAATTAGAAGCTACCATCATTGCTATGGAACAATCCTATGCTAAGGAACAAGGATTTAGATGGTCTTGGCTTAGCTTGACCGGCCATGGAGAAGATAAAACACATTCCTATGGTGCCGTTACCTTTGGCAAAACTCCGACTGGAGAGGCCTATAAGTTTTTTGTAAAACCAGAGCTAAGTCTTATGGAAAGCTCAGGTAAAGCCGTTCTAATTGCAAAGCCATCTATCATGGCTCTCAATGGTGAGACTGCACATATCTTGATAGGTGAAAGAATACCAGTTATAGAAGAATCGGAAGTGAATGGAGAACGAAAGCGTTCTACTCGTTATGAAGAGGTGGGCATTAAGTTGAATTATACTCCTATTATTACTGCTGATGATGGTGTAGATGCTAAAATACATGCAGAGGTGAGTACACCTATTATGGTATCTGAAATGAAAGCCTATAAAATAAGCACACGTCAAGCACATACAAGAGTACGATTACAACCAGGAGAAGTGCTGGTTATTGGTGGACTCATGGACAATCGAGATCAACATCAAATACAAAAGATACCTATTTTAGGAGATATCCCTTTGTTAGGAAAATTATTCCGTCATAGTCGAAAAACAAAAGATTCTATAGAAATGCTAATGTTAGTGAGGGCAACTGTGGTATAATGAAGAGTAAATGATTAGGAGGTTGTGAATGGAACGCATTCGAATGATAGGCCTTGGAAAATCGTTTGGAGTGCGCCAAGTATTTTCCAATGTGTCCTTTGAGTTAAAAGAAGGTGATCGACTCGCCTTGGTAGGCCCTAATGGGGCTGGAAAATCTACCTTGTTAAAGTGCATATTAGGCTATGAAGAGCTGGATGAAGGTAATGTAGTCAAGTCGCCTGTTGCTAGTATTGGCTATTTACAACAAGATGTAAATCTGGGGGATGATAGCCTTGCTACGGAAATAGAAAAGGCTTGGGCCGATGTTCATGCATTGGAAAAACAATTAAAAGAACTCACTAGTCGATTGGAATCTGAAGAGGCTAGCGAATCGGATTTACAACGCTTAGATTATTTACAGAATCGTCTAGAATGGTTAGGCGGGTATGACTACGAGCAAAAGACAAAGCGCATAGTCTATGGTCTTGGTTTTACTGACGATGACTTAGATAAGCCGGCTAATGCATTTTCAGGTGGTCAAAAAACACGTATTAACTTAGCTAAAGCATTAGTACGTAGTCCCGATTTTTTATTCTTAGACGAACCAACTAACCATTTAGATATGGATATGCTGGAGTGGTTAGAGGGGTACCTATCTGCCTATCAGGGTGGAATTCTCATTGTAAGTCATGACCGGTATTTTTTAGACCGTATTGTCACAGGTGTTGTAGAGTTAGATAATCATAAGGCTACAACCTATCGCGGTAACTATAGTCGGTATATTCAACAACGGGATGAACGCTTAAAGGCAGATATGGTGGCTTATGAAAAACAACAGGAGTACATTAAGAAAACAGAGGCTTATATAGATAAATACCGTGCTGGTATCAAGTCTAAAATGGCTCGTGGTCGTCAGTCCCAACTTAATCGATTAGAACGTCTAGAGGCACCTGTTACTTCACATCATTTACAATTTTCGTTCCCTCCTGCAGCAATGAGTGCCGATAAGGTTTTAGTACTAGATCGCTTATCTGTAGGATATGGTGAAAGTCGTATTATTAATGATATCTCTCTTGTTGTTCGACGTGGTGAATCCGTAGCACTTATCGGGCCTAATGGAGCTGGTAAGTCTACACTGGTGAAAACTATTGTAGGAGAATTATTCCCTGAAAATGGTCATGTAGATATTGGCAATCGGGTACAAGTGGGTTACTTCTCACAAGAGCACGAAGAGCTGCACGATTCTTGGCAGGTAGTAGAAGAGATTATGAATCACTTTAACTATAGTGAGGATAAGGCGCGTAATGTGCTTGGGTCGTTCTTATTTAAGGGGGATGATGTATTTAAGTTAGTAGGTGAATTATCGGGTGGTGAGCGCGCTCGTTTAGCTTTGCTTAAGTTATTTCTTCAAGGCGATAATTTCCTAATTTTAGATGAACCGACAAACCATTTAGATATTCCTACACGAGAAATCGTAGAAAGAGCATTACAACAATTTGAAGGGACTTGCTTTATTATTTCTCATGATAGATACTTCTTAGATCAAGTTTCTACAAAAACAGTAATTCTAGATGAAGGTAAATTTACAGAGTACCTCGGTAATTATTCATACTATAAGGAAAAGCTGAAAGAGAAAGAAGACTTATTAGCATTAGCTAATGAGAAAAACTCTGAGAGCAGTAAGCGTGATAGTAAAGCTACTCCTACTAATGAGTCAATGCTTTCAGCATCAGAAACTATAGAGGAAAATCAGAAGAAGCCAAATGCTTATATGGTAGAAAAACAATTAGCTGAGGTAGAAGCTGAAATTGCTCGTTTAGAGGCGACGATGAAGATGTATGAAGTGCAATTAGCGAATCCTGTAGTACAACAAGATTTAGATGAAATGTCTAAAATTTCCATACAAATTGAAGAGACTCAAACTGAGTTGGATTCATTATATGAGAAGTGGGAACGGCTATGTGAATAGCTTTTTAATGTATATATTATTAAGGAATTAAAATCATTTTCTTTTAATTGACAAAAGATTGAAATTTCTCATAATATAGGTATAGAATCAAAGTTTTATGTTTTAAAGGAAGGGTGTAACATGAATAAATCCATGTTAAAAAAAGCAGTCATTTTTGGCCTTGCTGGTGTAATGGCAGTTGCTGCTGGTTGTGGCAGTAATAAAGATGCAGGTAATGCAAATAGCAATGAAGCTAAAATCGCATTGTTGACAACAACAACTGGTGGTGCAGCCGCATATGGTGAGTCCATTAAAGCTGGTGCAGAATTGGCAGTAAGCGAAATTAACGCTGATGCAAATGCTGTAAAAATTAACTTATTAGTAGAAGATACTAAAGGTGATAAAAACGAAGCAATTAATGCAATGAATAAAGTAATTTCTAAGGATAAAGTTGTAGCTGTTATCGGCCCAATGTTATCTGGTGAAATGATGGCAGCTGGTCCTGTAGCAAACAAAAGTAAAATCGTAGCTCTTGGTACATCTACAACTGCTGAAGGTATTACAGATATCGGCGATTACATTTTCCGTAATGCTGTACCTGAATCCTTGGCAGTAGATACTGCAATTAAAGAAGCACATAAAACTTTAGGCTTCAAAACTGCAGCTATTATGTACTCCAACAATAATGACCAAATGGTATCTGTAAATAATACAGCTCGTAAAGCATTGGAAGCTGTAGGCGTACAAATCGTTGATACTGAAACATTTGCAGATAAAGATACTGATTTCTCTGCACAATTAACTAAGATTCAACAAGCAAAACCTGATGTTATCGTAGTTGCTTCTCTTTACCAAGAAGGCGCATTAATCATGAAAAAAATGCGTGAAATGGGTATGAATCAACCTGTAGTTGGTTCCAATGGCTTTAACAGCCCTGAATTCATTAAAATTGCAGGTGCTGCAGCTGATGGCGTTATCGTAGGTACACCTTGGTTCCCTAACAAAGACGATCAAAAGGTAAAAGATTTCCGTAAAGCTTATAAAGATAAATACGGTAAAGAACCAGACCAATTCGCAGCTCAAGCTTATGATGCGGTATACCTCTATGAAGCAGCTTTGAAAAAAGCAGGTTCCACTACAGATCGTGAAAAATTCCGAGAAGCTTTGAAAAATATTGCTGACTTTGTTGGTGTAACTGGTCAATTCAAGTTCAACGAAAAACGCGACCCTTCCATGGAAGTTCAAGTTTTACAAATTAAAAACGGTCAATTTGACGCATTAAAAAAATAAAAGTTGAGGTAGTATAGTGTTTTTACAACAATTAGTTAACGGGTTAACCCTCGGTAGCTTATATGCTGTACTCGCTATTGGCTTAACACTTGTGTTTGGCGTTTTAAATATCATCAACATGGCACACGGAGGCATCTTTATGATAGGTGCCTTCGTTGGTCTTTTTATGGTAACTGTTTTTGACGTTAACATTTTTGTAGCCCTTATCGTAGCTATGGCTGTCGGTGCTATCCTTGGTTATATTTTAGAATTTGTGGCGCTTCGTCCACTACGCAAGAAAAAGGTGTCTCACTTGGCACCACTTATTAGTACCATTGGTGTTTCTATTTTCCTTGAAAGTTTGGCATTATTGCTTTGGGGCCCTCAAACTAGATCATTCCCACCAGACTATATTGGTGGCCTAATCGACTTTGGAGCTTTCAAAATTTCTATGGTACAAATTATTGGTTTAGGCGTTTCTGTTGTGCTAATGCTGATTTTAAATGTAGTTATTAAGAAAACTAAGATTGGTAAGGCTATTCGCGCTGTATCCATGAGTACGGAAACAGCAGCTCTCTTGGGTATCAATCCAACAATGATTATATCTATTACTGTTATGATTGCATCTGCTTTAGGTGCAGCGGCAGGTGTATTGGTAGGCTTGTCCTTTAATGCTATTGAGCCTACTATGGGTGTTATTATAGGCTTTAAAGGTCTGGCAGTACTTATCTTAGGTGGTCTTGGTAATATTACAGGCGCCATGGTTGGCGGCTTTATTTTAGGTGTAGCAGAAATCTTCTCTGTTGCTTATGGTGCATCTACATTCCGTGATGCTGTTGCCTTTGGTCTCATTATCCTATTATTATTCTGGCGCCCACAAGGCTTGTTTGGATCTAAAGATAAAGGGGGTAGACCGTAATGGAATTATTAAACCCGTATTATCTACAGATCGTGATGTTTTTCATCATTAATGCCATCATGGGTATTTCAATTTATTTCACACTGGCAAGTGGACAGCTTTCTTTAGGGGCTGCTGGCTTTATGAGTGTTGGTGCATACGTAGGCGCTATTCTTTCTTTGAAAGCTGATTTGCCTATCGTTGTAGGCATTATTATTGGTGGCTTAGTTGCTAGTCTTGTGGCTGTTATTATCGGTTTGCCAACAACACGTCTTAAAGGTTTGTATCTTGCCATTGCTACACTTGGATTTGGCGAAGTTGTGCGTGTTATTTTCTTGAATTTGGATATTACAAATGGTGCATTAGGCCTTTCTGGTATTCCATCCATTCCTCAAGAATTGACAAATTATGCCTATGAATTTGATCTCGATGGTTTAATGGGCATTGATGCTGTTGCATGGGGCAATCTAATGGCTATTATTATTTTGTTAGCTATTTTAGTATTGATTATCGCCTTTTGTGTACGGATTAATAATAGCCGTGTGGGTCGTGCCTTTGCAGCGATTAAGGCTGATGATCATGCAGCTGAATTGATGGGAATCAACGTTGTATACTACAAGATGATGGCCTTTATTATCGGCGCTTTCATCGCTGGTATTGGTGGTGGTTTGTATGCGCATATTACAAACTTTATTAATCCTACAGATTTCAGCTACCATAAAGTAGTACAAATTTTGTTATTCCCTGTATTTGGTGGTTCCAATGTAGTATGGGGTTCCGTACTAGGTTCCTTTATTCTTACATTACTACCAGAAGTATTGCGTTTCTTATCCGACTATCGCGATATTATTTATGGTGCTTTGCTAGTAATCTTGATGGCTGTTCGTCCAGATGGTATTTTAACAGAATCCATGGTGGATAAAATTAGCCGTAAATTAGGCTTTAAGAAAGCTCCATATATTCCAGAATCACAAGTATTAACAGAACGCTTTGAAGCATATAAGCGTAAACAACAGGAAAAACAAGGATAGGAGGGAACTGAATGCTATTAGAATTAAATGAAGTAAGTAAAAGCTTTGGTGGCGTTGCAGCTCTCACAGGTGTATCCTTTGGTGTTAAACAAGGTGAGGTATTTGGTGTTATCGGCCCAAATGGTGCTGGTAAGACTACACTCTTCAACTTGATTACTGGTGTATTCCCTGCAAGTTCTGGTGAAATTGTATTTGATGGTATGTCTGTTGTAGGCATCAAGCCTCATAGAACTGTTGAAATGGGGATTGCTCGTACATTCCAAAATATTCGTCTCTTTGGCAATATGACAGCTCTTGAAACTGTTTTAACCGGTATGCATTGTCGTACTGGCTCTGGCTTCTTATCTAGTTTTTTGAAAACAAAACGTCAACGCATTGAAGAAGAGCGTTGTCGTGGTATTGCTTATGAGTTCTTAAAGCTTGTAGGTCTTGAAGCAGATGCAGAAGAGGTTGCCACATCATTACCGTATGGTAAGCAACGTCGTCTTGAAATCGCTCGTGCCTTAGCGACACACCCTCAGTTAATCTTGCTTGATGAACCGGCAGCAGGTATGAATGATAGTGAAACTGAAGTTCTGCGTCAATTGATTGGCAAGATTCGTGACCTAGGTATTACCGTTGTGGTTATCGAACATGCCATGGAATTGATGATGAATATCTGTGATCGTTTGGTAGTACTTAACTTTGGCAAGAAAATTGCCGAAGGTACACCTCAAGAAATTCAAAATAATGAAGCTGTAATTGAAGCATACTTAGGTAAAGAAGAGGTGTAATATGTTAAAACTAGAAAATATTGTGGCTGGTTATGGACATATTACAGCCCTAAAAGATATAAGCCTAGAGGTTCCACAAGGTTCGATTGTATCTCTTATTGGTGCTAATGGTGCTGGTAAGACTACTACGATGAAGACTATTATGGGACTTGTAAAACCCACATCTGGTCGAGTGATTTTTGAAGGTCAAGATATTACGAGTCGCCAAACTCATCAAGTTGTACAGAATGGTATCTCTTTAGTTCCTGAAGGGCGTCAAATACTACAAGATATGAGTGTTTATGAGAACCTTGAAATGGGTGCTTATACACGTAAAGATAAAGAAATCGAAGCAGATATCAAAAAGGTATTTAAACGATTCCCTATTCTTGATGAACGAAGCTATCAATTGGGTGGTACTTTATCTGGTGGTCAACAGCAAATGCTAGCTATTGGCCGTGCACTTATGGCTCGTCCAAAGTTGTTATTACTAGACGAACCATCTATGGGGCTTGCGCCTTTAGTAGTAAATGAGATCTTTGAAACCATTAAAGAAATCAGTGCCGATGGAACAACAGTTCTTTTAGTAGAACAAAATGTACGCCAAGCATTAAAGATTGCTGATTATGCGTATGTTTTGGAGACTGGTAAAATGGTATTATCTGGATCTGCTGATGAAGTTCGCCATAATCCTCGTGTTATGGAAGCTTATTTAGGTGGTCGTGTTGAATAAGTAATTATATAAAGCGATCATTAGTGTCAAAAACTTTGAATAAGGTGTATATACTAGATTTCTAGTATATACACCTTATTTTTTATCACTAATTCTGATAGAAATAGGAGCACTATGTGAGCTGATAATGAAGTGAGTTTATAAATTTTTTATTATTTTTAAGAAAATCAATAATAAATCTAGTGAATTAGGAATGAAAAAAGCAAATAATTATTAATGAACATATATTGAAAATACTATATTTTTAGGGAATTGTTGTTGAAGATTTTATGAAGTTCGCCTGGAAGATACTAGATTTGTAGAAGTATATTTAAAAAAATGATAAAATAGCATGACTGATTTTTTAGATATAAGATACATCAATAATTAAGTGATGAATTAAATAAGTTGAATAAAAAAGAGGTAAGTATGAAGAAGAAACAGTATATGATGATGGCTACATTCTTATATACTACAACAATGGCTATGGCTGCACCAGTTAATATAAATACTAATCAGCCTTATAATGCTAAGAATGTACAAATGGAAGGCCATGCACCATTGGAAAATAGTGCATCTGTAATTAGCTCTGATAAAGAATATCGTCTGCGTCAAGGCGATGAACTGAATATTCAAGTGGTTCAGCAGGCAGAGCTTGGTACGCGTAATGGTAATGACATTGTGTATACCGTCAGACCAGATGGATATGTATCGTTTCCTATGGTTGGTGCTGTAAAAGCAGATGGCTTAACTGTAGATGAATTTACAGCTGAATTACAGCAAGGTTTGTCTCGTTATATCATTAATCCTGATATCACAGTAAATGTATCGAAATTGGGCGGTGTTCGCGTATATGTATTTGGTGAAATTAATAAGCCTGGCGCCTATACGTTGACTAAATCTAGTACAGTTATTGATGCGATTGGGGCTGCAGGTAGTTTTAACTGGGATACAGCAAAGAAGAAAATTTACTTGATTCATCAAGATAATCCAGAGAAACCGATTCCTATCAATTTGAATCGTATTTTACAAACTGGAGATATGTCTGAAAACTACATCATGCGTGAAGGTGATATTCTTTACTTAACTAAGAATAGTCGTATCAACTTTGCTCGTGATATTGCTCCAATCTTAACAGGGGCTTATATGGTATCACGAATAGGTAAGGATTAAAGATAAGGCGATATCTATCATATAAGGGGGCGTTTTTTTGCGTTCATATTTATTACCATCCATATTGTTTATTACCGATATTGTGACGATTGTAATCGTTGCTTTTATCAGTCTTTTTATTCGATTTGATGGACACATAGAACCTCAATATATTAATCAAATGGTGGATGCACTTCCGTTATTACTTATTTCGTATATGTTGATGTTCTTGATAATGCATTTATATACACGTATTTGGCGCTATGCAGGGATGCGAGAGGTATTAGCAGTATTTGTAGCGACTACAATTGGTACGGCTTTATTCTATTCCTCTATGTTTGTATTTGGTAAGTCATTACCACGTTCTGTCTATTTTATTACATGGTTCCTCACTACAGGTGCTGTAGGTATGGGACGTATGTTGCTTCATTATGTGGCACTTCACTATAGCAGTGGGGATGATGGTGAAAGTGGCCAAGTGAATACATTGATCATAGGCGCCGGTGATGCAGGTGCAACTATAGCTCGTGAAATTGAACGATATCATAAGCGTTCTCGTCGAGTGATTGGTTATGTTGATGATGACATGTTTAAACATAATCGTCTTATGAATGGTTTTAGAATTCTCGGTAATCGTGAAGATATTCCAGCATTAGTTGCTAAATATAAGGTAGAAGAAATTATTATTGCCATGCCTTCCGTGAAGCGAGATATTATTCAAGAAATCATGGAAATCTGTTCTCCCTTAAAATGTAAAATCAATATTTTACCGGGGATGTATCAATTACTTGATGATGAAGTTCTTGTATCTCATTTACATCCTGTTTCAATCGAGGACTTGTTGGAGCGTGATGAGATTCAGCTCGACACGTCCAAGGTTGAAACATATCTTAAGGATAAAGTGGTTTTAGTTACTGGTGCAGGGGGCTCTATTGGTTCTGAAATTTGTCGTCAAGTTTTACGTGTAAAGCCTAAAAAGCTATTGCTTCTAGGTCATGGTGAAAATAGTATTTATCTTATTCATCAAGAATTGCGCAATATTGCGCCCCAAGATACCTTGGTTCCAATCATTGCAGATATTCGCGATAAGAATCAATTAGAACAAATTTTCAAAAACTATAATCCTGATGTAGTATTTCATGCGGCAGCTCACAAACATGTGCCTCTTATGGAAATCCAGCCAATTGCTGCGGTATTAAATAATATTTATGGTACTCGTAATGTTGCGGATGTAGCCGGAGCTCATGGGGTAGATCGATTTGTTATGATTTCCACGGATAAAGCGGTGAATCCAACTAGCGTTATGGGCGCTACAAAACGGGTTGCTGAAAAAGTTGTACTTGGTATGAATCACACATATGATACTAAGTTTATAACAGTTCGTTTTGGTAATGTACTTGGTAGCCGTGGTTCGGTTATTCCTTTATTCCGTAAACAAATTGAAGCAGGTGGTCCTGTAACCGTTACAGATCCAGAAATGACACGTTATTTCATGACTATTCCTGAAGCCAGTCAATTAGTACTTCAAGCTGGTGCCATGGGGAATGGAGGAGAAGTGTTCCTTTTGGATATGGGTGAACCGGTTAAAATTGTCGATTTGGCTAAGAATATGATTCGCCTTTCTGGCTTTGAGCCTAATAAGGATATTCGTATTGAATTTACTGGCTTACGTCCAGGTGAAAAGTTATATGAAGAACTATTAACTGCCGGAGAAGGTACGAATACTACTACGCATAAGAAAATTTTTGAAGCAGCTCTAGAAGATGTTGATCAAGAATGGCTGAGTCGTGAAATAGAGCGCTTTGATACATGTAAAACCGATATAGATGTGATTAATGTATTGCAGGATATCATTCCTACATACGATCCAAATCATAATGTATAGGTCGTGGATGATACATTTATTACCCGATATATGTATAAGACTATTTTAATTTTGATACATTGTGCCTTTATTGAGAGGGTTAGGTACAGTTAATATTCTAAGTGGGAGAGACCCTGTTGTTTGTATACTTTTACAGAAAGGGGTATATGGGTGGAACAAATTATTGATTTAAAAGAGGTAGGCAGAGTCCTCATTAAAAAGCGCAGTAAAATTATTAATATTACGGTAGCATGTATGGTTTTAGGTGGTGCGTATGCCTTTCTTGCACCATCTACATATCAATCTACATCGATGTTGCGCATTAAACAAGCTCAAGGTTTGAGCAATTCTGTATTATCTAGTGCTAATGCCTATTCTGATTCTATGTCTCGTCAATTGATGAACACAGATGCAGAAATTTTAAAAAGTCGTAATGTAGTAGAGCCAGTAATTACTGCTATAGAAGATCCTGAAGGTACCGGTAATGCGCCAACATATGAAGATTTTGTTAAAACTCGCATTGAAACTAAACCGTATAAAGAAACCGAGTTATTACAAGTAAGCGTAACTGGTAAGAGCCCTGAGCAAGCACAAGAAGCTAATCAATTACTTATTGATACCTTCTTGAAACGTCTTGCCGAAATTTCTCATGTTGAACAACGAACTACTCGTGAATTCTTACAAAAACGCGTTGTTACTGCAAAATTTGAATTAGAGCAAGCAGAAAATAAATTGCAACAATTCCAAGTAGATAATAAGGTGTACTCTACAGCTGATCAGATGAAAGGCTTAACTGATAAGATTACTCTAATTGATCGTGAGAAGGCTCAAAATCAACTCGATTTAGAAACGGCACAAGCTGCACTTGGCAGTATCAATGAGCAATTAGGTTCTGCAGGTAAAAGCATCGCTGATAGTGCTACGGTTCAAGCCTACAAGGGTCAGTTAGCAGATTTAGAATCTCGTAAAGCTTCTTATATTGGTAAATATACTGATGAACATCCTGCGATGAAAGAAATTAATCAACAAATTGAAGAAGCTAAAAGTGGTCTAAATGCTGAAATCAACGCTATTGCCTCTCAACAAGCACCTTCAAGCAACTCTGCACAACAAGGATTGCTAGCGGATAAGTTCAAAAATGAAGCTGCGTTAGCTGTAGCTCAAGGTAAACAATCTACATTAGCTGAGTTAGATAAAGCAAACGAAGAAGCTATAAAGGGATTACCTGAAAAAGAACGCGGTTATATCCAAGCAAAACGTGATGTAGATGTGGCACAAGATATCTATCAAATGCTATCCACTCGCTTAGAAGAAGCGAAGGTAGCAGAGGTTATGGTACCAAATGAAGTTCAAATCGTAGATGCTCCAACATTACCAGAAAAAGCAATTGCGCCGCGTAAAGTACTTATTTTATTAGGCGCTGCCATTTTAGGGGTCCTCTTTGGTTGTCTCTATACATTGGTCCAATTCTTCGGTAATCGCAAAGTCCAATCTGTACAAGAGATTAATGACATCCTTGGCATTCAAAACTTGGGCGTGATTCCAAATCATAAAGAAGTAGAATACGAAGAGCCTAGTAATCGTTTCGTAGCATTGTTGCGCAAAGTGAGAGGTTAATATGATTAGACTAATTTCTAATGAACGTGGTGATACACCACTTGTGGAAGCATACCGTACATTGCGTAGCAATCTTCAATATGTATGTAACCAATATAAGTGTAAGCTTATTTGTATTACTGCAGCCACTAGTTGTGAAGGCACTTCTGAGGTGGCTGCTAATACTGCATTAGCTTTATCTAAAAATAATAATAAAGTTCTTCTAGTAGATGGTAATCTACGTAATCCAACACAACATATAGCCTTTAATGTACAAAATAAGGGCCTTACAAATGCGGTGGTGATGGATGAAGATTTGACGATTCATCGTAATGTAGTGCCTCATTTGGATGTTCTTACGGCGGGTGAAGTTGTTGAATATCCATCTGATATTGTAGATTCTAGCAAATTACCTGCGATTTTTGAGTATGTACGTGATGAATATGATGTGATTATCATAGATACACCACCCGTATTGTCTGTTACAGATGCGGTTGTATTGGCAGAAAAATCAGATGGTGTTGTGTTAGTTGTTAAAAATGAAGTAGCTAGTCCAAAAGATTTGATTGAAGCTAAGAAACGGCTTTCACAAGTAGGTATTTCTCTTTTAGGATCTATCGTAATTGATGCTTAATATAACTGTTTTAATCAGTATTCTATGTGATAAATCAAACGTATCAATATGGTACAGAAAGTATTGAGGTGATTTATATGAGAATTAATTTTTCTCCTCCAGATATTACAGAGTTAGAAATCAATGAAGTCGTTGAAGCCTTAAAAAGTGGGTGGATTACGACGGGTCCTCGTACTAAAGAATTAGAAAAAAAGATAGCTCATCAGTTAGGTACACCTAAATCCGTTTGTTTAAACTCTGCTACGGCAGCGCTTGAAATGTCTCTTCGTGTATTGGGTATTGGACCTGGAGACGAAGTCATAACTAGTGCTTATTCTTATACAGCTAGTGCGAGTCCTGTAGTTCATGTAGGTGCTACCTTAGTACTCGTTGATACACAGAAAGATGCTTATGAAATGGATTACGATGCAGTCGCTCGCGCTATTACACCAAAAACAAAAGCAATCATCCCTGTAGATATTGCGGGGGTGCCTTGTGATTATGATCGCTTGCGTTCCATTGTAGAGGAAAAGAAATCTCTCTTCACACCATCTAATGATATTCAAAAAGCATTAGGCCATATCCCTATTGTGGCTGATTGTGCTCATTCCTTTGGTGCATCTTATAAAGGAGTATCAACAGGTAATGTTGCAGATTTTAGTAGTTTTTCCTTTCATGCAGTAAAAAATTTTACTACTGCTGAAGGCGGCTGTGCTACATGGCGTCATATAGATGGTATTGATGATGAAACTATTTACAAGCAATTCCAATTGCTATCTTTGCATGGTCAAGATAAGGATGCTCTTGCAAAAACAAAAGCAGGTGCTTGGGAATATGATATTAAAGGTACCTATTATAAATGTAATATGACGGATATCATGGCGGCTATTGGGCTAGCTCAATTTGAAAGATACCCAAAACTTTTGGCACGTCGTAAAGAAATTATCGAAGCTTATGATACAGCATTTAAGGATTTACCTGTTACATTGTTGAACCATTATACAGATGAGCATGAGAGTAGTGGTCACTTGTATTTAGTCCGTTTAGATGGCCGTGATGCGGAATATCGAAATAAGGTTATAGAAGCTATGGCTGAGGCTGGCATTGCAACGAATGTTCACTATAAGCCAATTCCAATGCATACGGCTTACAAAAACTTAGGCTTTACAATCGATGACTATCCAAATGCTTATGACCAATTTAAGAATGAAATTACATTGCCACTTCATACGCTCCTTACAGATGAAGAAGTGCAATATATCATTGAACAGTTTAAAAGGATTATTACCGAATGCTAGTAAAGAACTTTCATGATCTACCACAAGAGCTACAGTGTGAAGCGGTTCGTCCCTATTTTGAAATATTAAATCAAAGACGTACAAGCCTTCTTTGTAAAAGCATTTTTGACCGCGTAATGGCAGCGGGACTGCTTATTACATTAAGTCCTGTATTTTTGGTACTAGCCATCATGATTAAACGAGATAGTGAGGGAGAGGTTTTTTTCCGTCAAACTCGAGTGACACAGTACGGTCGCACCTTTGGCATCTATAAATTTCGTACTATGGTAAAAAATGCAGAATCTTTAGGATCACAAGTGACGTCGCAAAATGATATGCGTGTCACTAAGGTCGGAAATATGCTTCGCAGCTGTCGCCTCGATGAATTGCCTCAGCTTATCAATATCCTTTTAGGCGATATGAGTTTTGTTGGTACAAGACCTGAGGTTCCACGTTACGTGTCTGCTTATACAGATGAAATGAAAGCTACCTTATTATTACCAGCTGGGGTTACCAGTAATGCCAGTATTACTTATAAGGATGAAGATCAACTTTTACAAAATGCTCAAAATATTGATGAAGTCTATATAAATGAGGTTTTACCGGGCAAGATGGCTTGGAATTTAAAGAGTATTAAGGAGTTTTCTTTTTTACAAGATATAAAAACGATGATTGATACAGTATTAGCTGTATTACGTTGGAAGAGGTCCCTATGAGTACATCTATGACAAAGGAAATACAAGAAAAAGAGCTGAATATGTTGCTGTACTTTAAAGAGTTCTGTGATAAACATAATTTGCGCTTTTATCTTTGCGGCGGTGGTCTCATTGGGGCTATTCGGCATAATGGATTTATCCCTTGGGATGATGATTTAGATCTATTTATGCCTCGTCCAGATTATGAAAAGTTAGCTAAATTATGGCCAAAATATGCTGACACTGAACGATTTACGTATTGTCGTACTGATCGAGATCACATCTATCATGATGCAGGTGCATCTATAAGAGATAATAATACGACCTTTATTAATCGTCATAGTATGCATGAAGATGTTTGTCATGGTTTAGCACTTGAAATTATGCCTATTGATGGCTGTGCACCCGGCAAAATTAGTCGTTTATTGCAATTGATGTGGGCCATGACGTTTGCACTCTTTAATGCGCAGCGTTTACCAGATAATAAAGGGCCTACATATCGCGCTTTAGCTGGTTATATTTATAAAATCTTTTCCAGTCAGTCTATACGCTATTATATTTGGCGATTTGCAGAAAAGAGAATGGCTCAATACGACTTTGATACCAGTGATGAATGTACGGAGTTAATTGGCAGTTTAAAAGGTATGAAGCTACGTCATCCTAGAGAGGACTTTGCTTCTGTTGTATATAAAGACTTTGAAGGTTATCAAATACCTGTTATGAAAGGGTATGAGAGATATTTGCGTCTTATTTGGGGCGACTATATGCAATTACCACCTATAGAACAACGTGTGGCAAAACATGATGCAGTATTTGCTGATTTATATACACCTTACAAGGAGTATAAAGGCATATATTATGCCAAAAAAGAAGCTCAACCATAAGGAGGGCCTATGAAACGAATAGCAGTAATCTTTGCGGGTGGCGTAGGTGCTCGTATGAAAAATAGCAAGACGCCAAAACAATTTTTAGAATGGAACGGTAGACCAATTTTGATTCAAACCTTAGATGTGTTTGAACAAACGGAGACTATTGATGGGATTGTTCTTGCCTGCAAAGCAGAATGGATTGATCATACAAAACAGCTCATCAAAAAGGCGGGGCTACAAAAGGTATTATCCATTGTGCCTGGTGGTGAAAGCGCTCTGGAATCCCAATATAATGGACTCGTAGAGGCTAAGCGTTTATTTCCTGATGATGCGGTGACTGTATTGATTCATGATGGGGTTCGTCCACTTGTAGATAATTCTACTATAGAGAGAAACATAGAATCTGTTGAATCAAAGGGGTCTGCCATTACTGTTACTCCAGCTATAGAAACGGTTATGGTTACCCAAAATGGTTCTATTAAGCATATTTTAAATCGTAATGAATGTCTCATGGCTAAAGCTCCTCAGAGTTTTAGATTAGATGATATTATATCAGTTCATAATCGTGCAAAAGATGAGGGCATTCATGACTTTATTGATTCCGCATCGATGATGATGCACTATGGATATACTCTATATCCTGTATTAGGGGAAACTGAAAATATAAAGATTACAACTCCATCTGATTATTATATGTTCACAGGGATTATTAAAAATCGTGAGCTAGGAGGATTAAAAGATGAGTAGTTCCGTTATTCAACGTGAGTTAACGGCTTTAGTACAGGAAAAAAATTACTTTCATTTTCTCCGTCATCAACGCATTCTTATAACAGGTGCAACGGGGCTTATTGGATCGATGTTTATAAAATTACTTATACTTGCCAATGAGACTCATGACCTGGATTTAAAAGTGATTGGTCATGTGCGAAGCCATGAAAAGGCAAAAACCATTCTCGGTGAGTATTTAGACAATAAGTCGTTAACCCTAGTAGATGGCTCATTAGAATCTATTGATGTGCCATGTGATTATATTTTGCATGGAGCCGCACCAACACAATCTAAGTTTTTTGTAGAACATCCAGTAGAAACTATCCGTACCTCTATTTATGGCACGGAGGCCATGCTCGAGTTAGGTCGTCGAAAAAAGGTAAAGAAAGTAGTTTATTTATCTAGTATGGAACAATATGGTGTACCTTATGAGTCTGGTCAAGTTATGACTGAAGACCGATTAGGGTATCTTGATCACCTAAATGTTCGTAGTTCTTATTCTGAAAGTAAGAGACTATGTGAATGTTATTGCAAGTCCTATGCTGTGGAATATGGCGTGCCTGCTGTAATAGCTAGACTAGCTCAAACCTTTGGACCTGGTGTTCCGGTATCAGATAACCGTGTATTCATGCAGTTTACCAAGAGTGCTCTTAAACATGAAAATATTGTTCTTCACACAAAAGGCGATTCTATGTCGAACTATTGCTACATTACCGATGCATTAACTGGTATTTTAGCCCTAATGAAGGTGGGCGAAGCTGGCGAGGCCTATAATATATGTCATGATGAAGAGACTCGTTCTATTGCAAGCATTGCTCAATTAGTGGCAACTCATGTGAGCAATAATAAGAGTAAAGTTGTTTTTGATATTCCAGAAGATGTACAAGGGTTCGGCTATGCACCGACAGTACACATGTTCTTAAGTTCTAAGAAGTTAAAGTCTTTAGGTTGGAAACCTAAGGTATCAATGGCACAAGCCTATGTAAGACTGGCAGAATATATCCAAGAGGAAGGCTTATGAAAAAGGAAATAATAATTGTCACCATCTCCCTTGGTAACGATGGGGCTGAACGAATCTTAACAGAGTTGGCTCGTCAGTGGGTACATGATGGTCATCATATTACAGTTATCCAAACAAGCCCTAATCGATATGGTAATGAATATGCGTTAGAGGAAGGTATTGAACAAATCGAAATTCATACTACAAGCTCTAATAAAGTCATTCGCTTTATGCAAGAAATAAAAGAACTAATCAAAATCTTAAAGACTAGGCCAAATGCGACATGCTTATCTTTTTTGTCTGCATCGAGTTTTATCTTAGCCATTAGCTCTTGGTTTATAAAAAATCGCATTGTTTTTTCTGAACGCAATAATCCACGCAAAGTTCCTATTGGTTGGCATCAACAAGCGTTACGCGACTTTGCCTTTAGATTTGCAGATGCACTAGTATTCCAAACGGAAGATGCTCGTTCTTATTTCCCAAAATCTGTGCAAAATCGCGGTGTTATTATCCCCAATCCTATTAATGGTAAATTGCCACCACCAATAGAGGGGGAACGAGAAAAGACAATTGTTACAGCTTGTCGTTTGCATCCGCAAAAGAATTTGCCTATGATGATTAATGCTTTCAGTATGTTGGCAGACGAGTTTCCAGCGTATAAACTCGTCATTTATGGACAAGGTGTATTAGAGGATGAACTACGAGCTCAAATTAAGTCTCTTAATTTAGAGAATCGCATTTTATTGCCTGGCTTTGCTAGTAATATTTTAGAAAAGGTAGCCCCTTGTTCTATGTTTGTATCATCCTCTGATTTTGAAGGTATTTCAAATTCCATGCTAGAAGCATTGGGTATGGGCTTACCTGTAGTAGTCACAGATTGTCCTGTAGGCGGTGCTCGCATGGTAATTAAAAGTGGAGAGAATGGCATTCTCGTACCTGTAGGTGATACGCAGGCTATGTATGAAGCTATGCGCAGTGTATTAAAGGACCCTGCACTAGCGGCTAAACTTTCACAGAATGCCATCAAAGTACGCGATGAATTTCCATTATGGAAAATCGCAAAACGTTGGTTAGAAGTTTTATGAGTTGTAAGGAGGAGAACCATTGAAGTTAAATATTACGGCTCTTGCTGATCGCATGATATGGTTCATAACTCTAATCTTTTTAGTGTTGTCGTTGACCATTTCCTTTGCCCTTGGCGAAGCGAACTATGGTGCGTATGTATTATTTGTATGCTTATTTGGCCTCATCATTTTTTATCTTATACGAGAACAGGGTGTTATAAAACTGCGGTTTAATTGGATGCATGCTTATATGTTAATTTTTATTGGTGCTTGTTATCTAAGTGCGATTAATGCCACAGATGTTTCCGTAGCTATGAGCCGAAGTTTTGATATGGTCAAGATATTCTTTATGCTCATCATTTTATACATGTGTTATCAAGATAAGAAGTCGGTGGATACATTATTAAAGATTGGCATGTGGACAGGCTATATAGTTTGTTTCTATACTGTTTATTTCTATGGTTTAGATTATTTTATTACTGTTTTATCATCCTCAGCACGTATTGCTAATGATGCATTGAATGCGAATACGGTAGGGCTATTGGGGGCCAATGCTATTGTTATGACCTTGTATTATATGCTATACGACCGTCCTCGTTGGTGGCATATTATTGCATTACCAACACTTGGTATTTTAGCGGCTACAGGTAGTCGTAAGGCCTTAGTTTTTGTCGGTGTTGGTACAGTATTACTCTTTATTTTTAAAAGTTTTCGTAGTGCTAATGCGGTCAATTCTATTGTAAAAATTATTGGTTCCTTATTAGGTCTTACCATTATAGGTATTGCGGTATTGCAATTGCCGATGTTCTCTGAAGTATTAGACCGAATGTCTAACATGGTAGAAGCCTTTACAGGCACAGGGGGGGACTCATCCACTATTATTCGGTTAGCTTTGGTAGATATTGGATGGGACTTATTTTATCAATCTCCCATAACTGGTGTAGGTATCAATAATCCATCTGTATATACTTTTTTCGTGTATGGCAAAGATAATTACTACTTGCATAACAATTATATTGAGTTATTAGCTGGCACGGGTGTCATTGGTTTACTAGCCTATTATTCAATGTATCTCTATGTGGCTTATAATTTAATTCGCTATCGTGATATCCATAATAATGAATATATAATGGTACTCATTCTATTCCTTTCACAGATTGTTATGGATATGGGTATGGTTTCTTATGAAAGTAAGAGCACTTATTTTTATATGATGTTGTTTTATTTAGAAGTGCAACTGCTTCGGAAAGGACGAAAACATGAAGTTCAGCAAATTGTGTAATGTTGGCATGTCCTTTTTAACAAAACCTTACTATCGTATGAGGGTATTAATTAAATCGGGTTATTATGACTCTTTGTCTGATGAAGACTTTTTGAAGAAGGTATTTCCTAAGTATATGGGATACCCTTTAGATCTAGAAAATCCAAAAACTTTCAGCGAAAAGTTACAATGGCTTAAGGTTAATTTTAGAGACCCAATACAAACAGTGATGGTTGATAAACATGAAGCTAAACATTTTATTGCTCAACGTGTAGGAAATCAGTATATAATACCTACGATTTCCGTATGGAACTCTGTAGATGATATTGATCTTGATAGATTGCCTAATCAATTCGTTTTGAAATGTACACATGATAGTGGAGGCATCGTTATTTGTAAAGATAAATCAACACTTGATTGGGAAGCAGCAAAAGCTAAATTAAGAACATTCTTAAAACGGGATTATTCACGTATTGCTAGAGAGTGGCCTTATAAGAATGTTCCTCGACGTATTATCGGAGAGGAATATTTGTCGAAGTTAGGTAGCAATGACATATTAGATTATAAGATGTATTGCTTTCATGGTGAACCAAAGTTAACAGTAGTATGTTCTAATCGTTTTTCTAAAACAGGAACGCGTATGAACTTCTATGATATCGATTGGAATCCTATGGGAATTCATTTTGGACATTATCCACCGTTACCTACAGAGTTTCCAAAGCCAGATACATATGGTGAAATGCAACAGGTTGCGATGGAGCTTAGCAAAGGGTGTCCATTTTTGCGTGTTGATTTTTATGAAATTAAAGGGCATATATTTATTGGAGAATTAACATTTTTTCCTGGTGCTGGATTTGAAAGATTTCGTCCTATGTCAAAGGATTATGAATTAGGAGAGTGGTTACATCTTGAGAATGTACATCGGGGCTGATTTAGTTCCTACGGATATTAATAAAACATTATTTGAAAACGGTAATGGAGAAGCTTTTGTAGGAAAAGAGCTTTATGAAATTTTGAAGCAATCGGATTTAAATGTTTTCAATTTAGAGGTTCCTCTTACTGATATAGAGACACCCATCGTAAAATTTGGTAATAATTTAATTGCGCCTACAAAAACAATTAATGGATATAAGGCATTAGAGCCGTTATTTTTAACACTGGCTAATAACCACTCCTTAGATCAAGGGGTGGAAGGGTTGACGACAACATTAAATTTGTTGAAGCAGCATAAGATTGCTCATGCTGGAGCTGGAGCTAATTTGAAAGAGGCTAAGAAGCCATTTATCTTTGAAAAAGATGATATACGTATTGGATTCTATCTTTGTACAGAGAACGAGTTTACTATGGCTACTTGTCATACAATGGGGGCTAATCCTTTTGATGTGCTAGAAAGCTTTGACGAAGTAAAAGTTTTAAAGGCACAATGCGACTACGTCATCGTTCTATATCACGGCGGCAAGGAATTCTATCGCTATCCATCTCCTATGCTACAGAGATATTGCCGTAAATTTGTCGATAGTGGAGCGAATCTCGTTATCTGTCAACATAATCATTGTGTAGGGTCTCGCGAAGATTACCAGGGGGGCACTATCATTTATGGACAGGGAAACTTTATTTTTAATTCCGACTTTTATGTAAATCATCAGGAATTTGTGAAAGATGCAATACTAGTTACTGTAGATGTAACTAAGGATGATTTTGTGGTGTCTGAATTGCCTATTCGTAGAACTGATAATGGTACACGATTAGCTACAGAAGTTGAAGCTACAGAAACATTAGAGGCTTATAGAAAACGTAGTGAAGAAATTAAAGACCCTCACTTTGTGACTCAAGCATATAAGGCCTTTTCTGATACACATGTAAAACGTTATTTGCGTGAGTTTTTAGGTAGATCATTTATTGTACGCGCTATTAATGCTTTATTGGGCCGAAAATTGGTAGAACTTATTTTGGGCAAAACGAGTTATTTAGCAATACAAAATTATTTGGAATGTGAAGCTCATCATGAACTATTCTTGAGAGGCATTAAGAATATCAATAAGAAATAATGGATACTAAAATCGTAGCTGCTGCTAAATGGTCTGTTATTACAGAGGTTTTGGCAAAGCTTATCACACCACTGACAAATATAATATTGGCTCATATGTTAGCACCGACTGCATTCGGCATATTGGCGACGATTATGATGGTTATATCTTTTGCGGAAATGCTTGCTGATGCGGGTTTTCAAAAATTTCTTGTTCAGCATGAGTTTGAAAGTACCCAAGATAAGCAAGAGGCCACAGATGTGGCCTTTATTGCCAACCTAGTGTTTTCTCTAGTTTTATGGGGCGCTATCATAATCGGTCGTGATGAATTGGCCGTATTAGTAGGTAATGATGGCTTAGGTATACCTTTAGCCGTGATGGGCGCTATGATTCCTTTATCTGCTTTTAGTAGTGTCCAAATGGCATTGTATCGAAGAGATTTTAATTTCAAGTTTCTTTTAAATATTAGGCTCATAACAATTCTTACACCTATATTGATATCTATACCAATGGCGCTTATGGGGTACGATTATTGGTCTTTAATTGCTGGTATGCTAGGGTCTCAGTTATTTACGGCGTTGGCATTATTAAAGAGTCGGAAGAATCAAATTCATCTGTTTTTTAGTAGTCGCGTCTTTATGAACATGTTTAACTATAGTGCATGGTCTTTAGCTGAAGCATTTTCTATATGGCTCACTGCTTGGGTGGATACATTCATTATTAGCCGTTTTTTAGATGCCTATTATTTGGGTATATATAAGATGCCAATGGCTATTGTTACGACTGTAATGGCTATGGCTACAGCATCTTTGGCTCCTGTATTATTCGCGGCTTTAAGTCGTGTGCAAAATAATCAACAGGCCTTTTCGAATACATTCTTTACATTCCAACGCTATATGGCTCTATTTTTGGTACCTCTAGGTGTAGGCTTATTTGTATTTCAAGACTTTGTTGTTCAGCTTTTACTAGGGCCACAATGGACGTTAGCGGGCATTGTATTAGGTTCCTGGGCATTGAGTTCGGCTATTATGACTGTAACAGCTAATTTGATTTCCGAAATATTTCGTGCAAAAGGGATGCCTAATCTATCATTTTGGGCTCAAATATTACATCTAGTAGTTTTAATACCAGTTATCTATATTTGTATTCAATATGATTTCAGTACCTTTGTATATGCTCGATCGTTAGTAAGAATGGAAATGCTAGTGGCTTCTATGTTGCTACTGGCTTTATTTGTCAATATGAGTGCATTTCGCATAATATCTAATATCAGTGTATATCTCATTACAGCATCTATAGTTGGGTTAATTGCCTATAGTATTTTACATCTCTATGATGCAGTATGGTGGACCGTCGTCTGTATGCTTTTATGTGTTGTATTATATGTGGCTATTTTATACGTCATTCCATCTGAGCGCATAATTATTGCTTCTGGCTATAAAAAAGTCTTAAGTAAAGTAAAACGACATAATTAACAGAACTATGAAAGGAGTACATATGCTTTCAAAAAATGTAGATTTAAACAACACGGTAATCCTTGTAACGGGTGCCGCTGGATTTGTAGGGGCTAACTTAGTTATGTCTCTTTTATCTGAAGCAGAAGGGACTCAAATTATTGGCATAGATTCTGTTAATGATTACTATGATGTAGCATTGAAAGAGTATCGATTGCAACAGATTGATGAACTTAGCAAAGATAATAAGAATATATGGATTTTTAAAAAAGGGAATATTGCAGATAAGTCCTTTGTTGATGAAATTTTTGCTATCTATAAACCACGAGTTGTAGTGAATCTAGCAGCTCAAGCAGGGGTTCGTTACTCTATCACTAACCCCGACGCCTATATCGAGTCTAATATTATTGGATTTTATAATATTCTAGAAGCTTGTCGTCATTCTTATGACGATGGTGAAAGAGGTGTAGAGCATTTAGTGTATGCATCATCTTCTTCTGTATATGGTGCAAATAAACAAATCCCATACTCTATAGATGATAAAGTAGATAATCCTGTATCTCTTTATGCAGCTACAAAAAAGTCAAATGAGTTATTGGCTTATTCGTATGCTAAATTATATAACATCCCTAGCACAGGGCTTCGTTTCTTCACTGTATACGGCCCTGCAGGTCGTCCAGATATGGCATACTTTGGTTTTACAAATACATTACGTAATGGTGGGACAATTAAAATTTTTAACTACGGCAATTGTAAGCGTGATTTCACCTATATCGATGATATCGTAGAAGGCGTTTCTAAGGTTATGTCTACTGCACCAGAGCGTCGCAATGGTGCGGATGGCTTGCCGGTTCCACCGTACGCTATTTATAATATCGGCAATAGCAACCCAGAAAATTTACTTGATTTTGTGCGCATTCTTTCAGAGGAATTGGTTTCTGCTGGCGTATTGTCAGAAGATTATAATTTTGAGGAGCATAAAGAATTAGTACCCATGCAACCAGGGGATGTGCCTGTTACATATGCTGATACAAGTGCGTTAGAAGCAGATTTTGGCTTTAAACCTAATACAACCTTACGAGAAGGGTTAAAGCGTTTTGCCATATGGTATAAAGATTTCTATATGATGGAGGGCAAATAAATGAAAATTGCAATTGCTGGTACAGGTTATGTAGGCCTTTCCAATGGTGTGTTGTTAGCTCAACACAATGAAGTGGTGGCCCTCGATATCATCCCAGAAAAAGTAGATATGTTAAATCGCAAAGAGACACCTATTGTAGATGCTGAATTGCAAGAGTATTTAGCTACTAAGGAGTTAAACTTCAAAGCTACACTTGACCCAGTAGAAGCTTTTAACAGTGCAGATTATGTTATCATTTCGACACCTACAAATTATGATCCTCAAAAAAACTTTTTCGATACATCTTCTGTTGAACAAGTTATTAAAACTGTGCTAGAGATTAATCCTGATGCAGTAATGATTATTAAATCAACTGTACCGGTAGGCTATACGGTACAAATGCGTAAAGAATTTAATACGGAGAATTTAATTTTTTCGCCAGAATTCTTGCGTGAAGGTAAAGCCTTATACGATAATTTACATCCATCCCGTATTGTTGTGGGCGAGGATTCTGACAGAGCACGTCGTTTTGGCCAATTACTAGCGGAAGGTGCTATTAAAGAAAATATTCCACAATTATATACTGATTCTACGGAAGCGGAAGCAATTAAATTGTTTGCTAATACGTATTTAGCATTACGTGTAGCGTATTTCAATGAGTTAGACTCCTATGCTGAAGTACGTGGCCTTAGCACAAGTCAAATCATCAAGGGGGTTTGTTTAGATCCTCGTATTGGAGATTTTTATAATAATCCTTCCTTTGGTTATGGTGGTTATTGCTTGCCAAAAGATACAAAGCAATTATTAGCTAACTATAATGATGTACCACAAAACTTAATTTCTGCCATTGTCGATGCGAATAGAACACGTAAAGATCATGTGGCAGATACTATTATTGCTAAAAATCCGAAAATTGTTGGTATCTATCGCTTGACCATGAAGATGAACTCTGATAATTTTAGAGCATCAGCCATTCAAGGTGTTATGAAGCGTATTAAGGCGAAAGGGATTGCTGTGGTAGTATATGAACCTACACTAGATGCAGAAGATTTCTTTAATTCGCCAGTTATACGTAATTTTGAAGATTTTAAGCGTGTTAGTGATGTCATTGTAGCTAATCGCTGGGATAGTAGCTTAGAAGGTGTAAAAGATAAAGTTTATACAAGAGATATTTTTGATAGAGATTAATACAGCTATATGTATTGTGGCGTTTAGGAGAGTAGTATGAAACGTTGGATACTATATATTGTGTTATGTCTAATTGTGTTTTTTATATGGGATAATTCCTTGCAAAATGGAGGAACCTCTGATGGGTTTAGTCTTATTTTTGCAAAGTGGATTGCCCCTATAGCTAATAAATTAGGCTTTTACGGAAATATATGGGCCTTAAATAGGATTATTCGAAAATTAGCCCACCTTACAGAGTTCACAATCCTTGGTGGTGTTTTATATGTAGTTCTACGCCGCTATATTGAATATGGCACAGTAGTAAAAACAATAGGAGTGGGTATAGTAATAGCTAGTCTAGATGAATTTATACAATTATTTTCTCTAGGACGCAGCTCTCAACTGTCTGATGTACTGATTGATACAGTTGGTATAATCATCGGTATATCGGTAGTGAAATTAACTTATTATATTAGTCATGATAAAAGATAAAAGTACATTTAAAAATTAAATAATTATTAATATAATAATGTGTAAAATATGACTCATAATTGTAGAGATTATGGGTCATATTTTATGAAGAATAAATGAATATATAAAAAATGTATTAAATGAACATATAATAATTTATTTATTTTTATAGAAAAACCACTATACAAGCGACTGGTCCCTTGTTATAATCGTGAATATAAAATGAATTATAAACTTAAATGAGAAGAACATGAACTTTATAAAAGAGGTCGGTTTTGAAAAGAAAATCGAAAGTAGAAGGGAAAGATTATGAGTCGCGTGGTTGATTTACATGGTTGCATTTTGCCAGCTGTGTTAGGTCCACAAGGGCCTCAAACAATGGCAGAATCAGTAAAAATGATTAAGTCCTTGTCTGAACAAGGTATTACAGATATTTTTAGTACGCCTGATGTAACAGTATCTATGGATCTGAACACATGGAATGCTATGAACTCTTTAGTTAATGAAGTAAAAGTTATGGTTAAGGAGCAACAAGTAGATATAACTATTCACAGTGGAGCTCGCGTAATGCTTTGTGATGAAATGGTTGCATATATAGCTTCTCATCGCAATCAATATACGTTGGGAGATAGCCATTTTATATTAGTTGCTCTTCCACAAAATAGCAAAGTGCATCATATTAATGCGTGGTTATTAAGTCTACTAGATATGGGGCTTGTACCTATTATTAGTGAAGTAGAAACTTATGGACAATTATTTACTAAACCTGAACAATTACTAGCATGGGTTGATAGAGGTATTTTGATTCAATGTAATATGGCATCTTTTGATCATGGTAACGCTAACTATGATAGGGCCATTGAATTATATCGAAATGGTTTAATTCATTTCTTTGGTACTGGTTACAGCGATGGCTGTGATGTTGAGGCGTACCAAGGTTATGTGGAAGCAATTTCTGAATTAGACAATACGTATAAAAAAGATTTGTTGCCAAATATCCATCTTAATGAACGCGACCTCTTAGCTAATCGCACATTTTATCCTTCTGTCCCATCTAGTTGGGTGGGGAAAAAGGGTAATTTCTTAACTCGTCTATTTGGCTTTGCATTATAATTTATATAGGTTCTTTTATCCATGTCATATTGGCATAGATAGAGGAACCTATTTTTACTTTATATTGTATTTAGGGTTGAAAACAACCACCATATATAGTATACTGAGAGGGCAGTAAAAATAGAGGGGTTTTCTAATAATTCTTTACATTTTTACATATAAATTTATAAAAAGTGTGATTAGACATACTTTTTATACTTCTTAACATATATTTTGGCAGTAACAAGATGGGGAGGTTGCCAATATGTTGCAGGTCATTAAGCGTGATGGCACGAAGGTACCATTCGACAAAAACAAGATTGCTTTGGCTATTGAAAAAGCTGAACATAGTAGTACTGGGTTGTACGAAGAGGGCTTGGCACAGCGTATTGCAAATGAAATTGAGGAATATGCTACTAAGCTTCAAAAAGACATGACAATTTATGCTATTGAAGATCAAGTGTATTATAAGTTGATTGAGTATCATAATCCTGCAACGGCACGTGCCTATGAAGGTTACAAAGCTGTTCAAGCTTTTAAACGCCGTCAAAATACAACTGATGATGATGTAATTGGTTTATTAGATCGTAGTAATATCAGTGTTCTTGATGAAAATTCTAATAAGGATGCTGCTATTGTATCTACCCAACGGGATTTAATTGCTGGTGAAGTATCTAAGGATATTGCTCGTCGTAAATTGATTCCTACCGATATTTTGGAAGCCCATGATAGTGGAGCTATCCACTTCCATGATATGGATTATATTATTCAACCTATGTTTAACTGTTGCTTGATTAATTTGGAAGATATGCTTACAAATGGCACAGTAATCAATGGTAAGAAAATCGATACACCTAAGTCTTTCCAAGTTGCTTGTACTGTAACAACACAAATCATTGCACAAGTAGCATCTGGTCAATATGGTGGTCAAAGTATTAATGGTATTGACCGTATTTTGGCACCATTTGTACGTAAATCTTATGAAAAAATCCTCAATAATGTTATTGAAGAGCAAGTTGAGATTTATGGCATGGAGCCTAATATGGAAAAGGCTCGTGAAATAGCGTGGAAACGTACGCGTAAAGAGGTTAAAGATGGTATCCAAACTATTCAATACCAAATCAATACATTGATGACCACAAATGGTCAATCTCCATTTGTTACATTATTTATGTATTTCCAACCAGACTATGAATACGCGAAGGAAGCGGCTCTTATTACAGAAGAAATTTTGCGCCAACGTATTAAAGGTGTAAAAAACGAAGCCGATGTATATATTACACCAGCCTTTCCTAAGTTGATTTATGTTCTTGATGAGCATAATGTAACACCAGATAGTCCATACTATTACTTAACTGAATTGGCAGCACAATGTACGGCTAAGCGCATGTACCCTGACTATATTTCTGCAAAGAAAATGAAGGAAAACTACTCAGGTAATGTCTTTAGTCCTATGGGCTGTCGATCCTTCTTATCTCCTTGGAAGGATGAAAATGGTGAATACAAGTTTGATGGACGTTTTAACATTGGTGTAGTAAGTTTAAACTTACCTCAAATTGGCATTCTAGCCCGCGGTAGTGAAGAACGATATTTTGAAATTTTAGATAAACGACTTGAGTTGGCAGAAAAAGCGCTAATGCTTCGTTATGAATTACTTAAGGACGTAGTGAGTGATGTGTCACCAATCCATTGGCAACACGGTGCTATTGCAAGACTTAAAAAAGGCGAGAAAATTGCCAAATTCTTGACTGGCGGTTATGCGACTATTTCCTTGGGATATATTGGTATTTATGAAGCAACTCGCTTAATTACCGGTGAATCGAATACAGGCGAGAAAGGTCGCGTTTTTGCGATGAAGATTATGGATCGCTTAAATGCAGCTGTTGATGAATGGCGAGTTAAACATAACATGGGCTTTGCATTATATGGTACACCTGCTGAAAGTTTAACCCATCGATTCTCTTCTTTGGATCGCGCTCGTTTTGGTATTATTGAGGACATTACGGATAAGGGTTATTATACTAATAGTTATCATGTAAGCGTACGAGAAGAGATTAATGTATTTGATAAGTTCTCCTTTGAATCTGAGTTCCAAAAGAAATCTACAGGTGGCTGTATTTCCTATGCAGAAATTCCTAATATGACTAATAATATTCCAGCTGTTTTGACTATGATTCAATATATTTATGATCATATTTCTTATGCTGAATTTAATACCAAGTCTGACTATTGTCACGAATGTGGCTTTGATGGAGAAATTAAGGTAAATGAACATAACGAGTGGGAATGCCCTCGTTGCCACAATACAAATCGCGATAAATTAACTGTTATCCGTCGTACTTGTGGATACCTTGGCGAAAACTTCTGGAATGAAGGGCGCACAAAGGAAATTAAAGATCGTGTAATGCACATTTAAGATTATTAGAGGTATAGTTTTAATAATTATCCTGTATATTAAGCATATTAAGATAAACTGTTATATAGATTAATATAATTATCATAGACATCTAATGATGTGGGATACGATTTTAGTTCTAAATACGATAGTTTTAAATGGTAAAAGCTGTGCCTAAGGCACAGCTTTTACTGTATATATGAGAAATTGAAATATATCTATATAGTGTTGATTAAAGTTGATAGGCACTACTATGGAGGTTATGATGAGATATGGGCAAATAAGACAATATGATATTGCCAATGGAGAAGGGATTCGTACATCTATATTTGTAACAGGTTGTACACATTGTTGTTATAATTGTTTTAATGAAGAATACCAAGATTTTAATGCTGGTAAGGTATGGACGCAAGCTGAGACAGATTTAGTGGTTTCCTATGTGAAGAATCCTACATGTTCAGGTTTAACATTATTAGGTGGGGAGCCATTTCAAAATGTACAAGGCTTATTACCGGTGGTGAGAGCTGTTCGAGCAGCGGCGCCAAAAAAGAAGATTTGGGCCTATTCCGGCTATGAAATAGATGATATCTTAGAAGATGAGTTGCGAAGTGCTTTATTACAAGAAATCGACATTCTCGTAGATGGCCGCTTTGTAGATGAACTTAAGGATCCTGCTTTGCGCTTCAGAGGTTCTTCAAATCAGCGTATCATTGATGTTAAAAAGACATTAGCGGCTGGGGAAATTGTATTAGCGATGGAGTAAATATGATATATGATAAACGATTTATAGGACTCATTATTATAGTTGGCTTTATAGCAGGGCTAGTAGGGGCTTCCTATACGTATTTATTACATGGAATCCAACATTTCGTATATAATTACTCCTCTGCTGATCATCTGAGCTTTGGTGCAGCTGTGGCCCGAGTATCACCGATAGAACGATTAATACCCTTAATCGTCTGTGGCGTGATAGGTGGCGTAGGTTGGGTTTTGATTCACAGATATGGTAAAGGCGTTGTAGATATAAAAACGGCAGTTTCTGGTAAAATGGATATGAATCCAATTACTACTGTTTTACATGCAACACTGCAAATAATTACGGTAGGTATTGGTTCTCCATTAGGTCGAGAAGTTGCACCACGTGAGGCTAGCGCTGGTATTACTACCTTTTTAGTTAAACATTTTGATATAAAACAAGAAGACCGTCAATTATTAATTGCATGTGCTGCAGGCGCTGGTTTAGCTGCAGTTTATAATTCACCATTATCTGCGGCAATTTTCACATTAGAAACTTTGCTTCTTACTTGGAATATACGGGCTATGAGTGCAGCCCTCTTATGTTGTGGTTTGGCTACATTTGTGACGCGACAAGCTGGTGTAGGAGATGTTATACAATATACAATGGCACAACCCAGTTTGGGAAGTCATTATGTAGAGTTTTCTATCGTTTTAGGCGCTATTATTGCAATTGGTGTTGTTTTATTTAATATTACACAAAGTAAGCTACCCGCCATTCATCGTAGTAGTCCTGTAATGATTCCCATTTCTATCGTAGCATTTACACTAATTGGTGTTTTAGCTATGTATTTTCCTGAAATTCTTGGAAATGGTAAAGCAGGCAATGAGTTGACTTTTACGAACGATATCACATGGACATATGCATTGGGTTTATTTGGATCCAAATGGGTAGCTGTTTTACTTGCTTTGGCCGCTGGTGCATATGGTGGTCGTATTACACCATCTATGATGTTAGGTAGTACTTTGGGGATCGTATTTGGTACCGTATGGGCTATTGCTATAGCGCCAGTATCTTTGGGAATGTCTGCTTTTGTGGGGGCCGTAGTATTCTTAGGCCTTGCACAAAAAATGCCTATGACATCTTGTGTATTTATGCTTGAATTATCTCGTTTCTCTGTAGAGATGTTGTTTCCTATAGCTTTAACAATGGGGACAGCCCTTATGGTAGAGCAAATTATTCAATCAAAATTAAATAGCGCTAAGTAGCAATAAATAACAGTTAATAAAAGTTAAATATAATATATAGAAAAGAAGCGGATAGTTGAGTTAATCAGCTATCCGCTTTTAATGTATATGTAATTATACGATTTTGGCGTTCTTATCGTATTCCTCGCCACCCGCATCAGGAAGCATGCCATATTCTACAGTCCACAAGTGTTTATATTTTAGTGCTTGATTGTGAATACGTTCGATTTGCGTTTCATCTGTACGAGCTATGCGAGCTGGGATTCCAACAACTAAAGAATTAGGTGGGATTACAGTGTTCTCCTTTATGACTGCACCAGCAGCAATAATAGAGCCAGAGCCAATATGACAACCGCTCAATACAATAGCGCCCATTCCAACTAATACATTATCTTCAATGGTACTAGCGTGTACTATTGCACCATGGCCAATTGTTACGTAATCTCCAAGAATGCAAGCCCTGTCGTCATCAACGTGTAATACAGAGTTATCCTGTACATTGGAATAGCGACCTACTACAATTTTATTTACATCACCGCGAAGTGCGCAGTTTTGCCAAATTGAAGCATATTCTTTTAGTTCAACATCACCTGCAAGTTCTGCACCAGGCATAACACAACTTTTGGGATCTAATTTGGGGTATTTTCCGTGAAATGGTAACATAAGGAACTCCTAATTTATTAACTATACGATTTCAATAAGACGTTGTGCTTTACGAATAGACATGATAGCTTCGTTCATTACTGTTTGTACTATAGTGTGAGCAGGTTCAATAGTAGTAAGTCGGTTTAAACCTTGTCCAACTTGTACAGCACCATTTATAACATCACCATCGATAGCAGCACGTTTGTTAGTACCTTGGGACATTTTGGTGCGTTCTTCAGGAGTAGTGACACCATCTGTTTCGGCAGCTAAGTAACGTGTAGTGAATTCGTTTTTCAAGCTACGTACTCCACCGTGACCGGAGAGGAGACCCGTTACAACAGAGTCTGTATCTGTGGCTTTGATAATTGCTTCTTTCATATTTATGTGGGCTTGGCATTCTTCAGCTAACAAAAAACGGGAACCCATTTGTACACCCTCAGCACCCATCAACAATGCTGCTGCAATACCACGACCATCTACGATAGCGCCTGCTACAACAACAGGAATGGAAATCTCAGGTAAAATATTTTCCATCAAGGACATGGTTGTTTGGCTACCAATATGTCCACCAGCTTCCATACCCTCAATAATAATTGCATCAGCACCAGCTTCTTCAATGCGTTTAGCAAGTTTTAGAGATGGGACAACAGGGATAACTTTAATGCCTGCATCTTGCAATGGTTTAATATATGGTACAGGATTGCCTGCTCCAAGTGTTACAAATGCAGGCTTTTCTTCAATGATAATATCCACTAATTCGTCTTTATTGGGAGCCATTAACATGAGATTGACTCCGAAAGGCTTATCCGTTAAGTCTTTACAGGCACGAATCTCGTTGCGCGTCCATTCTGCATCACGACCACCAAGAGCAATTACACCTGTAGCACCTGCATTAGCTACGGCAGCAACTAGTTTGTGTTCAGATACCCAAGCCATAGCACCTTGGATGATAGGGTATTCGATTTGTAAAAGTTGTGTTAACGCTGTTCTCATAAAGCCTCCTATGATAACAATTAGATTTACTGAAACTTTATTATACCTTTATACGAGAATTTTATATAAGAATGATTTTATTTTCTTATATAAAATTAGAGTATTAATAAAGTCAAGAATATTCATCAGTATATACTTATATACTAAAGAGATTAAGCGTAATATTATTTGGAGATTATATGTAGTCACATAATCTCTTCTCTATATAATAGTATAATATAGTAATTATGTACACCTTAGATAAGGTTATTATAGTTATTTATTTAAACAATATGCTTTCAAAATTAATTTCCAATTATTAGATTAAAATAAAATATTCAGTAGTAGTCTAAAGATAAAAAACTAAATGATAATATATTTCAAATGAGTTAAGTAGTAGAAAACCGCATAGTATCTATGATTATTAAATATTATAAAAAATGAGAAAATAAGAAAATGAGTATTGAAAAGTTTCGATGTCTTTGATATACTACATTACAGATAGAGTATCTGAATTAATTAAAGATAAACATTAAACAATAATTTTCAAGTGAAGGAGGAAATACACATGGAAAAATATGTATGCGTAGTATGTGGTTGGGTTTATGACGAAGCTGTTGAAGGCGTAAAATTCGAAGATCAACCAGCTGATTATGTTTGCCCAATTTGCGGTGTTGGTAAAGACCAATTCGAAAAAATGTAATTGACTTACCAAAAGGCTATCTTGAGTCCACTTGAGATAGTCTTTTTTATTTGACAAAGCACCATGTCATGTTTATAATATTATGAGTCGAGGTAAGATTATGAAACTGCAAGTAGAGCAAGCAAAAGAACATATAGGAAAGAAATTTCCTTATAGCTATACGATATCAGCCTCTGAGCTTGGTGACGTAACTGCTTTTCCTTGGAGCCGTCATGATATAACCATTAGTGGTGAGTTTTGGTTTGATGGTCAAAATTACATCGTTCAAGGTTCGATTCAGTCTAAAGGCGATTATGATTGTTCCCGTTGTTTAAATACCACAGAACATTATCGAAAAGATTTCTTTGAGGAAATCTTTAGTGATTGTCGAGATGCTGCAGATGATGTGAATTCTTTTGATGGAGAAGAAATTGACTTAACTGAACTAATTAGGGATACATTAATCATCAATGAGCCCTCTCAAGTGTTATGTCAGGATGATTGCAAAGGATTGTGCGTTCATTGCGGAGCAAATTTAAATGTTTCACCTTGTTCTTGTGAATCCTTTGTGGTGGATCCTCGATTTGCAGAGTTACGTGCTTTGCTTGATGAGAAAGATGATAGATTATCCTAATGATTGTACTAAGGAGGTGCAGATAATGGCAGTACCTAAACGTAGATTGTCTAAATGCCGTCGCGATCGTCGTCGTGCTAATTGGAAATTAGAAGCTCCTGGTTATGTAGCATGTCCACAATGCCACGAACCTAAGATGCCTCATCGTGTTTGCCCTACATGTGGTCACTATAAAGGTGAACAAGTAGTAGCTAATGCTTAATATGTGAGCAGAGAGAGACGCCTACTTTGTAGGCGTCTTTTTTATATGCTTTCAAAATATACACTCATATTTTTATATGTTTCGTTATCAATAACAAGTGTCACTATTTTATAGTAAGATTATTCTATAAGATGGTGACACATTTTTATTTTTTATAAACAATAATACTAAAATATAAAAAAACAACTATATTTTGTATATGCTATGAAAATATCTTACTATATGTATGAAAAGTCTTGCCAATAAGGGAATTATTGTATATACTTAGGATGTAATATTAATACTAGGTCATAAAAGGTGGTCCCATGAGTCGGTTAAAGAAGCAAGAGCGCCAGAAGCAGTTACAAGAAAAACTGAATATTACGCCATTTCTTACTGATGAAGAATTGGCAACACACTTTGGTGTAAGTGTGCCAACAATTCGTCTCGATCGACTAGAATTGGGTATTCCTGAATTGCGTGAACGCATTCGTGTTATGGCTACAGGTCAATCACATGAAATGGCAGAACATGTATCATATGAAGTGGTTGGCGAATTGATTGATGTCACCGAGGGGCACCAAGCATTATCTATGTTGCGTACTACGGCTGATATGGAAGATCAATTCGGATATGTAGAACCGCAGTATTTATATGCGCAAGCAAATTCCCTTGCAAAAGTGGTTATGGGGACGACTGTTTGCTCTGCGGAAGTTGGAAATATAAAATATAAAAACCCGGTAGGATCTGGTACTAATTTGGTAGCGAAAGCAGAAATTGTTCGTCGCCGAGGTAATAAGTTCTTTATTTGGGTTATAATAAGAGATAAAATAAAAGAAGTGTTTCGCGCAAAATTTATTATGGAATCCGTAGAGAATAGGGTGTAAATTATGAAAATTGCAATAGACGCCATGGGTGGCGACTTTGCTCCAATGGAGACTGTACTTGGATCCATTGAAGCCGTACGAGCAAATCAACACATTGAAGTGGTGCTCGTCGGCGATGAGCAGCAAATTTTTGATATATTAGAAGCTAATAATGAAGCTAAGAATCCACGTATTTCTGTACATCATGCTAGCCAGGTAATCGGCATGGATGAACATCCAGGTCAAGCATTGCGCAAGAAAAAAGATGCATCTGTTGTGGTCGCTACTTCGTTGGTTCGCGATAATCGTTGTGATGCTGTAATTGCTCCGGGGAGTACGGGAGCTGCTGTTGCAGCGGCTTTGTTTGGTCTCGGTCGCATTAAGGGCATTGACCGCCCTGTCATTGCAACTCCAATGCCAACGGTAAGTGGTATAACAGTTATGTTAGACTCTGGTGCAAATTCTAATAGTAAACCTAAACATCTTGTACAAGGTGCTTTAATGGGGTCTGAATACGCTAAGCTTTTATTAGGAAAAGAAAATCCTACTGTAGGATTGTTAAATATTGGTGAAGAGGCCACAAAGGGGAACGATGTCGTATTGGCGACGTATCCGATTTTGGAGGGTATGAAGACTATCAATTTTAAAGGAAATATTGAAGGTCGTGATATTCCTAAAGGTGCCGTTGATGTTGTCGTATGTGATGGCTTCGTAGGCAATGTGGTACTTAAATTTGCGGAAGGTTTAGTAACAGGTCTTACGCAATTAGTAAAGGATAGTATCATGGCAGGAAGTATTTTCGCCAAGATAGGAGCTATGCTTGTAAAGCCAGCTTTGAAAAAGATGGCAAAACGTTTGGATCACACAGAAAATGGTGGTGCTCCGCTCTTGGGAGTTAATGGGGTATTCATGATTGCTCATGGTAGTTCTAAAGCAAAAGAAATAAAAACTGCTATTGAAATTGCTAGTGATTTAGTAGAGCGTAAAATTATTCAACACATAAGAGAAACGATGGATATTGAAGGAGCCTTAAAGTATGACTATGATGAATAAACCTGTAGGAATCATTGGTACTGGGAGCTTCCTTCCTGACAATGTAGTAACAAACTTTGATCTTGAAAAAATGGTTGATACCAATGATCAATGGATTAGAGAGCGTACGGGTATAGAAGAACGACGCATTGCACCGGAAGGTATGAATACATCCTATATGGCGACAGAGGCAGCAAAAAAAGCTATGCAAATGGCTAATGTCACTGCAGAGGAAATCGACATGATTATCTTTGCTACCTTAACACCAGATATGATTATTCCTTCGGCAGCTTGTGTATTGCAAGCGAACTTAGGCGCCAAAAACGCTGCAGCCTATGATTTACAAGCGGCATGCTCTGGGTTTGTATATGGATTGATTACTGCCGCTAGTTATATTAGTTCTGGTATTTATAAAAAAGTACTCGTCGTGGGGGCGGAAATCCTTTCCCGTCGAGTAAACTGGAATGATCGTGGTACATGTATCCTCTTTGGTGATGGTGCTGGGGCTGCAGTAGTATCTGAAGTACCTGAAGGCTATGGCATTAAAGGTATTGACATGGGCGCCGATGGCACTGGCGGACCAGCGCTTTGCATTCCTGCAGGTGGCACTGCTGTGGTGGCAAATGATCAACGCGTAGAAGAGGGCTTAACATTTATTCATATGGATGGCCCTGAAGTATATAAATTTGCCGTTAAAACGATGGGGCGTACGGTTTTAAAATCCTTAGAACGCGCTGGTATGGAGTTAAACGAATTAGATTACTTCATTCCTCATCAAGCGAATATTCGTATTATTGATTCGGCAGCCAAACGTTTACATCTGCCAATGGAAAAAGTTTTTGTTAATTTACATAAGTATGGTAATACATCTGCCGCGTCTGTAGCGATTGCACTTGATGAAGCTAATCGCGAGGGACGTTTCAAACGCGGTGATAATGTTGCGTTTGCAGGATTTGGTGCAGGCCTAACATGGGCAAGCCTGGTCTTGAAATGGTATTAAGGAGGACACATCAAGATGATTAAGACTGACATTTGTGATTTATTGCAGATTGAGTATCCAATCTTTCAAGGTGGTATGGCTTGGCTCGGTACTGCAGAATTAGCGGCAGCCGTTTCTGAAGCTGGTGGACTTGGGATTATTGGTGCTGGTCATATGCCTCCTGATATTTTCCGTAATGAAATCCATAAATTAAAAGAGCGCACTAGTAAGCCTTTTGGCTGTAATATCATGCTCATGTCTCCATTTGTAAAAGAGGTTATGGAAGTAGTCGTGGAAGAACGTGTTCCTGTTATCACTACAGGTGCAGGTAATCCTGGTGTTTATGTTCCCGCTTTGAAAGAAATTGGTACAAAAGTTATTCCTGTAGTTGCATCAGTATTACTAGCAAAGCGCTTATTACGTGGTGGTATTGATGCAATTATTGCTGAAGGTACAGAGTCTGGTGGTCACGTAGGTGATATTACAACTATGGCATTAATTCCTCAAGTAGTTGATGCTGTAGATGTACCAGTTATTGCTGCCGGAGGTATTGCAGATGGTCGTGGTATGGCTGCGGCATTTGCATTAGGTGCTAAAGCGGTACAAATGGGGACACGATTCGTATTATCCGAAGAATGTATTGCCCATGAAAATTATAAAAACGCTGTATTGAAAGCAAAAGATCGTGCTACAGTTATGACTGGTTTAACAACAGGTCATCCTGTACGTATTATAGATAATGCGTTAGCTCATAAATATAAATCCCTTGAATTCAGTGGTGGATCTAAAGAGGAATTGGAAGCATTAGGTGCTGGTACACTTCGTTTAGCTGCTATTGAGGGTAATGTAAAAGAAGGTTCTGTAATGATCGGTCAAATTTCTGGTATGTTAACAGATGTTAAACCATGTGAAACTATCATTAAAGATATTATGACTGAAGCTGAAACTGTGATTAAGAATCTTCAAGGTCTTAGTAAATAAGGAGGCCCCTAATGAAAACGGCATTTGTTTTTCCTGGTCAAGGTTCTCAAAAAGTAGGCATGTTACAAGATTTGTATAATGCGTACCCTATTGTGAAACAACGTTTTGAAGAAGCTGACGAGGCACTTGGTTATTCTATCAGTAAATTATGCTTCGAAGGTCCTGATACAGAGCTCGTTAAAACAGCAAATACACAACCAGCTATTTTGACTGCATCCGTAGCTTGTTATGAAATTCTAAAAGAACAAGGCTTTACGCCTGACATCGTAGGCGGGCATAGTCTTGGTGAGTATAGTGCTCTAGTAGCAGCCGGTGTATTGAACTTTAAAGACGCAGTATATGTAGTTCATAAACGCGGTGAATATATGCAAGAAGCTGTGCCATTGGGTAAAGGCGCTATGGCAGCAATTTTGGCATTACCTCGTGAGCAAGTTGTAGAAATTTGTGAAGATGTAAATGCTTCTGTAGGTTCTGTACAAGCAGTTAATTTCAATTGCCCTGGACAAATCGTTATTGCCGGTGAAACTGCAGCGGTGGAAACAGCAGCTGAAAAAATGAAAGAAGCAGGAGCAAAACGCGCAGTAATGCTTCCGGTAAGTGCTCCATTCCACAGCCGTTTGATGGAACCCGCAGCTCTTCGGTTAAAGGAAGAGTTGGATAAGATCCAAGTGTGTGATGCACAAATTCCTGTAGTTGCAAATGTTACTGGCAAGATTTTGACTAATGCAAATGACATTAAAGAGTCCTTAGTTACTCAAGCCGCTAACCCTGTCTTGTGGGAAGATTGTGTAGCTGAAATGGTAAACTTTGGTGTTACTCGCTTTGTTGAAGTGGGGCCTGGGAAAGTACTCACAGGTTTTACTAAAAAGATCAACAAAGATATGGAATTAGCTAATGTTGAAGACATTGCATCCTTAGAGAAAACGCTTGAATTTTTGAAGGGGGTTCGATAAAATGCATTTAGAGGGTAAAGTAGCCATTGTAACTGGCGCATCCCGTGGCATTGGTCGCGCTGTAGCTATCAATCTAGCACAATCTGGTGCTGATATTGTAGTAAACTATAGCGGTAGCGAAGGTGCAGCACAAGAAACTGTTGAAGCTGTACAAGCGTTAGGCCGAAAAGCCATTAAATTTAAAGCTAATGTAGCAAATGCTGATGAAGTTGCTTCCATGGTGGAAGAAGCTCATAAAGAATTTGGTCACATTGACATTCTCGTAAATAATGCGGGTATTACGCGTGACGGTTTGTTGATGAGAATGAAAGACGAAGATTTTGATGCTGTAATTGATATCAACCTTAAAGGTGTATACTTAGTAACTAAAGCAGTATCTAAAATCATGATGAAACAACGTTCTGGTCATATTATCAACATGACATCTGTTGTAGGTGTTATGGGTAATGCTGGTCAAACTAACTACGCTGCTTCTAAAGCGGGCGTAATTGGTTTTACTAAGTCCTGTGCTAAAGAATTGGCTAGCCGTGGTATTACAGTTAATGCTATTGCTCCAGGCTTTATCAACACAGATATGACCGATGTATTACCAGAAAAAGTTAAAGAAGCTATGGTTACTGAAATTCCATTGGGCCGTATGGCTGATGCTGAAGAAGTAGCAACAGTAGTAACATTCCTTGCTAGCGATTTTGCTAATTATATTACGGGTCAAGTCATCAATGTTGATGGTGGCATGGTAATGTAGTTGTAAAATTAGACTATATATAAATACACTTTGAAAGGAGGTGAACCACTAATGAACACTTTCGATAAAGTTAAAGCAATCGTTGTGGAACAATTAGGCGTTGATGAAGCTGAAGTTACCATTGATTCTACATTCATCGACGACTTAGGCGCTGACTCCTTAGATATCGTTGAATTGATCATGGCATTTGAAGAAGAATTCAATGTTGAAATCCCTGACGACGTTGCAGAAAAAATTAAAACCGTTAAGGATACAGTAGAATATATTGATTCTGCTAAATAAGCTGTAAAGCTAACAATTCAACCGAACGGGAGGCCGAGTGGCCTCCCAACCGGTTTTATTTACAGGAGGATTTGATAGTGAAGCTCCCTGAACTTCGCATTGGGAATCTAGTGGCCAAAGTACCTATTATTCAAGGTGGTATGGCGATTAGATTGTCTACAGCTCGCTTGGCAGCAGCCGTTGCAAATGAAGGTGGTATCGGCCTTATTGCGGCATCGGGCTTGCCTTTCGATGAATTACGATACGAAATACAATTAGCTAGAAAATTATCACCTACGGGTATTATTGGTATAAATGCGATGGTAGCAGCAACTCAATTTGCTGGCTTAGTAAAGACTGCCATCGAAGAAGGCATTGATCTTGTAGTAGCAGGTGCTGGTTTTTCAAGAGATATGTTCGCAATGGGCAAAGAGTCTGGTACTCCTATTGTACCAATTGTTTCGTCCGCAAAATTAGCTCGCATTTCTGAAGGTTTAGGTGCTGCAGCTGTAATCGTAGAAGGCTGTGAAGCTGGTGGACACTTGGGGACGGATCGTTCCGCTCGAGAAATCGTTCCCGAAGTTGTAGCAGCGGTAAAAAACATTCCAGTAATTGCTGCTGGTGGTGTTCTAGATGGCCGTGATATCGTTGAAATGTTAAAAATTGGTGCTAGTGGTGTTCAAATGGGTAGCCGTTTTGCTGCTTCTGATGAATGTAATGCATCTGATGAATTGAAAAAAATGTATGTACGAGCTACAAACCCTGAGGATATAGTATTGATTCAAAGTCCTGTTGGTTTGCCTGGTCAAGCAATAAAAAACAAATTTGCTGAATCTGTTTTAGATGGTACTGTAGCGCCTCCAACGGTGTGTGATAACTGTTTAAAACATTGTTCCCATAAATTCTGCATTATCCGTGCTCTTTCTCGCGCACAACAAGGTGATGTGGAAACGGGGTTGGTGTTCTCTGGCAATAATATGAGAAAAGTCGATAGGATTATGCCAGTTAAAGATATCTTTGCTCAATTAAAACAGCAAGTAGCAGAGATCGATTAATTTAAAGGGCTGTATAGCTATAAGAGGTGGAATAATTGGAAAAACGTGTAGTAATTACTGGCTTAGGGGCAGTGACTCCTGTAGGTATCGGTAAAGAGAACTTCTACAATGCGTTATTGGCAGGTCAATCTGGTATTGGGCCGATTACACGCTTTGACGCATCTGACTATGCAACACGCATTGCGGGTGAAGTAAAAGATTTTGATATTACAAACTATGGGGTAGACAAGAAAGAAGCTCGTCGTATGGACCGTTCTGTAGAATTTGCTATCGGTGCAGCTGTTCTTGCTTGTGAAGATGCTGATCTTGATTTAGATAAAGCAGATTTAGATCGCTGTGGTACTGTAGTTGGTACAGGTATAGGCGGCATTGACTCTATCCATGAGGTGTATGAAACATTATTCGAAAAAGGTCCTGGCCGTGTAAGTCCATTTGCAGTACCTATGATGATTGCAAATATGACATCTGCACGCGTATCTATTCGCCTTGGTCTTAAAGGTCCAGTTATTACAGACGTAACTGCTTGTACTTCTGGTACAAATGCGATTGGCGATGCATTCCGTATCATCCAACGTGGAGATGCTGATGTGATGTTTGCTGGTGGTACTGAGGCTGCGGTATCTCCGGCTGCTGTAGCTGGTTTTGCGGCTATGAAAGCTATGTCTACACGCAATGATGAGCCAACAAAGGCGTCCCGTCCATTTGACCGTGACCGTGATGGTTTCGTAATGGGTGAAGGTGCTGGTATCGTAGTTCTTGAAGAATTAGAACACGCAAAAGCACGCGGTGCGCATATCTATGCTGAAGTTGTGGGCTATGGTAGCAATGGTGATGCTTACCATATCACTGCACCAGCTCCAGGTGGTGTTCAAGCTCGTAAATGTATGGAATTAGCAATTAAAGATGCAGGTATTGATCCTAAAGACGTTAACTACATCAATGCTCATGGTACATCTACTGGCCTTAATGACCAAAATGAAACATTGGCTATTAAAGAATTGTTCGGCGATCACGCTAAAAATATCGCTGTTAACTCTACTAAATCCATGACAGGTCACTTATTGGGGGCTGCTGGTGCTATTGAAACTATCGTAATGGCGATGGCGATTGAAACTGGTAAAGTTCACCCTACAATTAACTGTGACAATCCTGATGAAGGTTTGGATCTGGACTATGTTCGTGAAGGCGCACGTGAACTTCAAGTAAAATGTGCACTTTCTAACTCTTTCGGTTTTGGTGGTCATAACGGTACACTTTGCATTCGCCGTTATGAAGCTTAATGGTTACTATCGAAACGCATAAGAGTAAGATAACACAAGCTCGTGAAGAATCTCTTCATGAGCTTGTTGCTCGTTTAGACATACCTGTGTCAGATATATCCATTATAGATTGTGCTTTTACACATACTTCTTATGCGAATGAACATAAATCAAAGCATATTCATCACAATCAGCGATTAGAGTTTTTAGGCGATGCTGTTTTGGATCTTATTATTGGGGAATACCTATTTAAGACATATCCAGATATGGCTGAAGGTAATTTAACGAAAATTAAGGCCGCTACAGTGTGTGAGGATTCTTTAGCATCTGTGAGCCGTTCTTTGCAACTAGGACAATATTTATTGCTTGGTCATGGAGAACGCGCTTCCGGTGGTAACGATCGAAACTCTATATTAGCGGATACCTTTGAGTCTCTCATCGGTGCCATTTATATTTCTACAGATTATCAAACGGCTATGGCCTTTGTTTTAAAGCATTTAACTACCTATATCATGCAAGCCTTAGAAGGTAAGCGGGGCAAAGATTATAAGACATTATTACAAGAATATGTGCAACGTGATGGGGATAAACATATTGTCTATCATTTGCTCAGTGAAAGTGGTCCCGATCATGCTAAAACCTTCCATATGGAGGTTGAAATTAATGGTGTTACTTATGAGGCCGGCTCTGGTAAAAGTAAAAAAATTGCAGAACAACATGCGGCTCAATTGACTTTAGAAAAGTTGATGGCTGATAAATAGAAAAGCGCCGAATGGCGCTTTTTTTTGTATAATAGTATGTGAGTAATATATAGTATGTGAGTAATAATCTATATAATGGTAGATGAATAATGATCTATATAATGATAGATGAACAATAATCTATATAATAATAGATGAATAATAATTTTTACATAAGAAGAGGAGGTGTCTATGAAACCATTTGGTATGATTCCCTTTTTTATACCTCACGTAGGTTGTCCTTATGTGTGTACATTTTGTAATCAATCTCGTATTACGGGCCAATCTGGTATTAGTCACCTAACTCCAGAATATATACAACAAACAATTAAAGACTATGTAGGCACAAAACGGTGCGAGAAGTTTTGGGAGGTTGCCTTTTATGGGGGATCATTTACGGCTATTCCTAAAGATTTACAACATAAATTATTAATGCCTGCCTATGAAATGCTTCAACGGGGAATCATTGATGGCATACGTTGCTCTACAAGACCTGATGCTGTAGGTGATGAAGCGATTACATTATTACAGTCTTATGGAGTAAAAACTGTAGAACTTGGCGTGCAGTCTATGAATGATGGTATTTTAGTCGATGCTAAGAGGGGTCACACGGCACAAGAGGTAGTAGAGGCTGTTGCACGATTAAAACAGCATGATATGACCGTTGGAGTTCAACTTTTACCAGGACTAAAAGGTGAGACCTGGCAAACAATAATAGAAACGGCCATTGCGGTAGTCGCATTACAACCTGATTTTATACGTATCTATCCCGTACTAGTTATAGAAAATACAGAGCTAGCCGACCAGTATAGAGCTGGAGAATATGAACCACTAAGTACTGAGCTAGCTATACAGTATTGTGCATTTTTAAAAAATTGGTTTGAACAGCATGGTATTGAAGTCATTCGCACGGGATTACAAAGTACAGAAGAATTAGATTCCGGTAATAGCTTAGTGGCAGGTCCATATGAGCCAGCTATGGGGGAGCTAGTTGTGAATGAACAATATAAGCAGCGAATTGAACGTTGTATTGATGAGCATGTATCTCAGTATAAGTACTCACTAAGTAACGATTGTTTTAATCTAACTGAATACGCTACTTATGAAAATCTAGGATTTAGTAGAGTTAATGCTGATAATACTGGATGTAAAGATAAGACTAATAATGATAAAACAAACTATATTGGGAATAATAGTATTGCAATAAAACATAATATTATTATTTCTTATCCTAGAAGCTTAACATCTAAGGTGAGAGGGCTTAAAAATAGAAATGTATTATATTTCGCTGAACTATATCCACAATATAGTATAAGTTGGTGTGAAGAAAGTACGAGAAATACCGTTCGTTGCTGTATTGATGGCCTACAATATGTGTTATAATAGAAGATATGATTATTTAGGGTTGTTAGTAGAAAGGAGGCAGTCATGCAATTACTTCGGTTGGAATTAAAGGGCTTTAAATCGTTTGCAGATAAGACGGTTGTAAAATTCTCACCAGGAATGACTGCCGTTATTGGTCCTAACGGAAGTGGTAAAAGTAATATTACGGATGCCATGAAATGGGTTTTAGGGGAATCCAATTTTCGTAATTTACGTGGTCAAAAAGCAGAGGATATCATTTTCTCTGGTACGGAAAAGCGCAAACCTATGAGCGCTGCTGAGGTTACTCTTGTATTTGACAATAGTGACCAACAATTAGATTTAGATATGGCAGAGGTGGCTATAACACGCCGTATCTATCGTACTGGTGAAAGTGAGTTTCTCATCAATAAGCGCTCTTGTCGTTTAAAGGACATACATCTTTTACTGGCAGATACCGGTCTTGGTAGAGATTCCATGGCTATTATTGGTCAGAACCGAATTGATGCTATTTTAAATTCTAAACCTGAAGAACGTCGTCTTATCTTTGAAGATGTAGCTGGGATTTCTCGCTTTAAAATTAATAAAGAAGATGCTTTACGTCGTATTGCTAGTACAGACCGTAATATGGAGCGCGTACGGGACGTAATGGCTACCATTGAAGAGCAACTAGGACCTTTGTCTGAAAAAGCGGAAAAGACTAAAAAATATATGACTTTAAGCCGCGCAAAGCGCGATTATGATGGGGCATTAGGCTTTCACAATTATAAGACCTCTGATCGCCTTTTAACACGTTTTGAAAACGATAATATTGCCTTTAAAGATGAAGAAATTGAGCTTCAAACTGAACTGTCTAAATTAGAAGCTCGTCGTCACGAATTGCAATCGTCCTCGTCAAAAGAGCAGGAACAGCTTAAGTTGTGGGAGGCTCAATATACGGAAAAGCAACGTGATGAAGAACGCTTATCTGGTCACTTACGTCTTTTAGAAGAGCAACTAAAAACAGCGCGCCGTGAATTAGATGAAACGTTTATGCGCATTAGCGAGCTAGAGGCTACGCAAAAGGGCGAGGAGCAACAATTGCGAATCTTAAATCAATTGATTCAAGATGAAAGCGCTCAATTAGTAGAAAAAGAGTCTAATCTAGAAGAATTAGAAGCGAGTTACAAAAAGGCTGTTGAAGATGTAAAGACAGAACAAGCTAAGTTTCAATCCTTGCAATCCAATCGAGAGGCTTTTGAGCAACGTCAATTAGAAGTTGTGAGTGCTATTGAAACGGCTAAGGCTAGTATTCGGAGTTTAGAAGCTCGCAAGGTGGAAAGTAAAAATCAATGTTCTATTCTAGAATCTGAAATAGCACAGGTAGATAGTGAACTACAAGTCGCTCGTTCTGAATTTGAAGCGCTAGGTCAAAAGTTTAATGCTTTATCTGCTCAACGACAAGCCCTCGTTGATGATGCTAAGGATGCGGCTATGAAAGCGCGTGAAGAGCGTAAGGAATTACAAAAGCTGCGCACTCAAGAACAACGTGCAAAAGGTCGATTAGAACTTTTAGCACAGTGGGAGGAACAGCACGAAGGTTACTTAGAAGGCACAAAGAACATCCTCAATGGTAAAGGTTTTTGGCGCGAACAGATCACGGGCGCTGTTGGCGATCTCTTTACGGTAGAGGACAAATATACTACGGCTATCGAAACGGCCTTAGGAGGAAGTGTTAACCATGTTGTGACTACTACAGCTCGTGCTGCTGCAGAGGGTGTCAATTATTTGAAATCTATCCAAGGTGGTCGCGTAACCTTTTTGCCGATGGATTCTGTTAAAGGTAAACCATATGATACACCGGCTTTACATGAAAGCTGTGTATTAGGCACTGCTGTTGATTGTATTTCCTTTGATAATAAGTACGCCCATATCTTCCAATACTTATTGGGTCGCACCTTGGTAGTATCTTCCATGGATGATGCCATTGGATTACAGAAAAAATACAATCAGCAATTGCGCATCGTAACTCTTACGGGGGAACAATTTCAACCTGGTGGTTCTTTAACCGGTGGTGCCACAAAGCGCAAGCGTGCTTCTGTATTGAGCCGCAAGGAAGAGGCTGCTAGTCTTGAACAAGAACTGGTACAAATTGAAGGACAAATTCGCTCCTTAATAGCCAACTTAGAACGCCTTGAGAAACGGGTTGAAGAAGCTGAAAAGGAACAAGCGACTCTTGATGAAAGCTATCAGCATACGAACTTACTCTATGTGGCTAGCGAAACAAAGGTACAAAATATACAAAATCAGCTGGATCGTAAGAAACGTGTTCTCCATGAAGAAGAGCAACGTTTAGTACAAATTGATATTGATTTGGCTACTACAACAGCTAACTTGAAAGAACAAGAAACAGCATTAGCTTCCTTGCAAGAGGATCATGGTGTGGATGGTAATCAAGGGACGTTGATGGATCGATTAACTGTGTTGCAAAAGGTGCAACAAGAGGCGTATGAAGCTTTCACGGAAGCTCGCCTTACTTGTGATACCTTGCGACATACCATTCAGGAACGGGAATCACAACGTGAACAGCGTAATCAGTCTATTTCTAGTATTATTGAGCGCTTAACACCACTTCGTAATTTGTTAGTTAGTACTACACAACGCTATGAAAAGGAAATACCTAAGGCTCAGGAAGTGGCAGAACAAGAGTTGACCTCTGCTACGGCTGAGGTTGAACGATTACGTGCTCTTCGTGATGAAGCCTATAATAAAACATCTACAGGTCGCGAAGAAATGGAATCTATCCTCAGTGAGCAAGACCGATTGAATCAACGCTATAAAGTGGTGCAAGGTCGCCTTGTTGATATGGAAGGTAAAATTACACGTCATCGCATGGACTGTGAGCGCTTTGTAGAAGAATTACAAGAGCTAGGCTTTACTTTGGAAGATGCTCAAGTCCTTCGCATTGAAGGCTCTGTTAACGATTGGAAGGATGAGCAAGCTCGTTTGATGGCCGAAATTGCCGAATTGGGTCCAGTCAATCCAAATGCCGTTGAGGAATACGAAGAGACTAAAGAACGCTATGATTTCTTAACCACACAATTAGCTGATTTAGATACGGCAAAGGCGCAATTACAGGCGGTTATTGCCGAAATGGATAAGGCTATGAGTACACAGCTATACGATGTATTGGATGTGGTAGGCCGTAGATTCCAAGAAGTATTCAGCCAGTTGTTTGGTGGCGGTACTGCGCAAATTGTACTTACTGATCCAGATAATATTTTGACGGGTGGTATCGACTTCTACATTCAACCACCAGGGAAAAAGCGTCAACAATTGACACTCTTATCGGGTGGCGAGCGTGCTCTTACGGTTATCGCTTTATTGTTCTCATTCCTCAACTATCGTCCAGCTCCGTTCTGTGTGCTTGACGAAGTTGACGCGGCGCTTGATGAAGCCAATGTTGAGCGATTTAGCTCTTACTTAAATCGAATAAATAAAGAAACACAATTTATCGTTGTATCTCACCGTAAAAAGACGATGGAAGCTGCCGAAGTACTACAAGGGGTAACCATGGTGGAACGCGGTGTATCGCGATTATTAACAGTAGCATTTGAAGATGTGAAGGAGGATCTAGCATAATGGCATTTGGATTCTTTGATAGAATTAAAGACGGTTTAGAGAAAACTCGTAAGTCTTTTGTAAAAAATGTAGAAAGCATCGTTATTGGTTATGCGCAAATCGATGATGATTTCTTAGATGATTTAGAAGCAGTTATGCTTACTAGTGATCTAGGTCCTAAGACGACAGAATACTTGATGAAAGAAATTCGTCGTGGTGTAACAGAAGGTATCATCAATCATACTGGTGATGTAATGCCGTTTATGGAAGATCGCATCACGGAAATGCTCATCGATCAAGAAGATGAAATTACTTTGCACCATCCTGAGGTCATCCTTGTAGTTGGTGTAAATGGTGTTGGTAAAACAACGACAATCGCTAAATTGGCTAACTATTATACTAAAGAAGGTAAAAAGGTTATCATTGCTGCAGGCGATACATTCCGTGCCGCTGCAGCTGACCAATTATCCATTTGGGCTGATCGCGTTGGTGTGCCGATTGTTAAACATAAAGAAGGCGCAGACCCTGCTGCCGTTGTATATGATGCAATGGAAGCTGCGAAAGCTCGTAATGCAGACCTTGTTATTGTAGATACGGCTGGTCGTCTACATACTAAGGTTAACCTTATGGAAGAGCTTAAAAAGATGGGGCGCGTAGCGAATAACCACGTAGAAGGTGCGCCGCATCAAACATTGCTCGTTTTAGATGGTACTACGGGTCAAAATGCAGTAAGCCAAGCTAAATTATTTGGTCAAGCTGTACCAGTAAATGGTATTGTAGTAACTAAACTAGATGGTACGGCAAAAGGCGGCGTAGTTATCTCTATTAAAGAGGAACTGGGCGTACCCGTACGCTGGATTGGCGTTGGCGAAGGTATGGATGACTTGCGTCCATTTAATGCAAAAGAATTTGCTAATGCACTATTTAATAAAGGAATGATTCAAGGTGACAAATAAATATAACCGGGAATTCTTACTTGAATATGTAGAATCTGAAAATAAAAAAAATGAATGTAATGTTAGCCTAGAAAATATGAATAAGATAGTTAGCTTAATCGAGTACTTCGGTATTGAACTATATCGCCCCATTACGAGATTGCTACTTTCAAACTGGGAAGAAATTACAGAACGTATTAATAACTATACTGAATCAGATTGGATGATGGCTGATGAAATCCAGAAGACCACACCTACACTAGATCGCTTTTCTATTGCTATGCTCATCGAAGTCTTAGAAGGTGAGGATACGTTGAATCAAGCGGAAAATGTAGGTCGTCGTTTGACGGATGAAGAAATGAAAGCCATCCGTAAACATCAGGATGAACAGTAATGAAGCATAGTACATATAATTACGAGGGGGGCCAACCATTTAAAGTGGAGGCGCCCTTTACGCCTACAGGTGACCAACCTACCGCGATTCAATCTTTAACAGAAGGTATTGAACGTGGTGAATGGGCGCAAGTTTTGCTCGGTGCCACTGGTACTGGTAAGACTTTTACAATGGCTAAGGTTATTGAAGCAGTTCAAAAGCCGACCTTGATCATTGCTCATAATAAAACCTTGGCGGCTCAATTATGTAGTGAATTTAAAAGTTTCTTTCCAAATAATGCGGTAGAATACTTTGTATCTTACTACGATTTTTATCAACCGGAGGCCTATATTCCTTCTAGTGATACATATATCGAGAAGGATGCGTCTATTAATGATGAAATCGATAAACTGCGACATAGTGCTACGATGAGCCTTTTTGAGCGCCGCGATGTCATTATCGTTGCCTCTGTTAGCTGTATTTATGGCTTAGGTGACCCTGAGGACTATTCTGATCTTGTATTGTCCTTGCGCTTAGGTCAAACTAAATCGCGCGATGAAATCTTATCTAAACTCGTAGATATTCAATATACGAGAAATGATATGAACTTTATCCGCGGTACCTTCCGTGTACAAGGGGATACAATTGATATTTTCCCTGCCGCTTATAGTGAAAGAGCCATTCGTGTGGAGCTCTTTGGTGATGAAATCGACCGCCTCGTAGAGGTAGATTCCTTGACGGGTGAAGTTATTGCGGAAAGAAAACACGTTGCTGTCTATCCAGCATCTCACTATGTAACGACGAAAGAGAAGATGAATATTGCTGTAGAGCGTATTGAAGCCGAATTAGATGAGCAGTTGGCGAAGTTAAAAGCTGCTGACCGTCTATTGGAGGCTCAGCGCTTAGAACAGCGTACCCGTTACGATATAGAAATGATGCAAGAAATGGGCTATTGCTCGGGCATCGAAAACTATTCCCGTCATATGTCTGAACGTAAGGCTGGAGAAGCACCGTTTACATTGATTGATTATTTCCCAGATGATTTCCTCATCATGGTGGACGAATCGCATGTGACGATGCCTCAAATTCGTGCTATGTATAATGGTGACCGTGCCCGTAAAGAATCTCTTATCGAATACGGTTTCCGTCTTCCTTCTGCATTAGATAATAGACCTCTTCAATTCGATGAATTTGTAGAGCGTATCAATCAAATTGTATACGTATCGGCTACACCTGGCCCATACGAAATGGAAGTAGAAACGAATATTGCAGAGCAAATCATTCGTCCTACGGGCCTATTAGATCCATCTATAGAAATTCGTCCTATTAAGGGGCAAATGGATGACTTGCTTGGAGAAATTCACAAACGAGCTGCCAAGAATGAACGGGTTCTTGTTACGACATTGACGAAGAAGATGGCTGAGGACTTAACGGAATTCTTGAAGGAAATGGGCGTACGAGTTCGTTACCTTCATTCCGATATTGTTACTATTGAGCGGGCTGAAATCATTCGTGATTTGCGGGCTGGCGTATTCGATGTATTAGTTGGTATTAACTTGCTTCGTGAAGGTCTCGATATGCCAGAGGTTTCCTTGGTTGCTATCTTAGATGCGGATAAGGAAGGTTTCTTGCGTTCCGATACGGCCATGATTCAAACTATAGGTCGTGCGGCTCGTAATGTGAATGGTCATGTTATCATGTACGCAGATCGTGTAACAGGTTCTATGCAACGAGCTATCGATGAAACCGATCGTCGTCGTGCCGTGCAAGAGGCTTATAATATTGAACATAATATCACGCCTAAATCTGTATCTAAAGATGTAAAAGAGCTTATCGAATTAACGAAAATCGAAGAAGATATGGTTACCGATGGAAAGGGACTTTCACCGAAAAAAGGAAAACAAAAAAAATCCTCAGAGGGCATGGACCATGGACACGAATCATATGTTCAAGATACATCAGCACCTAAGGTGGCAGATATAACACCGGAAGAATTGTACAATAAGATTGAAGAGCTAGATCGTCAAATGAAGGTCGCTGCCAAGCAGCTTGAATTTGAATCCGCTGCTAAATTACGTGATCAATTGGGCGTATTACGTCAACAATGGTCCGATATGCATAGTGCAGGAGATAGCAAGTTGAAGAAGCCTGCTTCTACCAAATCTAGAAAGCGGACGAGTCCAAAAAGTAAATCTTAAGAGCAATTTTAAAAGATTGTAAGAAAACACATAGATTATATAGACTATATGTGCGATAATATACATATATTATTTCATGTTAGTAATCGGAGAGATGATGCCGTTTGGTATCATCTCTTTAAATAGGAAAGATAATGAAAGATCAATTGATTGTAAAAGGTGCGCGTCAGCATAACCTAAAAAATATTGATATATCCTTGCCACGTGATCAGTTTATCGTCTTAACTGGCCTCAGTGGTTCTGGTAAATCATCCCTAGCATTTGATACGATTTACGCAGAAGGACAACGACGTTATGTTGAGTCCCTGTCTGCGTATGCACGTCAATTTTTGGGACAAATGGATAAACCCGATGTCGATTATATTGAAGGTTTATCTCCAGCTATTTCTATCGACCAAAAGACGACGAGTCGCAACCCTCGTTCTACGGTTGGTACCGTAACGGAGATTTACGACTATTTACGTCTCTTATTTGCACGCGTAGGTCATGCACACTGTCCAGAATGTGGTAAGCCTATTACCCAGCAAACAATACAACAAATGACCGACGATGTAATGAGCTTTCCCGAAGGTACAAAGGTTTTAGTGCTAGCCCCTATGATTCAAGGTAAAAAAGGGGAACATAAATCGGTGTTTGAACAACTTCGCAAAGAAGGCTTTGTTCGTGCTCGAGTAGACGGTGTAGTGCGTACCTTGGACGAAGAAATTGTATTAGAGAAAAATAAGAAGCATTCCATCGATATCGTTGTGGACCGTCTCGTTGTAAAAGAAGGCATTGAATCTCGGTTGGCTGACTCTATGGAGACCGCTTCAAAATGGGCAGAAGGCATCGTTGTGATTCAAGAGGTAGACGGAACTGAACACATGTATAGCCAACATTTTGCGTGCCCAGATTGTCATATTTCATTACCTAAAATTGAACCGCGTATGTTCTCTTTTAATAGTCCGTTTGGTGCGTGTCCATCTTGTTTAGGGATTGGTTCTACTATGGAGGTTGATGAGGAGCGCGTTATTCCAGATGGATCTATTAGCTTTGCCGATGGTTGCGTGCAAGCCTTGAGCTCCAATCCTAATGCTTGGTTTATGCGTCAAGTAGAAGGTCTATTAAAAGCTAATGGATATTCCTTAGACTCCACCTATGATGAATTGCCGAAAGCATTACAGAAAAAGGTGATGTACGGTACGACGGATAAGGTAAGTTTCACCTATGAAAATATGAGAGGTGAGATAAAGGAATTCTTTACTGAGTACGAAGGTATTTTACCGATGGTTAAGCGCCGTCATAGTGAAGCCTCTACAGACTCTATGCGTGAAGAATTTGAAAAGTTTATGTCTATTAAGCCGTGTACTACATGTCATGGGGCTCGTCTTAAACCTGAAGTATTAGCTATTACTGTAGGGGATAAGAATATCAACGAAGTAACGCAGTTAACTATTAAAGAAGCACTCGATTTCTTTGGTAATCTACAGTTAACTGAACGTGAACAAGTGATTGGTGCTCAAATTTTAAAGGAAATCAATGCTCGTCTAGGTTTCCTTAATAATGTAGGTCTCGATTACCTAACAATGAACCGTAGTGCAGGCACATTATCTGGTGGTGAAGCACAGCGTATTCGTCTAGCTACGCAAATCGGCTCTGGTTTGGTAGGTGTATTGTACATCCTAGACGAACCGTCCATAGGTCTACATCAACGAGATAATGATCGACTTATCGATACCTTAAAAGGCTTGCGGGACTTAGGTAATACCTTGCTCGTTGTAGAACACGACGAAGATACGATGCGTGCGGCTGACTATCTCGTGGACATTGGTCCAGGTGCAGGTGAGCATGGCGGTCAAATTATTGCCGCTGGTTCTGTTGACGAAGTTATGAAGGTAAAAGACTCTATTACTGGTCAGTATTTGAGTGGTCGTAAATTTATCGCTCTTCCGGAAGAACGCCGTAAACCAGGTAAGAACTGCATTGAAATTCGCGGTGCTAAGGAAAACAATTTACAAAATGTAAATGTAAAATTTCCTATTGGCTTGTTTAATGTTGTTACTGGTGTCAGCGGTTCTGGTAAGTCTACCTTAATCAATGAAATCCTTTATAAAGGATTAGCCAATCAGTTGTATCGTTCTTATCATAAGGTAGGAGCTCATAAAGAGATTCGAGGCATTGAACATATTGATAAAATCATCAATATTGATCAAAGCCCTATTGGACGTACACCTCGTTCCAATCCAGCTACATATACAGGTGTATTTGATGCAATTCGTGAACTATATAGTCAAACGCCAGAAGCTAAGATGCGCGGTTATAAACAAGGTCGTTTTAGCTTTAACGTAAAAGGCGGTCGATGTGAGGCTTGTCGTGGTGATGGTATTATCAAGATTGAAATGCATTTCCTTCCAGATGTATACGTGCCTTGTGAAGTCTGCAAAGGAGCGCGATATAATCGTGAAACCTTGGAGGTTAAATATAAAGGAAAATCTATTGCTGATGTATTAGATATGACAGTTGATGATGCTGTAGAATTTTTTAGTGCGATTCCTAAGATCAATCGTAAGATGGTTACTCTTCAAGAGGTTGGCCTTGGGTATATCCGTTTAGGTCAGGCGGCTACTACATTATCTGGTGGTGAGGCTCAACGGGTTAAATTAGCTACAGAACTAGCGCGTCGTAGCACCGGTAAAACGCTATACATCCTCGATGAGCCTACTACAGGTCTTCATGCTGAAGATATTCGTAAGTTGTTACATGTATTGCAACAACTTGTAGAGGGCGGAGATACAGTTATCGTTATCGAACATAATTTAGATGTTATTAAGATGGCTGATTACATTATTGATCTTGGTCCTGAAGGTGGTAATCGCGGTGGCACTATTGTGGCAACTGGTACGCCTGAGGAAATTGTTAAGGTGAAAGAAAGCTATACTGGCAAATTCTTAGGTCCTGTATTGGAACAGACTAAGAAATTTATGAAAGCAGTGAAGCATAAGAAATAAAATAGTACATATATTTAAGTTTCCATAAAAGAAAAATCATAAAGAGAATAGACTACATCCTTCAACTCATAAAGGGCATTATTTAAAGAAGTGTGTAAGCTATTCTCTTGTAATCTGCAAGGAAAGGAGGAAATATGCCGTCTGAAGAATTACTGGAAAAGGTCAGTCATCTGCCAACGACGCCAGGTGTCTATCTATGGCGCGATCAATATAACCGCATCATCTATGTAGGTAAGGCTATTAATTTGCGCAACCGTGTGCGTTCCTATGTACGTAATGATGCGAATCGGGCACCAAAGGTAACGGCCATGATGAAACGTGCCGTCGATGTGGAAGTCATTCAAACAAAGACGGAAATGGAAGCACTTATCTTAGAAAATACGCTTATCAAGGAGCATGAACCTAAATATAATATTAGGCTCCGCGATGATAAGACGTACCCCTATGTCAAAATCTCAGTGCAAGAAGACTATCCTCGTGTATATATGACGCGCCGTCTTGAACGAGATGGGGCTAAGTATTTTGGCCCTTTTACAGACGTTACATCCGTCCATGTGGTACTGAAATTAATACGCCAGTACTATCCATTGCGTACCTGTAAGTCTATGAAGGTAGAACGCCCGTGCTTGCAGTATCATATGCATTACTGCGAGGCACCGTGTTTTAACAAAATATCTGTACCGGATTATCGGAAGTATATTGACGAAATTATAGAACTTTTTGAAGGCAAACCTATACCATTGCTAAAGGAAATTAAATCAAAGATGGAAACTGCTGCAGAAGATTTGCGCTTTGAAGATGCGGCACGGTATCGTGATCAATTATCTAGTATTGAAAAGATACAAGAAAAGCAACGCATGGTTACTCAACGTGGCGATTTAGACGTATTAGGGTTAGTTGTAGATACATCGATGGCCTGTGTGCAGTTGCTATTCATCCGCGGTGGTCGTCTGTTAGGCCGTGAAAATTACTTTGTGCAACATGATGGAGATAGTCCAGAAACGATTATGACGGACTTTATCAAGCAATACTATGGAGATACAAACTTTATCCCTAAAGAGTTACTACTACCTATGGAGAGTACAGATAGGGACTTATTAACGGAATGGTTTACACAGCTCAAAGGCCAACATGTAGATGTATCTGTGCCACAACGTGGCTATAAGATGGATATGATTAAGATGGCTCATGAAAATGCGGAAACTTTCCTTGAAGAACGTCGTCGTCAGTGGCAGCACCAAATCGATAAGACTGGCGGAGCGGTTAAGAAGTTAGCCGAAATTCTCGACTTACCACGTTTACCTGAACGTATGGAGTGTTTTGATATATCTCATACACAAGGGGCTGAAACGGTAGCTTCCATGGTTGTTTTTGAAGGTGGCAAGCCTGCGAAGAAGGAATATCGCCGCTTTAAATTGAAAACCACACAGGGTAAGCCAGATGATTTTAAATCGATGGCAGAAATCATGGAACGACGCTACGGTAATGAAACAGACTGGCCTATGCCGGACCTTATTATCATCGATGGAGGTAAAGGTCAGCTCAATGCGGCTTTGCCGTTAATCCGTGCCGTTGGTGTTACAGATGTGCCTGTCATTTCCTTGGCTAAACGTATTGAAGAGGTCTTTGTAGAGGGGCAATCTGAAAGTATCATCTTGAGTCATCACACGCCGGAACTTCAATTACTTCAACAAATTCGTGATGAAGCGCATCGTTTTGCTATTACTTATCACCGTAAGTTGCGGGGCAAGCGAAATCTTGAATCTATTCTAGATCATATTGAAGGCATCGGTCCTAAACGCCGTAAGGCATTATGGGCTCACTTTAATAGTTTAGAGGCCATGAAAGCGGCATCTATTGATGAACTTGCAAAAGTAGAATCTATGAATTATAAGACGGCAGAAACACTATATAATTTCTTTCGTATGTCCAAAGTAGAGAAACAAGAGGCTTTAAAATAAAAAAGCACCTATTGATGTTTTACACTGATGTGTAATATTCAATAGGTGCTTTTATTATTTTGTAATAGCTCTAGGTTTGTAATGTTGTATATAGTATGTGCGAAGTGTAAATAATATACCCGCAACTACTACGCTAACCAACAAACCAATCCATACGCCAAATGGTCCATAATTAGGATTTTTAGCAAGGGTATAAGCCGTTGGGAAACATACACCCCAATAAGAAATGAGTGAGATGTAAAGAACTACTTTTACATCTTTGTAGGCTCTTAGAATACCTTGTAATGGAGTACCTATGGCATCGATGGCAGCAAAAAATACGCCATACCCAAGGAAGTGATAAATAAGCTCATATACTTCATCATCATTGGTGAATAGATCAGCAATATTATCCATATGGGTGAACGTAAAGGCGCATATGAGAATGGCTATGATGATGGCCAATACACGAGAAATATAAGAGTATTGGATCGCTTCCTTTTTTCGCCCTGCACCGAGTTCATAAGCAACGGCAATGGTAGAGGCCATGGCAATACTTAATGGCAAGCAATAGAATACATTAGTAAAGGAAATTACTGATTGGTGGGCTGCTACTACAGCAGAACCAAAATGAACCATTAAGAGACCAGCAATGCTAAAGATACTAGCTTCAAAGAAGATGGAGAAGCCAATGGGAATACCAACTTGTAATTGTTCACGGATATAGTGGAAATTCGGGCTATGGAAATCTTTATAGATGTGATAGCCTTTTAACTTAGGATGCAATAGAATGACTAAGCTAAATAGAATGAAGTTCGTCCAACAAGCTCCGGCAATACCGTAGCCAGCACCAACACCACCAATTTCAGGAAAACCATAATGACCAAAGATGAGTGCGTAATTTAAGAATACGTTAATCACAAAGCTTGTAAAGACGATGGCCATGGAATAATGTGTTAGTCCGTGAGAATCGACTGTGTTACGCAAAGTATTTACCCAGAGTAATGGGAATAAACCAAGTGCAAAGGCTTTCAGATAACTAATACATACCTCGGCGGCAGCCGGTTCAAGATTTAAATATGTCAATAAAGGACGTAAGCCGAATATACCGATTAGTAAAATTAAAAATGCTAGTCCTGTACCGATAAAAAGGCCTTGATGAAAGATTATTGGAATATCATCAGTTTTCTTAGCTCCTAATAGTTGAGAAATAATTGGCGTGATACCCATTAATGTACCTTGTGCAAAGATATAGAAGAGGAGCCACAAATTATATCCCGTAGCGACACCAGCTAAATCAGTCGTACTATATTGCCCCGTTAAAAAGATGGCGATGAATGTCGCCCCAATCAGGGAAAATTGAGTGATGCACATTGGAGTAAATAGTTTTATGAACAACCATAATTTTTGCAGTATAGAATATGTTTGATACATACTAACCTCCCTAGTAACGATATACTATACCATACCATAAAGTAGTTTAATTTAATAGCCAAAACCTAAGAAAAAAAGGAATTAAATATATAAAAATAAAGAGCCCATATTATGATTATGTAAGGGTAGAAATACAGTTATATAAACTACCTTATTTAATAAGAAAGAATTATGATAAAAACGTATATATATGTTGATAATTGAATTTTACACTACCTTACTATATCGATTATAATATATACACTGTTATTTTATTCTAAGGAGGATACATTGGACATCTTAACTGTACAAGGATTATTGGCGATGCTTCAAATCATCGTTATTGATATTTTATTAGCTGGTGATAATGCTATCGTTATTGGTATGGCGGCTCGCAACTTACCCTCACATTTACAGAAAAAAGCGATTTTCTGGGGCACAGCTGGCGCCATTATTTTACGCCTTGTTATGGCATTCCTTTTTGTAGAGGCATTGAACAATATTCCTGCTCTTCGTTTAGTAGGTGGTATCCTTCTTTTATGGATCGGTTACAAGCTTGTTGTTGATGATGATAGCGAGCATAATATTGAGGCTAAAGACAACTTGCGCGCTGCTATCATGACCATTGTTATTGCAGATGGAATTATGGGTATTGATAATGTTATTGGTGTAGTTGGTGCCGCTGGTGGTGATATGACATTAGTTGCTATCGGTATGCTTATTACAGTACCTATTATCATTTATGGTAGTACTTTATTTGTAAAAGTTATCGAACGTTTTCCAATCATCCTTTATGTTGGTGGAGGTATTCTCGCCTGGGTAGGTGCAGCGATGAGTGTGGAAGATAAATTAATTTCACATACCGTAGAACCGTATGCATTACTCATCAAAGTTGGAGCCTTTATCCTCGTAGTAGGGGCATCTTTGTTAGTAAAGAAACTTAAAAAATAATGTAATATATCTCTTCTTCTAGTCATAGGAGGAGAGATATTTTTTTGTAAAAGTATAGTTATTATAAAGAATCTCATAGGCTAATCTTAAGAATAACTGTGGTAGTCTAAGTGCTTTCTTTTAGATGAGAAAATAGAGAATTTGTGGTATAGTTAATGGATAGTTATAGAATTAGTAGAGTGAATTGAGGTAAGTATAGAATGGAATTTTTAGAAGCTGCAACGTGGATAACGATTAGTAAAATTATTTTGATCGATATTTTATTGGCAGGAGATAATGCCGTTGTTATTGGTATGGCAGCGGGTAAATTGGCACCAGAATTACAAAAGAAAGCTGTTATCTGGGGTACAGTAGGGGCTATTGGGATGCGCCTTGTATTTGCCACTCTTTTAGTGGAAGCACTTACTTTAATTCCTCTTATTCACTTAGGTGGTGGCCTTGTACTTGTATGGATTGCCATTCAACTCTTAAAAGGTGGAGATGAAGAGGCACATATCGAAGCTAAGAATTCCTTAATGGGAGCCATTTGGACAATCATTGTGGCTGATGCGATGATGAGTATCGATAATGTAATTGGTGTAGTTGGTGCCGCTAAAGGACATTTAGAGCTCGTTATTGTTGGTATGTTGATTACTGTTCCAATCATTGTGTTCTGCTCTACACTATTTGCTCGTATCATCAATAAGTTTCCTGTCATTCTTTGGGCTGGTGGTGCGTTATTAGGTTGGGTTGCTGGTGAAATGATTGTGGAAGATTCACTTCTTATGCCATATATTCAAGGTGAAGAATTACTCGTGAAATTTGGCACTGTATTTTTTGTACTTATCGTAACTGGCATGATTAAAATTTGGAAGAAAAGAGATTCGTAATGAACGGTACAAGTCGTACATCTCGTAAGAAAAAATCTAAACAACAACGTAGAAACGGTAATTGTGCGAATACAGGTCAATCAGTTATTAGTACATTATCTAAGAAGCAACAGGCCATACTCAATGCTCCAGTTAAGTTAGGTGATGAAGTATTAGTTGCTATTCATGGTATCGGTAGTAGTGGTGAAGGGGTAGGTCGTGTAGAGGATTTTACAGTCTTTGTTCCCTTTGCCTTGCCTGGGGAAACCGTGAAAGTATCCATCAATATGGTGAAAAAGACTTATGCTACAGGACGACTATTAGAAATTGTTTCCATTGCTCCTAATCGTATCGATCCGCGCTGTGATCTCTATGGCTTTTGTGGTGGATGTCAGTTGCAACACATTACCTATGAAGGACAGCTTTCACTAAAAACACAAAAGGTGAAGGACGTTATCGAACGCATTGGTCATCAAAATTCAGAACTTGTAAAACCAGCATTGGGACCTAAAGAACCATGGGCGTATCGTAATAAGATGCAAATGCCTGTGGGTGGGACTAAAGGGAATATTCAAATGGGATTCTATGCGATGGGATCACATGATATCGTACAAGGTACGAATTGTCCCATTCAAGATGAAGGTAATAATATCATTGCTCAAGCTTGCTACCAAATTGCTAAAGAATTTGATATTGAGCCTTATGATGAACATACTGGTAAAGGTGTGCTACGTCATGTAATCGGTCGCATTGGACAATCTGGATGGATGATTATCCTTGTAACCGCGACAGAACACTTGCCACATCAAGAGAAGTGGGTTGAAAAATTAACTGAACGAGTTCCCCAAGTGGAAACCATTGTTCATAACGTAAATGGGAAGCGTACTAATGTTATATTAGGGCGTAAAAATAGTGTTCTCTATGGGGATGGAACGATTACAGACCATATAAAGGACTTACAATTTACCTTATCTCCACACTCCTTTTTCCAAGTTAATCCTGAACAAACTACGGTGCTTTATGATCAAGCATTAAAGTATGCAGACCTAAAAGGAAACGAAACCGTTATCGATGCGTACTGTGGTACTGGTACTATTTCACTGTTCTTAGCTCATAAAGCAAAACATGTTATCGGTATAGAAATCGTAGAACCAGCGATTATCAATGCTCGTGAAAATGCACGACACAATGGCTATGATAATACAGAGTTTATCGTCGCCGATGCGGCCGTGGAAATGCCAAAACTCTATAAAGCAGGTGTACGACCAGATGTTATCGTATTCGATCCAATCCGGGCGGGCTGTAAAGAAGAAGTATTAACTTCTGCGGCTGGTATGGAACCTAAACGCATTGTTTATGTATCCTGTAATCCTGCAACCATGGCACGAGACATTGAAATCCTCACACACTATGGGTATGAACTACAAGAAGTACAACCAGTAGATATGTTCCCAATGACAGCGCATGTCGAAGCAGTGGCTTTGCTCACTAGGAACGAAGAGACGTAGTACGCATAAGTATTATATATGAGGTAATCACTATGGCAACTTCTAATATGAAGGTCACTATTTTATGCCCTATAGAAATTGTGTGGGATACAGTGACTAATCTAAACGATTTTTCCTGGAGAAGCGATTTAAAGGCAGTAAAAATTATAGATGAGCATAACTTTATAGAGATTGCCAAGAATGGAATCGAAACTTATTTTAGAATTACAGAATGTACTAAATACCAGTCATGGATATTTGAGATAGACAATAAAAATATTAAGGGGACTTGGATTGGAACATTCTACTCAAAGGGTGATAAAACGATTCTGGATTTTACTGAAAATGTTGTCTCTAAAAAAATAATATTTAAACCATTTATAAGCTTTTATTTAAAACGACAACAAAAAATATATTTTAGAGATTTAAAAGTGAAACTAAATTGTAAAGAAGGTAGTTTTATTTAGCGCGCGCTAAATAAATATAATCATATATACTAGAAATAATAATAATTTTAGTAATAATAAAAAAAAATCATTATTATAACTTATTAATTTGGATTATTTTATCTATTATTTTTCTTAATAGTGACATATAATATAATTGATTTGTATTATTATGTATGGTTTTGAAAGGATTGATAAGTTTCATGATTATTTTATTAGGTTTTATTGTTTTATTAGCCTGCTTAATTGTAGGTGTTAGATATGGCGGCCTAGGACTTGCTGCTATATCAGGTTTAGGGCTTGCCTTTTTTGTATTCATAATTGGTTTAGTTCCAGGAAAACCGCCTATTGATGTAATGTTGACTATTATGGCGGTAGTTACATGCTCTGGTTTTTTACAAGCCTCTAAAGGTTTAGATGTAATGTTAGTTTATGCAGAAAAACTTCTACGTAAAAATCCGAAGCAGATTACAATTTTAGCACCTATAACAACTTGGTTTTTGACTGTTCTTTGCGGTACAGGTCACGTTGTATATACAATGTTCCCAATTATTTATGATATTGCAATTAAAGAAGGTATTCGTCCAGAGCGACCTATGGCTGTATCATCAATTGCTTCTCAAATGGGGGTATGTGCTTCACCGGCATCCGTTGCAGTCGTATCCGTTGTTGCTATGTTAGTAGCGGCTAACTTCCCAGCTAGTGTAGTAACAATCTTGGCAATTACAATTCCAGCTACTTTCTGTGGTGTTATTGTTGCTGGTATTTGGAGCATGCGTCGTGGCAAAGATCTTGCAAATGATCCAGACTTTCAAGAACGTATTAAAAATCCTGAGCAACGTGCGTACATTTATGAAGAAAATAAAGAAGCAAGTGTTAAAACTGAACTTCCACGTACTGCATATTGGGCAACAACAATTTTTCTACTAGGTATTCTTATTATTGCTCTCTTTGGTAGTTTCCCTGAACAATTGTTACCACTTGTTCCAAATGCTAAAGGCGTATGGAAACCATTATCCATGACACCAACTATTCAAATTTCTATGCTTGTAATTGCTGCGATTATTCTTCTTGTGTGCAAGGTAAAAGTTAGTGATGTAACGAATGGTTCTGTATTTAAATCTGGTATGATTGCAGTTATCTCTGTTTATGGTGTAGCTTGGATGGCAGAAACATATTTCGGTGCTTACATTCCACAATTTAAAACTACATTGTCTGGCATTGTTGTAGCGTATCCATGGACATATGCTTTTGTGCTATTCTTGATTTCTAAACTGGTAAACTCGCAAGCGGCAGCACTTGCTATTGTAGTGCCAATGGGCCTTAGTGTTGGAGTAGATCCTCTCATTATTTTATCCTTTGTGCCAGCTTGTTATGCTTACTTTATTTTACCAACGTATCCATCAGACCTTGCATGTATCGGATTTGACCGTTCTGGTACAACGCGCATTGGTAAGTTCGTAATCAACCACAGCTTTATACTACCTGGTTGTATTGGTGTATTCACAAGCTGTGTAGTAGGTTACTTTATTGCTCATGCAATGTTCTAAGAGATAGTTAGAACATAAAATATACTATAACAAAATTTATATAGTAAAACTAAACGGTGCAGCTCTTGCCTGCACCGTTTTATTATTGTACGCCGAATAGGCATGACTAAACCCCCAGTTAAACTGGGGGTCAGTAAAAATTCTTAGAGAAAAGGAAAGAACCTCCTAGTGCTAGAATGGAGTTGGTCTGGCAACCACAACATTTCAACATAGGAGGTTCAATGTCAATGAATGACGTAAAAAGCTTATCACATAGTAAATGGAGATGTAAATATCATATTGTTTTTGCACCAAAGTATAGAAGACAAATAATTTATGGTCGGATAAAAGCTGATGTAGGTAAAATATTAAGAGATTTATGTAATAGAAAAAATGTAGAGATTATAGAGGCAGAATGCTGTCTGGATCATATTCATATGCTAGTAACGATTCCAGCACATTTAAGCGTATCAAGTTTTATGGGATATTTAAAAAGCAAAAGTAGCCTCATGATATTCG
>NZ_KQ960779.1:0-7236 GCF_001553335.1 Veillonella parvula | reverse complement strand
GGAGACGGCCTGGGAGGATAGGAAGCCGCTGATTAATTAAAGGCACACCTGAGGGTGTGTCTTTTTTGTATGGATTTTTATTCTTTTAAGGGAACTAATGAGCAAAGCAGTAGACGTTGAAGGAGTTACTTATATAATTAGTATTAATTATCGTGCTTTGAAGCACATATTTTTCTCATGGATATGGTATACTTAGGTTTATATCATATTTATAGGAGGTCATATGTCTAAAAAAATTGCGGTCCTCGTTAATGAGGAGACAATGCAGCGCTGTTCTTGTGGCGGTTGTTTGAAAGCATTTATGAATAAAGCGGATTCTTTTGAGCGTTATGCTGATGAGGATATTGAGTTGGTGGGGTTCACACATAGTGGTGGGGATCTTGCTAAGAAAATCGAGTCTTTTAAGAAAAAGGGTGTTACTACGGTACATCTTTCTACATGTACGCGTGGTAAGAATGAAAATTATGAAAGCATCGCAGAGCAGTGTGCTGAGGCGGGCTTTGATGTAGTAGGCTATACACATGGCAGTGCGGTGTCTAAAGATGGTAAAGAAGCAGTAGTACTTTCAGCTAAACCAGTAACGACAGATCAGTAGTCAGCAATACTTGAATTAACTACAACAATTTGCAATATCTTATGATAGATGAATGATTGTTCCATTATTCATTTTATATTTACACTAAACTTATATTATATAGATAGTATGTAAATTATGAGTGATATATTTATCATTATGAGAGGTTGAGAGAATGAATAAGAAACTTACAGCGGCTACCTTATCTGTTGCTATGGCAGTGACAATGGCACCTAGTATGATGCAAACGGCTTCTGTTAATGCTGCGTCTGCTGCGGTACAATCCTTAGCTGGTGGTGCTATTGCTATGGCTTACGTATCTACTGCATTAAATAAAATGGATAATTCTGCAGAGGGGCAACAGGAGAGTTTGGCACGCACAAAAGAGAAAACTGGTTACTTAAACGATAATGCAGCCCAAGAGCGTGTAAATCGTATCATGAAGACATTAGAGGCTACACCTAGTGTAAAGCGTTCTTATGTTGTATATGCAAATCCTGATGAGGAGTTCAATGCGTTTGCCACACTTGGTCGTGTTATGTCCATTAACAAGGGTGCTCTAGATACACTGGATGATGATCAATTGGCCTATGTAATGGCTCATGAGATCTCTCATGGCGAGCATAAAGATATTATTAATGGTGCTAAGAAGCAAATCGGTCTTTCTACAGCGGTCGGCATTGCCGCTGGTGGTAGTGAAGGTGCGGCTATTTTATCTAATGTGGCAGGCAACTACTTATCCAATCAAGTGTTTACGATGAGCCAAGAAAAAGCCGCTGATGAGTTAGGCTTTAAGATTTTAAGTGAATCTCCATATAATGTAGGTGGTGCAGCTGGTTCTATGGCAGTACTACGCAACAAAGTAGGGGAACACTACCGTGAAGGGCTTTCACAAGTGGTAGCGCCTAACAATCATCCAAAGTTGTCCGATCGAGTGAACAATAATATTTCTCGTATGTACACATATTCTGGGAATCATGTAAACGTATCGAATGGTACTGTGTACGTAAACGGTGATAATATCTATACTCCAGCAGGTAGTGGCCGCTACACAGGAGAAGAGCGCGCTTATTACATGGCTGGTAAGTTGGCACGATTGTATCATAACAATCAAATTACGTCAGGTTCTGCATCCTATAGTGGTGACACTGTAACGGTAGCTGGTCAATCCATTGTTTCTACGCCAAATGCGGACGTAGCATTGCAAGTGGCAACAAATCTTAACAATGCATTTGTAAAGCCTGCAGGTTCTGCTGTTAATGCGAAAAAACCAGTGAAGGTTAAACAAGAAAAACCTAAAAAGGTAAAAGAAAATAAAAAGGTAAAAGCTGATAAAGCTAAAAAATAAATGAGAGTTATAAATGGCATATAATTTGCTTTAAGGATTTATGCTATTATAATCAGAATAATCAGAGGACTGAGCCCATGAAGGCTTAGTCCTCTTTTTATATGGATTGTAATTTTTATAGTTTGCGTATAAGTTTATATGTTAATAAGTTTATAAGATGTATTGAGGGATATACGAGTAAGAAATAGACTGTAAAGATATTGATAACCTTAGAGTATAAATATTGTTCATGTGTAAATAAATTATATTCATAAAGTAATAATAAGTTCATAAAAATACAAAAGATTTTTGATAATGGAATGTGAATTATAATAATTTTCAACCATAAAATATGAGGAATTATCTTATTGAGCATAGTTTTAATAGATATAATTATTATATTTTTTATAATAATTATGAAGTATTTATGCAATGGCTTAATATTGTCTATATATAGTGGATAGATGTATATTTAAGGTGGATGAAATATGTGCTTAGAATGGAATCCTATAGAAATACCATAACGGTAGGGGGTATAGGGTTATTGTACTTATACATGCTTTATAGGATAATGTCAATGTTGGTGGTTAATCTAATAATATAGATGACCATTTTTTTGTTAAATAATACGTAATTTTATACATTATATGGAGGCTATGATGGAGTATACAATTCACCTATTTAATGCAGGTGGTTTCGTTATGTATCCACTTGTACTATTCATGTTAGCAGCATGTACTATTTTATTTGAACGTATTCGTACGTACAGAAACATCAATCATGAGTTACAACAGTTGTCCGATAGCATTGATGCAGGTCGTAATAGTAATAATTGGTCTACTCTAGAAAATTCTATAAAAAATAGTGATGACGCATTGAGTAGATTCGTGTCTCCTATCGTGGAGTCTGTATATAGTACGGAAGGTTTAGAGAACCGGTTACATGATGTGGTAGGTTACATGGATGAACGTTTAAAACGTGGTCTTAACTGGCTTAGCATGATGGTAACAATGGCGCCATTACTTGGCCTTTTGGGTACTGTAGTTGGTATGATCCGCTCCTTCGCAGCCGTTGGTGGCGATATTGGTGCACCTACTGTTATTACAGGTGGCGTATCCGAAGCGTTGATTGCAACTGCAACGGGGCTTTCAGTAGCCATCGTAGCATTAGTCATCCATAGTTGGTGTACAGATAAGGTAAACTCTGATATCGCAAAATTAGAGCAAAAATTAGGTTCTATCATGGATTTATATATTAGGAGTCAACGATGAAACGTAGTTCAGTAGGCATACAAAAAGAACCTACCATCATGATTATACCTATGATTGATATCGTTTTCTTCTTGCTCGTATTTTTCATGATGAGTACGTTGTATATGAATACAGAGGAACAAATTCCTCTTAACTTACCGAAGGCTTCCTCTTCTTCCGCGAAGACGATTGAGCCTATCACGATTTCATTAACAGCTACACATAAGATGTATTTGAATGAACGTGAGATTGCCCCTGATCAATTGGGCAATGAGATTCAAGGTATTGTTGCAAAAGAACCTCAACAGGCATTTATTGTGCGCGCCTCTGAGGATATTGCGTATAAGGAAGTTATCAGTATTTTAGATAATCTTAAAATCAGTGGTGCTCGGTTTGTTAGTGTAGCTACAGAACGGAAGTGATCCTATGGTAAATAAACGATATGGAATTCCTTTCGTAGCTGCATTGGTCGTAAATATTGTGTACTGGGGCGTGGTAGGTGATTTTATGAGTCGCATGCAACCATTGGAAACGCCGCATAAGGATTTGGTTATTACTCTTGATATGGGGCAAATAGAGCCTCCTCCTGAGAAAAAGGAAGTAGAGAAGCCAAAGGTTCAACCAGATGATAAGCCTGTGGCAGGGGGCGGTAAGGCAGGTAGTGTGTTGCCTGATTTATCGGGAAAACCAACAGAAGGCTTAAAAAATCTGAATCCTTATTTAGGGGGCAATGAACCTGCACCTGTTAATGTAAGAGGCAACACCGATAATCCTGTTGGCATTCCAGGTAGTGGAAATATACCTGGCCCTGGTGGTGGATCTATTGGTAATGGTGGGCTTGGTGACGAAGGCGAAGGATCTAAAGGTGGCGATCCAGGTCCTGGCGATGTAGAACGTCGTGGGGGCTCCTACGATAGCTCAGGTTATATTGCTCGCGTTGAGAGTAATAAAGTAATGCCTCAACAAGCGGTACGCCGTGGCCTCAGTGGACGGGTTTCTTTTGAAGTTACTTTTGATGCGGATGGCAACTATGCTGGTGCGGAAATGATTGGTAGCAGTGGGTCTAGCATTCTCGATAATGCTGCTGCTAACCTCGTGGCGAGCTCTGGGGGTATAGAAAATACAACAGGTGAGCCAGTTACGATTGTGCTTAATGTAGATTATGGTTATAACTAATCTTCTATAGCTGATAGTGTATGAATTATGTTTGTGTGTAGTCTTAATTCAAGAAAATACATTGGACGCATTTATTAGGGGATTAGCTTTAATATTTTTTATTGTGTTTTTATTGTGTGTGGAGGGTTTATGACAAGTCGTCATATTTTATCTACTGCTATTGCAGCAACGTTAGCGTTAAGTACGTATCAAGCATATGCGTATGATGAGAACTTCAAAGGTTATGAGGTTCATAATGTTTCGGTGAAAGCCGATGCGGCTAAGGATGAGTATGGTAATACCATTACTGAGCAATCTTATTACCGTACTGGTGGTGATGTAAAGGTTATCACTCGTGAAGAGATTGAAAAACGTCATTATCGCGATGTAACTGAAGCGATTAAACGCGTTCCAGGTGTTACATTCCAAAATCCTGGTTACCGTGGTGGTGAGTATGGCTACCAATTCTACAATAATGGTGTGTCCATCAATGGTGACTCTCGCGTTGTAGTTTTGGTTGATGGTCGTCGTGTAGACAATATTACATCTGGTCGTTTAGGTGATAGCTCTGAAAGAGGCTCTAAATCTACAGGTGTTAACATCGATGAAGTAACCAATATGGATGCTATTGATAAAATCGAAGTTATCAAAGGCCCTGGCGCTTCTCAATACGGTTCTGATGCTACAGGTGGTGTAATCAATATTATTACACGCCGTGGTAAAGGTGATTTCAACGGTTCCGTTGATTTGGCTACAGGTAGCTGGAATAAACACAGCTACAATTTGACTGTGCAAGGTGCGGCAGGTAAGAATGCGTCTACTGGTTACTTTGTAACAGCTACTCGCACTATGTCTCAAGACTCAAAATACAAAGATGGCGATACTGGTGAAGTAGCTACACTTACTGGTTCTAAGTGGAAAGAAGAAGGATTTAATGCACGTATTGACCATGAGTTCAATAAGAAACAAAGCTTACAGTTCTCAATGAACTTCAAAAAAGGTCGCGATGGGTATCCAATTTCTACACCAAGCCGGAAATACTGGAATGCAGATGATTGGCGTCGCATTATTTTCAATGCTGAAGTTGGCCAATATGATATTAATTACAAGTTGAAAACAGATCCTAAATATGTAGATCCAGATGAAAATCCACAAGGTTATGCACCTAAGTTGTATGGTGACTCCAGAAACCCTGGCTACCACAATTTATTCGCTTTAGATGGTAACTACGGCTCTTATAGTAAGTTTAAAAACTTGGACACAGATTTGAAGTTTACTTTCGATCGCCAAGGCCAAATGGAAAGCTTTGCTAGATTGTATCGTTTAGATCATCGATATGAAGGTCGTGATACATATACATGGTCTAAGCTTGGTAGTGATGCTGCACGTGCCGCCTATGCGGCGGCATTCCCTAATGGTGCTACTGTAGAGCAATTCAATGCCTGGGTTGATTCCAATTTGGCACCATTCCCTGATCGTCGTGATGCATTGCGTCAATGGATTGCTGACACAGGTGGTATGGCAGGTAGCCCAAATAGATGGTATAAAGAAAACAAAACAGGCGTAGAGCTTCAATGGACTCGCCAACTTGATAAGCATGATATTATTGCTAATATCGACTATAGTCGCTCTAATTTGAACTCCCGTTCTATTAAACGTAATGGTGATGTAGTGTCTTCTGATATTCGTCGCAATACTTTATATGCTTATTTGCAAGATAAAATCTACATTGGTAACAATGTGGAATTAACACCAGCATTGCGCTATGTACACTATAGCAGCATTCAAGGTAATGGCAGCGGTGACTCCCAAGGTAAAGGTAGTGTAAGCGCCTTGACTCCTAGCTTGCATGGTCAGGTTAAATTTAACAAGAAGACTAGCATGTACGCTGGGTGGACTCGTATCTTAAGACCGCTTAAAACAGGCGACTATAGTGCGACTGATGGCGTATTTAATACACCGTTAGATGACGAAAGAGGCGATGCTTTCACATGGGGCCTATTACATACATTTGGTAAAGGTAATAATACTACTGTAGCAGTTCATTATGATTACACGCGTATGAGAAATGCTATCGCTACATTGCCAATTTTGAATAGCAGAACAGGCGAGTTTGAAAAAACAGCAGTTAATGCAAAAGAAAACAAACAATCTTTCAATATTACAGTAGACCACAGATTAAATGAACATGTAACAATGAGTGCGTCTTACTCTCATATGAAAGATAAATGGTTATCTAAAGGTGGTTGGATTCTTGATCCAAACTGGGGTTATAGCAATAGCGATGATATCAATGTGGCTATTAATAGCTTGCGTCCGCAAAACCACTATGCATTGAACATTTCCTATGATAACAAGCGTCTATATTCTGGCTTGTTGATTAATTGGTACACTGGTAACAGTGACTATGCATTCACTCATAGACGTTTCCTCATCGTGGACTGGAACCTCAACTATGATGTAACAAAAGATTTAACTGCGTACATCGTGGTAAATAACGTTCTTAACCGCGCTTATGAAACAAGCTATAGTGCTTACAATGGTCGTGGTAGTGCGGCTATGCCAGCACGTTCCTTCATGATTGGGGCGAAATATAAATTCTAATGATTAGATTCAGCGTATTAATACTATGTCTATTAATATGTGTAGGTTGTGGTCCTCAGCAGGTAACTGTTGAGGACCATCAGTCTACACCAGCACATATCGAATTGCAGCCACCAGTGACAATTGAATCCTTTGTACGCCGAGGGGAACCTTTTGAAAGTACCTATACGGCGGTGCCCGAGCGTGTGGTGGCGATGTGGCAAAACTCCATAGAAACTATCATTGCTCTTGGTGAAGGGGATCGTATCGTAGCGGGCATGGGGATTCCAGATCGCAAATACGTGCGACCAGAATACCGTGAAGCGTACGATAAAATCCCATACAAG
>NZ_KQ960778.1:0-523 GCF_001553335.1 Veillonella parvula | reverse complement strand
GCCTCCCGTAGGAGTCTGGGCCGTGTCTCAGTCCCAATGTGGCCGTTCATCCTCTCAGACCGGCTACTGATCATCGCCTTGGTGGGCCGTTACCCCTCCAACTAGCTAATCAGACGCAATCCCCTCCTTCAGTGATAGCTTACATGTAGAGGCCACCTTTCATCTATCCTCGATGCCGAGATTAGATCGTATGCGGTATTAGCAGTCGTTTCCAACTGTTGTCCCCCTCTGAAGGGCAGGTTGATTACGCGTTACTCACCCGTTCGCCACTAAGATTGATAGAAGCAAGCTTCCATCGCTCTTCGTTCGACTTGCATGTGTTAAGCACGCCGCCAGCGTTCGTCCTGAGCCAGGATCAAACTCTCCAAGATATCTTGAAGCTATTTGAATAGCTCATTATTTGTTGTCGTTACATTGAAGTAACTTTGAATTATGGTTGGTTTTGACTATGTCAAAACCCGCACTCTGGCATATGTTCAATCATATGATTGATTACCTATCATTGTTCAGTTTTCAAAGATCT
>NZ_KQ960777.1:326-37724 GCF_001553335.1 Veillonella parvula | reverse complement strand
CTGGGGGTTTAGTCATGCCTATTCGGCGTACAATAACACAAACGGGACTGACCATTGGTCAGTCCCGTTTCTATATCCATTTTAATTCAAAAAGCCCATAATGTAGAATTAATTAAACCATAAAAAACTAGCATATAGAAGCTCCTTCTATATGCTCGTTTTTGTGTATTTAATTTTAAAGCAACTTATTATAGATAATTAACTTTAGCCTACAAATTGTTGCCAAAACGGCATATATACATATTCTAAGAAGGTCCATACAAGCAGACCCGCTACAGCACCAACGATAGCGCCATTAATACGAATCCAGCTGAGATCATCCTCCACCTTAGATTCAATAAAGTAAATAAATTTATCTGTACTGAGGCCACCTAATACTTGACGTATGATAGTTTCAATGAGGTCATACCCTTGTTCAAGTACGTAGTCGCCAATATCGTGTAAGGTTTTTTCAATACGATTTCTAAGATCTTCTGATTGACCGTATACATTCCATAATTCAAGAGCAATATTAACTAAGACCTGAGCTGGCGTCTCCCCATTTTCATCCCCTATGAGCAATAATTCTTCTATATAAGGGCATAAATGGTTTTCGATAACAGATTCCCAATCTTGTTCACGAATCCAACGTTCCCACGCTTCATCAAGAGCATCGCAGACTTCATGGTTTTCTTCAATATTACGAATTGGTTCTACCCATTGTCGCAACCAAGCTGTTCGTTCAGGGCTATTTGGTCGTTTCCAGCTTTCCAGCATAGCATAGGCCTCTTGGACAATAGCCTCTGCCATTTCTTGATAGTTTACTACATCGGTAGCTTCGGACATAGAAATAAGGAAATCAGACCAGAAGCCTTTTCGCTTTTTCTTATGTGCCTCTTCTGCTACGACAGCGGTAAGCCAGGTAACCATAGCTGGATGATTAATCCGTTCTTGAATCACGTTTAAAACTTGTACAACCATACTTTCATAGCGATTATGCTCACATAAATCGAGTAATACGTGTTTCAAAACAGGCACGAGAGAATGTTGTTGAAGCAACCCGCGAATGCGTTTTGCCCCCCATTGTGCCCATTCTTCATTAGTTTGAGATTTCCATAAAAGGTGTAGTCCTTGATGAATCACAAGGCGCGCTGCTCTCTGCCCCTCAGGAGACAACAAGAACTTTTCAAACAATGGCACAAATTGCACATTTTTCAATAATACCTTACAACGCTCCTTGGTAAGCATCTTCGTCTCTACAAGTTTAATGACACCATTAATGAGGCGATCTTTATTGCGAGGAATTAGCGCTGTATGATATGGGAAGCCTAGTGGCTTGCGAAATAAAGCCGTTACAGCAAACCAGTCAGCCACACTGCCGATGAGGGCAGATTGAACCGCCCAGTACAACGGTTGATACCAACTTTCATAGCCAAAGAAAAATTGTCCTACGAAAGCAAAGCAGTACAATACGGCAGTCAAGCCTAGAATGCCATTAGCACGCTGTTTCAAGGTAAGGGATTTCAAATAACTAATCATTTGAGCACCCCCTCTACAATGATGGTCAAACCGTATAAGATGCCGCCAAGGACAGCGCCTATAAGGGAACCATTAATACGCACCATTTGAAGGTCATAGTACATTTTGCCCCGAACAATTTGAGTGATTTCATCAGGCGAGTAACGAGATAATTCCTGACCTACCACACTGTCGATGAGCGGGTTCAACTTCTGCAACCACGGAATACTACGCAACAAGAAGAACCGTTCAAACGGCGCCTGCTTATCTGGATTCAACAAAATTTCGGTGCCGAGCACATTAAAGCGATCGATAACGATGTCCATGAGGCGTTTCCAGTCCAATGTATCCCCATCGATAAGTTTGCCTTCCCATTCTTCAAGAACCATTCTAATCCACTGATTTTTATGTTCTTCGATGAAAGCTTGCCACTCTGTATTGGTTTCTAGGTTATTGAAGAATCGAATTGCTTGGCCCCATACATAGCGCCCCAATGCAGAATCGATAGATTCATTTTCCTTCAAGAACTGAACGGCTTTTTTCTGTACCGTTTCTACCAATCGTTCTGGTGAAAGTCCATCTCCACCAAAGGCGATAGCCAATTCGCGAAAGAAAGAATCCTTTGTATAAGTTTTCATAATGTCTAGCATGACGCGATACAAATACGGGTATACCTGATTTGATGCGATAACACGCTGACATGTGCGGTTAAAATAAAGCCAAAACACGCTTGCTGTGTGACGTTCTAGCATACAACGACCAAAGAGAATAACAAGGGGTGTTGCTTTCCAGTTTGTAACCCCCTTATAAATAGCCTTATTAATCTCTTGGCGCATCGGTTCAATATCCATATGAGATAAAACTTGATTGCCCACACCGTACAAGAGATTTCGAATTTGAACTTGTCCCACATCGCTCATGCCGTATTCAACGATACGGACCATAACGCGTTCTTTTTTGATAGCATAATACATCTGTGGCACGCGCAATAGCTCTTCGCTGAGCATAGTGCGGCCTATTTGAATTAATCGTTCCTTACTGCGCGGCAAGATTGCCGTTTTGAAAGGAATGCCTAAAGGCTTCGTAAAGAGAGCCGTTACTGCATACCAGTCCGCGAGGCCACCTATCATAGCTGCCCCAGAGATATGCATGATAAAGGCCCAAAATGTATCATGTCGCTGCGGATATGAAATTAAAAATATAATAGCCATGACAACCAACAGGGTGGTTGCCACTGGTTTGGTTTTCATCATCACTTGATCCTAACTTACTCAATTACGCATATAGACTGTCCCTATATAACGTAGTGACCTCGAGGTCTACGGACTTTCACACTTATATCTACAATCTAAAATGTAGCCTCATCGCCATCTTTTTGAGGTTCCCAAATCGGCACCTCCCCAAAGAGAGCTTTAAAGTACACAGACGGTGTCCATAATGGACCATTCAAATGCATTGGAATAAAGGCTTTATTCACCTGTACACGGCGCAAAAATTCAATACTGCCCCACTCCATAGCGTCTTCCAAACGATTGTCTACAGGGAACATCGCTACATCTACGGACAAGCCCTCTAATTCCTTAAACTCACGCCAAGCCATGCGCTTTGCATCCGCATTGTTTTCTGGCGTATCACCAAGCCAATGCCACCAATTAAGGTCGCCTGCATGGAAGATAGAGTCAGAGTCGATATTCGCCGTATTTGTCTTTACGTAAAAAGAACCACCTTCATCGGTGCTGCCATACATATGGATGCCTACATCATCTAATAGTGCATCTTGGCCAGGGCGCATGGTAATACATTTTTTTACCTTGCCCTCTAACGGCACATCTTGATGGCAAATATAGCGCGTTTGAGGACCATCAAATTCCGTAATGGATGGGTTAAAGTGATCTCCATGAGTGTGACTCACGAAGAACCAAAGTTCACGACCTCGTTTAGCCAACTGCCAAACAATATTATTAGGATCCTTATAATAATCAAACACATAGCAACGCTTACCATCCTCTACAAGGAATCCACTATGCGCTAAAAAAGTAACATGTAACATTATTATCAATACCTCTGATTTATTGAGAATTTATATCATTCGTATTTTTTATTATACCATATTTTTCTAAATACATGGCATAAACAAATGGCTATTCATGACACATATAAAGGCCTTTTTTAAAGTCTTATCAAATATATAGTGCCCCATATGTATCATAATAAGGGCAGAAATGCCGCTGGCATTTCTTAGATGCGGCCAGCGGCTTTCATATAGTCGATATATTGGTTACCCCAGTTTTCAAGGGAAGCTAACACAGTTTTAAAACCAGTCCCCACTTCAGTAAGGCTATATTCAACCTTTGGTGGAATGGTTCCATATACTTCACGATGTACAAGGCCATCATCCTCCATTTGGCGCAACGCTCTTGTAAGTGTTGCTTGTGTGATTGGATGTAATCTCCGTTCTAATTCACGGAAGCGCACAGGACCTTCAGATAATTCATGCATAATCAACAAAGACCATTTGCCAGCCAATAACTTTTGGCTCGTTGCAAAAGGACACCGCCCCACTAAATCATGAACATTTACAAGTTGCTCTGCCATTGTCATTCTCCTTATATATCTAGCTTAAGTAGCTTGTTATAACAAAATTAACATCTATAACTAAGCTACTCTTTATAGCTACACTACAATTTCTATTTCGGTATTAGAAATATTTCCACTTAATGTAGTTCAAATCATATCACAATTTTTTAGAATTGCAAGTATTTTATAGTATCATTTTTTAGGGTACAAAAATTTTTGAAAATTTTTTAATCAGTAAATATCACAATTCTATTATATTTGATAGTACCTATCTCAAATAATTCTACTATTCAAAATATTTGCACCAATATATAATAAACTTACTAACTAAATACAATTATCGGTTGGTGAATCAATAACTATTAGATTTAGTCATCAACATTTATAGCTAAACAATTGTATCAATTTTACAGCATTAAACAGATTACACATTATCAATTGAAGGATTAGGTGATATTATGAAACGCATGCCTACACTATTCGTCGGTCACGGCAGCCCTATGATGGCTTTAGAACATACAGAAACAACAAATACTTTCAAAAGTATAGGACAAAATATAATTAACAACTATGGCAAACCAAAAGCCATACTTGCCATCTCTGCCCATTGGTATGCAGATGACACCTATGTTCAAAGCGCAGAGAACCCAAAGCAAATTTACGATATGTATGGATTCCCTCAAGAACTTTACGAAGTTGTGTATCCTGCAAAGGGTGACAGCAATTTAACAAAAAAAGTACAAAAATTACTGGGTAACTCCGTTTCTATAAATGACACTTGGGGTATCGATCACGGCATGTGGACTGTGTTAGTTCACATGTTCCCTGATGCATCGATTCCCGTTGTCCAACTATCTATCAATAAATACCTAAGCCCAAAAGAAGCCTATCAACTAGGAACAAAGCTTCAGTCATTACGCGATGAAGGCTATCTTATCATGGGCAGCGGCAACATCGTTCATAATCTAAGACGCATAGAATGGGATAATCCATCTGGCACCTCCGCCACAATTGAGTTTGACCAATATATTTCTAAGGCCGTCTTAAAAAACGATATAGATGCTATTGTTAATTACACTCGACATCCTCAGGCTAGCTATGCTGCACCTACACCAGATCACTATCTGCCATTAATCTATATTATGGGTGCTAGTGAAAGTACAAAACCGACTGTATTTAATCAAACCTATAGTTTGGGTTCCCTATCGATGACAGGATTTATCTTTGAGGATGAGCCTCAAAACATACTTTAAGCCCATAAAGATACAAAAATCTCCTAGGAAATTTTATTTCCTATTCACATAAAACCTTACATTACTATGTATAAACAAAAATAAATAAATATATATGTATTTATTTATTTACACAAAAGAACCGCTAGTTACAAAAACTAGCGGTTCTTTTCTTTACCATACTAATGACTCTACTAAATGAGTTTTTTAATGAAAGCTTCCATTTCCATCGGTTTTACAACAGGCTCGAAGCGCCCTACCACATTACCTTTACGATCTATAACAAACTTAGTGAAGTTCCACTTTACCTCATCGTCCTTTAAATAATTAGGATCGATACCATTGAGATAATTTAAATCCACATTTGCTTGCCGTGTTAACAATGATAAGAACCTTACCTTCATAAGTTTGTAAGGATTGTAATTCACCAGACTTAGTAGGCAGGGAAAATTGATATACAGACATGGAATCTCCTAATTTAAATTAAAAATCTTTATTACACTAATAATGTTTTCACATCATAATTAAATTTTGCCGTTGTTTCCGCCGCAGTTTTTTGCCATTCTGTTGTTGCTGTACCATCTTTTTCAAGGAAGAATCCAGAATCAAGATAGCGAATGATAATATAATTGGAATCTTTTTGATCAAAGCCATTACCACGAGTGAAATCGATACCATGACCTGTATTGCGCGTTACGATAGCTTCCAACAAAGGCAACGTAATGGCATTCAACGTAATTTTCATATCACATTTGTCGAAAATCTTTTTAAAGAAAGAACTAGGTTTTTCTTCTTTATATACTAATAGTTTACTAATTGTACCATTAGATGCACACACTACGCGACGAATTTCATTAATAGGAATATCTACCTTACCATTCGAAATAACACCGTTTTTAATAGTAATTTCTCGTTTACCCATATAGGAGTAATCTAGTGGCAATTGAAGAGTATCTAAATTCGCAGGGAAGTCCGCTGTCAATTTATGGCGAGCAAAAGCAGCAATGATTGCTTTGGTTTCACGAATATTATGACCAGTATTATAATCTGTACGGTCAGTATCTAAATCTTGACCTTCTATATTTTTCCAATTATGGTCTCTAAATATAATCGAATAGTTACTATTTGAATTTAAATATCTTGTAAGATGAAGCTCATTTACATCATCAAAATCAATGTCAGTTATAACTTGTCCATTCGAATCTTTACAGAGTACACCATTGTAACTAACCGTTAATATACGATCCGTACTTTCAAAAACAACAGGATTTGTGTCGAATACAGAAATCATAGCCCTCTCCTTTTCACGACTTCAAACATAACTACACCTGTATATATCAAGTGCATTTACTCAATATATTGATTAAAGATATTAATCAAATATAGTTAACTTAATCATACACCTTCTATATGAATTTACGCAAATGATGTATTTCCCCCATACTATAGCTACAAACTCATGATTCTCAAGATAACAAAAGACACCAACCATTCGATTGGTGTCTTTACTACATACAAGGAGCCATTTTGCAAGAGCTCCTTGTCATTATACAGATGATATTATAATCTATTTCATGTCAAACAAAACAGAATTTTCTAAGAAAATATGTTCATGCAGGCCTTCTTCTAAGGCTTTCATGGTCTTAAATACATAGACATAAGTAGCACAGCCATCTGCTGGTGCTGTGTACTGGTTAGTCAATGCACTTAAGGATTCCAAAAGTACACCTGCAGCTTCGTGTTCAGCCCGAAGTTCATCAAAGTCTATGGGTTTACCCGCTTTAAACTCAGGAAAGTCTACATGTTCTTCATGCCGGAAATGAGGTACAAGAGCGGATTTGAGTTGCAAAAAGGTTTGATAAATCTTTGTCAATTCCTCACCATGATGGTCATAATGTACATTTAGTAGTTTTGCCAACCCTTGGTCAATTTCATCAATCATATTTAATTGTTCTCTATGATAGGTATGAACAATGTAATCAATCAATTGGTCTTTAGAATAACTAAGCACCTCTGCACGAGAAGATTTCTGAGCAACTTGTACATCATTTAGCATAGCAATGTATGCATCCACATCTTTACCTTTTTCTGCAATAGCCTCAGTTAAAGGATGTCCACCACCACAGCAAAAATCAATTCCATCTTTTGCTAATACATCCATTAACTCTGGATTTACTTTAACCGCATCAGCTACGGTCATGGATTTATTAATAGTCCCAAAACTCATAAGATACACCTCCAATGGTTTACGCCGATCTGTTTTCTTATAGTTATACTATACGACCAACCATGGATTCTGTCTGTCGCAGTGGCTACGAATTTGAAAGTGACATAACAATAATGATAATGCTGTAGGAAATAACATGGCGTGATGAATATAAAATATATGAATATATGTTGAACATACAAAAAGCTGACCCTATAGAGCCAGCTTTCAGCATATCAAAACATATATGACATATATGTATATATAAAATTATGTAGGCAGCTATTAGATACTTTCAACAGCAGCGATAGCAGCAACGTCTACAACGTCTTGAGCAGAGCAGCCACGGGAAAGGTCATGAACTGGTTTAGCCAAGCCTTGAATCAATGGGCCAAGAGCATCAGCGCCGGAGAAGCGTTGTACCAATTTGTAACCAATGTTAGCAGCTTGAAGATCAGGGAAAATCAAGATGTTAGCTTTACCAGCTACATTGGAGCCAGGAGCTTTCTTTTCTGCTACGGAAGGAACAATGGAAGCATCCAATTGTAATTCGCCGTCGAATTTGAAGTCAACGTTGCGTTCTTTCAAGATGTTAACAGCTTCAACCACTTTATCTACTTCTGGAGTGGAAGCAGAACCTTTTGTGGAGAAGGACAACATGGATACGCGAGGGTCAGCCATGCCAACAACTTTGCGAGCTTTTTCTACAGTGGATTCTGCAATATCAGCCAATTGTTCGCTAGTTGGATTAGGCAATACGCCGCAGTCAGAGAATACAAGCATACCGTCGTCGCCATATTCTTTTTTGCTTGTGAACATGAACATGGAAGAAGATACAGTTTTAAGACCTGGTTTAGTACCTACAACTTGCAATGCAGCGCGCAATACGTTTGCAGTTGGGCAAGCGGAACCAGCAACCATGCCATCTACTGCGCCAAGGCGAACAAGCATAGCACCGAAGAACAAGCAATCGCCTTTCATAGTTGCGTCAGCTTTTTCAGGAGTCATGCCTTTTTTAGCGCGCAATTCTACGAATGTATCAACCATTTCTTGGTAACGATCGTAGTTAGCAGGATCGATGATTTCAGCACCTTCGATGGATACACCAACAGCTTTAGCAGCCTCAGCGATTTCAGCAGGATTACCAACGAGTACAGGTGTTACGAAACCTTCTTTCAAAATAATTTCAGTTGCTTTCAATACGCGTTCATCTTTGTATTCTGGCAACACGATTTTTTTACCTAATGGTTTTACTTGGTCTTTTAATTTTTGAATTAAATCCACGATTTTTGCCTCCTTAACATTGGCATTACGCCATATCAATACTATTATTATAGCAAGTTAACGACTCTCTAACAACCATTCTAAAACATTTCGTTGTTGAATTCCGTCGTAGTTGGCATTTTTATTTAGTTCATCTAAGGTGAGCAAAAACTTAGAGTATTGGTCTTGTACCGCCTCAAGCGGTGCTAGTTCTTGGCTCAAAGTATTAGAGTCAAGTACGGTCTCACTAACTTGATAATATTCGGTAATTCCCCCTTTTTGTGCTACAAAATCTATTTCACCCTTAGCCAGTTGCCCTACATATACGGTGTATCCTCGTCTAATGAGCTCTAGAAAAACGATATTTTCTAGTATATGACCTGTATCACGGCTCGCATTCCCAACTAGCAAATTTCGTAATGTTACATCAACACTATAATACTTTGCATTGATACGTAGTAATTCTTTACCTCGTACGTCATAGCGATTTACCTTATATAACAACAAGCTATCCTGTAATCCTTGTAAATACCGTTCTACAGTTTTATTATCGATTTTTCGACCTGCACTAACGAGAGAGTTGGCTATTTTATTTGGTGAAAGTAAACTACCAACATTCGCCATAATATACCGCACTATATCTTGTAAAATTGTGACATCATTAATTTTCAATCGAGCCACAACATCATGCAATAACAAAGTATTATATAATCCACGTAAGTATTCTTGAATATCAAAGTCTTCGCCCCCTAATTGCTGAGTATAAGGGAAGGAACTTTCACGAAGATAGGCCTCATAGGCAGGAATCAAAGAATACTGATTACCCTCATACTTGCTATGGTAAAACTCACTGAAGGACAATGGCAACATCTGAATTTCCACATATCGTCCAGTCAATAATGTGGCGATATCAGAAGACATAAAGTATGCATTGGAGCCCGTAATATATAAATCTGTGTTCTCTTTTACAAACAAGCTATCTACGACACGATGAAATTGTTCTACATGCTGAATTTCATCAAGAAAAATATAATTCGTTTCATTAGGCTGCATACGTTCTAAAATATATTGATACAACGCATGGTAATCTCGCAAATGCTCGTATTCCAATTCTTCAAAATTAATGGAAATAATCTGTTCAGGCTTCACATTATCTGCCAATAACTCATCTTTAAACAGCCTAAACAATGTAGATTTACCACAACGGCGTATGCCTGAAACGACCTTAATAATAGGCCGCTCTCGATTACGCCGTAAAAAATCTAGATATCCTTGGCGCTGAATTAACTTCATAAGGGCCTCCTCATCTATGTACCTTCTCATAGATGGAACCCATGTATTAGTAATATCAGATATCATATCACTTACCTAATAAATTTGGATTCCATTCCAACTTTATATTAATTTTATCATAAAGTTGGATTTCATTCCAAATTTTTATTATTTTAAGTATAAAATTGGATTAGATTCCTAAAGTTTTACTTTAAATTTTAACATACAGCACTTCAATTAATGTTTATCTATGAACTACATACCAATAATTGAACTCTTTACACATAATACGCTACAATGATAGAAACAAAATACGGATAGCCAAATGCCAATTTATATTCCTTATACACCCATTTAGGAGGTCTTATGGCAAATACAAAGACAACGATCAACGCTGTTATACATCCAAAATACAACGACAATCCTATAGACATAGAGAAAACAATTAAAGCCTTGGAACGCAATAATTTTGTAGTCCATTATTTCGAAACAGGTACTGAAGCTATTTCCTATTTAAAAGTTCGTATTCAAAACAAACGCGTAGCCATCGGGGACTCTCGCACGTTACTAAAACTCAACGCTTATGAAGCCCTATCCGAAGTCAACAAAGATGTAATGGATATCCAACGTCCCCTTCCTGGTGAAAGCTTCCGCGACACCGCATTGCGCACCATGGGACGTGATGTATTTCTCACCTCAGTCAATGCTCTTGCTCAAACGGGGGAAATGGTCAATATTGATGGTACGGGTAATCGTGTTGCCGCCTCACTCTTTGGCTCTCAAGAGGTATTTTTTGTGCTAGGTATCAACAAAATTACGCCGGATTTAGCTTCCGCCATCTATCGTGCACGCAATGTGGCCGCTCCGCTCAACAGCAAAAAGAACAAAAAGAGCTCTCTCAATCCATGTGCCACATTAGAAGAGAAATGCTATGACTGTGGTTCTCCCGACCGCATATGTAATGCATTAACCATTTACTATAAAAAGATGCGCAATATGCAAACTATGGAAGTCATCATCATTAATGAATCTTTAGGCTTCTAATTGTTTGCGGCCCATTCAAAAAGTCTTGTATATTCATTTCTCCAAGTCCATACACTACTCTATAAATTGTGGACCACCGAGGATCTACGGCACCACTTTCAAGATCACTAATATAAGATTGGGCTAAACCAGATTTATCTGCCAATTGATATTGAGTCATTCCCAATTGTCTGCGCCAAAGTAAAATCAATACACCAAGCTTGTGAACTTCTTGTCGAACTTGTAGATCTTGACAACATACGATAGGATTCATGCCAACCTCTATCTACTTTCTCCCTCAACACATATTTATGCCTTTACTATAAATCTGGGCTCAATCATTTCCTAGTAGTGGTTGAAAAGCGATAACACAAAAGCCTTAACAAAAACTAATGTGTAAATCATTTTAGTTAAGGCTTTTGTACTATGCAGATTTCATTGCGTAGGATTTCATCATTTCGTGGAATTTTAGTATATATAAAAGTTATTATCATTAAAAATACAGATAGCAAATCAAAAATACAGGTATTATCTATATATTGCAATTTTTAAACAGCATTTATACATTATGCATACACTTGATTTATAAAATCACCTAGTTCTATTCATAATACAAGAAGACTATACGATATATAGTAAATGCGATATATAGTAAATACGCAATATTGTTAAAATACATTTAGGAATAATAAGTCTATTCATAATACAAAAGGACTATACAGTTCAACTGTATAGTCCTTTCTATGTATTCATATAACATTATTGATTTGCACTTTCTTGTGCTTTTTTGATTTCCATGTATTTTACCATGCCATCAACAGCTTTTTTAGCTTCACGCATAGCCAATACTACAGTAGCAGGTTTATGAACAACGTCACCACCTGCAAATACGCCTTCACGACTAGTCATACCATATGGATCTTCAGATGTAATAATATAACCTTTTTCATCTACCTTTAAGTTATTACCTTCACCTACAAGACGAGCATTTGGTTTATGACCTGCGGCGATAATGATTTTATCAACAGGCATTACTTGGAAATTACCAGTGCCGTGGATACCTGCACCATCTTCGTTAAGCGCCATCACTTCATATTTGAAGCCTTCAACCTTATCTGTACCTTCTACGCCTACTGGAGAAGCGAACCATTGGAATTGAACGCCTTCAGCGCGGGCTTCTTCGTATTCAGACAACAAGGCTGGCATTTGTTCTTGGCTACGACGATATGCTACTGTTACCGCTTCGCAGCCTAAACGTACGCATGTACGAGCCGCATCCATCGCTACGTTACCACCACCGATGATGATAACACGGTCACCTTTTTTAACAGGAATTTGATTTTCATCAAGTTCCCCATTTTCTACCAATTGTACATTCGTCAACAAGTACATTGCTTGGAATACACCAGGTACTTCATCGTTTTCCATGCGCACGTCTTGAGGAATATGCGTACCAGTACCGATGAAGATAGAATCATATCCTTCAGCAAAGAGATCGTCCAAAGTTTTATCTTGGCCGATAAATGTATTGCATACGAACTTAACGCCTAACCCTTCAAGACGAGCGATCTCACGACGTACAACGGCTTTAGACAAGCGGAATTCCGGAATACCAAATAAGAGTACGCCACCTGGTTCAGATTGGCCTTCAAATACAGTTACCTCATAACCGAGTTTAGCCACATCACCAGCTACGGACAAACCTGCAGGCCCAGAACCTACTACAGCTACCTTACCGAGATCTTGTTTGATTTTCTTAGGCTTGCGAAGTTCATTGATGCTTTCAAAGTCAGCCGCGAAGCGTTCCAATTTACCAATGTTAATAGGCGGTTTTTTCGCCTTATTCATGATACAGTTGCCTTCGCATTGATTTTCTCGTGGGCATACGCGACCGCAGATAGACGGTAAATTTGTTCGTTCCGCCAAGATATCATTAGCTTCACCAAAATTACCACGTGCGATAGCTTGGATGAAACGAGGTATTTCGTTTTCAATAGGACAGCCCATACGGCACAAAGGCTTTGGACAATTTAAACAACGTTTTGCCTCTGCGAGCGCTTCCTCCATCGTATAATCCGCATCAAAATGTAGTGGTTTTAATTCGTTACTCATGGCACATGCCTCCTAACAAGGATCCAGTACTATACTTACAGCGTTGCATGCACCTAAGCATTCCGATGAGCCCTCTCACATAGGGACGCCGCCACATGCTGCTAACATTTATCTTTTGTAACCATTTGATAGACGTGTGGTCACTGGTCAGACTCACACCATTCTATAGTATATTCTAAATTGTGAAAGTCCCAACAGTCAAGCAAATATAACACCTTTTGTATACGAATATAGCCCCTATTCATGCAAGGATTGCATAGATTTTATACAAGTCCATTTACATATAATAGGATGCATGTATACTGATAATAGATACAGTAATAAGAATTAGAGATACACCTTACGGAATAGAAATATCTATTTTGTAATTGAATATATACATATAAGAATTAAAGACATACAACTCAAGGTATATCCTTATATGAGGTTTCTTATGAACACAGCAAAATTCACTAGCAAATACTATATAGACCGCCGCGGTTCTCATTCCCGAAAATGGGACGGTCAGCATTTAAAATTCAGTCGCACCGACCTATTACCATTATGGGTGGCAGATATAGACTTTATGCCACCTCAGTGCATCCAAAATGCCATCTGTAACTATGTGAAAGCCAATCCTCTAGGTTATACTATGACAAATCCAAATTATATAGAGGCCGTCATAAATTGGTACAAACGACGTCACAACTGCGGTATTGAACAGGACTGGCTCGCTAGCGCCCCCAATGTCATTACCGGTATTATGTGGTGTATTGGGGCTTTCACAAAACCAAACGATTCCATCGCCGTTCTAAATCCTGTATACGGCGCCTTTGATACGAGCGCCAGCGATGCACAACGTCACATCATCGCAGTTCCGATGAAACGGAACGAAGATAATCGCTATACTGTCGATTATGAGACCTTTGAAATAGCAATTATCGAGCACGATGTGAAGCTGTTCATTCACTGCAACCCACACAACCCTGTGGGCCATGTGTGGACGGAAGAGGAGATGGGCCGATTATTTGGCATCTGTAAGCGCCACCATGTGCTCATCATAAGCGACGAAATCCATCAAGACCTTATTACAGGCCCAACAGCCTTTACATCATCCTTAACCGTAAAGAGCGGAGCCTATGTAGATAACATGATTGCCATGTCCTCCTTGTCCAAGTCGTTCAATATGGCTAGCTTGCACCACGCAGAGGTTATCATTCCTAACGAAAAGCTACGAAGCCAATTCAACGCCTATAAAGCTCATGTATACCATACGGACTCAGACGTTATTGCCGAAACTGCCATCACAGCAGCCTACACTCACCCAGAGGCCGAAGCATGGTTAACAGATGTACTGGCCATGGTTCGTGAAAACTATGAATATCTATGCCGAGAGCTTTGTACGGCATTACCAAAAATCCGCATCAGCCCTATGGATGGCACCTATTTAGCGTGGATTGACTTTAGTGCCTATGTAAAGCCCGAAGATATGCACGACCTATTTGAAAACAAATGCCACCTCGCACCAAGCTTTGGCGAATGGTTCGGAGGCGAAAACTACGCAACCTTTGTACGTCTGAACTTGGCTACAAGCCTAGAAAACATAAAAACCGCTACCCACAGCATTATTAGAAATATTTAACATATCAGTCATATTAAGCATAGTAATTGTATCCAATCATACTATCCCCTACACAACCTTAGTACATACAGCGATGTATGTGCGGTAAACTATAAGGCATACAAAAAGACTGCTCTACCACCAAATCGTGTAGAGCAGCCTTTTTTCTATATATGTCTTACTTTTCTATATATGTCTCATATATGTTACCTATTCAGGTTACCACATATATAGGGTCTTATTTAGTTCTAGCGAAATGATCTTTTGCAAATTTCATGTCTTGTACGAGTTCCAATGTACCAATATAGTTATTGTTTTGGTCACGAACAGCCATGTAATTAACATAGAAAGGACGGCCTTGCTTTTCAAGCCATACTGCTACATTATCGCGATCACCTTTACGGAAAGAATCGATGATACCACGTACAATTGGTTCTACCTTTGGCGGATGGCAGGAATACACATCGCGACCGATAGCTGTCGTAGGGCGTTTGAAAACCTTTTCACCATCGTTGAAGTAACGGTTAATGTCTTCGTGATCAACGAAGGTCACTTCCATTGGCATTGTATTAAGCATGGCATTTAATTGATCCACAGTCAAGCTACCACCGATTAGAGCAATGGTATTATCATCGCCACTTGCTTTTGTTGTTTGTGTTGCTAATGCGGTTTCAGCCTCTGGCCAAGCAGTGCGTTTTACCCCAAAGATTTCTTCATATTGCGCTGTATCTTTGTAGATTTGGTACCACTCTTCAGTACTGAAGTTTTCTGCACAGATTGGGAACAAAATATTTTGTTCTTTATAAATCATTTCTTGCGCACGTGTAAGAAGCTCATCAAAACGTCTATACCAATCATCTACGCTTTGGCTAGACTTAGCTAAATCGCCTAGTTGGTCCCGAATATCACCATCAACAGTCCACATAACCATAGATGGACCAGAAATATCATAGGCTACTTTCAAATGCGGATACAAAAGGTCACCCTTCTTAGCATAGTGAACAGATACTTGACGCACTGCATTTACATCATCAACGGTTGCCGTTTTATCTGCCACCTTAGGTCGAATGGATTCAATTAACGCATCAAGAGCCTTGTTTTCCTCTGTTAATTGATGGAGTGGATGTCCTACAGTTTCAATCAAGGACACCACACTTTTGCTCTTCTCTTGAGCCTCTAACACAGCCTCAACCTTAGCATGTTCTGACTCCATTTGTTCATGAATGGTAGAACCGTGGAACAAGGCGGAGTGAAGGTCACATAATTGTTGCACCTCAGCTAATGGTGTACCTTCACGCATAAGACCTTGCTCAGCTTTCATAATTTCACTAGCCTCAACATGGGCGAATTGACTAGCAAAATCTTCACGAACGGCACCCAGGTCTTCGCCTGTGCCTAAACGTTTCAAGAATCCTTTAAGTTGCTCTACACGTTCGCTATCTTGAACAGTATCTTCAGCCTTAGCTTCGGAATTTTCTTCCGTGTTAGCTTTCGCTGTAGTAGATGCTGCTGCATTTGTTTCTACTGCGTCTGCTGCAACTGTACTAGAAGCTACCTTAGCAGATGCATCCGTAACATTAGACTTTGTAACCGCTGCAGTAGGTGCCACGCCAGGATGACCCGTAGATTCCGCATCATCACCCGATAGGTTTGGCATGTCACCTTCTAAGGTAAAACCGGCTTTCATAAAAGCACCCACGATATCAATCATGGATACACCTTTCATTTTAGCCCCTTTTGGGATAGTCATGATTTTGCCAACAGAATTCAACATCACCTTATTTGTGATTTCGCTGAATCCTAATTCCTTCATAATATCTGTTACTTCAGGATATTCTTTTACCAAATCATATACAGATTTGGATAAATCTAATTTCTTTTCCATTTTGTTCCCCTCGTGTCAAAATCTTTATAATATACTTACTGATATTAATGAGCCCCTATACGTAAAAATCTCGTATACAAGGCTATCGATTTACTGTGAAAGGTCTATATATAATGACCTATGGTTCTATGATAAACGATATCGATTAGAAAATCTGTATCCGTGGCTATACTTTTGAAAGTTATTTATAAGATGAAATAACAGTAATAAAACACCGGATAATCGATCATGTAGACCAACTATCCGGTATTTACGTTACATTATATTATTATTCTCGTTTCTGTTTCTGTTTCTATTTCTATTTCTATTTCTATTTCTATTTCTGTTTCTGTTTCTGTTTCTGTTTCTAACAAGTATACCACTTAATCATGGTGTGGTTTCAATGCTTTTTCGTAGTTTTCAGAAACTTTGTCCCAGTTAATAACGCGGAAGAATTCCTTGATATAGTCTGGGCGACGGTTTTGGTAGTGCAAGTAGTATGCATGTTCCCAAACGTCTAAGCACAGAATTGCTTTTTTACCTTCCAATAGAGGATTATCTTGATTTGCAGAGGATGTCACTTCTAGCTTGCCATCTTTGTTAACTACAAGCCAAGCCCAACCAGAGCCAAAGCGTGTGGCTGCCGCAGTAGAGAAGCTTTCAACAAACGCATCGTAGCCACCAAGTTCAGCGTCAATAGCCTCTTTCAAAGGACCTTGCAATTTAGAAGTATCTGGTTTTGTCATAATTTCCCAGAACATAGTGTGGTTCTTGTGACCACCACCATTATTGATAACTGCTTGACGGATATCTTCTGGCACATTAGCAATATCGCCGAGAATGCAGTCTATACAGCCATACGCAAGATCCGGATATTTCGCGATGGCCGCATTCAAATTATTAACATACGCTTGGTGATGCTTGTCATGATGCAATTTCATTGTTTCAGCGTCGATAACAGGCTCAAGGTAATCATAAGCATACGGTAATGGTGCGAGTTCGAAAGGTTTCATAGTAGTCCTCCTTAAATTTAGGGCATAGAACAATGCTAACTATTTCGTATCATCGTTCTTGTGAAAGCGATTCGATGCACCTGCATCGGTAGTATAGAATCAATCTACTAGCATAGCATATATACTTCAAGAAGAGACGTATTATCCTAACTTTAACCAGAAGTTAAGATATACTTTTTAGCCAATAAATTGATATGAATTATCATTCTTTATCTAATTGTACACATTATATAGAAAAACGTCAATATAGAGGACTAAGAATGCAGATATCAATATACTTTTATTTAAAAATCAATCTACCCATACTCAACTGATTAATTTATCTTAACAATCAACTACAAAATACTCATTTATATTTTTTGCAAGTAATTTTAAAACTTCATTTTTCGCTAAAAAGCGTAATAATTTTTTCCGTTGATTATTTTCCTTATTCTCATAGTATAATGATATCAAATTAGCTTTCAAAGGTTCTTTTATTAATTTAATTTCATCCTCATTATATAAAGACTCTAAATCAGTAATGTTAGAGGCATCATCAGAAAGAATTTCGCTTAATGTTCTAGAAATATTTCCAAACTTATCTTTAATATTTTTACAAGCAGTACTACCTTCTGTATCATTATCAAATAAAAGCAACACACGATTACTTAATCCAAGGCACAATGTTACTAATGTGCTTTGAAATGGTGCACCACCTGCAGGTAATATAATAAGTTCCTTATTTAACAAATTTCTTTCTTGTAATAATTTTAAGATAATCATATCAGTTAAGCCCTCGACTACAATAACATTTTTGCCAGAAATATCTGTTGGAAAACTCTTCAAATGAATTGCATTCCAAATGGGCTCAAAACTACCACATAACTTAGGCCCTTTACTATTATTAAGTGCTTCTACTAAAATACCATTAACACTTTTTGAAACTACATGAATAGTATTTACATTAATAATATCAGGACTTAACAAATTCTCTAAGTGAGTAGTATAAATTATATTGGATTTTTGCTCTTTTGCATCACGTTTTAATAGGCGTAATAATTCTTTTTGAAATGCAGCATGTAAATAAACACCCGGCTCATCTAATAAAATAATACGTTCCTGTTCACTGTCAACAAAAGTATTGCTCCTAGCAATTTTATTATTAAAACTTACTTTAAATAAATAATTAAAATACCATTTAAACCCTTTTGAACGTTGATTGAAGTTATAACTACTTTTAATATTTCCGTCTTTATCTATATCCCTAATTAAAAATTCAAAACAACTATCTCTATATTCTAATTTAATATCCACCCTAAATAAGTTATCTTGGTGGCTACTTTTTAAAATATGATTTTCATTCCAAGCACGCCCAATATGTTCATTTATAACTCTACTAATCTGTGCTAATATTGTAGATTGATCCGCACTACTAAATGAATCCAACTCATCAAAATCTGACTCCGTAATCCTCATATCAATCATATTACATGCAATATACTTTATCCGTTCATATTGTTCAGTATCAGAATGCTCTATTTGATTTGGTATCAGATCTTTAAAATCATCAATATAAATTATAGGTGGTAGTCGATCTAATATATAATCAATTATAATATCATTCGTTGCCAAAAGCTCCTTATCTAAATAATATTTTTCTCCATCATTAAATAGAACTTCTATAGCAGGTATCTTTGAGCCTTTCAATTTAACACGTTTATCTTTATTTATGTTAAACACAATATCAAATATATCATTATCGCCTAATAATAATTTATATTTTCCAGAACCAGATCCAAACTCACGCTGAATTTTTAACTTAGGTAAACCCTGTTCAAAAGTTATATTATTGATTATATCAAGTAAATATTCCTTAATTTCTTCCCATAATTCTTGACTAATAGATTGATAATACGTTTTTTGCTCCTCTTCATAAAAATTAGGAGTATAAACTAAATCATATAATTCAGCTTCAGTTTCAAATAAACCTTTAATAAAAGACTTCGCCTCTGCTTCATTTATAAATATGTCGGCTATAATTTTAGGATTATCCCTTCTATTAAATTTACTTATTATCAAATCGTTATTAATAAACTGACCATCATACAAGATATCATTATCTTTATCAAAACTTGCAATGGCTTCTAAAATAGTACTTTTTCCAGATTCATTAACACCTATAAATGGACTCAGTCCTGAATTTATATTTATATTTGATTCAATAATCCCTTTATAATTAATAATTTTAAAAGATTCATACCTCATAAATAACTCCCCTTAGCTAAATATTAGTCTATAAAACTATACTTAAACAAATTATATATATGAAGTAATTATTCAACAATGCACTGACACATTTTCATGGTTGTTAATGCCGCTTGATGGGACTCCTCTGTTACGCCAGCACAACAGCTCGAATCGATGTGAATCGGAATCTCTGGCAAGCCTGCTTTCAGCATAATCGCATTGGACACAACACAAATATCTGTACATAAGCCGATAAGCGTAATCGATTCAATAGGGTTTACCTTATCCATGCCCTCTAACCGAGTGAGCAGCTCAAAAGAAGCAAAGTTTGGTTTATCTACAAAGGATACAGGGCTCATAATTGATCGACCTTCTGCAGCCTCAATCAAGCCATCCACAATATGCCAGCCCTCGGTATTTTTAACGCAATGTGGCACTGGTAAAAGCTTTCCTTCTTGGTGTTCCAAGTAATCTCTATCATGCGTGTCACGCGTAAAGATAATAGGGCCATCAAAGCTTTCAATTTTCTTACGCACATTATCTACGATTAACTGTGCTTGCGATGAACCAAGGGCACCATCTACAAAATCATTTTGCATATCGATTACTACTAGAACCTTTTGCATAGCTCCTCCTGTATATAGGCTACAAAACAAAGTACTTATTTCCAATCAATATTATTTATACTCTTTATTCTTTATAACATCAATAGTATCTACCAACTCTATACATTGTTATCAAGTTGTTGTCAAAGTGTCATCATGTTGTTGTGAAAGTGTTATCAATGAGTCATCGAAGCCCACCTCATACTTTATCGATAAGTAGATATATGACGAACTTCTATTCTTCTGCTATAGCATGTTGCACGCGATTTGGTTCATTATGTGCCAGTTTTCCTGCCGCTGCTGCCGCTACAGCACCTACTAAATCATCGAGGAATGTATTACAGCGTCCCCCTTTTTCGCTATCTAGCTTTTTGATAATGCCTGGCTTCACCTTGTCTAAATAGCCATAGTTTGTAAAGCCAATAGACCCATATAAATTAACGATGGAAAAGGCTAAAATTTCATCAATCCCATACAGGCTTTCATCATTGGCAACAATGCGTTGCAATGGCTGAGATAGTTTATTCTGCTCCGTTAATTTATCAAGCTCTATGCCCGTAATAATCGCATTATGCACCTCACGTTTAGATAGTACAGAAGCCACACTTGTGCGACACTCTTCCAGTTTTAAATTCGGCATATACGGTTTTTGTACGTAAAAAACAAGCTCTGCAATGTCATCTAATGTGACACCACGCTCAGCGAGAAGATTATAAGTATATTTCTCTAAATCTTTCGTAGCCTCCATAAGCCCTCCTTTATCGTTTCTTTGAATTAGTATCAGATAACATGACTATACTAACGGGAATCGTTACAACAAGTGCTTCATCAGTATCAACATGTTTAGTATTCCAAGCCGCTTCTTTAGCAGCCTCCTCAAAGATAGGGTACGCTTCACGATCTAGTTTCCAATTATTAGGACCTGCTTCAACAGCTACAATATTGCCCTTATCGTCCGTCTTAATCTCTATAGGAACGATTAATGTTCCATCTGCACTCGTTTCAAAAGCCTCTGGCGGAATGATCACATTATAAGAAATCTGTTGTTGCAATTCATAATTACGCTTGTCCGCAGGCTTTATATCTGCAGCTATAGAACTAATAGGACTCATCGCAGACACTAATAAAGCCAACAATATAACACGGTTAAACATAGTTTCCTCTCATCTAAATACTCTCATACTATATGCATTATAAGTTGATTATACCACGAAAAAATCCCTACCGAACGTCTCGATAGGGATTTATATTAGGATTCATTATATAAATATATTCTATGAAAGTCCTAAATTGTTATAATTGATACGCTTTCAATCATAACAATTGTTTAGCAGATTGTACATGTAATACTAGAACACGATTGATGAAAGGATATTCTGCATACATTTTATCAAAGATTTCACCCTCAGTTAGGAAGGATGTAGTACATTCCAAACGGAAACCCGTACCTTGATAGCCATTAAAGCCTTCTACTTCACGAGCACCCAATGTAACGATAGCGCGATTATTCACTTTCAAATCGTTCTCTGAGCTAGTCAAACCGGCTGCAGGCACCCAAAGATCATCGCCATCAACCTTCAAATATGAATTCCATGTATTAGTAACATGCGCTTCATTATTCGCCCACGTTGTAATCGATACAACACCTTCATGCTTTAATACTTCTAATAATTTTTCTGGTAACATGGATACATTCCTCCATTATAAAATCAAATGTTATACAATCATTACACCATCATCGTACCATAATACACTCTTAATTAATAGTGATTTTCATTACAACCAGAATTTATAGTATTGAAATATACAAAACCTCCGCCCCATGAGAGGCGGAGGTACTCATAATATACATCATATAAAACTTGGTTACATTATATCTTCTTAACCATTTCGGATTTTAATGCCATCGCACCGAAGCCATCAATTTTACAATCGATATCGTGACCATCGCTTGCATCGGTGATGAGGCGAATATTTTTTACGCGCGTACCTTGTTTCAATACGCCCGCGCCTTTTACTTTGAGGTCTTTTACAACAACCACTGTATCGCCATCAGCGAGCTCATTGCCGTTAGCATCGCGAATAATACCCGCTTCAGCTGCAGCTTGCGCATCGGCCGCTGTCCATTCGTTGCCACACATAGGGCAGATAAACATATACCCATTTTCGTATGTGTACTCGTCGCCACACTTAGGGCAGTTAGGTAAATTTGCCATTTAAATCTCCTTTGTTTATTACATAATGAAAGTATTATACCACACCTTAGAAACCAAGCTCTATATTGATATGATGACCATTGACTCCAGATTAACGATATACGCCAATCTCATTATAATGTAATAAAGAGATAGTCGACGAGTGGTTCCGTCAGGCTCATCCCAAAACATTATAAGACATGCAGAAATGGCCTTTCGTTTTCAGCTACCAGTTAGTAACGAAGGGCTATTTGTCGTTATTACGACAAATCAGCACTATCAATGCTCCAAAGGAAATAACGACAGTTAAGATCCCGAGGACAATCATAATGACTTCATAAGCATTCATAGGCTTTCACTCCCTTCAAAGAAAAAGGGTGCCCCAACCTCGTTCGACTATCTTACGTTTATTATAAACAGAACTTATGTTCTATACAATAAAAAATCTATTAATAAATATTAGCCTATTTATAACTAACAAAGGGAGACTCTTGATAGAGTCTCCCTTTTATTCGCTACCCTCGTAGTGTTAATTCTTAAGAAATAATCAATATATTGATTATAAAATAAGATAAACCTAACGTTTAAGACTAAGTACGGCAATACTTAGACACGTTAGGTTTATCAAATTCACAATTCTTTGATGAGCCTAACGCCTAGAACACGTTAACTGGCTCTTTTGTACTTATAGTATAGTCTGAATTCTAAAGACTGTCAATTTACTATCCAAGTCGTTTACGCAAAATCGCATAGAGTATCATGCTAATAATAACGCTCATAACAGCTTGAATAGTATTAGTTAAAATACTGGCAATGGCTACGCCCGGGTCGAATACAAAGTATTCAGCGATAAAGTAGCCGGCTACGATAACAATACCGCCTACGATAGTTGCTACCAAGGCAGAGGTAGTTGTCTTATTCTTATAGACAGTACCGACAAGATAGCCTTCAAGTCCTTTCACCACGAAGGTGATGGGTACAAAGACTACATAGCCGAGAAATAAATCAGCTAGCGCCGGGCCGATAGCACCAATATAGGCGCCATATTTTCGACCTAATAATAGAGCTGACGTCATAATAACGACATCTCCTACATTGAAATAGCCGCGAATGCCAGGTACTGGAATTTTCGTGTACATGGTAAACAATGTTGCGAGGGCAATCAATACGGCTGTGAGTACTAACGCGGACGTAGTACTGCGGTTTTGAACGTGTTGCATAGCGTCCTCCTTATAAAGAAAAATAGATATGCGATAAAATACACCACATATCTATACTATATACCTTTATAACAACACCCGCAAACAAAAGGAATTAACAATACACTCTTCCCAACATTTATCGTTATTTACGTTTAGAATAGGTGCTCTTCACTAGACTTTAACTTAATATAGATACCATTTTACTATACAGATTCTTTCAACCTGACGATGATTAAATAGAAAGGAACTAGCCATGAATATTTTAATCATTTACACCTATCCTAATCATCAAAGTTTTAATGACGCTATTCTGAAAGTAGTGCAACAGAATCTTTCAAAAGACCACAATGTGAACACCTTGGATTTATATGAGGAGCAGTTCGATCCTATATTGCGATTTGAGGACACGCACAAACGTCGAGATTTAAGCACTGTACCGGATATGGAAAAGTATCGTAACTTAATTACTTGGGCAGACCATTTCATCTTTATCTACCCAATTTGGTGGAGTGGTATGCCGGCAATGCTCAAAGGCTTTATCGATCGCGTGTTTACAGCAGGCTTTGCCTATTCATACGGAAAACGGGGGCTTATAGGTCATTTACAGGGAAAATCCGCCTGGATCATCACCACCCACAATACTCCCGCCTTTTTGACGCCGTTTATTCAGGACTATGGCAAGGTGTTAAAAAATCAAGTTCTGAAATCCTGTGGCATTAAACCGGTTACACATACCCAGTTGGCTGGCACAGAAAACAGCTCAGACGAAAAACGCCGGCGCTTCTTAGACAAAATCGCTAATATCGCCGGCAGTATTTAACATTTCTAGTATACTATGATTTTTTACCAAAGATTACTTGGTTACCATAATCACAAATAAATTTACATTAGACTGCTTACAGTTTGCTCTAAGTCAAAAACAAGCTGTATACGAAAACCTTCCCAATTACATAGATATTACTCTTCAAATCTCTCTTCTACATTGTAGAGAACCTCGCAGTCACAACCGCCACCTTCGTTGACAATCCAGTCTAATACGATTTCTACATCTACCTTTTGTTTTTCCAAGAATTCCCTAGTGAAAGTCAAACTATGATCGCAACTGTCATTTTCCTCTAATTTCTCGTCTACATAATCAAAGAGATTCCAAAACAACTCTTCATCCATAGGTAAACTATCTTTAAACGATTGTCTCTGCTTATCTGCATATGCTTTTAACAATTCCTTTTTACGTGCTTTATCCATGATAATGCTTTTCCTTTTCATATTATGTTTTATATCTTTAATATCTGCCCCATAACTTATGTCTCATATAATTCTGGTCGTTCTAAAACTGTGCCATATTTTAATTTTGGCAGTTTAACGAATTGAGGATACAATTGCTTAACCTCTTTACAAGACTTTAATGTAAGGTGCTCTAGATTATTGAGTTCTAAAATGGGAGAGTAATCTTTATCTATCACCTTTGCCGTTAAAAAGCTAAAAAAACGCAACTGTTTCATTTGACGTAAAAATCCTAATGATCGAACCTTAAGAATTTTAGGAGCCGCGAAATCACCTTCTAGAGCAAGACTTTCAAGGTGCTTCAGATGCACTAATGGCGTATAATCATCAATTTTTTGAAAGTTCTCAATCGATAGAGCCACTAAATTTTCTAATTTTGATATAGGCTCTAAACTCGATACGCTTCTACCAGATCCAATGTGTAAATATTCTAGTTCTTGTAAGTTCTCTAATTTTGAAATATCTGGATAGACACCCCATTTTATATGTAATTTTTTAAGTCTACGTTGGGCACACACCGCATCAAATAAGTCCTGTGACATTCTTGTACAAAATATTAGCTCTGTAAAAGCATCTGGATTTTCAACTAGAAAATCACACCACTCCATCCAAATTCGCTTCTTATCTTTAGCAGAATAATCTTCATCGAGTTGTGTGCAGTTGATTATTAACTTATCTTCACCATCATATTCAGAGACCTCTACCACAGATTTAGGCCGTGCGTCATCCTTATGATAGTAGTCAAATCCATATTTAATTTGCTTTTCTGTTAACACTGCCATGTTACAATTCCTCATCTTTGCCAGTCGCATAATTGGTTTAGCTATAACTAGATCCATAGCCAACAAATTTTAACGACCTTAGCAAATCGATACAAGCACGTTCCCATTAGCGTCTAGTACTTGTTTGTAGAAACGTTTCATTTGCTCGAAATCATGAAGAAGTTCGTCTTTGATTTCCTCCTCTTCCTCATCGTAATCCCAAATATCTGGATATAGCTCAGCCTCTTTGCAAGCTGCCATATCAAAAGATTCAAGAGCCTCTTCCATATCAAACTGCTCTAGAGCCGCCACGATATCTGCTAACTTATCGTGTTCCGTATACGCTAAGTAATCCGATAGTTCTTCAACAGCTGTTATGCCAAGCACAGCTTGGCTAAGAGGATTCTTATCGTCCTTATGGTCAGTGCCTACGCCAGTTAGCACAAAGTGAAGTACATCCCACATCTTATCGATATCAAGCAATAATTCATCATCGTCATTCCACTCTTCAACGCTTTCAAGAATTTCCTCTTCTTCTGAGCCCATGGCTTTAATTTCTTTTAAATTCGCATCGCTTAAACAGCTATAATTTGCAATTAGTCCCATAATCTAAAATCTCCATAAACACTTAACAATCTATAATTCCCTTAGATATTTATGACTCTATCTCTGTCAATAATTCTAGCAAAATAGCCTCTTGCTCGTTATTTTTATCTAATAATAGCCTACCTAGTAAAAGCACTTGCAGTGAATAGTAATAAAAGCTAAAGAATAAATCATCAGGGAATACGTCTTCTTCCTCATATCTAAGAACATCTTCGTCTTCATCGTATTCTTCAGACCAAAGATATTCTTCGTTGAGCATATCCTCAAAACATGGTAGAGGATCAGCATGTTCTAGTAGAAGACCATCTCGGATACACTCAGCAATCACAGAAAATAGGTCTACCAATTGTTCTGCTAAATACTGAGCTACTTTATTCTGAGTTCTCTCTTCCTGGGCTTTCTTAAAAATACGAAACAAGAAAATCATGGCAAATGGTGTAGCATGCCACAACGTCGATTGATGCTCAATATTCTGTGCTAGCTCTTCACCAGCCGCATTAATAGTTTCTATACTTTCCATATTCCACAATACATCAAGCTCTGTAGGAAAGTCTGTAGCACGGCCATAGGTTGTGATTAACCGGTGCCACGGTATATCACTGACTTGTACAGTTTCTATATATATTTGAGTGGCTACATCCATCACATCTACTCCCTCTTATTGACACAGTAATTATTGATGAACAATGTCCTTCACCAATTCATACGTTTCTATAAGGCGAAGTCTACCTATTCTTGGCTCATCTGTAATCTCCTCATAGATATCCTCTAGCGTTCCCGCTGGTGCTAGTTTCCATAGTTTGCACGGATATAGTTCAACGATCCCAATAATTTCCAAATTATTCAGTAACAAACCTAAATCCTTATGGTTAAACCAGCAATCTGTATCGATACCAAAATTTGTATTATCTTTCCGGCAGGCAATTTTGCTGTTTAGAAACTGTTCCATTGTAGGTTTTTCTTTTTGTAAAAGCCGCGTACAAGCTAAATGGTACTCAATTTTCCGCGGTGATTGATCCACCTCAGAAACAAAAATAGTACCATACTCGTTTTCAAATTTAACAGCTAATACGTCGCCCACCTTAAAATAAGGTTCTCTCTTTGTTTTAGATTTACGAACCTTAAGTGGCTTTGGATTTTTGCTCTGTAGCTGCAGGGCTAACTTATCTAATACCTTTTGACGCTGTTTAAGGGCCTTACTATCGATGTCTAGCCAAAACTCATGAGGGCCCTTAGCAATTACGTTTAATGCCTTCTCTTTAACGTCATCTGGCAGATGCCCTATCTTCCACAGCGAATAGGCCACAGCAGTCCAATAAATTTCTGTGTAAAACTCATCAGTACAAAAATTTTCTTCCTCACCTAAGATTTCAGAAATTATAGTATCGACACTGATACCATCCTTGTACCGCTCAACAATAGCATTATAAATATCATGACCGTCATCGCTGTCTATGATCTTTACTCCATCAATTGCCATACGATTCTCCTATTACAACACAAAACCTCTTGAAACACTCTTTTATTGCTGATTATTTTCCCATTTTACATATTAAAAGAATAGACTTTCATAGGGCGTAATGCTACCATCCTCTTCATGGTAAAAGCCTTGGTACAGAGGTTTTCGGTGTGCCGCGTCATAGAACTTTTGTAATTCAACAGCCACATTTGCTTCGGAAGGCATACCTAGCGCCTGAACAACAATTTCCCATTCATCCATTTCTGTATAGGATGTAATTTGAGTGTGTCGCTCCTTAGCATACGCTTCAAGAGTACCCATGTCTGTATACTGGCTGGAGTCACAATAATCATACCAGCAAATGCTATACACCAATAAATGGATTAAATCATCTATACTTTCAGCTATACGACCACATTGACCTTCGCTGCTCATATAACCGATAGAGCCATCCTCTAATTGATGATACTCACCGCCGGCACCATCTCGAGCAAAAGCCTTCCCATCCAAGGAAAAGGTGCATCGCCCCTCTACCTCATCACGTTCCATTGGCTCATCGAGCAAAAAGAAATCAAATAGTGCATCAAAATCTGCTGCCAAGTTAGAATCTTCACGCAATAATTTTAAATAATCCATATTGTTACCTCTTATATATTCGCCTATTCTCTCTATTTCATCGCCTATTCTCTCTATTTCATCTCTTATTTTCTCGTAATTCTAACAACGCAGAAACCTCGCTCATACTGAGATTAAACATGTTGCTTTCTAAATCAATAGGTACAAAATAATAACAAACTATATCTGCACCAAACTCATCTTCTAGCTTTAGCCATTCTGCCCTTGAAAGCACGGTAAATCCGAGCGTATCATCGCCAAGGCTTTCAGCAAACCAGCGCACCTCATAATCAGGTTTAACGAAGTCGTTGAAATATTTGATAGTCACATCCCGGTCTTTCTCATCACCGTAGGGAATTAGCAATTTTTTATTGCCCTTTTGTAGTACAATATCGTCACCATACTGCTTTCCATTGCTAACGCTTTGAATGTCGATAGGCTCATCCATCATGTCATTAAAATAGTTCACCACATCTTCGTCATCCTCGCGCCAGTCAATCCAGATGATAGCTTCGGAATCAAATAAATCATCTAAATCCATATCATGACTAAAGAAATCTTTGACTAATTTATACATATCTTCCATAGTCTCTCTCCTGCATATCACTTATATTTTTAGGTAGAATACAACACCAGTATCACCACTTTAAAACAACTCTATAAGGTTTCGTATATCACATCTTGTTGAGCCGTAAAGTTTTCATCAAAAGGAACCAAAACATATAGATGTCCTGCTGGGGATTCTCCCACATCATAGCCTAGTGCAAATGCATCGTAACAACCTGATTTATCCAGCATTATATCCGTTAGCGTTAGTACAACAGACTCTTCTTGCGGTATTCCCTTTTGTATGAGCCCCTTCGCCAGTTGGTCTAATTCATCTAATTGAACATATAATTGCTCCCATATTAATAGTGAAAGTACATCATCTTCAGTATAACCGGTACAACTAATATTAAGTTTTTTAAAGGCTTGTCCTTCATTCTTTAAACGATTAATGCCCAATCGGCGAGATACAAAGTAAACGCCATACGGTTCTTCAGACCAGCTTTCAACATTCCATAATGTCATTAATTCCGATTTTCTCATTAGGACGCTCCATTAGTTAATCATCCTGCAATATCTGCATCAACAGGGTTCCCATCTGCATCAATATGGGCTATGATACAGTGCCCCCAGAAAATATCATCATCGTCATAATATACCTCTATGGTACCATCATTGCGAAATGCCAATTCACCCATCGTAATACGCTTGGCAAATACGTTTGATGTAATCGGATCTTGATCGTCATTGTCGAGCCAATCATTAGCAAGGTCTAGCAATTTTTCACTAATATATGCACTAATTCGTTGTTCAAATTCTTTGAAATTCTCGATTGTATTGAAAGCAGCCAATGCTGTGGTACAACTTTCATCAGAGCCCTCATCCACATCAAGAGTGAATGCATAATCACCAATTCTCGCTGTGTAATATTGATACTCTCGATTTAAGAGGAAGTCGCCCCTATCGGTATGAAGGTATTTAGGAGTTTTCAAATACGCCGACAACGCCTCTAACTCGCTATGTTTAGCATGTTCCTCTAACACCTCAAGCACATAATAGCGATTATTCCAAGACGGGCGCATATAGCCCAAGTCCTCTAAGGGTTTTGCTTTCTTAACTAACAATTTATAGACTCCATGAGGCTCAAAAGAATACCCCCATCTATCGTCAAGGCCCTCAATAATCCACGTCAAAATGCCTTCGCTACGGTCAAGCACGCCAGTTCGAGTATCTAAGATAGCATCGGTGGACACCAGTGGTCTATGGTACTTCTCTAAATAAGGACTAGCCCCATTTGCATCACTGCGCGGCAATGCATAGATTTCAAACTCTTCCGATTCAAACTCTGCTTCATATTCTGGTAGACGTACAATACTCATATGACTCTCTCCTACATTATAATCATGCTACTCATCATAATTTCTGTTATATCATAAGCGTTCAGCTACATCGATTCTATGTAATAGTTCTTTCGCTAATTCTTGGGCTGTTTTGAATTCCTCATTTGAAAGCACCATAAGTACAAAGCTATCGGTTCCGATGTCCATGCCTGCTAACGTATAGTTTTCCCATTTAGAATTAAGATCAGCACACCAGTCCATAATAACTTGATCTTCATCTAATGCTGATAGGTCAATAGTTAGATCTTCGCCGGTATCTAAAGACTTGTTACGTATTAATTTCTGTACATAATAAATAAAATCCTCTAGTTCACATTTATAGTCTAACTCTACGGCACATCCTTTAGAGTCTAGTTTCTCATAGAGATTCCACCAGCTATCTTCTAATTCCTCCATGGAGCACAACTTTACCTTTGTCATAAATGATTTAGCTTGTTTAGCATCGCCTAGCAACAACGTTGCTAACTCTGTAAATGTAGATCGCATCTGATCGATATCTAGATACGCTGCTTCTACACACAAACTACAATCAGGTACTCTACGTTTTTTCACAAAAGCCCGCATCATTTTCACTGCGTCAGGATAGCTTACATCTGCCATACGATAGGTCTTGCCATCTATATCTAAGAATAAATCTACCGCATCCTGTGTTTTACCTACACGCGCTTTCATCGCAGTACAACCATCGATGGCATGAGGTGGGTACAATTCTATATACATGAAAAATCCATCATGCATAGCCTGTAAAGTATTATCTATTCCGACTATATTAAAACCGTTTCGATTATAATCAGGGCTCCTCAAACGCCATTCTTCGTATTCATCAAATAGTTTTTCTTGAATCCAATTGTAAATATTCATATATATTCACTCTATTTACTATATTTTAAAATTCAACTTATTTACTAAAAAATAAATCACTAATCTCTTTATAATCTGTTTCAAATAGACTACGATTAAACAAGCTTTGTATAAACTGGCACTCTTTCTCCAGTAAATTTATAGATCCACTATCCTCTAGCAATAAAACTTCAATTTCATCGTAATCATCCATTCCCCATATTTGATTATCTTTAACTATATGATAGCACAAGGGCTTCTCATATATATTAGTAATAGCACTAGATTGCGTATAAACTATAACATTATCAATATTTGAGCATTTTTTATTAAGATAGTCTAACAAAGAGTAAAATTCTTCTGTTGATAAGCCTTGTTCAGGTAAATCTAATAGGAGTAGCTTCTTCTTTCCTATATCTAGTTCAGCAAACAAATCTACCAGCATATATTTCAAGTCATACTGCGATCGTTCATCAAACGTACCATATATTTCCATATCATTAGATAGTAAATCTATAATCTTACTAAAACTCCAAAAATCATTCATATTACTCTCGCATATTAAATTATAACGAGATAACAATTCATTAATTGGCGAAAGTATTACAGAATTCAACTGATTAAAGCATTTTTCCCGTTCAGATATTGAAACTTCTTTATAGATTTTCTCAGTTATCTTACCCAATAAACTCTTTTTTGCAATCTTAAAAAGCTCTGTTGAATCTACTCTTGAAGGAATATATAAAATTTCAAACTCATCATCTCTACATACACTATTATTAAGATTCAATGTATTAAATGGGTATTGTTGGGAGAATCTCCTTTTATCAAAATATCGTTCTATAAAATCAAATATAACCGGCATAGTCCTAAAATCATCTTGTGGCACTACAATTGTTATAGCCTGTAAATTAATATGGACTGGTTCTAAAAGTCTATATCCTGATAATACCAATTCACCATTCATAGACGCCTCCTAGAAAATGATAGTTTTATCAATCGTTAACTTCTCTTCGATAATTTGTTTCTTTCCAGTTAATAGTTTCATACCTTGATACTGCTTCTCTGTAACTTGCAAAACATATACAGCTCCATCTGGCGGTAAATAGCGCTTAATATATTCAATATGAGACTTTATACTATCCCGATTGGGCATAATCTTACAATAAATAGAATACTGAATCATAAAATACCCTTGCCGTATCAAAAACTTCCTAAACTGAGTGTAATGACGAACTGCAACAGTATCATCCATAGGTAAATCAAACATTATTAATACTCTCACCATTCTGTACCTATTCATTTCACACACCAATATCATATATCTAATAATGGTAAATCTAATACTTCATTATCATCAGTCATACATCTAACGAGACTATCTGCAAATCTATTCATTGAATCTGCTATTGAGTAAGATATATTTTGATGACGTACTGTACGCTCAGAAAGCATAATAATTAAATTAAGTTTTATATTTCTTGAAAACAAAACTTCAGGCACATAAATACAAGAATAGACCCAATCATCTATGATGGGCCTATATATTTCCATGCAATCATCAACGAGATTAAAGTGATTATATATATTATGATGTTTTATCCCTATTGATAATATAAGTCCTTTAGCAGCTAATGCTCTTGCCATAAGGGCTCTAATAATAGAGTATCCATAATTCAAAGCATTATTGATAGGATCTCCCTCTTCTCTATCACGTATAAAATCAATACCAAATAAAGCTTTAAAATAAACTTTTGCAGCAATACCTTCATGATTTTCCGTATCAAACGGCTGAATTGTATCTCTTAAAGATTCCATTATCTCAATTGTATCTAATGACAATGAATAATGATCTAAAACAAACATTTGATTATTTATCTTACGTTCAATAATTGCTTTCCACAAATCACCTGGTCTAGATGGATTCATATTCAGTTGTATTTCTTGATTTTTAAATGTTACATAATTTCCTGCTATAGGATTCATAACAACAGACGGTAATCCATTCTTTTCACAAATGATTACACAAATTTGATAGCGACTCATCTTACATAATAGTTGCGTTGTAACATTTAATTTATAGTTATTAAAAATAACTATACTAATATCTTGTAAGGGGACTAAATAGTCCCCTTCAAGCATTTTTATTTTTAAGTTGTCTAAATGTAATGAAACTTGCTGACTCTGTTCAATAATAATTGTTCGCCAACCCATAATGTGCACTCCCTGCAACATTAAATCGTAACATCAAACTCTAGTTTTTCATCTGTAACTTTATATTTATTACCTAATACATCAACATTATATTTGGTCAAGTTTTTAATACTGGTCTTTATAGCCTTCATAACCTGTTTATCGGTTGGCCGATTCACATAAGAGATCTCTATTCTATGAGTCTTCTCATTATTAATACATTTAAAAATACATTCTACTGTTTCGCCATTTTCTTCATAAGTTATATAATCCCCTCGGTATAAAGATGTTACAAAGGTAGCAGACTCAGGAATTTTTTGAACCTGTTTTGATTTATAATATTTGTCTTGATCAATTATATATCTACCATTAACAAAGCTAACCATATCATATGGCACATTAAGCACTAAGTAATTTTCTCCATCTTGGTACACATCAGTACGTAAGCTTTTTATTTTCAAAAATACCGATTTGTTATGTCCATCTTGTTTTACATTAACACGATGCGCCCCTAACTGCTTTTCTCGAAACTTAACCGACTCAATAATTGGACCATTGCCTTTTTTTGAATATTTACGGATTGGCTCATGATCTTCTTTATAAGCGGCAAAAGGATTACTTTCTTCTCCATATTGTTCTACAATCTTTAGAAAAATCTCAAAAGTTTTAGGATCATGATGATACATTAACAATTTATCAGGAGACTCTAAAATCATTTTTTTAAGTTTGCTTCCAGCATTACCAATTCCTGTATTATAAATATCACTATATTTAGTGATAATATAGGTTACCTCTTTATTATCTTCAACAAAGCTTCGAGTTGCTTTTATCTGTTGATCATACAAAGCTCTATTAGGTTTGCGATCCACCTTATGAGAATATAACGGTTCTATACGTTCAATACGTTTTAAGAACTGAATATAGTTAGATACATTCTCTGATTTATCAAATAACTCTTGCTCCAGTACCTCGCCTGTTTCAGAATTTATAATATTGCCATCTATCTCTACAATAGATTCCTTATTATTTAAACTTTCAGAAAAGGCCCCTATTTTCGAGAAAAATTTCATCAGTTTCGTATTAGCAAAACCAGCAATAATCATAGCATCTTGTGCATGATGAGCATATGTTTCTTCTCTATTTTTTGATAGATACGCTTTTTTTCTAAAATAACTTGTTGCAGAACCGTTTATAACTTTAACCTTGGTATTTATATTATGGTAATCAAAAAAGGATTTTAATAAATTATAGGTTTCACGTGATGCATACCGTGTATCAACCAAATTGCGATCAATAAAACCTTTCATATCTTCAACTGGGTTTCCAAGATATAGTAAATTTCTCTTTTTAGCATTACTAAAATTCGAGTTTCTAGTAACATATTCTTTAAATCTTTCAAAAACTATTTTTGCTTTCCCACTACTGAAATATTGGAATGGTGACCGTTGGCCTTTCGCTTGATTTTCTACGTGATAGACAAGTACTTTATTAGACTGAGCATCACTTAGAGATATGGATAAAGGAATAATATGATCAACTTCTAAAAGACCTGGTTTAAATACATCAGCCAATTCTATAGGCTCTAAAGAATATACACATTTAAAATCCTGTTCTAACAATAAACTAATACGCTCAAACTCTGCACGCGTAAGCGTCCTGTTTTCAACAAGTTCCATGATTTTATAGCGTTTTTCCTCATTGGCCTTCTGAATTTTCTTAATCAGATCTTTCTTTTCCTGACTATTTTTTTCTCGTGCTAATTCAACTACTACATCACTAAATTCGGCGTCATCTCCATTTTGGGTTTTAAGATATTTACGTAGTGCATTAAACACCTTAATAGTCTCATTAATAGAGCGTTTAACAACAGGTGATACAATCCAGTCAGATAAATTAGCACATAACTGATTGTTCTGTGAAAAGTTATGGTTATATGGCTTTATACCTACTTCAGTATATAATTCCATTTGGTTCTTACTAGTTCTCAATAAATCATCTAAGATTAAATTAATAGCCTTAAATGATAAAGAATGATATGTAGTAAAGCCCCCCGATTTTGCAATTTCTTTAGCTAAACTAGTAGATAATTTTAAATCATCTACTAATTTTCTTTCACGAACTTCTATACTTTTTTCTTTAGTTAGAATTTCAGATATATCATCTACTAATTGTTTATTACCTTCAATTGTAGCTTCTTCGTTTACAAATTTTGCAATTTTTAATAACTCGTTGTAACCTTCAAATTTTGTAAAAATTGGTTTTTCCGACTTATCTATTCTAAAGCCAAAAATATCTTCCTTTTTAACACCGCATACTTTTGCAATAGCAGGAATTGTTACTGATTTGCCTTTATTTACATACTCACTAATCAGCTCTTGTTTCTGAGCTTCAGCTATCTTCACCCCTTGAATCGTTAAATTATTTAGATCATTTAACAAATTAAATAAGCATGCACTATAGCTCCATTTAGGTGCTCTTAATTCATTAGGAAAATATGTACACGTGCCACGCATTTTATCAATCAGATTAATCTTAATAACATTACCATTTTCATCTAATTGGTAACTCCCATAGGGTGTGGGACTTTTATAACTACCAGGCCCCTCATAATATTCACGTTTAGAATCATATATACATAAAATCTCATCTGTTATCTCTTTTAATTCTGGATAAAATACTGATTGAACTTCAAGAAGCTTAATTAATTCATTACGATATGATTCATGGGTAAACTTATTTTCAATGCCTCGTACTTTTCCTGTAGTTTTCAACTTCTCTAACTGAACATGACAAGGATAAATTCCATCCTTAAGTTTATTCTCATTATTTCGAATAATGTCTGCTGGACTTCGATTACTTCCGTCCTCAGCAGCAAGATCCTCTGGACTCAAATAGAAAATACCTCTATGTTTAGCCAATTGAATTATAGCAGCTATCAATTCATCAGGTGAAAGCTTATTAGCAAGCCCTCTAACTCTAATTTCATAGAGATTTGTATAAGATTGATCTCCACTTACCCCTAGTACATTTGATAAGAGTTCTTTTAATCGCTCTAATCTATGATGACTCCGCCTCACACCTCTACGACTACTTCTAAACCCTCTACGTGCTACGTTCTCTTCTGCCGTCCCTTCTCGAAATAATCTTACCCCACTAATTAGAACATTATAGTTTTCATCAATAATTGCATAACCAACAGAAGCAACCCCGATATCTAATCCTAGTATATATCCCATATATACCCTCCCCTAACATTCATTAATTGTATTAATACATAAAATCATAACAATCAGAAAATCATTATTTTTTACTCTAGATTTATCATAAGCAACGATCACAAAGTATTAAAACTAGGTGGTTTTTTTGCAGGCTTTTAGACAAGTTTTATCATAGCGAAAAATTACAGAGTGCTAAAACCGTGCCGATATGCCTGTTCTAGGCTAGTACGTTTTATCATAGCGAAAAATTACAGAGTACTAAAACAATAAGCAGGACGTAGTGGTAACTACTAAGGTTTTATCATAGCGAAAAATTACAGAGTACTAAAACTTCCTGCATACAGTGCAGGCTTTATCAGTCGTTTTATCATAGCGAAAAATTACAGAGTACTAAAACGAATACGTTCTAACAATTCCCAGTTCTTCGGTTTTATCATAGCGAAAAATTACAGAGTACTAAAACGAATCCAATATAGCTTTTAGAGAACTAACTGTTTTATCATAGCGAAAAATTACAGAGTACTAAAACACATCCCTCTATTACCATATAGGGGGAATGTTTTATCATAGCGAAAAATTACAGAGTACT
>NZ_KQ960777.1:0-226 GCF_001553335.1 Veillonella parvula | reverse complement strand
TATCATAGCGAAAAATTACAGAGTACTAAAACGCCATTCGTGAGTTATTTTAGATAATTTATGTTTTATCATAGCGAAAAATTACAGAGTACTAAAACAATAAGCAGGACGTAGTGGTAACTACTAAGGTTTTATCATAGCGAAAAATTACAGAGTACTAAAACATGAAAACAATTAAAGATTATATGCAAGAGGTTTTATCATAGCGAAAAATTACAGAGTACTA
>NZ_KQ960776.1:0-33089 GCF_001553335.1 Veillonella parvula | reverse complement strand
CCAAACTATTACGTACTGGTTGATGGGTAGCTTTGCGGGCGCTAAATGGGACATGTTACCATTTATTGCCATCGTTGTACTCGTGAGCATTCTATTCTTTTGGTCTCAAAGCAGAGTTTTAAACATTATGCTTCTCGGCGATGAGGTGGCTATTACCTTAGGTCGCGATTTGCATAGATATCGACAAGTCTATTTGATTATTAGCTCACTTATTATTGGCTTTGTGGTGTACGCTGCGGGTATGATTGGTTTTGTAGGCCTCTTGATTCCTCATCTTGTGCGCATGACAATAGGGACGAATCACTGGACCTTGATTCCATTCAGCGCATTAGGGGGCAGCATTTTTCTCGTTATTGCTGATGGCTTGTGCCGCTGCATTATTCCTCACGCAGAATTGCCAATCGGCATTCTCATTTCTCTCATTGGTGCACCAACCTTTGTGTATATGTTGGTGCGTAAGAACTACGGATTTGGAGGGGAATAATGAATATTCAAACAGATAATATCCAAGTCTCATTTGGCCCGAAAACGATCCTCCATGATATTTCCCTAGATATACGAAATAAGGAATTTGTTGGAATTATAGGTCCTAATGGGAGTGGTAAAAGTACGTTCTTGAAATGTTTATATCGAGTGCTTAAACCTAATAACGGCAAGATTTTCTTTGATGGCACTGAAATGAGTTCCTTAAGTCATCGCGACACGGCTTTAAAAATGGCTGTAGTAGCACAGCATAGTACGGTTAACTTTGATTTTTCAGTTCTTGAAATGGTTCTCATGGGGCGCTCCCCGTATAAAGGGCTGCTTGATAGAGATCAAATTGATGACTATGAAATCGCTCGACATGCGCTGTCTCAAGTAGGACTTAGTGATTTTGAAAGTCGCAATTTTAATACCTTATCTGGTGGTGAGCAGCAGCGTGTTATCTTAGCACGTGCCTTGGCACAGCGCACAGAATGCCTAGTGCTAGACGAACCGACAAACCACTTAGATATTAAGTATCAGCTGGAACTGATGACGATTGTAAAACGCCTTGATGCAGCTGTAGTGTCTGCTATTCATGATTTGAATTTAGCATCTATGTATTGCGACCGTCTCATTGCCCTAAAAGACGGCTCCGTAGTGTGTACAGGGACCCCTCACGAAGTATTGACAGAGGAGACCATCCGACACATCTACGGCGTGTCCGCCACGGTACAAACATTACCAAATGGACGATTAAATATTATATATAATATGGAATAATTAAAAAAAGAGGCGTGGATGATGAAACGAATGAATAAACAAGTCTATGTAGCAGTGCTTATGGCATTAACTACTATGTCAATTAATAGTTATGCTGCAGATGTAACAATGAACAATAATGAAGAAGAAGTTACCATAAATGTTACAGCTAATCGTACAGCGTTATTAGATTTAGATACACCGGTATCGACTTCTGTTATTACCCAAGAGGATATACAAAATAGTGGCGCTAAGACGGCTTTTGATGCGGTCGCTACTGTACCTGGTGTAACCATTAATTCCTTTAGTGCGTCTGGCGCAGATTTTGGTGGCATGGATAGCCGTACGAATATTCGTGGTCTCGATCGCGGTGCACTTGTTCTTGTAAACGGTGTACCTATGAACTTGAATGGTAAGAGCGGAATTGGCTCTATACCTACCAGTGCGATTGAGCGCATCGAAGTCGTGAAGGGGGCAGCATCCACCTTATATGGTGCAGAAGCTTTGGGTGGCGTTATAAATATCATTACAAAGACGCCGTCAAAAGAGGTCGGTTCTGCTACAGTAGCCGTGGGCAATCGAGGGGCTAAGCGATTTGATCTTTCTTATGGTACTGATCGTTTCCTTATTGGAATTGATAGAAAATACTGGGGAACTCAAGATCCATCTACACCTGTGAGGTATGACTATACGGGTCGCAAGGGTTATGATTACTACACTACGCGCAACAAGGGTAATTCCTTAGGCGTGTTCATGAGTGGTAAGCTTTCAGATAAGATAACCTTAAATTATAATCGCGCTGAAAGCCGTTCCTCCTTTGGTCTGATTAGTACAGAAACAAATCCTATGAGACAGGCTCATCATTCTACGACATATCATTACAAGGATGACCGTAATAATGCATCTTTGATTTATAAGGATGACAATACGACGGGAACATTGTTTTATAATGACCGTACTATGCGTGGTGAAAGCCGTGTTCATAGTGCTAAACAGTTCAAGCCGACCGAAACCAGTTATGTAGCTCGTCAATATGGTATAGATGTACAACATGAATGGGACTTTAGAGGCGGTAAGGATTATTTGATTGCCGGTGTTACAGGTAAGCAAGAAACCTATCGCGCCACACAGGCCCCTGTGTATACACGGCCTCATCGTAATACCTATGCGGTGTACAGTAGCTATTCTCGTGAAATCAATCCAAAATGGACTGCCATTTTGGGCTTGCGCTATACAGCTATTAGTGATCCTATTAAGGACCAACATGTGTTAACGCCTCAGTTCCAATTGTTGCATACCATCAATAAAGATTCCTCGATGTACTTAAATATAGGGAAAGCGTATACGATGCCTAGCTTGAGTGATACATTCCGTAGCGTGAACCGCCAATACACAGCAGTAAGTGGTAAAAATCTTAAGCCTGAAGAGGGTTGGAACTATGAATTAGGTTATAAACGCCTTAATAAGAAGGATAGCTGGAAGGTGGACGTGTTCTATATGGACTTCAAGAACTTCTTCCAATGGCAACCTGATGTAAATGGTCGCCCAACGGTTCGCGTAAACGGTGGTCAATTCCACAATGTTGGGATTGAAGCTGAGTATAGTAGACATTTGTCAGATCGACTCAAAATGAGTGTAAGTGGTTCTTATTCTAATCCAAAACAAAAGGAAATGAATGAAACCTATTGGAAACAAGCGGCTCCTAAGTTACAGTTTACAACCGGCATTCATTATAAAAGCTCTACGTGGGATGCAGGTACATCCTTGAACTTTGTAACCAAACGCTTGCGTAATCGCGATGGTGGTTTGAACCCTAACATTGCTCTTTGGAATGCTTACGTTGGGTATCACTTTAATAAAGATGCTACATTACGCCTCGATGCACGCAATCTTTTGAATCGTCATAATGTGGTATCCAATGGCGATTATGAATACTGGGATGCACCATTCAATTATGAATTAAGTTATACACAAAAATTCTAATATGTATTAGTGATACAATCCCCCAAAAATACAGTAGTGGTAGGGGTATGGGTTTTGTGCGGGCCAAATAAATGTGTAATAATACAAATATGTAGTTTATATAATTGTGTGAATGTATATATGTGTTAAGTGAGGCATTTGGTATGAGACAAAAAATTAAGCAACGTATATCTATACTTGTAGGTTTAGCATTGATGGGATTGTCTGTGAATGGATATGCAGCAGAGGTAAGTGCTGATAAGACTCCCACTACAGCTGCATCGAGTGAAACTAATGGAGTATCTGAAACCCATACAATTAATGTGACAGCCAATCGTATGGCCCTTTTAGATTTAGATACACCGGCTGCGATGGATGTTATTACTCAAAAAGACATAGCCAATAGCGGTGCTAAAAATGCATTTGATGCGGTTAATATGGTGCCAGGCATTACGTCTTTTTCCTATGGTGCATCTGGTCTAGAATATGGGGCTATGGATAGCCGTGTAAATATCCGTGGTCTTGAACGGGGCTCCTTGATTCTCATGAATGGGGTACCGATGAACCTCAATGGCAAGGGCGGACTTAGCTCTATTCCGACTAGCTCTATTGAACGCATTGAAGTATTAAAAGGTGCAGCATCTGCTTTATATGGCTCTGATGCTATGAGTGGTGTTATCAATGTAATTACGAAGACTCCAAGTAAAGAAGGGGGCTCTGCTACGGTAGGTTTTGGTAATATGGGTCGTCAAACTTATCAAATTAACTATGGCACGCCTCGCTTCTTAATTGGTGTGGAACGTAACTTTTTTGGTGCTCAAGACCCAGAAACGCCTATCCGCTCAGATATCGGTGGTTATACTAGAGGGTATGAATATTATACAGCTCGTAACAAAGGGAATTCTTTAGGTGTATTTATGAGCGGTAAATTAAATGATAAGTTGACTTTGAACTTTAGCCGCTTTGAAGGTAATTCTTCTTTTGGACAGTTAAGTACAGAAACGAATCCTATTAAGCAAAAGCTTCACTCTACAACATATGCTTATAAAGATACTAAAAACAATGCGTCTTTAGTTTATAAAGATGGCAATACTACAGGTACAATCTTCTACTATGATAGAGATTTGTATGGTAAAAGTCGCGTACATAGCAAAAAGGCATATACGTTGAGTGATAATAACTATATTGCTCGACAATATGGTTTTGATGTACAACATGAATGGGATTTCCGCGGTGGTAAGGACTATTTTATTGCGGGTGTACTTGGTAAACGAGAAACATATCGCACCACATCTGGTCCGTACTATGGAAATCCACATCGCAATAGTTATGCCGTTTATGGTACATACTCTTATCAGATTAATCCTAAATGGACTAGTATTTTAGGCTTGCGTTATTCGGATATTAAAGACCCTGTGAAAAATCAACGCGTATTAATTCCTCAGTTCCAATTACAACATCGTATTAACAAGGAATCATCCATGTATATAAATGTTGGTAAAGCCTTTAGAATGCCGAACTTAAGCGATACTTTCAAGAAAATTAATAAAGGCTATGCCTCTGTTAGTGGACGTAATTTGAAACCTGAAGAAGGTTGGAATTATGAATTAGGCTACAAACACATTACTAACAAAGATAGCTGGAAAGTAGCGCTCTTCTATATGGACTTTAAAAACTTCTTCTCTTGGAAACCGGATAGCAATGGTAAAAATACGATCCGCGTAAATGGTGGTCGCTATAGAAATGTCGGTATCGAAGCCCAATATGGCCGTAAATTAACAGATCATTTGAAGATGACTGTGGGAGCATCGTATTCCAATCCTAAACAACAAGAAATCGATAAGACTTATTGGAAACAAGCTAACCCTAAATTGCAATTTACAGGCGGAATCCATTATAACAGCTCAACCTGGACTGCAGGTACTAGCATCAACTTTGTTACAAAACGGATGAAGAACCGCGATGGTGGCATTAATCCTAATCTCGTAGCTTGGAATGCGTACGTAGGGTATCAGTTCAATGAAAACGCATCCTTGCGGCTAGATGCACGTAACTTGTTGAACCGTCACAATGTTATTTCCAACGGTGACTGGGAATACTGGGATGAACCATTTAATTACCAACTCAGCTATACTCAAAAATTCTAGTCTTTATGTAATCGCTAATTAGAACTATACAAGGAGTATCATCATGAACAAGAAAATTGGATTTTTCATATGTTTGATGATACTCCTTTGTGTATGTTTAACAGGTTGTGGACCTCAATCGGAGGCAAATGTAACGCCATATACTCGTTATGTGGAAAGTCACGATGGCGTTCAAGTTGCTGTTCCAGAGCATCCAAAGCGGATTTTATCGCTATCCTCTGCGTTCGACACAATTTTATTAGGACTTATAGAACCAGAGCGTTTAGCGGGCATTAATAAATTGTCTACCTATGAGGAATATTCGCTAGAGGCAAAGCGCGCAAAGTTGGTAAAACCTGTGTTGAGTTCGTATCCTTTGGAGAAAATTATAGCCTTGAAACCGGATCTCGTTATAGCGCCAGATTATATATCGGCTGATGTTATCTATGGTTTACGGCACATGGGGATAGCCACTGTTGTGGTACCTACTCCTTCTACGGTGGACGGAGTGATTCAGAATGTGATGGAGATTGCTCATATTATCGGGGAAGATGAAAAGGGTAGCTTTTACAATCGGAAAATTCATCGTGAAATAGATGAAATAAAGCACCTAGCGGAATCTATTCCAACTGAGCAGCGCAAGACGGTTCTCTTTGTGTCATCTATGGACGGATACACGGGCACAGGAAGCCTTTTTGATGATATGTGTCACTATATGAGTATCTATAATGCACCTGATCGGATTGGATTACCACCACGAATACCCTTTGGGGAGGAGCGTGTGCTAGCCATGAATCCAGACTATATTTTTATTCCATCCTATAAGGGAATGGACAAGAATTTGGCGGATAGATATTTAAAGAATCCAGCCTTTCAAAATCTACCTGCTATTAAGGAAAATCGAGTTAAACCCTTACCGGCAGCGTACTTATATACAATGAATCAGCATATTGGTGAAGCGATGTTAGCCGTTATGCATACTGTGTATCCTCAATTAGAAAGGAATTCTCATGACTAAACAGAAACAACGTATCATGGCCATAACTCTGATTGGGGTATTGCTATGTATTGTGAGTTTATTGGCGCTCCACGTAGGGACCATTATGATTCCTATCGGTGGGGGCATACAAAGTATCTTAAATGGTATAGGTATCCCTGTGAATTTCACAGAACCGATTACGGCTGAACAAGAGGCTGTACTGTGGTTTATCCGCATGCCACGCCTTATCATCGGACTTCTCGTGGGAGGCGCCTTGGCACTGGCTGGTGCGGTTATGCAAGGGGTATTCTCCAATCCATTGGCAGATCCAGGTATTATGGGCGTATCCGCTGGGGCATCCCTCGGTGCGGTTATCGCCATTGCTCTTGGCGTAACATCTCTTAGCATGTTTTACATGCCTGCCTTTGCTTTCGTTGGGGCCTTTGTTTCCGTTGGGATTACTATTTTGTTAACCTGGCGCAATAACAAGCTCGACACCACAACCTTGTTGCTGGCTGGTGTAGCTGTTAGTATGCTGCTCGGCGCTTTCACATCGGGTATTTTGACGATGATTAATGAATATCGCTTGCGTGAATTCCTATTCTGGATGGTGGGGGGCCTAGATTTCCGCCGTTGGGATCACGTTTTGCTCGCCGTGGGTCCTATCATGACGGGCAGCGTTATATTGATGATGCTCGGTCGTCACTTGAATGTGCTCGTTCTGGGCGATACAGAGGCGCGTGCCTTAGGCTTGCCTGTTATGGCATATCGCATGGTATTCCTATTTCTAGCATCCGTAGTTACAGCTACCGCTGTATGTGTCAGCGGATCCATCGGCTTTGTAGGTCTTGTGGTACCTCATATTGTACGGCTTTTGGTTGGGCCAGATCATCGAATACTATTGCCTATGGCGGCTGTTGGAGGTGCCTTATTCCTCGTATTCTGCGATACATTAGGCCGCGTCATCGCTCAACCTATCGAAATTCGCGTAGGTATCATGACGGCTCTCTTAGGGGCACCGTATTTTCTTTATTTACTTCATCGCTTGCGTAGTAAAGGAGGGGCCTAATGAAACTAGATGTTCAATCTCTATCCGTCACATTAGGGGAAACCACCATTCTAAAGGATGCGTCCTTTTCTATTGATAGCGGTGAGTTTGTCGGCATTATCGGCCCTAATGGCTCCGGTAAAACGACGTTGTTAAAAACCTTGCGTGGACTCTATCCTACGTCTGGTGGAGATGTTTTGTGGGATGGTAAAAGCATCGCTTCTTTGAGTGATAAAGAAATCGCTCATCATGTGGCGTATATGCAACAGTCCGTCAATGTTTCCTTCGATTATGAAGCCATCGATATAGTGATGACCGCTCGATATCCGTATCTAAAATGGTGGCAACAAGAGGGTCCAGAAGATAAGGTTATCGTCGAACAGGCCATGAAAGAGGTCGGTGTTTATCACTTGCGTAATCGCTCCGTACAAAACCTGAGTGGCGGTGAGCGACAACGGGTATTCTTAGCAAAGGCTTTGGCACAACAAACAGAGGTCCTATTACTAGATGAACCGACGGCTGCTCTCGATTTAGTCTACGCTGACGATATCTTTCATGAAGGGCGCAGATTATGTGATGAAGGTAAAACGATTTTAATCGTCGTTCATGACTTAGAGTTAGCCGCAAAATACTGCACCAAACTCGTTTTGGTTAGCGATGGTCACATCGTTGATGTAGGTGCACCTCGAGATGTATTGACGGCAGAAAATCTACGAAATGCGTTCCGTTTATCGGCCGCGGTCTATGACGATCCGTACTTTAAACAACAACGTATCTTTGTATTTCCAAAAGGAACTACAAAGATTGATAACTTCAAACAAACCGAAACTACTTCAGAAATGTCTATTGATCCAAATCTGAAATAGTTAAAATGGATTACGATACTTAGCGTTTTCCTAGAGGTTATTGATTTATTATGTATGGTGACTATTTTGTATTGCGAATCTGAGTGAGGTTAGGTGTATGCTATATCCATTTACTGCTATTGTTGGTCAAGATGAAATGAAATTGGCCTTGTTGCTCAATGCCATAAACCCATCAATCGGCGGTGTCTTAATTGAAGGCGAAAAAGGCACTGCTAAGTCTACGGCTGTACGTGCGTTAGCGAATCTGTTACCTCCTATGGAAACAGGCGCATCAGCGATGTCTGTTGTTGAGCTACCTATCAATGCTACAGAAGATCGCGTTGTAGGATCCATAAATTTGGAAAAGGCATTGCAAGAGGGAGTAAAAGCCTTTGAACCGGGTATTTTACACGCAGCCCATCAAAATATTCTTTACGTAGATGAGGTTAATCTATTAGATGACCACATTGTAGATATTTTGCTAGACGTGGCGGCTATGGGGGTGAATACGGTAGAGCGGGAAGGGGTGAGCCATTCTCATCCATCTCGTTTTATCCTCGTGGGCACGATGAATCCTGAAGAAGGCGACCTCAGACCTCAACTGCTAGACCGTTTCGGACTATCTGTTATGGTCTATGGAGAACAGGACCCGGCACAACGTATGGAGGTAATCAAGCGTCGCCTCGCCTTTGGCGACAATGCTGAAAGCTTTGTAGCGTCTTACAAGGAATCAGAACGTAGCCTGCACGAACGTTTATTACAAGCTCGTGAAGTATTGCCAGGCATCATCCCATCTGATGATGTGTTGTTGCAAATAGCGAGTATCAGCACAGGTGTCGGCGTTGATGGACATCGCCCAGACATTACGATGATGCATACGGCTCGTGCTCATGCAGCCTTTCACAGTCGCAACCAAATTACAGCGGAAGACCTCAAGGTGGCGGCACGATTAGCGTTAAAACATCGCTTACGTCGCTTGCCATTTGAAGAACAAGGTTACGATGAGGAGCGCATTGATACAGTGGTATCGGCAGTGCTTGAGGGCTAGTTATGGAAACATCTGTACAAGAGGCCCTCGAAATAGGCCTTGTAAACGACCAGATTCATACCATTGTTATTTCTGGAGGTACCGGTGTTGGTAAAAGCTATGTACTTCGTCAGTGCCTCGAGAAATGGCAAATTCCATATTGTTTGATACCTGTTTATATAGATACTTCACAACTACAAGAGTCCATCGATTTTGAAGCATCCCTTGCAAAGGGCAAGATGGTTATGACATCTGGCTTATTAGGGGATACGAGTAATCGATGCTGGGTCGTCGATGATGCTCACGTTCTGTCGCCTGAAGTTCGCCATGCACTATTGGTAGAAGCAAAACGTCGTCAAATACTACTGATACTGACCATAAATCATGAGGATAGAACCTTAGATGATGCGGAGTGGGAGCTCGTAGATGTGCATGTATCTATGGACGTACCTACACTACAAACTAAGGTGAAGGTGTTGCAACGAAGGCGAGATGAAATTGAGCCTTCATCTGAGGATTTATTGAGCCTAATAGATTCTAAACGAGTTCAATCTATAGCTGTTCCTGATGCTATGCTTTCACTGGCTATATCCTATGCATTGCAAGCTCGAACCGTGGGCTATGGAGCAGAGTATGTATTATTACAAGTTATGAAATCACTGGCAGTTCTTGATGGCAGTTCTTACTGCAAGCCGTCACATGCGGAACGAGCCGCGCTCTATGTACTGCCTCATCGCATGAAGCGCAATGATACATCTAAGTCTCAGACTTCACAAGGAGAGGAATCAAATAATTCAAGTGAACAAAACCAGTCGCAGAAGAATACTGAAACAGCAACAGATAATTCGGATGTAGACGACTCTGATAACTTTGATTCCGAAGATTCCAAGCGTGATGAATCCCATTCTGATGAGTTAAACGCTAATGGGCTGGATAATTCAAATATCGATGGTCATGCCGGCTCAAGTGATATGGATTTTGACGATGGTAAATCAAGAGAATCCAATCATCCAGAAACATTAGAGTCTACAGCGAATGAGCGGGGAACTTCTGATTCAATGAATACTCAAGGTGATGTATCTGATAGAATATCTTCTTTATGCTTACCCGATACTGTTGCCCGTATAGCTAACCAATTCTTTCAATGGAAATTGCAATCTTCTAAAACAGTAGACCGTCAGTATCGTAAGGGTTCTGGTCGGCGTCTCATGACTAAAACAAAGGATAATAGGGGGCGCATGATTCGAGCCTATCAAGATGAACAGGCTTTAGAGGATTTGGCTTTAATTGACACATTGCGTGCAGCCGCACCGTATCAACGATTGCGGGCCGTTGAAAGGGTAAAACAATTACAGGTAGATACCCCATTAAATGTAGTGGAGCAATCTGTTACATCGGAATGCTTATGTCAAATGGCCCCACAAGCAGAGCGTCATGATTTAAAAGTGCTATCTATTGTAGTAAAACCTCAAGATTACCGCCGAAAGGTTCGGGAAAAGAGGATTGGTGCGTATCAGCTTTTCGTAGTGGATGCCAGTGGCTCTATGGCAGCTCGCCATCGCATGGAGGCGACAAAAGGTGCGATTTTGAGCCTCTTGCGTGACTCTTATGTTCACCGTGATTCGGTGGGACTCATTGTATTTCGCAAGGACTCCGCAGAGGTATTATTGCCTTTCACCCGTAGTGTAGAGCGAGCAGAACGACTGTTAGCTACATTGCCAACGGGGGGCAAGACGCCCTTAGCCCAAGGTTTACGAGTCGCCTATACTATGTGTGATAGATTGCTTCGCAGATATTCGGCGGAGCGGATTCAAATGATTTGTATTACCGATGGTCGTGCTACTTCGGGGGCTTCTGAGGACCCTGTAGGGGAGGCGAAACAATGGGCTCGTATTTTAGGGACCTTTCCAGTAGACTGTATCGTTATCGATACGGAAACGGGCTTTATCAAGCTCGGCTTAGCTAAGGAATTGTGTAAATTAATGAATGGCAGTTATTATGCGATGGACTCTATTACGTCAGATAGTATTTTGCGCGTATCGCGGAGGTAGATCATGAGTCGACTCCTGTATATTTCTAATTTAGGAAAACAAATCCAATATATAGAAAAAGCTGTTGCTACTTACCCGGAACTCTTACAGGGCGAGGTGGACCTTTGCAATATGAAAAAGCCTCCTCAATGGGATGCTGACTTTGAAAGTCGCTTACGCGCTGCCGATGTAGTTCTGGTAACGAATATGGGGGTTGGTTTAGACTCGCCCTTCTTAGAACGTCTGGAACGCTGGTTATATGCACATCATCCTAAATACTGGATCGATGTAGTAGAACCTAAGAAAACAGATATTTTATATCGCAATTTGGATGAGGATAAACGGGTTCTTCTTGAAAGCTACCGCCGAACTAGTGGGGTCATGAATTATGTACGCTTAATCAACGGTGCTTTCAGTACAAAACCTCCCTCTGAATGGGAAGAGCCAGATCCTATTCCTTGGCAAGCCATTATGGGTCGAGAAGGCAATATCTACGAAACCTATGATGAGTTTATGGATGCCGAAGGGCATCGAAATTGGCCATCTATAGCGGTCTACTTTTACCGTGACGAATGGATCATGGGGGATATTGAGTATCAACAGGCCTTATTTGAAGAGATTTATCAACATCAATACAATCCAATTATCTTTTATGGTCAGTATGGCTCGAATCCGCGCGTAGGCATTCCGAATATGAAGCTGTCCATGAACCATCTTTTTGGGAAGGATGTATTCCCCTTTGATGTGCTCATAAATACTTGTAAATTTTCCTTTCAGTCCTTAGGTGCTCAAACCTTGGAGGAGTTAAAGCTACAGGATGTTCCTATCGTTCAGGGTTATACCATATACATGGATGAGAAATCTTGGGCCGAGAATCCACAAGGTGTAACACCTTTAGACGTGAATTTATCTATATCTCAGCCTGAGCTAGATGGGGCTATTCAAGGCGGTGTTGTGGCATGCCAAACCTATGATGAGCGTGGACACTATGTGTACTTGCCTGTGAAAGAACGCATCGCTGCTATTGTACAACGAGCTATTAAATGGTCTACATTGCGCCATATCCCTGTATCGGAGCGAAAAGTGGCCGTTATATTACATAACTATCCGCCTAAGAACTCCAACATTGGCTCTGCCGCAGGTCTTGATACACCTGAGTCGGTGTTGCGGTTATTGCGAGACATGAAAGCGGAAGGTTATACCATCGATAGGGTGCCAGAAACGAGTGCAGACTTGATGGATGTGGTAACATCTCATATGACGAATGACCGCTCCATGCTCACCGATGAGCTACTAGCCTCTGCAGAAGGTCGCTTAAGTAGTGATGATTACAAAGCATATTTTGCTACACTGCCAGAAGATACGCAGGTGGCGATGGTCAAATCTTGGGGCGAAGCCCCAGGGGATGTATTCGTCTACGATAATGAAGTCATTATTTCCGGTTTCTCCAATGGCAATCTGTGGATTACGGTGCAGCCACCCCGTGGGTTTGGGGAGAATTTATCGGCTATTTATCACGATCCTTGCTTGCCACCACCGCATCAATATTTAGCGTTTTATCACTGGGTGCGCAATGTCTTTCAAGCTGATGCGGTTATTCATGTTGGTACCCATGGCTCTCTAGAATGGCTGCCAGGTAAAGGGGCTGGACTCAGCGCTAGTTGTTATCCGGAAATCGGCATTTCCAGTTTGCCAAATATTTACCCGTATTGGACAACCATTATAGGGGAAGGCATACAAGCCAAGCGCCGTAGCTCGGCTTGCTTAGTGGGGCACTTGTCGCCGCCGATGACGACAGCGGGCCTCTATGATGAGTTCGAAGAATTAGAGGCCTTGCTCGATGAGCATAGTCATTTTGAGCAAGAACATCCTGAAAGCGTCTCTACTATAGGTGAAGTGATTCGGGAAAAGGCCATGGAGTGCCATCTCATCGATAAAGAACGAGGTTCTACCATGACGGTGGACGATATAATTACAGAGGTCCACGAAAAGCTGAGCGACTTGAAACATATGCAGATGCGCAATGGTTTGCACATCTTGGGGCAAGGTCCTGAAGGGGAAGCATTAGAAGAGTTTATTACTGCTATTGTAAGCACTCCTCAAGGTGAAATCGCGTCAGGCCTTGCCACCATCGCAGAAGAATTAGGTTATGATTGGTCTTATATGGCGGAACATGCTGGCGAAATTCATTCAGATGGTATACGATATAGTGTTACCATAGATCAAATTTGGAATGAATTGCATAGCTTTGTAAGGCATGTGATCAATATACCAGATTATACAGTGCCCGAACGGTTAGAACCTTTGGCGAATGCGATCGTTCGAGAGTATATTCCAAAATTAGGTGACACCAAGAACGAACTAACCTCTATTTCAAATGCCTTACAGGGCAGATATGTAGAGCCCGGTCCAGGTGGAGCCCCCTCGAGCGGTCAAGTCGACGTACTGCCTACGGGGCGTAACTTCTATGGTTTAGATGAAAGAGCTTTACCGACGAAGATAGCCTATCAATTAGGCATAGAGTTAGCAGATCAAGTTATCGCTGACTATATTTTGAATGAACAACGGTATCCTGAGACGATTGGCATTATCCTATGGGCTACGAGCAATTCTAGAAGTCATGGTCAGTGCTTGGGTGAGTTCCTTTACTTGTTAGGAGTTCGACCTAAATGGCAATCGGGCGGTCGTGTGTCAGGTTTAGAAGTGATTCCTTTAGAGGAATTGCAGCGCCCTCGCATCGATGTGATGGGCCGCATCAGTGGCCTCATTCGAGATATGATGCCTACTGCTATCTGCTGGCTCGACAAAGCCGTTGAAATGGTGGCAGAATTAGATGAGTCGTTGGAAGACAACTACGTGAAAAAGCATATTCACGATGATGTAGACTGGCTCGTTGAGCAAGGTGAGGACCCTCTATTGGCTACTAAAAAGGCTAGACTCCGCATCTTTGGCGATCCGCCCCAAGCTTATGGCACGGGTGTAGGTGCCTTGATTGAAGGCAAAAACTGGGAGTCTTTACAAGATATTGCTCAAGTTTATAGCCAGTGGAGTAGCTTTCACCTGCACAAGGACATTCCTCAGGACATGAGGCTATTCCAACGTCGATTAACCACGATGGATGTGACCATTAAGAACGAAGATAATCGAGAAACCCATATTATGAGTGCTGATGATTATTATAGTTATCACGGTGGTCTCATTGCGGCGGTGCGCACCGCAAAGGGCAGTGCGCCGCGCGCCTATGTGGGGGATAGCTCAGACCGCAGTCGTGTTGTGATGAGGCCTTTAGGTGATGAAATTCGCCGCGTCGTGCAAGGGGAAACGCAGAACCCTAAATTTATTCAAGCCATGATGAAACATGGCTATAAAGGGGCATCGGATATGTCGAATGTCGTATCCCATACCTTTGGTTGGGATGCTACGAGTGATGTCGTACCAGACTGGGTCTATGAAGGGTATGCTAATAAGTATGCTTTAGACAAGACGGTACAAGACTGGATGCGCAATGTAAATCCTTGGGCCTTACAGCGCATTACAGAAACCTTGCTAGAGGCTTCTCAACGTGGCTATTGGAATGCATCGCCTGAAATATTACAGGATTTGCAATCATTATTTATTTCCATGGAAGGGGTTATAGAAGGTCGTTAGTATGAAGCATAGAATATCTATTATATGTACCATAGTAATGATGGTACTTCTAGTGGTCGGTTGTGGTCCTACGCAGACGGGGACTACGGGCACGACACATCAGGTTACTGATGGCATTGGTGTAACTGTTACGGTGCCTAGTGAGCCGAAGCGCATCGTCCCTATTGCTGCCAGTACAGAGGATATAGTGTTATCCTTAGTTGATCCGAGCCGAGTGGCAGCCGTTGGTACCGTGCCTAACAATGTGCCTGACGAGTCTGCCAAGGTGGGGACGCATGTGAAAGCAACTGCTGAATCCATGCTTTCAGTACAACCTGATTTAGTATTAGTTCCAAACTGGATGTCTCCAGATGCAATTGGGGAAATGCGGAATATGCAGATTCCCGTTTACGTCTATAAGACTCCGACTACGGTAGAAGAAGCAAAAGCAGTTATCCATGAAATTGCAGGACTCTTACACGCTTCGGATGAAAAGATGATTGCTAGCATGGATGCAGATTTGAAAACTGTCGAAGCGTTAGCAAATAAACATACCGGTGAACGCCCTGTAGTAGCATTTTATACGCAATTTGGTTTAACCGGTGGCAAAGGGTCAACCTTTGATGATATGACTAAATATCTGAAGGTTACCAATGCGGCCGCCCAATTAGGCTTGGGGCCTTTTGATAATGGGACGCGAGAGGATTTAATTAAAGCGAATCCAGACATTATCATCATCCCATCGGTGGCCTATACTTCGGATGGTACTACGCCAGCAACGGCAGAACAGCTCTATTCTGACCCTGCTTTGCAAGGGGTTAAGGCCATCGCCAATCGTCGTGTGTTCCTCGTAGATTCCTCGCAGGTCATGAGTTATTCCCAATTTATGACACGGGCAATGGTTTCTATGGCACAAAATATATATAACAAATGATTTAGTGTGTGTGGAGGTTTTTATGAAAGTATCAAGAATGCAACGATTATCCATGTACATAGGGTTAGCTCTCGTATTTGGTAGCACATTGAGTGCTTCTAGTGTATCAGCTGTTGACGCTGGTGATGCGAAAGAAGCGCATACCATTGTTGTTACGGCGACTCGTAGTGAACAACAGCTTTCAGAAGTGCCAGCTAGTGTAGGCGTAGTAACAGGCGACGATATTCGTGAGCGCCATGCTACGAATATGAACGAAGCCTTGAACATCGTACCGGGCGTAGATATTAATACGTATGGTGGTGGCGTAGGTTACACGAACTCCAATGCATTCCGCATCAATGGGTCTGACCAAGTATTGTATTTGGTAGACGGCATCAATATGGGGGCGGCTGGTGTGAATCCGCCGATGACTATTTTGAAAGATATGTCTAGTATTGATCGCATTGAAGTTCAACGTGGTGCAGGCTCTACATTGTATGGTTCCGGTGCCATTGGTGGTGTAGTAAATGTAATCACCGCAAAACCTGAGCAAGGTGTACAAACTAAGCTTCGCGTGATGGGTGGCAGCAATGATTTAGAGCAATACGCAATTACCAACGAAGGTAGCCAAAATGATTGGTATTGGCGTGTAGGCGTACAAAAAGATATCATTGGCTCCTACAAAGATGGTCATGGCGTGCGTGTTCCTCAACATGGCAACAGCCATACAGCATCTTTCATGGTGGGCAATAAAATCAATGATAAGAACGATGTAAAAATAGCTTACGATACATATCGTGGTGATGTAATGTACTCTGACCATTTGGGTGCTCTCAACCATATTCGTTATGGTAATGAAGCGAATGACTCCTTACGCGCGATTTGGAACAACAAAATCAGCAATCGCTGGAGTCATCAATTATACTTGATGAACAATCACTATAAAACAACATATGATGGATACTTAACAGATGTGAAGACTCGTGGTATTGGGGATCAAGTTACGTATAAAGCAAAAGACCATACTGTAGTAGGCGGCTTTGATTGGAGACAAGATAAGGTGCTTAATATGGGCGGGGTGAAGCTTACGAATACATCTTACTTCATTCAAGATGAGTGGAAATTCGCTCCTAAGTGGACTGTAACGCCTGGTATCCGCGTTGACCATCATTCCTCCTTCGGTACACATACATCTCCATCCATTAGTCTTGGCTATGATGTAAATGAGAAAACAAATGTATATGCTGCGTATAAAGAGTACTTCTTGGCACCTACACCATACCAATTATTTGATGGCTTCAATGGCAATCGCAATTTGAAACCGGAAACAGGTCATGAATTTGATTTAGGTGTACACCATAAATTCGGTAAAACTTGGAATAGTAATCTTAGTTTCTTCAGCCGTAGTACGAAGGATAAAATCGGTTGGGTTATGACAGATCCAGCAAATTTTACAGGCCAATATCGCAATTTTGACACTGAAAAAGCTCGTGGCATCAATGCGGATGTGCGTAAACAATTGACGAACCACTTGTCCGCACGCCTTGGCTATACGTATACTCATATTGATGCGACACCAACTCGCAAAGCAAATCGCGATGGGTATGTGCCAAAACATGCTGTTAATGCAGGCCTTGATTACAACGATGCTAAATGGGATGCTCATTTGGATATCCGCGGTATCATTAATCGTCCTGGCCCTGCAGATAATGTATTCCCACGTAAAACGTACTGGTTGGCGGATATCAGCGCTAACTATCGTGTACGCGAAAATGTTACTATATTTGGTCGTATCAATAATATCTTTGATACATACTATGCAGAACAATCTAACGTTCGTTGGGGCAACCCTGGTGACTGGTGGCCAGGTCAAGGTCGCAACTTCCGTCTAGGTGTAGAAGTGACTATCTAATAGATATAACTACTGTAATGGTTCGATTATAAAGCTATACTAATAATTGACAATTACATCATAGTTATTTGTATAGCTTCAAAATGTAATCTATATCATGGTGAAAGAGCCTCTTATGGGGCTCTTTCATTTTTATTATAATTTTTGATGATATATTGAGACCGCACTAAGCACCATGAGAGTTATTTTCAATAACCGATAAATTGGGTATAGGTAAATAAGTATATGTTATAAAACTATAGATTTTCTATAGTAAAAGCTCTATAATATTATGTATCTATCTATAGGTATTCATAGTTTATGTTTTGTGATGTAAACGTATATTTGCTTGTATAGTAAGTGTTTTGTTACTTTCACAGTTATCAAAACCTTCCCATGGAGAAGGTTGATTTTTAGAGGAGTTGGATCGAAATGAAACAACCAGAATTATCGCCGTATATGATGGCTCGCAAGCCGTCTGGCATTCGCCTAGGACAAATTAAATTCTTGGAACGTAAGAACCCACCTATCTTGGTGAATGGTTCTATTGGCAATGTAATGCGTCCTATGCATCCCGCCATGCAGCGTAGGTTGTTTGATTTGGGTGGTGTCAATAGTCCGTTCCACAATGGCATTGTGCCATATGTACCAACTACGGGCACTGATGAATGCCGTGAAGCATTTCTACATATTTTGCGCAGTCAAGGTTTTGATACGACAGGCCTTGATGTACTCGTAACAGACGGTGCATCCATGGCGATGGAAATCATCATGCTCGGCGTATGTGGTGGTGCCGGTGAAGAGGAACGCCCTCTCTTGATGTTCAATCCTTCTTATACAAATTATGATGCAGTAGGTCTTCGCATAGGTCGTAAAACTGTAACAGTAGAACGGGAGCTCAATGAAAATGGTGAGTTCGAATTGCCGTCCGTAGAGACTGTAGAGAAGCGCATTATCGACACAAAACCTGGTGCATTGCTCATTATTCCTTATGACAATCCTACAGGTCAATTATTTAGCAAAGAAACGCTCATTGAATATACTAAATTGTGCGTTAAACATAATTTATGGATTATCTCTGACGAAGCGTACCGTGAATTGGCTTATGAAAAGGGGAAAGAAACATCTAGTATTTGGGCTTTAACCGATAAAGATGTGCCTGGCATCGAAGGTCGCCGTATTAGCCTTGAAACAGCTAGTAAGGTTTGGAATGCGTGTGGGCTTCGCATTGGAGCCATCATTACGGATAATAAATTGTGCTATGAAAAATCTGTTGCGGAGTATACGGCAAACCTTAGCGCTAATACATTGGGCCAATATATCTTTGGCGCTTTGAAGCACGAGTCCTATGCGCAGTTGCATAACTGGTATGAGCAACAACGCGACTACTATCGTCAAATGATCTTTGAACTCCATAAAGGCTTTAAAGAGGTAGAACCGGACTTTATCGTGTCTCGCCCTGAAGCGTCTATTTACTTTGTAATCGACGTGAGAAAGGTTGCAAAACCTGGCTTTGATGGTGTAGAATTTGCTTCTTGGTGTGCCGAACACGGTGCAGTAAGCCTTGATGACGGCAAGGAATATACACTTCTCATGGCACCGCTCAATGGTTTCTATAGCGGTAAAAATGGCGATAATAACCCTGGTAAAACACAATTGCGTGTGTCTTTCTGTGAAAACCCAGAGCTATTGCGATTGGCTCCTGAATTATTATCTAAACTATTCAGAGCTTACGAAGCACAACGAAATGTATAAAAGTAAAGAGTGCCCCCCAAAATGGGGAGGCACTCTTTTTACGTTATGAGTTATATATATACTATAAGTGGTATAGTATCACATAAAAAAGAGCTATAATTTTGAATATTATAGCTCTTTTCGTTTTTCCCTAGATATGGTAAGTAGGGAAGGGCTTTTATTTACTTTCTTCATCATGCTGCGGTCCCTTAGTACGTATTTCGACTGCCAGTTGCTCGCTAGGTATGGAGCTTTCATCAATTGATGGATATGATGTGTCTTCTAAGATAACCGTTTCTAATAATTTGTCAATTTCGTCAGACTGTATGGATACTTCTTTGTTGTACCATTCGCCAAATTCGTGAATAACCTCTTCGTTGCGACGGAAATAGGTATATTGGTCGATTTTACGCGATTCTACAAGTTCAGCATTCTCTAAGATGCTCATAAATGTAGAAATAGAAGATTGTGATACACCGCAGCGCTTTTGGATACTCTTAACGCTCACACTATGAGGGAAATCGATAAGAGTGTTAGAGTGTACTTGTACACCGAATTCTTTCTCTGGGTGTTTTAGCCACAATATAATATCTAACCGATGCGGATTTGATAATGCTTTCAAGATTTTTAACGGGTCCATAGGGCCTCCTCTTAATTAAAAAATAACGAGTTCCCAACCTTGACCGTGGACTTGCATTATGCGGTCGTATTATACGCGTCTTGCTCCGTATAGGGTTTTTGCTACCTTTATCATACGCTACTTTTACCATGAAAGCTAGACTTACTTATAAAATTCACGAATTGATGAATTTTATTGCACTCATCTAGAAGGGAAAGTATACATTAGTATTAATATATAATGAGTATATATACAACATGTATAGATTATTATAATATATTTCTGAAAAATATAGAATATATTCATCTTTCTGTGATAATTTTTAAAGGTATTTTGGTTCTAAATAGAGAAATATATATACTATATGAACTTATGTAAGTCTAAGCTTTCATTTAAAGGAGCTGAGTATATGGCAATTAATCGCAATGAAACATTTGATGTTATCGTTGTTGGCGCAGGGCCAGCGGGGTCTGCGGCAGCATTACGCTTAGCGGAGCAGAGGGTAAAAGTTTTACTCATCGAACGTGGCACCGCACCAGGTGCTAAAAATATGATGGGTGGGCGCATCTACACACATTCTTTGGAGCGTCTTGTACCGGACTTTAGAGACCGTGCGCCGTTGGAACGAAAGGTGACAAAAGAGCGTATTTCTATTGGTACGGGTAATGAAATGACCACCATCGAGTATAGTTACCAAGATGGTGAACCTAATGAAGAATCCTACGTAGTATTACGTGCTAAATTTGATAAATGGTTAGCAGAAGAGGCGGAGAAAAAAGGGGCTCTCCTCGTGTCTAATGTACAGGTAACTGAGCTTATTACCGAAGGTGAAGGAAAACGTCGCCGCGTAATAGGTGTTCGCTGTCATGATGACGAAGTATATGCAAAACTAGTTATCATCGCAGAAGGTTCTAATACATTATTATTGGAACAGGCTGGTCTTACAGGTCCTACAGATCCAAAAACAATGGCTGTAGGGGTGAAAGAAGTATATAAACTCAAAAAAGAAGATCTTGAAAATCGGCTTATGCTATCTGGCGATGAGGGGATGGCGTGGCTTACTTTGGGCGATATGACCGATGGCTTATTGGGCGGTGGCTTTATTTATACGAATAAAGACAGCCTTTCCGTAGGTATGGTTGTAGGCCTTGAAGATATCGGCAAAGCCAATAAATCGGTAGATGACATGTTGTTAGCTTTCACCAATCATCCAAGAATTGCACCATTATTGAAAAATGGTCAATTGAAGGAGCATAGTGCGCATCTCGTACCTGAAGGCGGGTTTAAAGCTCTGCCTACATTGGGTGGTAATGGGTATGTTATCGTTGGTGATGCGGCGCGCATGTGTATGAACTTGGGGTATACCATTCGTGGGATGGACCTTGCCATCGAATCTGGCATGTGTGCAGCCGATGCAGTTAACGTAGCCTTGCGCGATGAGAACATGGAGCGCGTTGATAAATTGTATGAACGTCAAATCAAGAACTCTTGGCTATATAAGGACATGAAGCTTTATAAAAATATGCCTGCCTTCCTCGCATCAAACCCTCGCATATTCAAAGAGTATCCAGCTCTTGTGAATAATGTGATGCGCGATGTATTCACTGTAAACGGTGATGGGGCAGTGCCAATGATGAAAAAATTGATGAGTAGTGTAAGTGATGTAGGTTTAGTTACCTTGATTCGTGATGCTTGGAAAGGGGTGCGTTCCCTATGAAATTAGAAGAGCGCTTGGGCGCCAATAAATACTATGTAGATGAAACGTCTCCTCATATCATTGTGGATGGCGCTGGCTTTGGTCTGGAAGAGAAAATGAAACTCGTAAATGGCTGTCCTGCTGGTTTATATACATTACAAGAGAATGGCGATTTAGCCTTTGATTTCGCTGGTTGCCTTGAATGCGGTACCTGCCGTGTTCTCTGTGGCGAAACCATCGTAAAAACTTGGAAATATCCGCGTAATGCTAAGGGCGTAGAATTTAGACAGGGGTGAGTGTATGGAGTTATTAGTATGTATCAAACAGGTTCCAGATACATCTGAGATTAAGCTGGATCCGGAAACGAATAATCTCATCCGCACAGGTCTGCCTAGTATTGTAAACCCTTATGATATGCATGCGTTAGAGGCAGCGCTTGCGGTAAAAGACCAATATGAAGGTAGCCGTGTAACCGTTGTCACTATGGGGCCTCCTCAAGCCGAGGCGGCACTTCGCGAGTGTTTATCCCTCGGTGCGGATGATGCGGTGCTCATTACAGACCGTGCGTTTGGCGGTGCAGACACATTGGCGACAAGCTATACAATTGCCTCAGCCATTCGTCATATTCAACGTACCATGAATCGTGAATTCCAAATCATTTTCTGCGGCAAGCAGGCTATCGATGGTGATACGGCTCAGGTAGGGCCTCAAATTGCTGAGGAATTGGGCATGGCGCAAGCTACCTATGCTTGTGAATTATCCGTAGATCAAGCAGCCCAAAAAGCGATTGTAAAACGAGAACATGAAAATGGTTACGAAATTGTGGAAGTTCCATTACCTCTATTGGTAACGGCTACGGCTGAACTCAATGAGCCTCGCCAACCCGGTCTTTGGAGCTCGATTTATGCTAAACGATACACGATTACGCATATTACATTGCGAGATATGCCGCATATTGATGAAAGCCGTATTGGTCTCAATGGCTCTCCTACACGTGTGCGCAAGGTATACCAACCACCGCTTCGGGGCAAGGTAGAAATGCTTTCATCCGTAGACGAAGGCGCTAAGAAAATTCTTGAATTAGCTTATAATATCAAGCCAGAAAAGTTTTCTCATCTATTAGTGCCCAGCGAAGAACTGGTTGAAGAGCCTGTAGATACCAATGATGAGGGCGTAGATGTAAAAGATCCTGTGCAGCGGGCTGCCTCTGTTGAAAGTGTATCCTCCAGTGAGTTTAAGGTTTTAGCAGCTGTTAAAGGTGAAGAAGGTTCCAAAGGAGGTGATCGATAATGGGAGTGACAAATTTTGATGAATATAGAGACGTCTTTGTCGTAGCGGATACCATCGATGACGTAGTGCATCCGGTTACGTATGAACTTATCGGTCAAGCTCGCCGTATTGCTAAGGAATTGGGCCAACTCGTTCAAGTTATGCTGCTTGGTGAGAATGTTCAATCCGAGGCGGAGGAACTTGTGGCACATGGTGCGGATATTGTTCACGTTTTTGAAAGCCCTCTTTTGAAATACTATACAACAGACGGCTATACAAAGGTTTTGACGGACTTCTTTGAAGATCATAAGCCTAATATTCTTTTGATTGGTGCAACAAATAATGGCCGTGACCTAGCACCACGTATGTCTGGTCGCATGAAAAATGGCGTCGTAGCTGACTGTACGATTTTGACAGTAGATACTGAAGAAGGTCTTGTAGAATGGACACGCCCTGCCTTGGGGGGAAATATTTTAGCTGAAATTATTTCCCCAAATCATCGCCCACAAATGGGTTCTGTCCGTCCTAATGTATTTAAAAAGCCTGAACGCATTGCAGATAGTTGGGGACGCATTCAAATTGAACCATTCGACCTTAAACCTGAAGATATTCGCATGAAGCGTCTTGATTTCATTCCGTTCAGCAAAGCTGGGTACAACATTCAAGAAGCGGATATCATTGTGGCCGGTGGTCGTGGCATGGGGGCTAAAGAAAACTTTGATAAGCTTTACGAACTTGCTGATGCTATCGGCGGCGTTGTAGGTGCTACACGTCCTCTCGTTGAAAAGGGCTGGATTGAATTGCCATACCAAGTAGGCCAAACAGGTAAAACTGTAAGTCCTAAGCTATACTTGGCATTTGGTATCTCCGGTGCTATTCAACACGTGAGCGGTATCTCTGGTGCTGACACAATCGTGGCTATCAACAACGATCCAAATGCAGAAATCTTCCAACACGCTAACTATGGGATAGTGGGGGATTGCATGGAAGTGTTAAATGATATATTGGCGCATTTGAAATAAAAGACGTAGTATTTGAGCTCTACTTATCAGACTAAATAAGACATAGGGATACCTATCCTCAGCCTTCATGGGTACGCGTAGCGCCCAAGGCGGCTTCGAATAGGTATCCCTATTTGTCTTACTGCTGCTGTAGAGCTCAAATATTAGCGTATTATAAACAAATGCGCCGACATATTATTTATACAAAGGGAAAGTCGCTTCCAGAACGGTAATCCTTTTTCATTTCTATGCGTTTTACCTTAAAATGCGTCAATATGTCATTTTGGGGAGTAGGAGAGTGTGGTACGCCTAGTAGCCTAGAGTCCATTACATATTAAAGTGGTATAATTAGGGTATAGATATAGTTTGGATTGATAAGGAGGTTCTTATGGCTCGTCATGTTTTTGTTACTGGTGCAACGTCTGGTATTGGTCTTTGTATTGCCGAGGCGTATGCAAAGTATGGCGATAATGTGTTGATTTCTGGACGTCGCGCTGAGGTGTTAGCTGAGGTACAGGCTCGTTTGTCTAAGGAGTATGGCGTGCGCGTTGAGACTTTGGTTCTTGATGTGCGTAGTCGTGAGGATGTTGAAAGCAAGGTTCCAGCAGCAATTGAGGCTTTTGGTGGCGTTGATGTCCTCGTAAATAACGCAGGTCTTGCACAAGGCTTAGATCCTTTCCAAGATAGTACTGTCAATGATGCGGTGACTATGATCGATACGAATGTGAAAGGTCTTTTATATGTAACAAAAGCTGTACTACCTTATATGATTGATAAAAATGCAGGTCATATTGTGAATATGGGCTCTACTGCTGGTATTTACGCATATCCCGGTGGTGCTGTTTACTGTGCCACAAAGGCGGCTGTTAAGATGTTGAGCGATGGTATTCGGATGGATACGATTGCAACGGATATTAAGGTCACAACCATTCAACCGGGCATCGTAGAGACTCCATTTAGTGAAGTTCGCTTTCACGGTGATGCGGAAAGAGCTAAAGCCGTCTATGCTGGCATTGATGCCATCCAACCTGAGGATGTGGCGGATGTTGTGTTATACGTAACAAACCAACCTAAACGCTTGCAAATTTCTGATGTCACAATCATGGCTAACCAACAAGCAGCTGGATTTATGGTGCATAAGAAATAGTTATTTGAAATTTTATATCATTTAGTATATAATTGATAGGAAAGTTTTGATAAATATAATTTTACAAAACTGATTAAAAGGATATTATTGTTATGGGAGCAAAGATAAAGTTATTTTTATTGGCTATATTTGCATGTGTGTCTATTAGCTTATATAATATTGCTAGTGCTCAAGATTCCTCTAGTGGGGGCGTATCTATGCCAATGTCTAGTGGTATTGCAGTTGAAGTTACAGAACCAAATTTTATTATGCCGAGTCCGGTACATGTATTCCCCACAGTTCAACAAGCAGCGGAGTATGTGAATATAACACCACAGATGCCAAAGTTGCTACCTGTAGGCTTTAATATTCAATCTGTCATAACCTTAGAGAAAGATATATTACAAGTTGTTTATGTCTATGAACCTGGCACGGAGCCATATTACAACAAAGCTAGCGGCGCACTTATTATATACCGCTCATCTAACTTAACTGGTGATATTAGTGGTGACCATAAGATTCATAAGGTAATAGAAACTGAAAGTGTAGACGGTACAAAGGTTACTTTCAAAGGCAGTAAGAAAATGGTCTATCTTGCATCGTGGATAAAAGATGGGCAGAATCACTCTTTAGAGTTTCAGCATCCCGTTACGCGAGATATGGCGAAGGCTATAATTCGTAATATTGTTGAAGAAAAATCACATACAAAATAAATGTGTTTTTAAAAATTTTCGTGTTGAGCGAAGGGAGATTATACCCATGGTTAAGAAATTTGTATTGATGGCTGTTGCTTGTGCTTGTGTAGGTTCTTATACTGTTGCGGGTGCTCAAGGTACTATTGATGTAAAACCGAATCAACCTAAATCTGTGGTAGCTGAACAAGAAGTGTCAATGGTTGGCATGCCAAGCCCGTTTCATGAGTTTTCTACTGTAGATGAAGCGGCTAAATATATGAACATTACACCTCAAATGCCTAAGGTATTACCTGTAGGTTATAACATTGAATCTGTAAGTACTATTGATAAGGATGTATTGCAAGTGGTTTATGTTTACCAACCTGGTGAAGATGCTACTCGTAATCAAGCTGCAGGCAAACGCATCGTGTATCGCGTATCTAATGAAATAAAAGAAGATATTAGCGGCGATTATAGCGATTTTCGTGTAACAGCTAATGAGAAAGTAAACGGCACAAAGGTTATTTTCAAAGGTGGCAATAAAATGGTATATCTCATAGGTTGGACCAAAGACGGTCAAACTCATGGAATGTACTTCGAACGCCCTGTAACTCGTGACATGGCTAAAGCGATCGTTGCTAATACAGTAGCTCCAAAACAACATACAAAATAATTTACAAAATAATATAAAAGTCCAGGCCTAATGGGATAGGCATGCGAGTTGTGGTGAAGCACTCGCATGGACACTGTAAGGGTTTTATATAGAACGGCTCCTCATATGAGGGGCCGTTTTTGTTGGTATGCAAAACTTTCATAATGAGAATCACTCTAATATACCTCTGCGGGTATACTTATATATAAAGACTATTGATAGAATAGAAATATAGTTAATTTATAATAAAAGAAGGCAGGTGATGTATTGTATCGATTAATATTACAGCGTTTGGCGAGTATTGTTGGTATTTTACTAGTTGTAACTATCGGTACATTTGTATTGATTAAACTATCCCCCATTGACCCCGTGGCGATGAAGTTTAATCTAGTAGGGGCTACACCTGATCCGGTATTAGTAGAACAGATGCGAGAACAGTTGGGCCTCAATGACCCGTGGTGGCAGCAATACCTACGTTGGTTAGGTCAAATTGTACAAGGGGACTTTGGTGAGTCCATTCTGTATGCTTTACCAGTGGCGACCATTCTTGGCGGTGCCTTGCCTAATACCTTGGGGCTAGTATCCTTAGCTCTTGTTATGGGAATCGTGGTGACCATACCGCTCGGTATGTTATCTGCAAAGTATCAAGACTCATGGATTGATCATGGGGTTCGTCTCGTTACATTCCTAGCATTAGCAATCCCTGGGTTCTGGGTCGGTTTATTATTACTGTACTTATTCGGTGTTAAATTACAGCTAGTGTCGGTAACGAATACCAATGGCTTTTCTGCCTATGTATTGCCCGCGGTAACCCTTGCTTTATGGATATGTGGTCTCTACATTCGTCGATTGCGCAATGCTATTTTAGAAGTGTCGCGACAGCCCTTTGTACAGGGGGCACGAGCATTAGGATTGCCAGAATGGATGGTCTACACCCGTTACATATTCCCTCATGTGGGACTTATGTTGTTGCCTATGATGGGGGTAACTATGGGCGCTATGCTAGGTGGCTCTGCCGTTATTGAAACGGTATTCTCCATAAAAGGTATTGGTTACATGATGGTACAAGGTATTATGGCTCGCGATTATGTATTGATGCAAGGTTATATCATCTGGATTACCTTGGTGTTCATCGTGATAAATATCATCATTGATGTATTGAGTGTTTGGCTGAATCCGAAGCGAAGAGCCGCTATAAAAGGAGGCTCTTATGAATAGACAAAAGCCCTATACTTTATACGCCATGTTGGTATTAGCAGCTCTGTGGATCGTATTTTTCTTATGTGCTCCCTATATAGCACCCTTTGATCCTGAAACAACTAGTATCGCGGACCGCTTACAAGACATTAGTAGTACCCATCTATTAGGTACTGACCAACTCGGTCGTGATGTGTGGTCTCGTATTCTGTACGGTGGTAAAGCCTCTTTAGGGATTGCTTTCACCATCATTGGCATTAGTGGGGCCATCGGTATTGCTATTGGTGGATTAGCAGGATTCTCTACACCTCGCATTGATCGTTGGTTATCTCGCTTAATTGATTTGGTACTAGGGTTCCCGAACATGGTAATTGCTATTGCTTTCATCGGTATTATGGGACCTAGCATAACGAATGTAATCATTTCCTTATGTATTACGAAATGGGCAGAGTACGCCCGCATCACTAGAGGCCTCGTACAGATTGAACGCCACGCGGAGTACATTACCTTTGCTCGCATGTCGGGCGCTTCGAACCTACGAATATTGTGGCGCTATATTCTGCCGAATGTATTGCCACCGTTGGTGATCGTTATTATTCAACATTTAGGGGACGCCATCATTTTGGTAGCCAGTTTTTCGCTCATCGGCATCGGTGTACAACCGCCGGATCCGGAGTGGGGCGCGATCCTGTTGAGTTCCCGAGATTTTCTACAAACGGCGCCGTGGCTGCTAATTTACCCAGGGCTCGCTATTTTTATTACCGTTGTTTTATTTAACTATATTGGTGATGCGTTGCGGGATGCCCTTGATGTATCTCGTTAACCGTGCTGTGTATAGATTTTTTATGGTGAAAGCCTCAACGAGGCAATGTACTTTAAAGGAGATATTATGAAACGTTGGTTGTTAGCATGTTTGTCCATGCTATGCATGGTAGCTCTCTTGGTTGGCTGTGGCAATGATACTGCTAAAGATGGCAAACAAGGGAAGCATATGAATGTTGGTTTGTATTGGTTTGGTGAAACATTAGACCCAACTCACGAATGGGATGCGTGGACATTGACGCGTATCGGCGCTGGTGAAACATTGGCAACAGTAACACCAGATATGAAATTTACTCCACAATTGGCAGACTCCTGGGAAAATGTGGACCCTACAACATGGAAATTCCACATCCGTGAAAACGTAAAATTCCACAATGGTACTCCGATGACGCCTCAAAAGGTAAAAGAGTCCATTGAGTATACGATGAAACAAAGTGCTCGTTCCGCTAAAGCTGTTAAAATCGAGTCCATCACAGTAGATGGTCAAAACTTAATCATTAAAACTACAGAGCCTAATGGTTCCTTGTTATCTAGCTTGACTGAACCTGCTTTCGTTATCATGGATACTGCAGATCTTAAAGACGTAGCATCTAAACCAGTTCTTACAGGCCCTTATAAAATAACTGCTTTCACAAAAGGTGAAACAATCGAACTCGCTGCCTTCGCAGATTACTGGGGTGGCAAACCAGGTCTTGATACTGTAACCGTAAAAGACATTGAAGACAACAACAAACGCGCTATGGCATTACAATCTAAAGACGTTGATGTAATCCAAAAAGTGGACTCTGCTAACCGCAGCTTGTTCAAAGACGGTTTCAATATTCAAGACGTTGCTGGCGTTCGTGTGTTTATGTTGAAAGCAAACCACACAGAAGCATCTCCATTGCATGATAAAGCTGTACGCTCCGCTATTGCTCATATCATTAACTATGATTCCATGGCTAAAATCATCGGCAATGGCTCTACACCAGGGGCGGCACCATTCCCGCCATCTGCCAACTTAGGCTATGATGCGATTGTTAATAAACCGATGACAGATGTAGCAAAAGCTGACCAAATCTTGACTCAAGCTGGTTACGCTAAGAATGCAAACGGCATGTATGCAAAAGATGGCAAAGAATTAGCGATTACTATTGCTATTTGGGGTAAAGACACAAGCTTATACGAAGAAATCCAACAAGAATTGAAAAAAGTTGGTATTGCTGTAACTCTTAAGAAATTACAAAGCCCTGATGAAGTAGATACACTTGGTACAGATGGTTTTGATTTGGTAGAACGCAATGTAGTGACTATGTCTACAAACGATCCTTACTGGTTCCTCAGCTTATTCTACAAAACTGGTGCGAAAGCAAACGTTGGCGGCTACACTAATTCTCAAGTAGATGCGTTAATCGACCAATTGTCTGTAACATTTGATCAAAACGAACGCTCTAATATTGCAAAACAAGTGCAACAAATCTTAGTTGATGACGTAGCAGATATTTATTTGTTGTATCCAAGTGCAACGGTTGTATCTACTACAAAAGTTAAAAATGTACCGGTACATCCAATCGATTACTACTTATTAACAAAGGATTCTACTATTGAATAAATCTGATTGTATCGTATTTAATAAGGTTACAATTTCATACGGTGCGGAGCAAGCGGTACGCGATGTATCCTTCTCCATGCCCAATGGTGAGGTTTTTGCCATCGTTGGTGAAAGCGGATCTGGTAAATCTACGTTAGTTCGTGCCGCCTTTGGCATGTTGAAACAAGCTAACATTAGCGGCCAAATTTTGCTAAACGGAACCGATGTTTCTACATTGAGTGATGGTGATTGGCGACAATTGCGGGGCACGAAGACTTCTATGATCTTTCAAAATCCCAGCGCCTATCTAAATCCAAATCGCACCGTAGAAAATCACTTCAAAGATTTATTCCGTGCTCATGGTGAAAGCTATGATGTAAGCCGCGTTATAGATATGCTTAATCTTGTTCACTTAACTGACGGAGAGCGTATCTTGCAGTCCTATCCGTTTCAATTGAGTGGTGGTATGCAACAACGGTTTGCAATAGCCTTGAGCCTTATCTTGAAGCCGAGCATCGTATTTGCTGACGAACCGACTAGTGCCTTAGATATGCTCGTGCAAGCCTCTGTATTAGATCTTATGAAGGAGGTCACCCAGGCCCTTGGGGCAACGGTGATTATCGTAACTCATAATATCAAGGCGGCGGCGCGCATTGCTAATAGCATTGGGGTTATGAATAAGGGGCAACTCGTTGAAGTAGGCTCTACCGAAGAGATCATGGCCCATCCAAAGGATGAGTATACTCGTATTTTGTTAGATTCCGTAATGAAAGTGGTGTAGTATGATTCAACTTGAGAATATATGTAAACAATATACGAACCACAATCATACGGTTTACGCCGTTGATAACGTATCCTTTTCTGTAGCGGAGAATGAACGGGTAGGTATTGCTGGTGGTAGCGGTTCTGGTAAAAGTACATTGCTTAGGATGATTGCCATGCTAGAAAAACCTACATCTGGCACCTTGCGACTCTTTGGTGAGGACATCCATTCTATTCAAAATCATACAGAAATATATCGCTCTATGCAGATGATGTTCCAAAATCCCTTGGCGGTGATTCCACCGAGAATGAACTTAGAAGCATTTCTCTTAGAGCCATATATCAACTATAGGCTTATGGATATAACCGCTGCAAAGGAAGATATCCGTAAATGGATTCAACATGTAGATCTACCTGAAACGATTGTTCAGAAATATCCTCATGAAGTAAGTGGTGGTCAGCTGCAACGGTTAGTACTGGCAAGGATTATGTTGATGCATCCAAAACTAGTACTCTTTGACGAACCTACATCAGCCCTTGATGCGGTGAATCAAAAGTTGGTACTAGATTTATTACAAAAACTCCATAGGGAACAACCCTTTGGCTACGTATTCGTCAGCCATGATATTGGACTTTTACAAGCCGTAACAGACCGAATCATCGTTATGAAAGATGGACAAATCGTAGAAACTATCGAATCAAAACGACTTAAAGAAGCGGTACACCCATATACAAAAGCGCTTGTCAGTGCTGGAGAATAAAGAAGGCCCCTGTTATACAGGGGCTTTTTTATACGTATAATCAATAAATTATACGATTTTAACTATAAGTAAAATTATAATAGTATATTATGGTATGATATTTTATGAATAAAAGGAGGTATATATGAGTGGGAGTATTATGGCATTGATAAATTTAGTTAGAAAACGATTTGATTTATTTACAAAGATTTTTGTTTTACTTTTTTTGTTATGTTTGTTTGCTGATTACTTATATGCTTATTATGGAGTAAATATATTAGATTTTGAATCTATATTACCTCAAATAGTAAAAGTATTGCTAAAAAAAGTTGAGTTTATTCTTTATTGGCTAATCCCTTTTGTATGTAGCATACCAGGAATATTATTTTTGATACTACTTATAGCTTATATCCTAGAAGTTATAATAAAGCAATTAGATAAAAAAGAATACTTCATGAAATTATCTGAAGATTTTTATAAGTTGTTAAGCCATATGGAGTCATACTGTCAATTTATAAGTAATCAAAGTTTTGACTTATTACAATTATCAATAGTCTATATTCCTTTTATTGGAGGCGTATATTATATTCTTGCGATGTTTAATCATATAGGTGTTTTAATTTCTCCGGATTGGTATACTTCATCATTTGAAATCATCAATCCTATAAAGCACTTTATTTCTCTTAGCTGTTTACTTCCTAATATGACACATAAAGAATGGATTGAATTAGTATTCGTATTTAGTCGGAGCTTTATTTACGGATACTGTATATATTGGTTTTATATTAGTTTATATATCTCTATAAAAAAAGAACGTGAACTATTAAGAAAACGGAGTATAAGAGAGGAATAGCTGCTTGTGAATTAGAATTTTTTAGAACCGATGATAAATACATATTGTGAGATAAAGTATTTTGTAGAATATGTAAGTTAGTAGGTCAAATTAGTTATATAAAGGAATTATATTTAGTTCATCTACAAACACTAAAAGGAGATATTTTATGAATACCTTAGGGCGTTTTTATGATGCATTAAAGATTGCATTAGATATGTTGTTTTATAAAGATCAATACTTAATATTTAATGAAACTGATAATCATGTAAGTGAGTTGTCCATTTCACATAAGATTGGGCACTATTTATCATTATGTATAGATGAGTATGATGTAGACTGTGAATATAACCGGGATTTAGCTGATTCTAAAAAGAATAAGGCTAATGAGTTGATAAGGCCAGATATTATAGTGCATAGACGTGGATGTAATAGTAGCAATTTTGTCGTTATAGAAGTAAAACCTTGGTGGAATGATAATGCGGAGGAGGATATCAAAAAATTAGCTGAAATGACAGAAGAAAATGGAAGGTTTGAATATGATTATGGGTGTAGTATAATTATCACAAAAAATAGATACGATGTTACTGCAACCATATTATCTAAGGGGGATATTATAGAACGTAATATCAAGATATAACTCAAATAATATAAATAAAAATAGTTCCCTTAGGAGCTATTTTTATTTATATAACTTGAATTGCAATAAGTAATGCGACAAAA
>NZ_KQ960775.1:0-109450 GCF_001553335.1 Veillonella parvula | reverse complement strand
TATTTGTCGCAATATATTTTACAATTCATCATAACTTAAAATAAAATACGCTTTATCTAAGAGTTTTAATAAGGGCGCCCTTCGGGGCGCCTTTTTTGTATGTCTAAAAATAGAAAAGTTTTCGCTTCGTGGATTTTTAAAAATAAAAGAGGGATTTAGAGGCTGATGTCGAAACCTATAACGCCATACGCTAGTGTGAGGTAAAAACATACCGCAAGGTATTGGAGGTGACCATGTATGTAGACGTAACATTAGACGATATTATCTTGTATGCCTTAGAACACCATGTGAGCGATATCCACTTTGATCCCGTTGAAAGTGGTGCTCATGTTCGGTTGCGACAAGATGGACTGCTGCAACATTACATGACTGTATCATTTGAAGAAGCTGAACTCATTATCAACCGTATTAAGGTTTGTAGCTCTCTAGATATTAGCGAGAAGCGTTTACCACAAGATGGGCGTTGGTCTTGGAGTCATAAAAATAAGTCTGTAACGATGCGTGTATCTACATTGCCCAGCTTATACGGAGAAACCTTAGTATGTCGCCTTATGGGAAATGAAGGGAGTCATAAAGACTTAAAAGAATTAGGCATGCAGCCGGATATCTTTAAGCACATTGAACAATTATTAAAACGTCCTTATGGATTATTACTTATCTGTGGACCTACAGGCAGTGGTAAGACAGCTACTTTATATGCCATGCTTCGCATGTTAAATTTAGACGAAACAAAGCTTATCTGTCTTGAAGATCCTGTAGAAGCCGAAATTAAAGGGGCTATACAAATTGGTATTAATGAAAAGATTGGATTTACCTTTGCCAAAGGTCTTCGCTCTGTATTACGGCAAGATCCAGATACGATTATGATTGGTGAAATTAGGGATAAGGAGACCGCAGAGTTAGCCGTTAAGTCTGCTTTAACGGGGCATCGCGTATTATCTACTATACATACCAATACAGCTATAGGCGTTGTAACGCGACTCATGGATATGGGCGTAGAGCCGTATTTAATACGGGCTACGTTAATGGGGGCTATTGCACAAAGGCTAGTACGAAAATTCGATGGTACAGCATATCAGGGACGGACTGCTCTATTTGAATACTTAGAAATACCAGCTAATTCGGCTCATTGGGATGAATTAGAAACACATTTATTATTGTCATTAGAAGAGTCTGCTCGTAAGGCCGTATCTCAGCATGTTACATCTATAGAGGAGGTGCATCGTTGTGGACTCATGCTGTAAGAGTGAAAGTTTAGAAACTATTGTAGAAAATGCAATACAACTATCATCAACAGATATTCATCTACAATGTGGTCAGCCTATCTATTTGCGACATGGTGATGGATTAAAGGCTACTTCATTTATGTGTACTACAGAATTAATCGAGGATATATTGCGTCGTTGCGGTATAGCATCCTATGAGTGGCAGTCTCTTGATGAAGCTTGTTCCTGTTGTGGTGTGCGTATCCGTGTTCATCTATATCGAGCTAATCAGACCATATGCGGTACATTGCGATTACTTTGTCATCAGCAACTTAAGTTAGATGATAATAGTGAAGGTCAGTTATTACAAAAGCTATGTGAAGCACATGATGGTCTATTGCTTGTTTGTGGTCCTACAGGCAGTGGTAAAAGTTTTACCTTAGCTTGTTGTATTGATTATATAAATCAGACTATGGAGCGCCACATTATTACCTTAGAAGACCCTATTGAATTTGAGTTTGTACCTAAAAAGTCTTTAATACATCAACGACAATTAGGTGCTGATATTAATACTATGTCAGATGGTATTCGAGATGCTTTACGAGAGGATCCGGATGTCATTATGGTAGGCGAACTTCGAGATCGTGAAACTCTTGAAGCGGCACTTCATGCGGCAGAGACTGGGCACCTTGTAATGGCGACTATGCATACACAGCGTGCAGTGATGGCGGTTCATCGCATGATCTCTCTATTTCCTGGGGAGCAACAAGAAGAGATACGTAATCAGATATCTCAAGTGTTACGGGCCGTTATATGTCAGCGTTTACTTCGATGGAACAAAAAGTTCATTACCATTCGTGATATTTTGCTAAACACCCATGCAGTAGCAAATTTGATACGGACCCGTAAGGAACCACAAATCATATCTATTCAAGAAACGCAACTACCGATGAAAACATTAGAAATGGCTGTGCGAGATGTAAAGGCACAATATGGAGCCCAACAACAATTGCATACCTTGCTTGATCAACAATTATCGTAGGTGAATATATGGAGGCTTATGAATATGTCGTAAAAAATAATCAAAATGAAACAGAAAAAGGTTTGATGTGGGGGGATTCAGAACAAGAAATTGCAATACGGTTAAAACGAGATGGTTATAGAATTTATAGGATATCGTTGCAGGATGAAAGAAAGAAACATAAATGGAATCATACTATGGTGGTAGATGTGACTTATCAATTAGGTCTACTCATTGAATCTGGTGTTCCATTACGGCGAGCCTTACAGTTGCTCTGCCAGGGGAAACGAGGACTACTCTATACAGCTTTATATGAATCTATAGAGCGTGGTCAGACTTTATCACAGGCTTTACGAAGTGAAGGATGTCCTCCTATTGCTTTGGCTTTACTAGAAAGTGGTGAAGCAGCGGGCACCTTGGGTGAGAGTTTACAATATATATCCCGTCACTATGATTGGGAGAGGCAGCTGAAACAAAAGGTTATGAGTGCTATTTCCTACCCTTTATTTCTTCTTTTAATGATGAATATATTTTTTCTAGTTACCATTTTGTTTATTATTCCTTCGTTTGAAAAGGTATTTACCACTATGCATATTACATTACCTTTGATGACGCGAGCTCTTTTTGCATTAGGACAAGGGTTAAAATCGCATCCTCTAATGGTAATAGCTATTCATTGTGTTGTAATAGGTTCCTTAGCATTTGCTTATAAACAGCATAGTATAAAGTGTAAAGTACATCGTTGGCTTTGGCTGTTGGCTCACCGATACCAATGGAGTACTTGTGTGTATTATACAAGTATGTTAAAAGTTTGGGCTCTCTTACTAGATTCTGGTATTTCTATCATTCAAACCATGAATATTACTCGCCCTTTGTGGGGGAATATATATGGTGTTGAATGTAGTAAACAAGTGGAAGCAAGATTATTATCAGGACACTCACTGGAAGAAAGTTTACGTAGTGGTCAGATAGGAAACGCTTTTATATGGCAAATGGTGTCCATTGGAGAAGAGAGTGGTGAATTAGTAAAAATGTTAAACCACTGTGGCTGCTACTATGAATCTATACTTTCAAAATATATTGCTCGTTTAGAACGATTATTGGAACCGATTTTACTAACCATAATGGGAATCGGTGTAGCCGTATTAGTTGTATCTGTTATGTATCCCTTATTTACGTCCATTGCCAACTTAGGAGGGCAATAGACAATGTTATTACTTAACTACTAAAAGGAGAATATTATGAAGTCTATTATGCATATGATTCATGGAGTGAATTATCGATTAGAAATGTGCGGTCAATGGGTCGTAGATCGATTACATATTTCTCGTGTTCGAGAAGGGTTTAAAAAATCGAGAAAAGGTGGATTTACTCTCGTTGAATTAATGGTTGTAGTAGCGGTTATCGCTATATTAGCGGCTATTGCGATGCCACAATTCTTATCTGCTGCAGATAAAGCTAGAAACGCTAAAGAAACAGCAGATATTCAAATTATAAAAAATGCTACTCAATTGTATATGATTGACAAAAATGTCGATACACCTCCAACAGTAGAAAATCTATATAAGGAAGGATATCTTACTGAACATGTTAAGACTGCAAAAGGAAAAGAATACACTATTACTTATGAAGTTGTCAGTGGTGGGACTTCAAAATCTGTTGTTGTTAAAGCACCTAATGAGCCTTAATTAACTTGTATAGATTATGAATTACATACGTTAGTTATATGAAAGGACAAGGTATGAAAGGGACCAATTATGTGATAGGACTTTTTGTATATATAGCATCTATATTGCTACCTGTTATAGTTTCATCAAAAGCAATATCTTATACTCACATTGCTTTGTATGCTGTGTTTTCACTCATCATCATAGCAGGTGCTACCATCGATATGCATTACTATATATTGCCTGATGAAGGGGCATTAGTTCTTGTAATAGGTGGCATTATATATAGCTATATAAATGATCAATCTATGTTAGTAACCTTATTAAGTGTTATCAGCGTAGTTACTATTACATATGGACTTCGTTTGATTAGCCATAAAGGCTTTGGCATAGGCGATATTAAATGGTTTTCTGCTATTGCAATATGGCTCACTCCATGGGAAATTATATGTTTCTTTTACGTAACTTTTTGTGTTGGCTCTCTCTATCTCTTACTCACCGGTTATCGTAATCGATATATCCCATTTGGTCCCTTTCTATGCTTTGGCGGATGGTGTGCCATACATGGTGGTTCCTATGTGGAGGTGCTTTATCAATGGTTAAGGTGCAACTTATAAATCGTCAAAGTGGATCTTTATTGGCGGAATGGATTATTACTATTGGTTTAATCTTATTGCTCATTTCTATTGCCTTACCTATTGTGACAACACCTAGTCGTTATACTTTAAATGGTGCTACGCAAGAGGTGGCGTATATGCTCAAGAAAGTTCAACTGTGGTCTATGTTAGGGCATAAATCTAATGGTAAAGGGAGAATGCTTTTTATTTTAAATAAGGACAGTTATACCTTAGAGGAAGATGTTAATCATCATACGGTAAACATATCATTACCGCAAAATATTGAGAATGAACGGTCTATGACAATTATTTCTTTTTCAGCCTTAGGCTTACCTTATGATGGGACAGAAATTATTTTGAAAGATCGTGAAAGTGGTGAGAAAAATCGTATATGGATATCTGTACAAACGGGGCGAATTAGATGGGAAGAAGTGCACTGAAGGATTTATGTATGGTGACGCTTTAATATCAGCCGCTATAATCATGTTCATTTTACCGATTGTATTATCTATATTTTGGATGGCTACTCTTACGGTATATAAGGCGTATTATTGGGATCATATATTGCAAGATACCATAACGTATTTAGAAGTGGCTAAAGCTTCTTATTATAAGAATGGAACAATAGAAACTGGTGTATATAATTCTCAATTTACAATGAGTCCCAGTGAAAAAATTACCTATAAAACACATATAAAGCCTGTAGTGATAGAAGGTGTATCTTTACAACGATTAACAGTAGATGCCATCGACAATCAATCTGTTGTCTATTCTCTATCAGTTGATTTGGAGGGGATACATTGAAGGGAGAGGATATAGAAACGGTAATTGGGAAGAATAAAGAATACAAGCAGAATTCCATAACAGATAGAAATAAAAATAAGAATAAAAATAGAAATGATATGGGTTTTATTTTGTATTCTACGCTTATTAGTATGATGATTTCTATCATAGTCCTTACCTTATTGTTAGGTATCGTATTCTATGCAGTTATGTGGGATGCTAAATTACTTGATAGTGTAGCTATGATGGAGGATGGTCGATATACACGGCGTATGGTTGTGGCTCATATGATATGGAATCCTGTGAAGGTTACTGTAGAAGATCGTAATACAAGTTTATATATTCACGATACGAAGCGCACAACCTTAACTGTACAACGTCATGCATTATACAGAAAATTAACGGATGGTAGCTTGCAACCTGTCAGTGGTAGTCGAATTGTAGGAACTACAGATAAAAGAAATGTGGGCTATACCCAAGAATACCCTTTTAGTGTAGATACTAGTGGGACCGTGTATTTACGTTGGTATATTAATAATCGTTTTGTTAATGATAGAAAATACACAAGTGGTTATGGAGGATTATCCATATATGAGGTCTCTATTGGACAGAGTGCTATTTATGATTGGTATACAAGTAAAGAGGAGACAGGTTATGAACGTAGGAGCCCATAACGCGGGCTTTATTACATATATAGCGATACTTACAATGTCCTTTTTATTATTATTAGCTTTTATGGGGCTGCGTATAGGACAAATATGTGAAAGTAATGTGGTAGACGAATTGCATTTGGAAGAGGCTCATTATGCGGCACAGAAAGGTGTTCATTGGTTTGTGGGCTATTGTAAATTAGGAAATGTATGGGACTTTCAAAATAAATTAGTTGTGATAGATGATGAAAATGTAGAGATTACTATTGAAGCAGACCAATCAACAGATAATCCGCGACATATTATGAGTTATGGAAAATTGAAAAATAGTGAAATCGTGAGTCGTGTACATATGTATGTGACCGTAGATAAAGAAAAACATATGCATGTTATAAAGGTAAAACCTTATTGAGGTGATTCTATGAAACGAAAAAAGAGAATACATTCTGGAGTATGTATAACTGACGAACATATTGTATGTGTTACCGCTCATATAGAAAATAAAACAATGGTCATTACTGATGCGTTAGAAATGAAGCGTACAGGGCCTATTGATGAAGACGTTACAAAATTTATAGAAACCTATGATTTAGATGAAGGGGCCTATAGTATTGTTGCTAATATTGATACACAAATGCATGTAGCACCTTATGATCCTCATGATTTTGATATGAAGGAGTTTATAAAGTGGAATATAGAGGACTACTTTAGTTTTGAGGGGGATAGTTTCCAAATGGATGCTTGTCGCCGGGAATATCCACGACACAATTATCATATGTTTATGGTGGCTGTAGATCGGCATTCACTAGAGCTTTTGAAGCAAGGTATACGAGATACTTATGCACCTGTTGATGTTATTGATTTTTGGCCTATTCCTATTTGTTATTGCTTGATGCGGCGCAGCGGTACAGTAACAGGTGTTGTGGAAGAAGGCGCCATGCATTTATGGCTTTGGTGGAATGATATATGCATTCAAGAGTGTATTGTACCTATTACTAGTAGTGATGTAGCTGAAGCTATGGATAAGTTAGGAGTGAGATTACAAGACTTTGGTATAGATGAGATACAGGGAATTCGGATGTATGGGTTAGAATCTATAACAAATGAAGAACGGACAGATATGGAAGGTATAATTTCCATGTATGGAGAAACTGAATATATTCCATTATTATTCTTAGGTCGTGGCCGTAATCGTTGCAAGCAAGGGCAATTAGATTGGGACATGGCTATTGGTATGGCGGCAAGGGGGCTTAAATGGATTGGATTGGGCTGGTAAGGACAGATGTATTAATTTAATGCCTCGCTCGTTACGATGGCATAGTTTATGGCATACCTATCGATACCTTCTTTATGGGATAAGTCTTATATACATTATAGTAGGGCTTGTTACTATATATAGTTGTTGGTCAAGCTATCGTAGCTATGAAAATCGAAAGATAGACTTTGTGCGATTGCAAGCAAATGCTCAGTATCAAGAAATACATCAACAATATGGTGAATTAATGGAAATAAGAAATAAAATAATAAAGAATAAAATCCTTAAGAATCAAACAGATATATTACCCAATACAATGGTCGTATATATTCTTGATGCCGCTATGTCAGAACATATTAGTCTACAGCATCTTAGCATTAAGGATGGGCGTATCAGTATAGATGGTATAGGTACGAGTGACGAAATGTGTCGTAAATTTATTGCTATTCTCCAACAAAAATTACTAGGGATGGAGTGTCATGGAACAGTTAAAGCAGATAAAGGTGTTTATACATTCCATATGGACGGATCTAAAAGAGAGCACAACGTATCAGGTCGAGAGAATATTAACGGGCCTAGTGTTGTGGGGGATGCTCATTAGCCTTTCTATGTATGGGTATATCTATTTTGAAGACAAAAATAATAGCTTAAAAAATCAACAAGAAAATTATAATATACAAATAAATGCTGAGTCAGATTATATAGTGTCTAATGAAGCAAAACTATTAGAATCTTTTACACGGAACAAGACATCTAATACAAGTTCTAATACAAATATTTTTGATTCCTTGCAAGGAGAACCATTAATGATTGTCAGTACTGATGAGCATGAAGGTATACTAGAATTAACAGTATTAGGTAGTACAGAGCGTATGATTAACTGGATAAATACTGTTGAAGAAAAGGATCCTTCACGCCGTATAGAAATAGAAGATATAGAACGTAAAGGTAATGTAGTTTATGTGCATTGTGCAATTAAATCGATTATAAGACCTTAATGAAAATCGGGTGTACTGTATAGAGACAGATTATAGATTTTATGTCTATAGTCTGTCTTTGTTTTTGGACCATTTTATAGTACAATGAAGGATATGTAATGATAAGGGGCACATAATAGATGATAATAAAACGGAATATTATGCTCATTGGTTCTATGGGAAGTGGCAAAAGTCACTTTGGACGGAACCTTGCAGAACGCAAGGGTTGGCAATTTGTAGATACCGATCGCGTATTAGAAAGTCGTTTTGGGTTGCCCATTGCTGAGATTTTTAAAAAGATAGGAGAAAAAGCATTCCGCCGCGCCGAAATGGATGTACTAAAAAAGGTTTGCTTATACCATGAAGCAGTGATTTCTGTGGGTGGGAATTTTCCTATTGAACATCGCACCTTAAAGGTATTAAAAAAATATTCCTATATTATTGGTATCCGAGCTGCACAATTCCGTATTGTCAGTCGCGTGAATCGCCGTGTTGGGAAACGGCCTACCATGGACTATAGTAATGTGAATGCCTTTGTACATGCTATGATACAATCGTGGAAGCCCGTGTATAAGCAGTGCGATTTTGTACTAGATACAACAAATGGCCGGACCTATGATTTTATACAGCGTATTGAGGATGAATTAGATGCCTCAGATGTGCAATTTAAAGCAAGACGTCAACCCAATGATATAAACGATGTAGATGCTAAAGAAGCATCTGAAGATATACAATTTAATAATCAACAAAGTAGGAAAAAAGAGATTTCTGAAGCAGTATCAAAAAGAGCAATGTCTAATAAAATTCGTTATGATAAACGGTATAAACAAAAGACTTCTAATCAAACGAATAAAAAAGGTAAGGCACATAGTATATCCAAACAACGTACACCACAAGGGGGTAATGGATATGAGAAGAATCGCAATACTAACAAGCGGCGGAGACGCACCTGGAATGAACGCCGCCATAAGAGCGCTAACTAGAAAAGCTATACATGAAGGTTTTGAAATATTTGGTATTGAACGTGGCTATTTAGGTATCATTGAGGAAAAGATATTTCCCTTATCGAATCGAGACGTTGGTGGCATCATAACACAAGGTGGTACGATGCTGAAAACGGCACGCTTTCCAGAATTTCAGAATGAAGAAATTCAACGCAAAGCTTATGAAATTTTGAAAACTTATGACATTGACCATTTGGTTGTTATCGGTGGTGATGGCTCCATGCGTGGTGCTACAAGTTTATCTAAACTTGGTATGTCTACTATGACCATTCCATGTACGATAGATAATGACATGGGTGGTACACAATATACGATAGGCTATGATACGGCTCTTAATACGGTAGTTGATGCGGTTGGGCGTATTCGTGATACATCAAACTCCCATGAACGTGTAGCTATTGTGGAGGTTATGGGGCGCAAAGCTGGACATATTGCATTAAAGGCAGGCCTAGCTTGTGGGGCAGAAATAGTTTTGGTTCCTGAAAATCCCATGCCTTTACATGCGGTTTGTCGTCATTTAAAGGAAACACAAATTCGGGGTAAAGAATATAGTGTTATCCTCGTTGCAGAAGGTGCCTATAACAGCGGTGAGGTGAAAGCTTTTATCAAGGAGCATACAGAATTTGATCCTAGCCTAACTGTGTTAGGCTACTTACAACGTGGCGGTGGTCCATCGGCATTTGATGCTATTTTAGCGGCTCGCATGAGTGAAGTCTGTATTAATTTATTGATGAGTGGTGTCGCTAACCGATTAGTAGGTTATATAGATGGTCATATCCGTGCACTATCTTATGAAGAGGCAGAACGTCTTGAATTTCCAATCGATGAGAAGGATTATAGATTATTGTCAATATTGAGTAGTTAATGGCCCGTAAGGGCCATTTTTTATATATCATAATTTATTCATTAATGAAATTATATTGCGTAAAAGCAATTGGTGCTGTATAATTTAAAAATACTATATGTGTTGATATAGAATAAATGTCTTTTTAATATATCTTCATCTTAAAAAAAGGAGATCATAATGAAAGAGTTCTTACAAAAGCATCGTAAACGTATAGTAACAGGTGCTGTTGTTCTTTGTGTTCTTGGTGGCGGCACATATTACTACATGGATAGTCTAAATGCAAATCAAGCACAAACGTTATATACTACTGGCAAGGTTGAAAAGGGTGATGTAAAAACTAGTATCAGTGCCACAGGTACTATTAACCCTGTAAATTATGTAGATGTTTCTACAAATGTTGCTGGTAAACTTGAAAAAGTTTTAGTTAAAGAGAATGATCAAGTTACGGCCGGTCAAGTTATCGCTTATATTGATACACGTCAATTACAAGCATCTGTTGATGATGCTCGTGCAGCGTTAGCCAAAGCAGAACTTGATATGAATCGTTATAAATCCTTGGCGGCTCAAGATGCTATTGCACAACAAACATATGATGATTCTGTAACATCTTATGAACGTGCTAAATCTACTTATGAACGTGCTGCCGCAGATTTAAGTGATGCTACTATTACAGCTCCAATGTCTGGGACTGTTGTTGGTACACCGCTAAAAGCCGGTCAAACTATTAGTACTGGTATTTCCACACAAATGATCATTGCTACCATTGCAGATTTAAAAAATTTAGAGATTTATCTTACTGTAGACGAAACCGATATTGGCAATATCAAACAAGGTGCTAAGGTAGAGTTTACTGTAGATTCTAAGCCAGGTGAAACTTTCACCGGTTACGTTTCTGAAATTGCAAAAGGTACAAAAGGTAATATGGGCACAACAAGTAGTAGCGTTGTGTACTATACTGTTAAGGTTCAAATTCCTGAAAATATTGCAGGTAATTTCTTACCAACTATGACGGCTCGTGCCACAATCTTTGGTGAAGATATTAAAAATACATTGGTAGTTCCTCTTACTGCTGTACGTACGGACAAACAAGGTGAGTATGTATATGTTATAAAAGATGGTCAACCAGTACGAACCGCTGTCTCTACAGGTGTAACTGGGGATACTAATGTTCAAATCTTAAAAGGTTTATCTGAAGGTGATGAAATTATTGTAAGCGGTGATGTAAATGCACCCAAAAATAATGTAGCTGGACCATTCTAAGGGTAGGTGCTTATGAACCAAACAGTAATTGACATACAAGGAATTACAAAAACCTATGTGAATGGCAAATTATCAGTACCTGTTCTACATGGCATTGATTTAGTTGTCAATAAGGGTGAATTTGTATCCATTATGGGGCCATCTGGATCTGGTAAATCAACCTTTATGAATATTCTCGGATGTTTGGACCGACCTACAACTGGTTCTTATCGACTCAACGGAGACGAGGTTGCTACCTTATCTGATGATGAACTTGCGTATGTACGTAACAAACAGATAGGTTTTGTATTTCAAAGCTTTAATTTGTTGACAAAATTGACAGCCCTAGAAAATGTAGCGCTTCCTATGATTTATGCAGGTGTAAATAAAAAGATGCGCATTGAACGGGCCACTCAATTATTACAGTCTGTCGGCTTGGGCGAGCGTATGGACCATTTGCCATCCGAGTTGTCTGGTGGGCAACGTCAACGCGTGGCGATTGCTCGTGCATTGGCAAATAATCCTGCTATTATCATGGCTGATGAACCGACAGGGAATCTTGACTCTAAATCAACCATAGATGTTATGAATATATTTAGGGGTCTTCATGATGAAGGCCGTACGATTCTTCTAGTTACACATGAACCGGATATTGCTACGTACGCGAGTCGTAATGTAGTCTTGAAAGATGGGATAATCGTAGAGGATTCGTTCAATTCTAATATGACTCCTATAAAGGAGGTGCCTAATGTATAAAGAAAGTTTTCTAATGGCATGGGCTTCCTTGGTTGCAAATAAATTACGATCCCTCTTGACCATGTTAGGTATCATTATTGGTGTAGCTGCAGTTATTGCATTGGTATCTATCGGTAATGGGGTGAAGCAAGATATTGAGGATTCTATTTCTAGCTTAGGCTCTAACTTGTTGGTAGTCCTGCCAGGGGCGCCGCGGACGCCAGGTGCTAGACCTTCGCAGGGGTCCATGAAATCGTTGAAAATATCTGACTATGAAGCTATTGCCAAGTTAGAAGGTGTAAAAGCCGCCAGTCCTATGACAAATGGCTCTTATGTGGTGATTTATCAAAATAAAAACTGGACTACATCTGTTGCGGGGGTTAATGCTAACTTTCAGGACGTAAATAATTGGACTATGACATCTGGTCGATTTTTCTCCGATAAAAATGTTCAGAACCGAGAACGTGTAGCGGTTGTGGGACAAACGGTAGTAAAAAATTTGTTTGGTGATGAAGATCCTGTAGGCAAGGAAATCCGTGTTAAAAATATTCCATTCCGTGTCATTGGTGTTCTCAAAAGTAAAGGGAACGGAACCATGGGTAATGACCAAGACGATACGGTGTTAATTCCATATACAACATCAATGGAGCGCGTAGAGGGCATTGACTATCTTCGCAGGGTGTATGTTGTGGCTAAGGATGATGAGGGCATCGATCGTTTGCAGGCAGATATAGAGAACTTGTTGCGTGTTCGTCATAATATTAAAGATACAAATTTGGATGATTTCAATATTCAAAATATGAAATCTATTATGGAAACAGTGGCTCAGACGACGGGAACATTTACGTTATTCCTAGGGGCTGTTGCTGCCATTTCTCTAGTTGTAGGTGGCATTGGTATTATGAACATCATGCTTGTATCTGTAACGGAACGGACTCGAGAAATTGGTGTGCGTAAAGCTTTGGGGGCTACGTATAGCGTAATTGTTACGCAATTCTTAATAGAAGCCGTTGTAATCAGTTTGATGGGGGGCTTTATTGGTATTGCTTTCGGTATAGGAGCCTCAAAAGTAATCGGAATGGTATCTGGAATGAGTACAATTGTATCTGTTCCAACAATCATAATGTCCTTTGCCTTTTCCATGGTTATTGGTTTGATTTTTGGTATATACCCAGCCCGTAAAGCGGCTAAGCTCAATCCAATCGATGCATTGCATTATGAATAGTTTTGAATTTATAAATGTGTTTTCTTAAGAACATACCATATAATTAGATAGAGTTATTCGCATATGGTGCGTTGCATGATACAATATGTATGATGTAACGCACCATTTTTATATGTTTGTATTGAATTTTGACATATAACTATAAAGATTTTCATACAGGTAATGTAATAGATTTAGTATTTAGATTAGTTAATCTATGGGGTATGTATATAGAATGGAGAACCTTATGGCTACAACATTGTTAGAATATTTCAACGAATTACGAGATCAGAATCCATTTTCTTGGGTAAAAGATTCTGAGATTACAGCTGTTGAATCAGGTCATGCGGAAATGACATTGCAAACTAATGAAACAGATTACTGTAATTTTAGAGGAGATTTGCATGGTGCTGTATGTATTGGCTTAGCAGATAGTGTGATGGGGACTGCTTGTTTTACATTGGGAAAATCTGTTAGCACCATTGATCTTAATGGTAACTATGTGAAAGCTGTTAAAGGCGGTACTGTATTGCGTGGGGTAGCCAATGTAGAGCACAATGGTAAGACAACCATGGTTGCGACAGCTCGTATTTATAATGAATTAGGTGAACTCGTTCATTTAGCACGGGGTACATTTTTTGTACTAGAAGAGAAGCCATTACCTGAATTACCATGGCGTTTTATTGAAGAAGATAACCCTGATTTGGTATAATATAGTTTAGACTTTTACAAATAGGAGGATGCTTGAATGGAACAAGAATTACAACGTATTAAGGCAGAAGCCCTTGATGCCATCAAAGGCGCTGCTGATCAACAAGCGTTGCAAGATATACGTGTTAAATATTTAGGTAAAAAAGGCGAGGTAACGGCTTTATTAAAAGGTCTTGGTAAATTATCTCCAGAAGAACGTCCGAAGGCTGGCGCCCTTGTTAATGCTGTTCGTGAAGCGTTAGAGGCTGAAATTGATACAGTTAAAGCTCGTATGGAAACTGCAGAGTTAAATGCTCGTTTAGAAAAAGAGCGCATCGATATTACATTGCCTGGCCGTGCACAAAAAGCTGGTCATATCCATCCATTAACAAAGGTTAATGAAATGATTGAAGACTTCTTCATGAAAATGGGGTATACCGTTGAAGAAGGTCCAGAAGTAGAGCAAGATTACTACAACTTTGAATGCTTAAACTTGCCTAAAGATCATCCTGCACGTGATATGCAAGATTCCTTCTATATTACAGAAAACTTCTTATTACGCACGCATACATCTCCAGTACAAGCTCGTACAATGCAACGTCATGAACCTAATAGCCCAATCCGTATGATTGCGCCTGGTAAGGTTTACCGTTGGGACTATGATGCGACTCATTCCCCTGTATTCCATCAAGTGGAAGGTCTCATCATCGATGAGCATATTACATTTGCTGACTTAAAAGGCACATTAGAGTCCTTCTTACGTCACATGTATGGTGATGACACAAAGGTACGTTTCCGTACAAGCTTCTTCCCATTCACAGAGCCATCTGCAGAGGTAGATATTTCTTGTGTAATGTGTGGTGGTGAAGGTTGCCGTGTATGTTCTCATACAGGCTGGCTTGAAATTTTGGGCTGCGGTATGGTTCATCCCGATGTATTGCGTATTAATGGGTACGATCCTGAAAAGGTTAAAGGCTTTGCCTTTGGCATGGGCGTAGAACGTATTGCTATGCTTTTATATGGCATTAACGATTTACGTCTATTCTTTGAAGATGATGTACGATTCTTGGAACAATTTTAGGAGGAACTCATGAAAGCAAGTTTACAGTGGATGAACGAATACGTGCCTGTGGATATGAATCGTCCTGCTCAAGAATTGGCCGATGAATTAACACAAGCTGGTATTCCTGTAGAAGATGTCATTGCTATGGATAATGGCATTAAGAAAATTTATACTGGTAAAATCGTGGAGATTACAAAACATCCAGATGCAGATAAATTACAAGTATGCCAAGTTGAATGCCTTACAGAAGAAGGCGAACCTGTTACAAAACAAATCGTAACGGCTGCTACTAATGTTGCAGTAGGTCAAATTGTGCCTGTAGCGTATCATAAATCTCGTTTAGCAGATGGTACAGAAATTAAAAAAGGTAAATTGCGTGGCGTTGTTTCTGAAGGCATGTTCTGTTCCGTTGCAGAATTTGGTATCTCTAGCGACTTAGTATTGCCAGAAGAAGCTCAAGGAATTTACATTTTCCCTGAAGGAACACCAATTGGTCTTGATGTAAAAGACGTTTTGGGTTTAAATGATACAGTATATGAATTTGAACTCACCGCTAACAGAGCTGATTGCTTCTCAATGGTTGGTTTGTCCCGTGAATTTGGGGTCATGACAAATCAAAAAGCTTTATTCCCTGTTATTATGGTTAACGAGAATGGCGAATCCATTGAAGGCAAAGCATCTGTATCTATCGAAGCTGATGACCTTTGTACGCGTTTTACAACTCGTGTAGTAACTGATGTTAAGGTTGAGCCATCCCCATTGTGGATGCAAAACCGTTTACGTAATAGCGGCATTCGTCCTATTAATAATGTAGTAGACGTAACAAATTATGTTATGTTAGAACTTGGTCAACCTATGCATGCCTATGATTATGATCATGTAAAAGGTCATAAATTAGTGGCGAGACGTGCTAAAAATGGTGAAGTGCTTGTTACACTTGATGGTTCTGAACGCGAATTGAATGACTCCATGCTTATCATTGCCGATGCAGAACGTCCAGTAGGAGTAGCAGGTATCATGGGTGGCTTTGATAGTGAAGTGACAAATGAAACGACTACCGTTTTGTTTGAGGCTGCCGTATTCAATGGTCCATCCATTCGCCGTACAGCTAAAGCTCTCGGCATGCGCTCTGAAGCATCTGGCCGTTTCGAACGTGGTGTAAATCATAAATACACTGCCTATGCTATCGACAGAGCAGCTCAATTATTACAACAAATCTGTCCTACTTGTAAAGTTGATGTAGGCGTTATCGATGTATATAAAAAACCTGTAGAACAACATACAGTTACTTTTACAGCAGCACAAATCAACGATTACTTGGGTACAAATATTGAAAAAGACGAAATGGTTCGTATTTTGACTGCCCTTGAGTTCGTTGTAACCGAAGAAGGAGACAAATTGGCTGCCCTCGTTCCAACATGGCGTGGCGATGTAACGGTGATGCCTGATATCGCTGAAGAAGTAGCTCGTATTTACAACTACGATAATATTGCGCCTACAATTCCGGTAGCCGTATTATCCTCTGGTGGTATGACACCTAAGAAAGCTCTTACTAAAGAGGTAACTCATGCATTGGCTAAATTGGGTATGACTCAAATCATTACATTTAGCTTCATGCATAAAGATGGTCTTTCCAATATGATGCTTCCTGAAGGGGATAGCCGTTATACAGCCATTCCAATCTTGAACCCTATTTCCGAAGAATTCCCTTATATGCGTACTACATTGGTGCCGGCTGTTATCGAAGCAGCAAAACGCAATATTGCACAACAAAATAAGGATCTTTGGTTATTTGAAACGGCTAATGTGTATGAACCAAAAGATTTACCTTTAACAGAAGTACCTCATGAACGCCCTATGGCTTGTGGTATACTGATGGGCAAGGCAAACCAAGCTGGTTGGAATCAAGCAGAACGCATTACAGATTTCTATGATGTAAAAGGTATTGTAGATGCGTTGTTAGCTGAAGTAGGCGTTACAAGCTATGAAATTAATCGTGGCACTGAGCCATACTTTCACCCAGGTGTGAGTGCTCAATACGTAGTTGATGGTAAAATGATTGCTCAATATGGTGAATTACATCCACAAGTGAGCAAAAACTTTGACTTACCTGGCAAAGTATATATGTTTGAAATCGATTTGGAAGCCGTATTATCCTTAACGATTCCACCGTTCCGTTATACATCCTTCAGTAAATTCCCAGGCACTAGCCGTGACCTTGCTATCGTTGCACCTGTGTCCGTATCTAGTGGTGAAATTTTATCTATCATTAAAGAACATGGTGGAGAATATTTAGAAAGTGCATCTATCTTTGATGTTTATGAAGGTGAACATATCGAAGCTGGTTACCGCAGTCTCGCATACAACTTACAATTCCGCTCTATGGAAGGTACGTTGAATGATGAGGATATTGACGGTAATATTCAAGCTATTATTGATGTATTAGCAGAAATTAACTGCAGATTACGTTAATTTTAAGCAGTATATTGAAAGGGTTTACCGTATGGTAAACCCTTTTAGTACTATAGTTATGCCTTTAGTTAGGTAGAAAGGACTGTCCATGGAATTATTGGCTCCTGCCGGTACGATGGAAAACTTTATAGCCGCTTTAGAATCCGGGGCTGATGCTATTTATCTTGGTGGCAAAGGTTTTAATGCCCGAGCTCATGCAGCAAACTTTGGAATTGAGGAATTAACCGAGGCTATTCGCTTGGCCCATATTCTAGATGTGTCTGTGTATGTAACGGTAAATATCCTCATAGGTGACTCCGAATTATCTGCTCTTGAGGCATATTTAAAGGACTTAGAGCGCATCGGCGTGGATGCTATTATCGTTCAAGATTTAGCAGTGGCTAAATTGGCGCAGCGAGTGGCTCCTAAATTACACTTACATGGCAGTACACAAATGACTGCGGCTACGCTCGATGCGGTTCGTTTTTATGAAAGTCTTGGTTTTACACGTGTCGTTTTAGCTCGTGAATTGAGCCTCGCTGAAATTGAACATATTTGCAAGAACTGTACAGCTGAAATCGAAGTCTTTGTACACGGTGCGTTGTGCGTATGTTATTCTGGTCAATGCTTAATGAGTTCTTTCATCGGTGGTCGCAGTGGTAACCGTGGTGCTTGTGCACAGCCTTGTCGGTTGCCTTATGAGCTATTGGATTCTTCAGGTACTAGCTTGTTGCCAAAACACGAAGCCTATCTATTAAGTCCAAAGGATCTTAACTATAGTGAATATATGAATGAACTTGTGGCGGCCGGTGTTACGTCCTTTAAGGTAGAAGGGCGTATGAAAAAGGTTTCCTACGTGCGTCAAGTTATTGGAACCTATCGTCATATTTTAGATACGGCTCATATAGATTCTACTGATGCCGATGCATTAGCTTCTGGATTTAATCGTGGATTTTCTACGGATTATTTAACAGACCATGTAGGAAAATCAATGATGACCGTGGTGGCCCCAAATAATCAAGGGAAATTGATTGGCAAAGCAGAGGTCAAAAAGGGTCAAGTTCATTTATTCCTAACAGAACCAATTGAAAAAGGATCACTCTTAAAGGTCATGCAACGTTCTGGTAGTATTACGTACTATCAAATCGATCAGAACTGGTCTCTAGTGGATGAAAAGCATATTGTAGGTAAACCGGATGAAGGCTTTGCTGCGGGGCAAGTATTCCTTGCATCAGGCCCTAAAGCTCAAAAGCAACGGGGACTACAAGACTTTACCGCTAAATTAGAGGTACATGGTTATCTATCTATTAATACTGAACGAGAAATACCTTATACAGAACTAACCTTTGTATTGAATGATGGTCGTACTGTGACTATATCTAACGAGTTTGAACCTGTTTATGCTAACAATAAACCGACTACATTAGAGAAGGTTAGAGATCAAGTAGGTAGATTAGGGAATACATTATTTACACTAGGCTCTATGTCTATTCCTGATAGACCGTACATGTGGCCCGCTAGTGTTTTAAATACATTGCGTCGCGATGCTGTAGAGGCACTAGAAAACTTGTTGATTACAGACCATGAAGCAGCTTGGGCAGAACATGCTGTAGAACCCAAAAATATGTCATCGTTAGTAGCTAAAAGTAAGGTTCAATACACAGAGCTTATGGTGAGTGCTCGCGTTGATGAACTCGATGGTGTAAAAGCAGCAATCGAAGGGGGCGCTAAGAAGATTATCTTCGGTGGTGACCGTTTGCAACGTAAGCCTTATGAAATTAGCATCTACGAGCAGGTAGCCAAACTTTGTAAAGATCATAATGTACTCTGTGTATTTGCTACGCCTCGCGTCGTTAAAGATGATGAGGTAGACGCGTACATGAATACGCTTAAGGCCATAGTTGAGTCTAAACCAGATAGCATTTCTATTCATGTACCACAAGCATTACTGTGGCTTCGCGATTTAGGGTATACAGGTGCTATTGAAGCTGATACAGGTCTCAACATATTTAATAGTTCTGCATTACAAGTATGGGATGACTTCAATTTGAGTAGCATAGCACCATCCTTAGAGTTGACCTTGGCGCAACTAGTAAATTTACAAAAATCTACTCATTTGCCATTAGAGGTAATGGTACACGGTTATACAGAAATGATGATTTCTGAGTATTGTGCCATCGCTAGCTTTGTTGGTACTGGTAAAAAGGAAAATTGTCCTATGCCGTGCGTAATAGAAGATTACGCATTAAAGGACCGCAAAGGGGAAGTGTTCCCACTTCGTACTGATCCATATTGCCGTATGCACATTATGAACAGCCATGAAATGGATATGCGTGCTTACGTGCCCGAGTTACATCGTAAAGGTCTACATATCTTGCGCATCGATGGGCGTCATATGGATCCACATCGATTGCGTAACATTGTAGCAGATTATGTATCCATTCAAAATGGAACAAAAGAGGCTCCGCCTAAGAGTATAGGTAAAGATGATACACCTATTACAAGGGGCCACTATTTTAGAGGTATTTTATAAAAGAGGTAGTACATTGTTTAACGAAGATGTATTAGACTTTCACTATATAAAAGAACAATTACAACAACATTGTAGTTCTATCATTGCTAAAGAATTAGCGATGCACATTGAACCGATGACAGATGCCAAGGCCATTCAAGAAAACCTTGATGAGACGGCAGAGGCAATGCGGTCGTTACAAACAGAGGTAGAACAGCCGTTAGGCGGTACACGCGATATTCGTGAATCTTGCAAGAAGAGTCGCAAAGACTTTGTTCTTACACGTGAAGCCTTGTGGGACATTTATTTGACCATTGGTGCTTATAAGCGCATGACAAAGTTCTTTAGAACAAAATATATGGATTATCCATTGCTATCCCTATGGGTACAGGATATGCCAAATACAGATCGCATTGAAAACCGTTTTAAACGCGTCTTTGATGAAAAGGGGGAATTGCTTGATACAGCGTCTCCTAAATTGGCGAGCCTTAGAAATACGATTATCAAAACTCGTGAGAAGATTAAAAATGATATTCAAGCTATTTTGCACGACAAGGATAATCAAAAGTATTTCCAAGAAGCGATTATTACACAGCGTAACAATCGTTATGTAATCCCTGTAAAACAGGAGTATCGCCAATACTTTGATGGTCTCATTCACGACCGTTCTGCAACGGGTCAAACCTTATATATTGAACCGATGCGCTTGGTGAATCTAAATAATGAATTACAAGAGGCATTAATTGGTGAAGAGCAAGAGGTATTGCGTATTTACCGCGAATTATCGGCCCTTGTCAAACAACATAGCAATGATTTGATGGATGCTTGTGAAAAGGTATCCCATATCGAATTTGTATATGGTAAGGCAAGTCTTGCTATTTCTTACAAGGGGGTACCGGCAATCTTAAGTACTGACAGAACAGTTAATCTCATGAGAGCTCGTCACCCATTAATTCCACCAAATATGGTAGTGCCTACAAATATTCAATTAGGTACATCGTACCGTATTTTACTAATTACTGGTTCTAACACAGGTGGTAAAACAGTTTCCCTTAAAACATTGGGCCTGTTGAGCTTGATGAATCAATGTGGCCTATTTATCCCTGCTGATCACGGTTCTATGTTACCAGTATTCCATAATATCTTTGCCGATATTGGAGACGAGCAAAGTATTGAGGCCAGCCTTAGTACGTTCTCTGCTCATATGACACAAGTTATTTCCATCATCAAACATTGTGGTCCTAACGACTTGGTTTTACTGGATGAACTTGGGTCTGGTACTGATCCAGAAGAAGGTAGCGCATTAGCTGTATCTATTCTTGAGTTCTTCCGTAAAAAAGGTGCCCTTATGATGGTAAGTACCCATTATAATGAGCTTAAAAATTATGCTTACCATACGAAAGGTATTGAAAATGGTCACGTAGAGTTTGATGAGCGCACCTTAAAACCTACATATCGGCTCCATATCGGCGTAGCCGGCAGTAGCCATGCGTTAAGCATTGCTGCACGTTTAGGCTTACCAAAGGACATTGTAGAACGCGCAACAGAGTATAAATCTCAATTTGGTAGTCATGAAATGGAAGAAGTTCTTTCCGACTTAAACGAACAACTCCGTAAAGCCTCTGAACGTGAAAGAGCGTTAAAGAAAGAACTTGATGAAACACGTCGTATGCGTGGCCAATTAGAGAAGGAAAAGAAACAGTTTAATGAAAAACGTAAACAAATCTTAGCCAAAGCTCAGGCCGATGCAGAATCCATGAAACGTAGTTTACGCGTTGAAGGGGAAGCGATTATCAAACAATTGAAAGCGCAATTCTCTGAAACAAATAAGGATAGGCGTCAATCGGCTATTAATGCAGCACGTAAGGGGATTTCTAGTGTTCATGTACCAGAAGCTCCAGTGGATGATGATCGTAAGTCGTTAACCGCAGATGCTATTAAGGTTGGCCAGGCTGTTTATGTTACGTCCTTGCGTTCGTTGGGTACTGTGTTATCTATCAATGGTAACCGTGTAAATGTCGATATTAATGGACTAACAGCTACCGTTAAGGTTAGCGAATTACAATCAACTACACGTGAAGAAGGCAATAAACTAGCTCGTGAACAAAAAGTAGCCATGCCTAAAACAAGAAAACGTATGGGTGGCTCCGCCGTACAACGTCAAAAAGAGGTTCGTACTGAAATCAATATTCTTGGCCAAACAGTAGATGAAGCGACCGTTACTGTAGGTAGATTTATTGACCAAGCTTTGCTTGGTGGTGTTAATCAAGTGCGTATTATTCATGGTAAAGGTACAGGTGCATTACGTGAAGGCGTTCACCAATATTTACGTACCTTGCCTCATGTAGCGCACTTTGAAACAGCCGGTTATGATGAAGGTGGTGCAGGGGCTACGAATGTAGTTCTTAAATAAAAATATAATTTTCAAAATATTGTATATGGAAATAAAAAGGTAGTAAGCTCCTAGGGCTTGCTACCTTTTTGTATAGATAATATTTGGATAGTAAATATGTATAAAAGAAAGGGCGGAACACTGAGTTCCGCCCTTTTAGAAACTACTGTTGAATTAGCGTTCCTTTTTAGACTTTTTATTTTTCGATGAATTTGATTTTTGTTCTGTAACCTCTTCTTTTTGAGGCTTGTCATTACTTTTTATTTTTTCATCTGTTGTTTTGCCTGTATCGTCTTTCTTATCTGCTTTTTCGTCCTTTTTATCTTCTTTTTTAGGTTGTGCCTTTGCAGGATTGACGTAACCTTCAGAGATTGCTGATTGTGCGCTAGCTGGGACAGGGAAGTCAGATGCTGGAGTATTGGCAAGAGCATTGGCCATGAATTGACCCCACATAACAGCAGGTGTACTACCACCTGTAATACCGTGTAATGTTTCGGTGCCGTAGTCATCACCAATCCAAACAGCAGCTACTAAATCTGGAGTGTAACCTATGAACCAAGCATCTTTGGAATCATCAGTAGTACCTGTTTTACCTGCTGCAGGACGACCGATGGCTGCATTACCGCCAGTACCGCCATTTATAACAGATTCTAGCATATTAGTCATGATGGCCGCATCTTTTTCATCAATAACGCGTTTTTCTTGGATAGAGTTTTCTTCTACAACTTGGCCATTGCGATCTACAATTTTAAGGATGGCTGTAGGTTGAACCTTGATACCGCCATTAGCAAGTACACCGTAAGCCTGTACCATATCAAGAGGTGTAACACCATGAGTTAAACCGCCAAGTGCTGTCGATAAGTTGTAATCTTGATCAGTTAGAGTAGAGATACCCATTTCTTTAGCAAGATTAATAACTTTAGTCATACCTACTTCATCGGCAACTTTTACAGCTGCTACGTTGCGAGAATGTTGTAATGCGTAGCGGTATGTAATATTACCTTCGTAGTCGTTTTCATAGTTTTTAGGACTCCAATTACCGAAAGTAACAGGACTGTCCTCAACTATAGAACCAGGAGTTTTACCTGATTGAATAGCTGCTAAGTAAACGAAAGGTTTCATAGTGGAACCAGGTTGACGTTCTGCTTGTGTAGCGCGGTTGAAAGCGTCGTCACCGCGACCACCGACCATGGCTACAATGTAACCATTGTGAGGGTTCATAGCTACTATAGCACCTTGTGGTTGAGATAATCCATTTTTATCAGTGTAGTAATTAGGCAAGTTTTGCATTGCTGCAACTGCAGCATTTTGTGCATCCATATCGAGAGTAGTATAGATTTTTAATCCATCTTTATAGATGGCATCATCGCCGTACTTTTCAGAAATTTGAGAAATAACATAGTTAATGAAGTAAGATGCATTAGATTTCTCATGAGCTTGTTCTTGTTTAGCTATCAAACCTAAATCTGCTTGGCGAGCTTCGTCAGCTTGCTCTTGTGTAATATAACCATATTTTACCATTTGGCCCAATACGACGGCTTGACGTTTTTTACTAGCCTCCAAATCATTAAATGGGGAGTAATAGTTAGGGCTTTGTGGTAAACCAGCAATGAGAGCCGCTTGTGCAAGTGTTAACTCACTAGCATCCTTACCAAAATATACATGAGATGCAGATTGTACACCGTAAGCACCTTGACCAAAGTAGATTTGGTTCATATACATTTCAAGGATTTCATCCTTGGTGTAATGTTGTTCAATTTTAAGGGCTAATAAAGCTTCGGAAATTTTACGTTTTAATGTTCTATCTTGAGATAAGAATGCATTACGAGCTAACTGTTGAGTAATTGTGGAACCACCTTCAGATACGCCGCTATGTACAATGTTTACCCATACGGCACGTAAAATACCAATTGGGTCAATACCATGATGCGTATAGAACCGAGAATCTTCTGTAGCTACAAAGGCATTCTGTAAATCTTTTGGTACATCCTTTAGAGGTACTGGTAATCTATTTTCTGTGGAGTGAACCGTAGTAATGAGATTGCCATGCACGTCATAAATCTGAGACGATGCAGAAGGGCGTACATTGGATACATCCGGTAGATTTGATAATGTGGCACTTATGAAACCACAGCCACCACCGGCTACGATGAGTATAAAGAGAAGTGTACAAATCCAAAATAGACGCTTAGGATTTGTTTTCTTCGGTGTAGAACCATTACCATTTGAGCGGCGATTGGCTCTCGTATTTGAGTTACTACTCATAGAGTCACCTCTTTTTTCTTTTAGTAAATATAACGTAAATTCTATTACGCAGTTATAAATATTATATCATAAATGGTTTAAATCCAATACTATATATAATTGTGAAAGTTTTTAGATAATGGTATACTTAAACAATAGTATTTCTAGGAGGATTATCATGATTAGTGCTCAAGAACAAGTGCGCCAAATTAAACATGGTGTAGCGGATTTAATTAACGAACAAGATCTTGTAAAAAAAATAGAGAAATCCATTAAGGAAAATAAACCACTAGTTGTAAAACTAGGTTTGGATCCAACGGCTCCAGATATTCATTTGGGACATACTGTTCCTCTTCGTAAGCTGCGTTTATTCCAAGAATTTGGTCATCAAGTAGTGATCGTCATCGGTGGCTTCACTGCTCGTATTGGTGATCCTACTGGTAAAAGTGTTACTCGTCCACCATTAACAAAAGAAGAAGTATTGAAAAATGCTGAAACTTATAAGACACAAATCTTCAAGGTATTAGACCCAGAAAAAACAATCGTTCGTGACAATAGTGAATGGTTAGAATCTATGAACTTTGCTGACGTACTTCGTTTGGCTAGCTCCTATACAGTTGCACGTATGATGGAACGCGATGATTTCAGCAAACGCTTTAAAGAAGGTCGTCCTATTGGCGTGCATGAGTTCATGTACCCATTGATGCAAGGTCACGATTCTGTTGCATTACATGCAGACGTTGAATTTGGTGGCACAGACCAAACTTTCAACCTGTTGATGGGGCGTCATTTACAAGAGTTAGAAGGTCAAGAGCCACAAGTTGTTATTACAATGCCATTGCTTGAAGGACTTGACGGCATTCAAAAAATGAGTAAATCTTTGGGCAATTATATCGGTATTGATGAAGAACCTAAAGAAATGTATGGTAAAGCGATGTCCATTCCTGATGAATTGATGATGCGTTATTTCATGCTCGTTACAGATATGTCTATCGAAGAGCAAGAGGACATGGCAAAACGTCTAGAATCCGGAGAGTTACATCCACGTGATGCTAAAATGCAATTGGCTCGTACCATCGTTCGCTTGTACCATGGTGAAGAAGCTGCTCTCGAAGCGGAAGAAGAGTTTAAACGGGTGTTCCAACAACGCGCCATGCCTACAGATATTCCTGAGTACGTTATGGTTGCACCAACAGAACCAATCTTTGTCCCACAATTCTGTACAGATGCTGGTTTAACTGCGTCCAATGGTGAAGCACGTCGATCCATTAAAGCAGGTGCTTTCAAAGTAAATGGTGAAAAATATACGGAAGAAAACCTTAAGCTAGAAGATTGCATGATCGTTCAAGTTGGGAAACGTAAATTTGTAAAAATTAAATTTAACTAATAAAAAACTGTGATGAGGTTTAGATTTCTCATCACAGTTTTTTCTGTCTATTTTGTTTATAAGATTATCTATCTACTGAATCTGTTGTTTGTGAAGCAAGAAATTGACTTACAAGTTAATGTATAATGAATATACAAAGACAATATAAATATAAAAATAAAATACAAATTTGATACATAAAAGATTTTTACAAATATTGTATAAAATAGATTATAACTTGTGTGAGGACCATTTATGGACAAGAAATTAAGTAACCTTTTATCACAACGAGAACATACTGTTCTTACAGATATTGATGTTATTACGGCGGCAGTAGCCGTGCCTCTATTAGAAATCGATGGAGAAGATCATGTGGTGTTTACCGTGCGTAGTAATACATTGCGACGTCAACCCGGTGAAATCAGTTTCCCTGGTGGGCACTGTGAACCTAATGATAAAAGTGGTGCTCATGCAGCCATGCGTGAATGCTCTGAGGAACTTGGTATAGACTTAGATCAAATTGAACTGCTAGGAAATTTAGACTGTTTAGTATCTGCTATTGGTGTAAAACTATATGCGGTCGTCGTGCGCCTACATACAAGTGATTTAAAACCAAATTCCGATGAAGTAGGTGAGGTATTTACAGTTCCCTTACAATATCTATTAGATATGGAACCGACCGTAGGTCACCTAGACATTGGAACTAAGCCGTTAAAAGATTTTCCATTTCATCTATTAGAAGGATATAATATCGACTGGAAAATTAGACAAAACTATTCCGTCTATTTCTATCCCTATAAACAATACACTATATGGGGACTAACAGGACGAGTGTTGAAGAATTTTTTAGATATATATAAGGAAGTTCATTTACATAATAATGCATATAAAAATTGACAGATTACAAATTAAGGTATACTATTTATGTGTAAAAGGTTTAATGTGTTGCACTAATTAATCTAGGAGGTTCTCACATGAATCGCGAAACAGCATACGTACTTTGGTTTGATGAATTACAACGTGAAGATGTTAATTTAGTAGGTGGCAAATCTTCTTCTTTAGGGGAATTGACATCCTCCACTAATGTACCTGTACCTTATGGCTTTGCAACAACTGCCCATGGTTATCGTGAGTTTATGAAAGCTACAGGTTTGGAAGATAAAATCCGGGCTGAGCTTGATACTTTAGATGATGTAGAAAATTCTGCATTATTGCGCGAAGTGTGTGCTAAGATTCGTCGCATGATTTGTCAGGAAGAAATGCCAAAAGACTTGGCAGATGCTATCCATCATGCTTATGAAGAACTTGGTAAAAAAGTGAACGAAGAAAATCCGTTTGTAGCTGTTCGTTCTAGTGCAACGGCAGAAGACTTGCCAGATGCAAGCTTCGCAGGCCAACAAGATACATATTTAAATGTACGCGGTGCTGACGTAATTATCGAAAAAGTAAAAGAATGCTACGCATCTACATTCACAGATCGTGCAACATATTATCGTGTAAAACAAGGCTTCGATCATATGACAGTAGCATTGAGTGCTGCAGTTCAAATGATGGTATTCTCTAAAGCAGCTGGCGTAATGTTTACTGTTGATCTTGTAACAGGTGATGATAACAATATTCTTATTGAAGGCTCTTGGGGTCTTGGTGAATATGTTGTACAAGGTACGGTTACACCAGATAATTTCCGTGTGGATAAAGAAAAGATGGAAATTACGGACCGTATGATTAACGATAAACATGTCCGCCTTGTTCGTAAAGCCGATGGTGACTGTGTTGAAGAAGTGGTTCCAGCTGACGAAGCAAAACAACAAGTTATTACAGATGCTCAAGTTTTGGAGCTTGCAGAATATGCAAAAGCAATTGAAAAGCATTATGGTTGCTACATGGATATGGAATGGGGCGTAGATGAACGCAATGACAAGATTTGGATCTTGCAAGCTCGTCCAGAAACAGTTTGGTCCCGCAAAGAAAAATCAGAAACGTCCGAAAAAGCTAGCACATTAGATGCAGGTAATCGCGATATTATTGTAAAAGGTTTGCCAGCATCCCCTGGTAATGCAGCAGGTAAAGCTCACGTTATCATCAATCCCGAGGATATTGATGAGTTCAAAGAAGGCGAAATCCTTGTTACAGCTATGACAGCTCCTGATTGGGTGCCAGCCATGAAAAAGGCAAAAGCAATTGTTACTGACGCTGGTGGTATGACTTGTCATGCGTCTATCGTTAGCCGTGAGCTTGGCATTCCTTGTATCGTAGGTACTAAGAGCCGTAGTCATGAAGCGACTACATCTATTAAAGATGGTCAAATGATTACCGTTGATGCTACAAATGGTATCGTATATGATGGCGTATTAGAAGATATCGTTAAAAAGCCTGAAGCTCAAGTTTCTACAGGGGCAGCAGCTGAATATGTACCTGTAACAGGCACTAAGATTTATATGAACTTAGGTGATCCTGATTTGGCCCAAAAATATGGTGTACTACCATGTGATGGCATCGGTCTCATGCGTGAAGAGTTCATTTGGACAACCTTTATTCATGAACATCCATTGCACCTTATCGAAACAGGGCGCAGTGACTTCGCTGTAAATACATTGGCGGAAGGTATGCGTAAAGTATGCCAAGCATTAGCCCCTCGCCAAGTAGTAGTTCGTTTGAGCGACTTCAAATCTAGTGAATACCGTGACCTTAAAGGTGGCGATAAATATGAACCACATGAATCTAGTGCATTACTTGGCTGGCGTGGCGCATCTCGCTACTATGATCCTAAGTACACACCTGCTTTCAAATTAGAATTAGAAGCAATCAAAAAAGTACGTAACGAATTTGGTTTCAAAAATCTACAAGTTATGATTCCATTCTGCCGTACTGTGGAAGAAGCTGAATTAGTAACTAACTTAATGGCTCAAGAAGGTCTTGCACGCAGCAAAGACTTTAAAGTATGGCTCATGGCTGAGATTCCATCCAATATCATCTTAGCTGATCAATTTAATAAATACGTAGATGGTTATTCTATCGGTTCTAACGATTTGACTATGCTTGTACTCGGTTGTGACCGCGATAACGAAACAGTTCAACATATCTATGATGAACGTAATTTAGCGGTTCGCAGAGCAATTCGTCACCTCATTGAGGTGGCCCATAAAGATGGTAAGACTGTATCTATCTGTGGCCAAGCGCCAAGCGTATACCCTGAACTTTGCGAATTCCTTGTGAAGAGCGGTATCGACTCCATTTCTGTTAACCCAGATGCAGTAGTTAATACTAAGAAAATGGTGGCTCAAATCGAACAACGAATTATGCTTGATGCTATGACTGGTCGTGGTCGTCAAGAATCTGACGAACTAATTTGGTAATAATATAGTTATAGTGAAAGAGGAGGCCTGTGGGTCTCCTCTTTTTCTGAATGGTAACTTAGGATATAATACAAACAGAGATGAAAGGGGGTTACCGTGTGAAACTGTCGAAACGACAAGAACAAATTGCTCAAATCGTTCGCGAAGAAGGTCCTGTAACAGGTAGTGCCATTGCTGAACATTTAGAGGTCACAAGATCTGCGTTGCGCTCAGATTTATCTGTATTGACCATGTTAGGTGTGTTAGATGCACGTCCAAATGTAGGCTATTACTATGTAGGACTTTCAAAGGAAACACAAACGGCTGAGCGATTAAAGTCATTTCTGGTAAGTGATGTATTATCTCAAGCAGTTGTGGTCAATGGGGATACGAGTTTGTATGATACAATTGTCACATTATTTACAGAGGATGTAGGTACCATATTAGTGTGTGATGGTTCATACCTAGTAGGTGTGGTATCTCGAAAAGATTTACTACGCGCCTCTATGGGACAAACAGATTCGCATACCATGCCTATATCTATGATTATGACCCCTGTAAGCAAGGTTATAGCGGTGGAGCCTACCGATACTTTGGTAGAGGCTGCACAGAAAATGATAGATTATGAAGTAGATTGTTTACCTGTCGTCGCTCGTGAGGATATAGGTAACAAGAAACGTTTAAAGGTTGTGGGCCGTGTATCAAAAACGACGGTAGCAAAAGTATTTTTAGAATGTAGCATACACTGAGGTTGATAGAATGGCAGAAAAAATTATTTATGCAATATCGGATTCTCTGGGGGAAACTGCTGAGGCTGTAGCGAGAGCTACGGCGAGTCAATATGATAAGGAGCAAATTGAAATTGTCCGTGTTCCCTATATTGATAGTGAAAGCCAAATTGATGAGGTTATAGACGACGCAAAACGTGGGAATCATGTTATTTGTCATACCATTGTGTCTGCGTCTTTACGTAAGTATTTGCATGAGAAGGTGGCTGAATATAATATTCCGGCTGTGGATATCATGGGCCCTGTTCTCGATGCAGTTGGTACTATCGCGACTACTAAACCTCGCATGACAGCAGGTATGGTTCATAAGCTCGACCAAGAGTATTTTAAAAAAGTTGAAGCTATTGAGTTTGCCGTGAAATATGACGATGGTAAAAATCCATCTGGTTTTGAAAAGGCCGATATAGTTATTATTGGTATATCTAGAACTAGTAAGACACCATTGTCCATGTTCTTGGCGTACAAAAAGATTAAAGCCGCAAATTTGCCACTAGTTCCAGAGGTACCGTTGCCAGAGGAATTGTTCAAGATTCCGGCAAAAAAAATCGTGGGTCTTATTATAGATCCATACAAATTAAATAATATTCGTAGTGAACGTTTACGCGCTATCGGTCTTGAAGACGAAGCAAATTATGCATCTATTGAGCGTATTCAATCTGAATTGGATTATGCAAAGGCTATTATGCGTCGTTTGCACTGCCAAGTGTTAGATGTTTCTAATAAATCCATTGAAGAAACAGCTTCCCTTGTCATGCAATTGATTGATAAAAATCGCGCGTCGGAGGGTAAATGAATATACGTGAACAAATAGAGGAGAGGGAGGCTTTGCTTCTGTCTCCCTATGCAGCTAAAAGCCGCGATGCAACCCGTGATATAGAAGAAAAGCCTGATCCACTTAGAACCGCGTTTCAACGCGATCGGGATCGCATCATTCATAGTAAATGTTTTAGACGGTTAAAGCATAAGACACAGGTATATATTGCGCCAGGTGACCATTATCGGACACGCATGACTCATACCCTTGAGGTAGGTCAAATCGGTCGTACTGTGGCTCGTGCATTACGTTTAAATGAAGACCTTGTGGAAGCTATTGCCATGGGTCATGATGTGGGGCATACACCATTTGGTCATGTAGGTGAATATGCATTGCGAGATATGGTAGGGCACTTTAATCATAATGAGCAAAGTTTGCGCATGGTTGAGGTATTAGAAAGACATGGTGATCATCAAGGTCTCAATTTAACCACCGTTGTTCGAGATGGCATCGTAGGTCATACAGGGGCTACAATTCCTGTGACTTTAGAGGGTCAAATTATTCGTATTGTAGACCGTATTGCGTATTTGTGCCATGATTTTGATGATGCACAGCGAGCAGGTATGTTGACGGCAGAGGCGTTGCCTTTTGAAGTGCGCGAACATTTTGGTATGACTCCATCCAGTATGATTACTGCAATGGTAGAGGATATGGTACGTGAATCCTTGGATAAGCCAGCTATATCTATGTCTGCTGATGTGGAAATGACGATGAATGTATTCCGTCAATTTATGTTTAAACATGTATATTTGGCACCAGCTTTAATTCCGGATCGCAAAAAGGCATCCCATGTGGTGAAAAATCTATTTACTCACTTCATGGAACACCCTGATGATATGGAAGGCTGTGAAACAGGTAAAGCGTTTTACTCTACACGTGATGTAGTTGATTATGTAGCAGGCTTAACAGATCAATATGCTATTAAGTTATTTAAGCAATATTATATTCCAAATATTACATTATAAATAACAAAAAAAGCAGTTAGTTCAAAATGAACTAACTGCTTTTTTGGGGCTCTAGAACCCCAAAGAGTACATGTACTTTTTATTTTACGCGCGTGTAACTTTATTAGAACGAAGGCAGCGAGTGCATACGTTTACTTTTTTTGTAGCACCGTCTACAACCGCCCGTACTCTTTGAATGTTCGGTTTCCAAGTTTTTCTTGTGCGAATGTGAGAATGACTCACGTTCATACCGCTAGATGTGGATTTACCACATACTTCGCAAAGGTTTGCCATAGTTTCCACCTCCAAGCTTAATCTATAACATAACAAAAGTATATTATCATAAAGAATAGCTTAAAGCAAGTGTTTTTATCGTACATATTGCTCTTTTTATGAAATATACTACAATATAAGGTATACTATATATCATATTCTAAGATATAAATGGACTTTTACACAAGGATATACAGAAATTGGATATATCTCATGTGTTTATCGTATATTTAAAGGAGTTTTTATGGATGAACGATTGACGACTATAAAAGGAATTGGTCCTGGTCGCGAGAAACAATTGCATAAATTGGGAATTACTAATGTTACATCCTTATTGACTTACTTCCCTAGAACCTATGAAGACCGCCGTACGATTTATAGTATTGGTGATTTAAAATCAGGTATGACAGGTGGTGTGGTAGGTACTGTTATTGCAGTACAAGAAAAACGCCCTCGCCCTCGATTGTCTATTTTAGAGGTCGTTATTGCAGATGGTACAGGACCTCTGAAGATTGTTTTGTTTAATCAAGGATATAAAAAGAACTTTTACAAAAAGGGACAACGTATATATGCATATGGTAAGGCTGAGTTTCAATATGGTTCCATGCAAATGAATACACCGCAAATGGAAAACTTAGGAGACGGTGGTGAACCAGATCGAGGTATCGTTCCTATTTACGCGCTTGCTGATGGGGTATCTCAGTTTGTGGTTCGTTCAACTGTACGTAATTGGTTCGCAGCTAACCATGAATTACCAGAGATTTTACCTGTGGAGGTTCGTGATGATCATCATTATATGAGTCGCTATGATGCTTTTAAGATGATGCATTTTCCAGACTCCTCAGAGCTCTATGAAAAGGCTCGTTATCAATTGGCCTATGAAGAGTTGTTCGTCATGCAAGCTGGTTTAGCTTTGTTGCGAAATAAAGAACAATGCCATAGAGGGCCTAAAATGGGACCAAATGGGGAACTAATGACTCAGTGTATAGAGAATTTACCGTTTTCCTTAACAGGTGATCAACAACGAGCGTTAGAGGATATTCGTACTGATATGGAAGATGAACGACCTATGCAACGTTTGTTGCAAGGAGATGTAGGCTCTGGTAAAACTATTGTGGCTACCTTGAGTTTATTAAAAGCTATTGAAAATGGATATCAGGGGGCATTGATGGCCCCTACGGAGATTCTAGCGGCTCAACATTATGAAGGAATACGAACTGTATGTGCTAATTTAGGTATTACTATAGAACTATTAACTGGCTCCTCTACGAAAAAAGAGAAAGAATGCATCTATGAGGGCTTAGCAGATGGCAGAATCCAAATGATCATTGGAACGCATGCTCTTATCCAAGAGGGGGTTAATTTCCATAATTTAGGCCTTGTTATCATTGATGAGCAACATCGCTTTGGTGTAGATCAACGGGCGAGATTGCAACAGAAGGGAACATATCCTCATGTACTTATCATGACGGCTACACCAATCCCTCGTACCATGACATTATCCGTATATGGAGATTTAGCAGTATCTTTAATTAAAGAAATGCCACCAGGGCGAAAACCTGTTAAAACATATGCTGTAGATAGTTCTTATAAAGAGAGATTACGCACTTTCTTTGGTAAGGAAATGGCGGAAGGGCGTCAGGTCTACGTGGTGTGCCCTCTTGTAGAAGAATCCGAAAAATTAGACTTGCAAGCTGCTGAGGAATTGTATCTAGAATTAAAAGAGTACTTTTATAAGGCCTATGAAGTGGGCCTCGTTCACGGTCGTATGAAGCCAAGTGAAAAAGATGAAGTGATGAATGCCTTCCATAGGGGTGAAATTTCATTACTTGTTTCCACAACAGTTATAGAAGTGGGTGTTAATGTGCCAAATGCGACCATTATGTGCGTTGAAGGGGCAGAACGATTTGGTCTGTCTCAGCTACATCAGCTAAGGGGGCGTGTAGGTCGTGGCGCTCATCAGTCCTATTGCATTCTTGTTAGTGATTCTAAAAATGATGTAAGTCAAGAGCGTTTAAAGTTGATGGAACAAATCCAGGATGGATTTGAGCTTGCAGAGCAAGATTTATTGCTTCGCGGTTCAGGTCAATTATTTGGATTAGCTCAATCAGGACTACCTGATTTGCGTGTTGCTAATATCATCAAAGATATTGAGATTTTAGTAGAGGCTCGTAAAGATGTGCTGGATTTTGTAAGTCGATTCGGAATAGAAAAATTAGAAATTGCCATGAAAGAGGAATTAGAAAAAAGATTTGGTGAAAAATTTCTAAGAATATTGTATAATTAAGAGGTAGGATTAATAAGTATATAAGCATCGATAATATTAGATTTTATCTGGCTTTTTTCCTTGTTTATATGTCCTTCATACCGTATAATAGAACAAACAATTTATTTCATTTTTTCATCTATGGAGGTTAATATGCCAATTATTCATGTAGAGCTCGTCGAAGGGCGTACAAAAGAACAAAAGAAACAATTAGGTGAAGCAATTACAAAGGCTGCGGTTGATATCGTAAATGTTCCTGCTGATGCAGTAAAAGTTATCTTCGTAGATATGAAAAAAGACGATTATATGGAAGGCGGCATTTTGCGGTCTGAACGCTAAGGCTACGACTGACCGCCTAGTCCATAGGGACTAGGCGGGTCGTAGTTTTGTTTTATTATACGGAAAGGAAAGAAATATGAGAGACGATAAATTCGGTATGCGTGGACTAACTTTTGATGATGTATTATTAATACCAGCAGCTTCGGATATACTGCCTAATCAAGTTGAGTTAAAAACTCAATTAACTCGTGATATTACATTAAATATTCCTATGATTAGTTCTGGGATGGATACGGTTACTGAATCACGGATGGCGATTGCTATGGCTCGTGAAGGAGGTCTTGGCGTTATCCACAAAAATATGTCTATTGAAGAGCAAGCTCATGAAGTTGACAAGGTAAAACGCTCTGAACACGGTGTTATCGTTGATCCTATTTTCTTAAGCCCTCAAAATTTACTATCCGATGCAGCAGAACTCATGGAAAAATATAAAATTTCTGGTGTACCTATCACAGAACATGGTAAACTAGTAGGGATCATTACAAATCGCGATATGCGTTTTGAAACTGATTTAAGCCGACAAATTGGGGAATGTATGACAAAAGATTCCCTAGTTACTGCACCGGAAGGTACATCTCTTGAAGCGGCGAAAGCTATCTTAAGCGAACATCGTATTGAAAAATTACCTCTTGTAGATGGCGACGGTAACTTAAAAGGCTTAATTACGATTAAAGATATTGAAAAAGCGACTAAATATCCAAATGCAGCAAAGGATGGTAGTGGCCGATTATTAGTTGGTGCTGCAGTAGGTGTTTCTCAAGATTTGTATGATAGACTTGATGCGCTTGTATCTGCTAAAGCTGACGTAATTATTGTTGATACTGCCCATGGGCATTCTGCAGGTGTTCTTCGTACGTTGAAGGACATTAAACAAGCGTATTCTCACATTCCTGTAATTGCAGGTAATGTGGCAACTGCAGCAGGCACTGAGGCTCTTATCGAAGCCGGAGCTGATGCAGTTAAGGTTGGTATAGGACCTGGTTCTATTTGTACAACTCGTGTCATTGCTGGCATTGGGGTACCTCAAATCACAGCAGTCTATGAGTCTGCTCAAGTGGGGCGTCGTTATGGAGTTCCTATCATTGCTGATGGGGGTATTAAATATTCTGGAGATATTGCTAAAGCTATTGCGGCTGGTGCTAATGTAGTTATGATGGGTAATATTTTAGCGGGTACTGATGAAAGCCCTGGAGAAACAGTGATTTATCAAGGCCGTTCTTATAAAGTTTATCGAGGCATGGGTAGTCTAGGGGCTATGAAACTCGGTAGTAAAGATCGATATTTCCAAACAGAAGCTAAGAAATTAGTTCCTGAAGGTATAGAAGGTCGTGTACCATATAAAGGTATGCTGGCCGATACAATTTTCCAAATGGTTGGTGGTTTGCGTGCAAGTATGGGGTATTGTGGATGTCATAACATCCAAGAAATGATTGAAAACACTCAATTCATTCAAATTACAGCGGCTGGTTTGAAAGAAAGTCATCCGCATGATGTAAGCATTACCGTTGAAGCACCAAATTATAGTGGTTGATAATGGAGTATTACATTGAATAAACGTATTTCTGTTTTATCTGTGCCTATCGATTGTGTCACAATGGATGAGGCAGTCCAACGTATTTTACAATTAACTGAACAGCCGGGGCTACATTTAGTAGCAACGGCTAATGCAGAAATGGTTATGTTGGCTAATGAAAATCCTACATTGCACTCCATATTGAATAATGCTAGTCTCGTCGTTCCCGATGGGGCTGGCATTTTGTGGGCTGCAGAGCGTCAAGGAGAACATGTGCCTGAACGCGTAACAGGTGTAGACGTAACTATGGAATTGTTTAAAGTTGCGGCGACTCATCAAATTCCTGTATACTGCTTGGGGGCGGCACCTGGTGTTGCTCAACGAGCGATTGATAATGTATCTGCTCAGGTAGGTGCATTAAATATAGCAGGAATTCATGACGGATTCTTTGATAGTGCAGAGGAACAAGAAATCATTAAATCTATAGCTGAATCTAAGGCAAAATTGGTATTTGTTGCCTTAGGTGTGCCAAAGCAAGAACAATGGATTGCAGAAAAGTTGAGTCACCTCGATGGCGTAGTTGCCATCGGAATTGGTGGTTCCTTTGATGTCTTGGCAGGTAATATTCCTCGGGCCCCAGAATGGATGCAACAAAATCGACTTGAATGGTTGTATCGATTATATTTAGAACCTCAACGGATTGGCCGCATGTTGGCTATTCCAAAGTTTATGTGGACCGTTATTAGAAATAAATAGAGGAGTGTTGAATCGTGCCTACAGGACCAATAATTAAGGAAGGGTTTCCTCTGATAGGAGCTATGCTCATTATCACTGTGGTGTTAGGATATTTAGGACATTATGTAATTGCGATTATTTCATTTATTCTGGCATTATTTTTCGTCAATTTCTTTAGAAATCCTAAACGTGTAATCCCTCAAGATCCAGATTTGATTTTATCCCCAGCGGACGGTAAAATCATGGATATTTCTGATGTATACGAAGATATTTACTTACATAAAGAGTGTAAAAAAGTAACTATTTTCTTATCTGTTTTTGACGTGCATGCTAATCGTGCGCCTATTGATGGTAAAATTACGTACCGTCACTATACGATGGGTAGTTTCCTACCAGCTTTCAAAGATGATGTAGGTTTTGAAAATGAACGTCATACTATTTGTATTGAAAATGATCGTACTTCCGTATTAGTAACGCAAATTGCGGGCCTTTTAGCAAGACGTATCGTATCTTGGACCGACCTAGATAGTGTACTTGAACGCGGTCAGTTGTACGGGATGATTAAGTTCGGTTCCTGTACTGAGCTCTATATGGATAAGGATGTAGAGTTGTTCGTGGAAAAAGGTCAACATATTACAGGCGGTGATACTGTTATCGGGAGGTTACGACATGAATAAATCTATTATTCCAAATTTATTTACTAGTGCAAATTTAGCATTTGGTGTTCTTGGTATTACGTTGTCTGCTACAAATAATACCTTCTGCGCAGCTATATGTATATTATTGTCTCTAGTAGCAGATGGATTAGATGGTCGTGTAGCAAGAGCTTTAAACGTTGCAGGACCAATGGGCCGGGAACTTGATTCTCTGTCTGATGTAGTGGGATTTGGTGTAGCGCCTGCCTATATGCTTTATATGAAAGAATTATATGGTTTAGGATGGATTGCATATGTGCCACTATTAGCTTTTGCAGTGCTTGGTGCATTTCGTTTAGCGCGATTTAATATTAAAACTGACGAAGTTCATGGCTATTTTGAAGGTTTACCAATTCCAGCCGCTGGATGTTTAGCGGCGACTTACGTATTGTGTGGCGTATCGGTACCTCAATTTGTGTTGGTAGTTTGTATGATTGGTATAGGTCTCCTTATGGTTAGTGAAGTTAAATATCCCGATTTTAAAGGTAAAAGTGAGATTTATATCAATAAACTTTCTATTGTACTCACAGCCATATTTGTTATAGCTTGTCTCGTGTATGATTGGCATACATGGGCCGTTATGATTTTTGCTGGCTATGTAATGTTTGGGCTTATTAACGGGGCTTTAAATATAGTGCGTAAATAGATGTGTGGAGGAGAATAGTATGAATTACCTACTGGATCTATTACTGATTCCTATGCAGGTAATAATCGTAATTTATACGGTTTATTATTTTATACTCGCTGTCGTAGGTATGTGGCGATCGCGAGTACATAAAAATTATACCCCTAAAAATTCCTTTGCCATCGTTGTATGCGCTCATAATGAGGAAGCTGTTGTTGGTGAGTTAGTTAAAAACTTACGTGGCCTAGATTATCCTGATGATCTATACGATATTTTTGTAGTTGCCGATAACTGTACAGATAAGACTGCGGAAGTAGCAAGTGCTGCTGGCGCTAATGTACATGTACGTGAAAATAAACAAGAAATAGGTAAAGGTTATGCCATGGGGTGGATGTTTGATCGGGTAGAACAAATGGATCGGAAATATGATGCATTCCTGATTTTTGATGCCGATAATTTAGTACATCCTCAGTTTATGTTAGAAATGAATGATCATCTTGAAAAAGGTGAGTCTGTAATTCAAGGTTACTTGAACTCTAAAAATCCAACTGACTCTTGGGTAGCCGGTACGTTCTCCATAGCCTTTTGGATGGTTAACCATATGTGGCATTTAGCAAAATATCGTCTTGGATTATCTACGGCTTTAGGTGGTACAGGCATGTGTATTCGTACATCTATTATTCGCGAATACGGTTGGGATTGCAATAGCTTAACCGAAGATATGGAATTTTCCATGAAACTATTGACTCATGGTATCCGTACTTGTTGGGGGCATGATGCTATCGTATACGATGAAAAGGTTACGACTATGATGGCTTCTTGCAGACAACGTTTACGATGGGCTCAGGGGCAATTTGACTGTGCGGGTCGATATATTCCTAAATTATTTGCTATTGGTATCAAAACAGGGAATATTATGATTTTGGATGGTATATTCCAAGTGAGTCAACCGTATTTCTTATTGTTGACAACCGTATACTTGGTGTTATCCTACATCAATGCGTATACTCCAATTTATACAAATATTTTGTATCAAATTATGCCTATGTCTGTATGGACAATTATAGGTGTTGGTCAATATCTATTCCCATTAATTGTATTGTTAAAAATCAAGGTACCACCAAAGATTTGGTTCTACTATTTACTATATCCATTATTTGTTTATTCTTGGATTCCAGTAAATATTTTAGGGTGGTTCCGCCGTCATAATAAGGTATGGTCTCATACAGTTCATACGAGAGCTGTGGGTTTAGATGATGTTAAATTAACACGTATGGGCAATATGAATAAGAATGAAAAATAGAATCTGTAGGAGTGACTATGCATATTTTAATGTGTAATGACGATGGTATTTTAGCAGATGGTTTACGTCATCTTGCATCGTATTTAAGTCAATATTATAGAATTACCGTTGTAGCACCTGCTAATGAGCAAAGTGCTAAATCCCATGCATTGACGACCGAGGTTCCATTGAAATTAGATGCTTGCAATGGCGAGGATGAAAATCCTCGCCTTTATGCTCTAACGGGAACGCCGTCCGATTGCATGAAGTTCGGTCTCAGTTATTTATTGACTGATGATATGCCAGATCTTGTAATTTCTGGAATTAATCACGGATTTAATTTAGGCTCTGATGTATTGTATTCCGGCACTGTTTCGGCAGCTATGGAAAGTGGTTTTTACGGTATTCCCGGTTTAGCATTATCTGTTGAGAGATATTCTGTTGAACGGGGAGACGAGATGCATCCATTTATACATGAATTGATTGAGAAAATTTATGTGGAGGGCCAGTTTAGCGGTTTACTAAATGTGAACTTCCCATTACGTGGCACATGTGATTGGGATCATTTTAAAATGGTGAGCCAAGGCTTACAAACCTACAGTAATATTATCGAAGCTCGTATTAATTCAAGAGGACAGGATTATTATTGGTTAGCTGGTGAGCTAGACTATGGTGCTGAAAGTGTTCCTACAGATGTAGAATTTGCCCGTAAAGGCTATATTACAGGTGTCGCACTTACATGGAAACAACAATGTGATACGGATATGAAAATGGTTCAAAATATTTTAGATGAAATATAAAAAATATGTTGACATTGCTTAGGGATGTCTGTATAATAACAAATGTTCCGATACGCCGGAGTGGCGGAATGGCAGACGCACTTGACTCAAAATCAAGCGGGTAACACCGTGTGGGTTCAAGTCCCACCTCCGGCACCAACATTAGGCGGTAAGACTTTTGTCTTACCGCCTATTTTTATATTTATGAATTTATATACTATAATATACATTATTAATTTCATGAGGTGACAGTATGGATCAAGGTGTAATTGATTATATTACAAATATCTTTGATATTCCTAAACTTACTCAACAGGTTAGCGCTGTACAGATGCCATTGCCATTATCTCGCTTGGCAGAAATACCATTAGATGGATCTGTAAATCAGTGCCAAGGATTTTGTTATAATTCTAAAAAAGACGTTTTTGCTTTAGCTTGTATTAATTCAGATAATACGAAGCAAATTATTTATGAAATTAATCCCAAAACTTTTACTGTTGTTGCAAAATATGAGTATAGTTATAAAAGTCTATTAGGTCATATGAATACCTTAACTTATAATTCTGTCAATAATCGTTACTATACAACAAATGCTGTTGTAAATGGATATAACCTTACTCCTATTGAAGCGGATAGCATGATTGTTGAAGCACCGATTAAACTAAAAGAGAAAGTTTTTAATTTTGCATATGATAAAGTACGCAATGAATATGTATCAATTGTGCCTTTAACAAACTCTGAACGGACAATTAATTATTACGACTCCAATTTTAATCGTATTCGTTCTTATAAAATTGATGCTAATCATACAAACTTAAATAATAACGGTGCTTACGCAACTAATGGAAATACTTTATTTACGACGTTGACAACCTTTGTATACGTCGATGAAGAGGGAGTTGTTAAAAATATTAGCCCTTATGCTTCTGGAATGGAAGTAGAAGACATGGATTGTCGAAATGGTCAAATGTATATGGCGGTCAATCGCAAAGGTAAAGTTGAAATTTATAGTTTGTCTAGCCTACCATTTTCGGTAAATGTCTAGATACTACCTATGTTTTAATCCCCTTTATGAGTGTATAATAATAGTATTAGAGTATTTTAGGAGCTATTATGAAATTAGGGAATGATATTATAGAGATTGACCGTATACGTCAAGCTATAGAGAAATCAAGTTCATTTAAAGTGCGCGTTTATACGATTCATGAGATTGAATATTGTAAAAGTCGGAATAAAGGATGCTACGAATCCTTTGCAGGTATATATGCTGCAAAAGAGGCTTTTATTAAAGCTTTAGGTACAGGGATGAGGTATGGATCATGGCAAGATATAGAGATTTATCATGATGAATGGGGCGCACCCTTAATTCGTTTACAAGATACTTTCAAAGATATTTACGAAACATCAGGTTATACTGATATTCATGTATCGATTAGTCATTGCAAGGATTATGCAATGAGTACAGTTATACTTGAAGGAGCATAAGATGAATATTTTAACTACAGAAGATGCTCGATTTATAGATCGAGAGGTTCCTAAGCAATTAGGAATTTCTTTAGAAATCCTCATGGAAAATGCTGGACGTGGTATCGTAGATGCCTTATGGGGAGAGTACGATTTATTTTCCCTGAATAATGGCCGTTCCATAAATAGTTTTGTTTTATTTATATGTGGTACGGGTAATAATGGGGCAGATGGCCTTGTAGCGGCTCGCCATTTGATGGAGCAAGGCGTACCAGCACAAATTGTACTAGTAGGAGATATAAACAAGTGTAGTGATCTTTTTGCAGTGCAAATTGAGCGCTGCAAAGCTATGGGCTGTAGCATCGATATGTATGATGAATTCAATGATTGGTCCAACGTAGCCATCGCTGTGGAAGGCATCATGGGAACGGGCTTTACTGGAAGGTTAAGAGAGGTGATCATCGATATATTGAATGATATTGATACTATGCGTAGTCAGTATAATTTTGATTTGTGGGCTATTGATGTACCTGCAGGTTTGGATGCTACTACTGGTCATGTAGCAGAAGGCACACTGACCTATGATTATACTGTTACTTTTGGAGCTATCAAACAAGGTTTGTTATTATATCCCGGAAAGGCTATAGGAGGAACCGCTGTGGTTGCTCCATTGGGTGCTCCTTGGCAGCAGGTACTGGGTGAACGTGTTAGAACTATAACCATTGATTCTGATTTAGCAGAAAAAATTATCAACTATCGTACCCCAATGGCGCATAAAGGTGTCAATGGAAACACTTTAATTATTGGTGGTTCAAATGATATGATAGGAGCCCCTATTTTGGCTGCTGAAGCGGCAGTTCATAGTGGTGCTGGTAAAGTAACATTAGCTGTACCCAAAATAATTAAACAGATTGTACAAAGCCGTGTCATACCTGAGGTGATGGTTACTTCCACAGAGACTAATAAAGAACTTTTTGATTGTCGCCAAGTTGTTGCTATGGGACCTGGTTTAGGTCGCACCCGTGAAATCTGTGATTTAGTGGATCATATCTTAGATGCTTACGAAGGAGCATTAGTACTAGATGCTGATGCTTTGTATGCATTGGGACATGTTGGTTGTGTTAATAAAGATGCTTTGCGAAATGGTGATATTGAGTCTGCATATACAGTGGAAAGAGAACTTCCATATTGTGTCATGACACCGCATTTAGGTGAATTTAGTAGACTTATTGATTTACCTATTAAATGGATTGAGCGTCATTATATCACGTTGGCTAGAGAATTTGCTAAGGCTCATCAAGTTATTCTTGTACTAAAAGGAATTCCTTCAATTGTGGCATTACCTGATGGAACAGTGTATGTAAATACTATCGGTAATGCGGGCATGGGTACTGGCGGTATGGGAGATGTGCTGACTGGTGTAATTGCTGGTTTTATAAGTCAGGGTTATTCACTACAAGATAGTGCTATTCTCGGTGTATATGTACATAGTCGTAGTGCAGATATTCTGAATGAAACAAAGAGTTGGGGTTATACTCCGAGTGATGTCAGTGCTTCTTTAGGCTTCGTGGTTAGTGAATTATTGGGAGATTATGAATGACAAATAGAATACAACGCTTTATAGCTTTCTTGTTGGTATTATGTATTCCTATCTTCGCCATTGCAGGATGCACAAATAATGATGTAGCAAACGCAGCAAATCAAGTAACTACTAACGCTAATGGGACTTACTCAATCGATACTAAAACGACTACCCCTGAAGGTAAGCTAGATGTATATATGCTAGATATTGGTCAAGGGGACGCTATATTACTTAAGGTAGGCGATGAGTATAGCATGATCGATACTGGTGACATAGAACATCGTGAAAATATTGTAGCTCAACTTAAAACTATGGGTGTAACAAAGCTAAAAAATATTATTATCACGCATCCTCATGCTGATCATATGGGTGGTTTCTATGCTATTGCAAAGGCTATGCCTATTGAACATGTATATGATGATGGTATTGCCGTTGATAATAATATGTACAAAACTTATGAAAAGTGGATTGAGAAAAATAAAATTCAACGAACTACTTTGAGAAGTGGAGATGTAGTTGATTTTGGACATGGTGCTGTCTTTGTAGTATATGCTCCTTGGGTTGAACCTTTAACTGATAAAAAAGGGGAGACAGATCTTAATAATAATTCTATTGTAGGTAAATTAATCTTCGGTAAATTCTCTATGCTCTTCACGGGTGATGCTGAATGGCAAGAAGAGAAAAAACTTATAAAAGAGCAGAATTCCAGATTGTTTGCTCGTATTCTTAAGGTAGGTCATCACGGTTCTCGTACAAGTAGCTCTGAAGATTTTTTGAAGTCTATTAAGCCTGAAAGTGCATTAATTTCAAATGGCATGTATAATAAGTATGGTCATCCTCACGATGTGACATTACGTCGCTTGCAGGAAAATAATATTGCTATTTACCGTACAGATACGATGGGACGTATTCATATTAGTACGGATGGGAATGAATGGCAAATTACAACTGAACGTTAGTTTTGATTACTTATACAAAAAATTATTTTTATGAAACTGTTTTTTGTATATTCTATATAAGGTCTTTATATAGTAATATGTGTAATCGGCATACTAATCTTCATGTTTGTATGAAATAATCTATTTATAATCTAACATTAGTTTATGGATAGATTGGAACGATGAGATTTTGATAGATAAAAATATCATCGACTCATCTCTATGGTTTGGACACTATGTATGTCAGTTAGATTGGAGTGAATGTATTGCGTAAACTATTTTTAATGTGCCTTGCAGTCTTGATGGCGATACCTTTATTATTGACTCAAGCAAAGGCAGCTAATTTGGAAGATGCTCGATGGGTGACTAGAACAGATGCACCTGTACCATATGTTCGTATTGTTATGGACTTATCGGCACCTATAAAGGCATCTGCATCAATTAGCAAAGATGGGAAAACTACGACTGTTACTTTAAAGAATACAAAGCTAAAGACGGCTAAAGAGAACATTTCTATGGACTCAGCTATTGCTAGCTCTGCTAAACTTTCACAAGATGGCAGAGACGTTAAAGTAACAATCAAGACACCTTCATCTATTGATACTAGTGATGTAAAGGTTTTTTCCTTGAAAAAAGATACGGTTAATAAGAAACCGTATCGTATCGTTGTTGATGTTCAGAAAAAAGGTGCTGTAGCTAAGCCTGCTTACTATGGTAAAAAGCCATCTCAATCTGCGCATCCAGCAAAAAATGTACCTACAGGATCTGGTAAATACTCTACTAGCGGTGGTTTATCTGGCAAAACAATTACTATTGACCCAGGACATGGTGGTAGTGATTCTGGTGCTATTGGACCTCACGGTGTACAAGAGAAAAACATTACACTACCGATTTCCATGTATTTGAAAAAATCTTTAGAAAATCGTGGTGCTAAAGTGCTTATGACTCGTACTACCGATGTAGATGTATATGGCCCTAATGCAAGCGGTGTTGATGAATTGGGGGCTCGTGTTAACGTGGCTAACCGTAGTAATTCTGATGCTCTTGTAAGCGTTCATATCAACGCATTTAATAATCCTAGCGTTGGTGGTATTGCAACATATTACTATAGCAAAACCGGTAACGATGCTCGATTAGCACAAAAGGTACAATCTCAAATTGCTAACACACCTGGTTTCAATGGTGATCGTGGCATTCAAGAAGGTAACTTATACGTGTTGAGACATTCTAATATGCCTGCAATTCTTGTAGAGCTTGGTTTTATTTCTAACCCTAATGAGGAACGTGTGCTACAATCTCCTCAAACTCAAGAAGACTTTGCTAACCGCATTGCAAATGGTATTGCTAATTACTTTGGAGGTTAATCGATGAAATTACGTAAACAAGTTCTATCGATTCTCTGTGTAGGTATGCTGGCATTTGTAGTGGGTTGTACACATGAACAAGCTCCTACAACAGGTAAAAGTGAACCTACGCAAGAGACGAAAGTCAATAAGGATGCAGAAACAAGTAAAGTATCTCAAGAAAAGGTTAAGATGGCCTTCTTTGTTCCTACAGAGGATGGTTCTGGGGTAAAACAAACTACCGTTGAGATAGAGGCGAATAAAGTTACGCCTAAAGCAGCTCTTTTAGCAATGTTAAATGCCGATAGAGCACAAAAATACCCAGTCTTCTCTAAGGATATTGAAATTACATCTGTTACTGTAAAAGATGGTATTGCTTCTGTTGAAGTAAATGATGCATTCGTAAAGGGTAATGGCGGAGACTTAACTGTTAAATTACAAATGGCTGCTATTGTAAATACATTGACATCCTTTGATAATATTAATGGTGTTCTATTTGTCAATAATGGTAAAAAGGTGCCAACTGTGGGTTCCTTTGATACTAAAGAACCTGTTAAGAGAATGACGAATCTAATTAAAAAATAATTCTTTTAAGAACATTTATAGCAGATAGTTGTTATATCAACTATCTGCTATTTTTGTTGTCTTTTATATATGTTACAATACAATAAGTAATAAACGGAAACTAGGTGATCAGATGCAATTAAAAGATGTAGGGGAATTTAATTTCATTCGCCAAATTCAAGATAACACAATATATAATCCTAATACTGTAGTGTATGGTATTGGTGATGATTGTGCTATTTATAAAGCAGAACAAAATGCAGAGCAATTGATAAGCACTGACACAATGGTGGAAGGTGTTCATTTTAGCTTTCACTATATGATGCCCTATGATGTAGGGTATCGCCTTATGACGGCTAATTTAAGTGATGTTGCGGCTATGGGTGGCATTCCTAGACAAATTGTATTATCTGTAGCCGCACCAGACCATGTTGATACAGTCATTCTTGATGAAATTTATAGGGGAATTAAAGATCAATGTATGCGATATCAACTCAATATATTGGGTGGAGATACGGTACGTACAGAAGGGCCCATGGTTTGGACTGTAACAATTATCGGAGAGGTTCCTAAAGGCACTGCGGTTATGCGAAGTGGTGCGAAAGTAGGAGATGTTGTAGGTGTTACAAACTATGTAGGTTATGCAGCTACAGGCTTAGGAGCGTTATCATATAATTTAGTAGGCTATGATATGACCAAAGTGGGGCATCAACGTCCCGAACCACAGATTGAATTGGGGCAAAAATTGCGACGACTTGGTATCCATAGTATGAATGATATTAGCGATGGACTAGGAAGTGAATTGAATGAAATCGCTGTAGCTAGTAATGTTTCCATTGTATTTGAAGAACAAGCAATCCCTCTACACGAGGAGACTTACGAATTAGCTAAGCATTTACAAACTAATCCAATAGATTATGCTTTGTATGGTGGAGAAGACTTTCAGTTAGTCTTTACGGCGCCAAAATCACTACTTTCGGAATTGGAAAAGCTATCAGGCATTACGTTGATTGGAGAAGTTTTATCTGGCCCACCACGGGTTCAAATGGTAACACCTGATAAAACGATTAAGACTGTAGAAGCGAAAGGATATAATCATTTTCATGAAGGATAAGGTACAGGTTCATTTAAAGACTTATACAGTAGAAGATACACAACAATTTGGTAAATTATTAGGTGCATGGGTTAAACAGAATGGGGACCCTCTTTGTATAGCACTAGTTGGTGACTTGGGGACAGGAAAAACACATTTGTCGCAAGGAATTGCAAAGGGCTTTGGAGTTACTGAAGAAATTACGAGTCCTACCTTTGCCATTATGAATACCTATGATGTGAATCGAACTCATTTATATCATTTTGACGTATATCGCTTGGAAGATATTAGTGAACTGGAAAATATTGGCTTTTATGAGTATACAGAAGATTGCGTATCCATTGTAGAATGGGCTGATAAATTTCCTCATGAATTTCCTGATGAAACACTATGGATTTATTTAACGCGCATTGATGATACAAGCCGATCCATTACATTAGTTAGTGATTACCTTACAGCGGATGATTTAGTAGAAATAGGAGGCCCATATGTGGTTGGGAATTGAGACGAGCTCACTTGTGTCGAGTGTGGCTTTAATGGATGAAAGTTGCCTAATTGGGGAATTGACCATTCAAGCTGGATTGACTCATTCTGAGCAGTTGGTACCTCATATTGATATGTTATTACGAGCCTCTCAAGTTAAAAAAAGTGAATTAAAAGGTATTATGGTTAGCATTGGGCCTGGTTCTTTTACAGGGCTACGGATTGGTATGGGGACAGCCAAAGCTATGGCTTATGCCTTACAAATTCCTTTATATGGTGTAATGACCATGGATAGTTTAGCTCGTAATGTAGCTTATACAGACCGCACGATTTGTACTATTATCGATGCTCAGAAAAAACATGTTTATGCAGGTATCTACAAATATGATGGTAATGAACTAGTCTGCAAAGAGGAACCTTTTGTCATTGCTGCTAATGATTTATTAGATCGACTCCGAGCATCTGAAGAGCATGTTGTATTCCTTGGGGATGGCGTTAAGCGAATAGAGAAGCTACTAGATGAAAGTGATACAAATTTAACGATTTTAGATATATCGCAACGTATTCCAAAAGCTAGTTCTCTATTACTGGCTGGTCGTAGATTGGTAGTCTCTGAAGAGAGTTCTGACCCTATGGATATGGTTCCTTATTATATTCGACGGTCAGAAGCAGAAGTGTTATGGGAAGAACGCCATAAGGATAATCCTGAAATGTTGAACCAAAATCCTGCAGTTATAGTTACTGAGGCAGCGGGAGTCGAATAATGGAGATTCGTTTGGCTACAATAGATGATGCTCAAGCTATCTATGCTATTGAACAACAGTCTTTTTCTGTTCCTTGGAGTTTAGAATCTGTTCTCGTTGAGTTAGAAGGGGCATCAAATAAATTATATATGGTAATTTGTGAGGAGAACAAAATTGTTGGATATGCAGGTGCTTGGCTTGTATACGATGAAGGTCAAATCACGAATATCGCTATTATTCCCTCCGCACGAGGTAAGGGATACGGATCAAAACTTACCAAGCAATTAATAGATGAATGTCTTACGAGAGGCATGAAAGAAATTTTCTTAGAGGTGCGCATATCTAATTTAGCAGCATTGGCTATGTATAGAAATTTAGGATTTTCTGTAAAAGGAATTCGTAAAGATTATTATTCAGAGCCTACGGAAGATGCTTATATTATGTCTCTCGTTTCAGAGGAAATAGAATGAGTATATACACATTAGCCTTGGAAAGTAGCTGTGATGAAACCTCTGCTTCTGTCCTTAAGGACGGGCGCACCGTTTTGTCTAATGTTATTTCAAGCCAAGTACCAATACATAGAAAATTTGGTGGCGTTGTACCTGAAATTGCATCACGTCATCATATAGAACAAGTTATACCTGTTATAGACCAAGCATTACGTGATGCGAATGTGACTCTACAAGATATCAATCATATTGGTGTTACGTATGGGCCAGGTCTTGTAGGGGCTTTATTAGTTGGTGTAGCTGCTGCAAAAGGGTTATCCTTTGCTACAGGGATTCCCTTGGTGCCAGTGCACCATATGGAAGGTCATATTTTTGCTAACTTTTTAGCTAATCCAGAACTGGAGCCTCCGTTTTTAAGTCTCGTTGTATCTGGTGGTCATACCATGTTAGTACATGTAAAAGGATATGAAGAATTTGATGTTCTTGGTCAAACACGAGATGACGCAGCTGGCGAGGCTTTTGATAAGATTGCACGGGTTATGGGATTCCCTTATCCAGGGGGCCCTCATATCGATGCCCTTGCCGTTGAAGGGAATCCAGAGGCTATTGAATTTCCAAAGGCTTTAAGTGAACCAGGTAATTTTGAATTTAGCTTTAGTGGTTTGAAATCCGCAGTTTTAAACTATTTAAATAGTAAGCAACAAAAGAATGAGCCTATCAATCAAGCTGATGTGGCTGCATCGTTTCAAAAGGCCATCGTAGATGTGTTAGTAGAAAAGACGAAAGATGCCGCACATACTTTAGGTGAAAGTCGTATTACTATTGCTGGCGGTGTATCAGCTAATAAAGGATTACAAAAGGCTTTAGAAGCTATGTGTGTAGAAGAAGGTTTTACTTATTACAAACCACATAAAATATTGTCTACTGACAATGCTGCCATGATTGGATGTCGAGCTTATTATATGGCGCAGGCTGGAAAATTTGGCGATTTAACATTGAATGCAAAGCCTAGTGTTGAAATTGGATACGTATCTTGGAAAGAGGATTAATCGTGGATATTGGTCAAGATATTTTAAATAGAACACCATTAGGACCATTACAAACCTCATTACTTGAGCATATTAGTAAACTCATATCCTTTGGCGAGTCTTTAACTCGTCAAAGGATACAGATTTTTACACCCCTACTAGAGACAGGACAAGGTGAGAGATTACAACAATGTGCAGATATGCTATGCATAGAACGCAGTGATCAAGGGATTACTACACGTCAATTAAAAGGCAGTCATACGTGGCATGCTATGATGAAAGATGGTCAACCACTTATCGGGTTAGATGACAAGCAGCGTCAATATGTCTTTCCTATCGTAGACAACGGAGGTCGTATTATTGGGGGGATATCTTTTACATTATCACCATCTATTAAGGCAGAACAATATGAGCAAGAATACCTTTTGTCTGATACGATGCAACGTCTTATGCTGACGGCTACTGATGAACAAATATTGTCTTACGAACCCATGTCCTATTTTGATGGTTTAATTATTTTCGACGACACTTATAAAATACTGTATGCTAACGATGCAGCTATGAAGTTAGTAGATGTATTAGGCTTTGATCGTCGCTTGGTAGGTTCATCAATTTTTAGCAGTACCTTAAAGATGTCCGCTATACAGCAGGTATTATTAGATAGAAGTATACGTACAAATGAAGAAATCTATCAAGATATGGTAATTCGTCAGCACATGATTCCTATTGCTATGGGGCGCAATGAAACGAGGTGCTTTTTAGTTCTTCATGATTGTACTCGTGAAAGTAAACAGCAACAAGAATTATTGGTTAAAAATTCCATTATCAAAGAGGTTCATCATCGTGTAAAAAATAACTTACAAACTGTAGCAGGGTTATTGCGTATGGAGGCGAGACGCTCTAGCTTGCCAGATGTAAAGCAAGCACTCCAAGAGGGGATTAATCGCATCGAGAGCATGGCTCTAGTTCATGATATAGTGTCTCATTACGATGAGGATTATATTGGTATACGATCAATTTACGATGAATTATGTCGTTTGTTGCGTATGAGTATGGTGCGACAAGACCAAGAGGTTACTTTTACTTACAGTGGCGAAGATATGCTAATTTCTTCTCATATGGCAAGTTATGTATCTCTTATTATTAATGAATTGATTACGAATAGCTTAGAACATGGGTTAGACGGGAATCGTGGAAATGTTCATCTAGCAGTTACTGATGCAGGTAGTACAATTAAACTGGCTTTTACAGATAACGGAAAAGGATTGCCTAGTGATTTTTCTGTTTCGTCTAATAAACGGTTAGGTTTAACAATTATTAATAATTTAGTTACTCATGAATTAAAAGGAAGTTTATCCATAGAAAATACTGGAACAGGTGTATTGGTGACGATATATATGAAAAAGGAGGCATAAATGCGCGTTTTAATCGTGGATGATGAATCCCTAATACGTATGGATTTACGAGATATTATTGAGTCTTGTGGTCATGAAGTCGTTGCAGAAGGTACAAATGGTGTTGAAGCTTTAGCACTTTGTAAAAAACATAAGCCAGATATTATATTGATGGATGTTAAGATGCCAGAATTAGATGGTATTGAGGCGGCACGTCAAATTGGCTTTCACCATGAAGCACCTGTAGTATTATTAACAAGTTATAGCCAGCAAGATTTAATCGATAAGGCTCGAGATTCTGGTGTATATGGCTATTTAATTAAACCAGTACGGGAGGAACAGTTAGTTCCTACCTTAGAGATGGCTTTAGGTCGCTATAAAAGTGATGCTCAGTTGCGCGAAAAGATGACTGAGCTAGAACAGTCATTAGAAGATCGTAAAATCATTCAAAAGGGAACTGGTATATTAATGAAACTATATTCTATATCTGAAGTGGAAGCGTATAATCGCATCCGCACCTTAAGTATGAATAAACAAATATCTATTATAGAAACATGTAATCTCATCATTAAACAGTCTAATAAGTCAAATAATATCTAAAAAGTCAAAAAATCAAAATTAGTACTTGCAATTATTTTAACTTCGGTTATAATAATACTTGTAATTAGCACTCAATGAGTTAGAGTGCTAATAAATTATGGAGATTAACTAGTAAAAAGGAGTGACATTATATGTTAAAACCATTAGCTGACCGCGTTCTTATCCGTCTAGAAGCAAAAGAAGAAAAAACTAAAAGTGGTATCTTCCTTCCTGATACAGCTAAAGAAAAGCCTCAAGAAGGTGTAGTTGTAGCTGTAGGTGCTGGTAAAGTATATGACAATGGTCAACGTGTAGCTCCAGAAGTTAAAGTTGGCGACACTGTTATGTTTGCAAAATATGCTGGTAGCGAATTAGAAATCGATGGCGCTACTCATTTGATTATTAGCGAACGCGATATTTTAGCAGTATTATAATCGCTGATTTATAGTCTATATGACTATAAAAACTGATGATACATTCTATATTGCCTAAGGGCACATATATTTCGTTACATTGGATAGTGTTACTATTTAGGAGGTAATACATATGGCAAAAGAAATCTTGTTTAATGAAGAAGCTCGTCGCGCTTTAGGTCGTGGCGTCGATCAATTAGCAAATGCTGTAAAAGTTACATTAGGTCCAAAAGGTCGTAATGTTGTGTTGGATAAAAAATTTGGTTCCCCAACAATTACAAATGATGGTGTAACTATTGCTCGCGATATTGAACTTCCAGATCCATTTGAAAACATGGGTGCTCAATTAGTAAAAGAAGTTGCTACTAAAACTAACGACGTAGCAGGTGATGGTACTACTACCGCAACAGTATTGGCGCAAGCTATGATTCAAGAAGGTATGCGCAATGTAGCAGCCGGTGCGAACCCAATGATTTTGAAAAAAGGCATTGAAACAGCAGTAAAAACTTTGGTTGAAGAAATTAAAAAACGCTCTATCAAAGTTTCTGGTAAAGCTGAAATTGCTCAAGTTGCAAGCGTATCCGCTGCTGACGAAGAAATCGGTGGTTTAATTGCTGAAGCTATGGAAAAGGTTGGTAATGACGGTGTTATTACTGTTGAAGAATCCAAAGGTTTGCAAACTGCATTAAATGTAGTAGAAGGTATGCAATTTGATCGTGGTTACATTTCCCCTTATATGGTAACTGACCCTGATCGTATGGAAGCCGTTATGGATAACCCATATATCTTGATCACTGATCGTAAAATCAGTGCCATCGCAGATATGTTGCCAACACTTGAAAAAGTAGTAAAAGTAGGCAAAGAACTTCTTATTATAGCTGAAGATGTAGAAGGGGAAGCATTGGCTACATTAGTAGTAAACCGTTTGCGTGGTACATTCAAAGCTGTAGCCGTTAAAGCTCCTGGCTTTGGTGATCGTCGTAAAGCTATGCTTGAAGATATCGCTATCTTAACAGGCGGTACTGTTATTACTGAAGATATGGGTCGCAAGCTTGATTCTGTAGAGCTTGAAGATCTTGGTACAGCTCGTCAAGTTCGCATCACTAAAGATGAAACTACAATCATCGATGGCGCAGGTGATAAAGATGTAATTGCTAAACGCGTTAACCAAATTCGTGCACAAGTTGAAGAAACATCTTCTGATTTCGACCGTGAAAAATTACAAGAACGTCTAGCTAAATTGTCCGGTGGTGTTGCAGTTATCGAAGTAGGTGCTGCTACAGAAGTTGAAATGAAAGATAAGAAACTTCGCATTGAAGATGCATTGAATGCAACTCGTGCAGCTGTTGAAGAAGGTATTGTAGCTGGTGGTGGTACTACATTCATCGATATCATCCCTGCATTGAATACATTGGAAGCTACTGGTGACGTTCAAACTGGTATTAACCTTGTAAAACGCGCTGTAGAAGAACCACTTCGTCAAATCGCATACAACGCAGGTCTCGAAGGTTCTGTAGTAGTAGAAAAAGTTAAAAATACTGAAGCTGGTGTAGGTTTCAATGCCTTGACTGAAGAATACATCGATATGGTTAAAGCTGGTATTGTTGATCCTGCAAAAGTTACTCGTTCTGCCCTTCAAAATGCCGCATCTATCGCATCTCTTGTATTAACTACTGAAACAATCGTAGCTGATAAGGTAGATGAAAATGCAGCAGTTCCTGCAATGCCTCCAATGGGTGGTATGGGCGGTATGATGTAATCAGCTGCTTAGAATTAATTTTATAAGAAACATAATAATCCTAATGAATTGTGAATTACATTTTTCATATTCATTAGGATTATTTTTTACTGATAAATTAATCTATTGTAAGGGTGTAATATTTTAAATTTCAAATTTCAAAAAAACTATGATTGTATTTAAGCTGACTATATTATGTTGATTACATCGATAAAATTGATTTTGTATACAATGTATGATATAATTCTATAGAATTTAATAGTGAGTCTTATTGACATAGTTATTCTCTAATAGTATAATTAGTGTATCGAATTTATTCGATTTATTATATTTGAATTGAAAGAAGGATCACTATGTTGAACTTTATTTTTAAAAGTAAACCTAATTATGTAAACTTTGGCTTATTGATTTATCGCCTTGCATTGGGCATTTCCATGTTTTATCATGGTTATTTAAAATGGCTTAGCGGAGCTGAAGGGCTCTACAAAGTAGGGACTATGTTAGCACCTTTAGGCGTATCCGGTGGTTATGAGATGCTGGGCACTATGGCAGCACTTGCAGAAATGATTGGTGGTATTCTCATTGCAGTAGGATTATTTACACGTATTGGTGCTATTCTAGTTGTAGGTACTTTAGCAACTGCGACTATTGTGAGTTTGAATGGTAGTTTCTTTAGCTGGGACTACCCATCTCAATTAGGCTTTGGTGCACTTATGTTATTCTTTGCTGGTGCTGGTCGCTTTAGTTTAGATAAAGCTTTATTTAAATAATTAGGAAATTAGAATAAAAGACTCATCGGCTGATGAGTCTTTTATTTATGTAGAAAGGTTATCATGAACAAAAAAACAGTTCCATTCACGTCAGAACAATTAGAAAATATTATTGCTCAGTATCCAACTCCATTCCATATTTATGATGAAGAAGGAATTATTGAGAATATGAAATTTTTCATCAATGCATTCTCTTGGAATAAGGGATTCAAGCAATATTTTGCAGTTAAAGCAACTCCAAATCCGTATATCATGCGTTTGTTACAAAAGCTTGGGGTTGGCGCAGACTGTTCTTCCTTAGCGGAACTACTTTTATGTGAAAAAGTGGGTATTACGGGCCATGATATTATGTTCACATCTAATGACACACCGTATGTGGAGTATAAAAAGGCACTTGAAATGGGTGCAATCATCAATCTTGATGATATTACACATATTGAATATTTAGAAAAAAATCATGGCTCTTTGCCAGATACATTCTGCGTGCGTTATAATCCGGGTTCTTTAAAAGAAGGGGGCAATACAATTATTGGCCTTCCTGAAGAAGCTAAATATGGTATGACACGCGAACAAATATTTGAAGCGTACAAACAATTACAAGCTAAAGGTGTAAAACACTTTGGTATTCATACAATGGTTGTTTCTAACGAACTTGATATTGACGGTTTAGTTGGTACAGCAGAGCTTTGCTTTAATCTTGCTGTAGATATTAAAAAAGAACTTGGTATCACTGTTGAATTTATTGATTTAGGTGGAGGTGTAGGTGTAGCTTATAAACCAGAACAAACACCAGTAGACTTCCGCAAATTAAGCAATGGTGTAGAAGAAGCGTATAATCGAATTTTAGTAGCTAATGGACTTAATGATGTAGCATTGGCTTATGAATGTGGGCGTATGGTAACAGGTCCATTTGGTTATCTTGTTTCTACTGCTATTCATAAAAAAGATATTTATCGTCATTACATCGGTTTAGATGCTTGTATGGCAAATCTTATGCGTCCGGCGTTGTATGGCTCTTATCATCACATTACCGTAATGGGGAAAGAAAATGCTCCCAAGGATCATGTATATGATGTAACAGGCTCCTTATGTGAAAATAATGATAAATTTGCTATTCAACGAGAGCTGCCAAAAATTGATATTGGAGATCGTGTCGTCATTCACGATGCTGGTGCACATGGACATTCTATGGGTTTCAATTATAATGGTAAATTACGTTCTGCAGAGTTATTGCTACATAAAGATGGCTCTGTTACACAAATTCGTCGTGCTGAAACATATGATGATTTATTTGGAACTCTTGATTTTTCAAATCTATAATTTAATATTGAGAATCGAATAGGATGAGAATTAATATTAATAAAAACCTATCAATATATGTAATACTTGATATTCTTTTAATTCCTGTATATTTTAGTAGGAATATCTTGCTATCATTTAGATAAGAATGTATAATGAGTGTAGATTGTTATGCACATACTTGCTAAGTTGGCGAGAATTACGGCGGTATTCACGTTAGTGCGTACCGCCTTTTTATATGTGTCAGTATATACGTTTTATATATAATGAGTGTATGTTTCTTATGGTTACATACAAATAAAAGGAGTGAACATTTTGGCTGAATTACTTCAGATAAAAGATTTAAAGGTATCTGTTGAAGAGAAACAAATCTTGAAAGGTATTGATTTAACAATTAATAAAGGTGAAATTCATGTTGTGATGGGGACAAATGGTGCTGGTAAATCTACACTTGCTAATGCAATCATGGGTAACTCTACATATACAGTAGATAGTGGTTCTATCATTTTTGATGGTAAGGATATTACTGAAGATGCAGTAAACGATCGTGCAAAAGCGGGTATTTTTATGTCCTTCCAAAATCCAATTTCTATTCCTGGTATTACTGTAGAAAACTTCATTCGTACAGCTAAATCCACAATTACTGGTGAAAATGTACGTGCATTATCTTTCAAAAAAGAATTGAAAGAAAAAATGGATGAATTATCCTTTGATTTATCTTATGCGCAACGTTATGTAAATGAAGGCTTCTCTGGTGGTGAACGCAAGAAGAATGAAATTCTTCAAATGTCCATTTTGAATCCTAAATTGGCTATTCTTGATGAAACTGATTCTGGCCTTGACGTAGATGCGGTTCGTATCGTATCTGAAGGTGTACAACGTTTCCATAACGAAGAAAATGCTGTATTAATCATTACTCATCATAACCAAATTTTACAAAAACTAAAACCAGACTATGTTCATGTGTTGATCAATGGCAAGATTGTTAAAACTGGTGATGCTTCTCTTGTACGTGAGATCGAAGAAAAAGGTTATGACGCATACAAAGCATTAGCATAGGAGGCATAATGGAAGAAAGAATGAAAACCCAAGTCGCGGATATGGACCGTGGCGTCTATGATATAAAGAACGAATTTGAATATTCTTATATCTCTGATGCCGGTTTAACAGAAGATATTATCCGTGAGATTTGGTCTAATAAAAATGAACCAGAATGGATGCTCGATTTCCGTTTAAAGTCTTTGGAAATCTATAATCGCATGGGCATTCCGAATTGGATTCCTGATATCTCGGGCTTAGATATGGCAAATATTCATACATATGTTAAGCCTAAAGTAGATATGAAAGAAAACTGGGATGAAGTTCCAGAAGAAATTAAAAGTACTTTTGACCGCTTAGGTATTCCAGAAGCGGAAAAAACATCTCTAGCTGGTGTTGGTGCTCAATATGATTCTGAAGTTGTTTACCACAGTATTCAAGAAGATCTTGTTAAGCAAGGTGTTATCTATACTGATATCGAAACAGCATTACATGAACATGAAGAAATCGTAAAAAAATACTGGATGACATTAATTCCACCTACAGACCATAAATGGGCTGCTCTTCACGGTGCCGTTTGGTCTGGTGGTTCCTTCGTATACGTTCCTGCAGGTGTACAAGTAGAGATTCCATTGCAATCTTACTTCCGTTTGAATGCACCAGGTGCTGGTCAGTTCGAACATACGATGATTATCGTAGAAGAAGGGGCTAAATTGCACTTTATCGAAGGTTGTTCTGCTCCTAAGTATGATGTGTCTAACCTTCATGCAGGCGCTGTTGAACTGTTCGTTAAAGATAATGCTACATTGCGTTATTCTACAATTGAAAACTGGTCTAAAAACATGTACAACCTTAACACAAAACGTTGTGTAGTAGGTAAAAATGGTACAATTGAGTGGGTATCTGGTTCCTTTGGCTCCAAAGTTTCTTGTTTGTACCCAATGAGTATTCTCAACGGTGAAGGTGCACATGCTGAATTTACAGGTGTAACATTCGCAGGTGAAGGACAATTCCTCGATACAGGTTGTAAAGTGGTACATAATGCACCATATACAACAAGTAATGTTAACTCTAAATCCATTTCTAAATCCGGTGGCGCTGCAATTTATCGTGGCCTTTTGAAGATTGGCCCTAAAGCTGAACATTCCAAAGCAACAGTTTCTTGTGAATCCTTGATGCTTGATGCTGAGTCTCAATCTGATACAATTCCGGCTATTATCGTAGAAAATGACAATGTGGATTTAGGTCATGAAGCTAAAATCGGTCGTATTTCCGACGAAGCAATTTTCTATCTTATGACTCGTGGTATTAGCGAAGAAGAAGCTCGTGCGATGCTAGTTCGTGGTTTCGTAGAGCCAATCTCTAAAGAATTGCCACTTGAATATGCAGTAGAAATGAACAATCTAATCAATCTTGAATTAGAAGGTTCTATCGGTTAAGGAGGAATTATGAGCGAATTACTATTTAATGAACTCCCTAGACCGACATTCAGATGGTTGCGCGTTAATCATACTGTAAGCTCTCTAGCTGGAGAAGATACAGCGGTACAATCTATCGCTGTGGAAGCTAATAAAGATATACTTTCACCATTACCTGTTGGTACAGCATTACTAGATGGTAATTATGAAGGTGCTAATAAAGAAGCTGTTCATGTATTAGTTGAAAAAGCGAAAGGCTATGCTATCAATGTGCCTCCTAAGGCGAAAGAAGTTGTAGGCATCCGCATTGATGCTAATGCTCGTGTGGCAAACCGTTTCCAATTTATCGTTGGTGAAGGTGCTGAGCTAGAAGTACAATTCTATGTAACTGGTTCTGGCGATGCATTGACAAATGTTAGCTATTTAAACGAATACGATGTGAAAGAAGCTGGTAAGGTTGTAGTAAAAAAGGTAAATCTTTTGCCTGAACATGTACAACATATCGAGCATCGATACACTAAATTAGAAGAAAAAGCAGATGTAGAATACATCAATATTGAAATTGGTGGCAGTGAAAACATCTTGAATTACTATCATGATTTAGTAGGTCAAGAATCCCGTATGGTTCATGACATTGCTTATCTTGGTAATAAAGAGCAAAAATTTGATATTTCTATGGTTATGAGTCATGGTGGTAAAAAATCATTTAGTGATATTCATACCTTAGGTGCTCTTAGTGGCAATTCTAAAAAATCCTTCAGAGGGACCCTTGATTTCCTTAATGGAGCAACAGCTTCTGAAGGTGCGGAAGAAGATACTTGCTTATTGTTAGATCCAACTGTAAAATCTGTTTCGTTACCACTTTTATTGTGTAAAGAAGATAATGTAGTTGGTAATCATGCAGCAAGTGCAGGCCAAATTGATCATAATAAATTGTTCTATATCATGAGCCGTGGCTTTAGTGAGGTAGAGGCAAAACATATCATTGTTGAATCTATGATTCGACCTATTATTGATCGCATTGGTGATGAAACGATTGAAGAAGCAGCGTTAGCAGCTGTACGTAATAAAATTTAAAGAGGCGTTTTTATGAGACCAATTGCAGAAGCATACAAAGACTTTCCTATATTACATAAAGAGCATAATGGGCATCGTGTTATCTATTTAGATAGCGGTGCTACTGCTCAAATTCCACAGTCCGTAATTGACCGTGTTGTGGAACATATGACACAACGTAATGGTAACCCACATCGTGGTTCTCATATTTTAGCCATTGAAGCATCTGAAGACTATGAAAATGCACGGGATCGCGTAGTTGAATTTATCAATGCTCGCGAACGAGAAGAGGTTATATTTACACGTAATAGTACGGAGTCAATGAACTTGATTGCCCACAGCTATGGCCTTCATAATGTGAAAAAAGGTGACAAGATTGTCATTACTGTTGCTGAACATCATGCGAATCTTGTAACATGGCAATATGTGGCAGAACAGACGGGGGCAACCTTAGAATACATGTATCTTGATGAACATGGGCACTTAAAAGATGGTGAAATCAATAAAATTGATGAAAAGACTAAAATTGTTGCTTTCGCTCATGTTAGTAACGTGCTTGGTATGGAATTCCCAGTAAAAGAATTAACTGAGAAGGCTCACTCTGTAGGTGCTATTGTTGTTCTAGACGGTGCTCAATCTACACCTCATAAAAAAATTGACGTACAAGCATTGGATTGCGATTTCTTCGTATTCTCTGGCCATAAAATGTGTGCATCTCAAGGGATTGGTGTACTATACGGTAAACGTGATTTATTAGAAACTATGCCTCCATTCCTATTGGGTGGCGATATGATTGAGTATGTAAAAGAGCAAACTGCTACATTCAATGAGCTTCCATATAAGTTTGAGGCAGGTACTCCAAATGCTGATGGTGCCGTTTCCTTGCATGCAGCTATTGACTATTTGGAATCCTTTGGAATGGATGCTATAGAAGCCTATGAAGAGGAGTTAGTAGCTTATATTCTTCCTAAGATTGTTGAATTGCCACATGTCCATGTTATTGGTTCTCAAAATCCTAAGGAAAAACATGGCGTTATTGCGTTCACTGTAGATGATGTACATCCTCATGACGTAGCTACAATTTTGGATTCTAAGGGGATCTGCGTTCGTTCCGGTCACCATTGTGCACAACCATTAGGTGCGTTCTACAATGTATCTGCATCTACTCGTTTAAGTATGTACTTATACACTCGCAAGGAAGATTTAGACGCATTCCTTGAAGTATTAAAGACTGTTCGTTCAGTAATGGGTTTTAAAGATTAGGAGAATTACCACTAATGGAAATGGATCAATTATATACGGAACTTATTTTGGAACATAACCAAGATAAACGTAATAAGCATGAATTATCTGAATTTACAAATTCTGAACATGGACATAACCCTAGTTGTGGTGATGATCTAACATTACAACTCAATGTAGTAGATGGTATCATTAAAGATGCTGCATATACAGGTTCTGGCTGTGCTATTAGCCAAGCATCTGCATCTATGATGATTGATATCATTAAGGGCAAATCTGTTGAGGAAGCGCTTCGTTTAGTAGAAATTTTCTTAGGTATGATTAAAAAAGAGATTACCGATGAAAATGAGTTAGAAGAATTAGAAGATGCTATGGCTCTACAAAATATTTCTAATATGCCAGCACGTGTAAAATGTGCAGTTCTTGCATGGCATACATTGAAAGAGGCTTTAAAGAAATAATATGAAGAAAACGATATTATTTGATTTAGATGGAACCTTAACTGACTCTCAAGAAGGTATTCTTAAAAGCATTAAATTTGCATTGGAACATTTCGGTTATACTGTACCTGATGAAGAAACATTACAATTGTTCTTAGGACCACCATTGGTAGATGCTTTCCAAGAACATTGTGGTTTGACCTTTGAGCAAGCGGAAGAAACATACTTTAAATTCCGTGAACGTTATGGTACCATCGGTAAATTTGAAAATAAAGTATATCCGAATATTGTAGACTTATTGGCTAAATGCAAAACTGAACAATATACTATAGCTGTAGCTACTGCAAAACCAGAACATTATGCTAAAGATATTCTTGATCACTTTGAATTGACACCATACTTTGATGTTATTGTTGGTGCTAATTACGAAGAGGGATTGTTACACAAAAAAGAAATTCTTGAAAAAGCTCTCACGCTATGTGGTAACCCATTAACTGATGAAAATGGTCGTCGATTGACATTCATGGTTGGAGATCGTAAGTACGATGCAGAAGCAGCTAATGAACTTGGCTGTATCTCCATTGGCGTTACCTATGGTTATGGTACGGAATCTGAGTTAAAGGAAGCGGATGCCGAATATATCTGTGACGATGTTGATGAAATTGCTGATGTTCTCAATCTTGAAGAAATGATGGTTCGTAGATAAGCTATATAAATAGAATTACATATCAACCCAAATAAAAAGCTAGAGGAAATCCTCTAGCTTTTTTGCATCTTCATTTTATGTTATTTTTTTAGGCCACTTTTTTTAGCTAATGTTTTGATAACCTTAGCACTTTGTTTTTTCAACTTGCCCCCTGTTTGTTTGAGTTGGATACGTGTACGAGAAACACGACCAAGTGTAGTAATCTTAGTTTTGCGACGTGGCTTCATATCACGTTCGTTACCAAAGTCGCCACGTTGCACACTTGTTGCCTTTACTTTTTCAGCTCTAAAAGATTTACGTAAGGCTTTCATAATTAATGTAAGTGGTAATGTTTGCTCGAAGGAATACAAATCAACTGCTACATAACCAAGTGCAGGATATGTGTGCAATGTAAAGTGAAAACCTGGTGCGACAGAAAGGAGGGCGATTTCCTCGTCCATAACTTGACAACTGATTTCATCTACATCAAGTTCAGCTAAGTCAAATGCGGTTGCTACACTTTCCTGTACAGCTGTAGCCGATGAAATTGCGTCTTCTTCGCAGGAATATAAATCAATTAACAGTTCTTGTCCTAATGCTTCTGCCATAACAACACCTTCCTTCAGAAAATAATATCTCATTTATTATACATAGATTTAAGGATTAAGTCCAATTATATGAAAATACATTAAAAGTCAAACGTTATTTTTATAAAATTTGACTTTTATATTGACTAAGGTCAAAAAGTCAAATATAATAGAGTTATGCTAAAGAACAAATAGTCAAAACTATAGTAAATAAACTTTAAAGGGGTGTTTTTTATGAGTATGATAGCTGATAAAATAGAAAAATTTATATTAGACCGTATGCGTGAAGAACAAGAAAAGCTAATTTTAAAGCGTAATGAATTGGCTGATGAATTAGATTGTGCGCCATCCCAAATTAGTTACGTATTAAGTACGCGTTTTTCTAATGAGCGCGGTTTCGATGTTGAGTCAAGACGTGGCTTGGGTGGATATATTCGAATCAAAAAAATTAACCCAGAAAGTTCAGATTCTTTACCTGCTGTTACAACTTATCGGATTTATGAAGGTCCAAATACGGTAGAACGATTAATTGATATGCGAGATGTAGATCAATCATTATTTCAATTATTACAATCTGAAAAGATTACCCGTCGTGAAGCTCAATTGATGCATAATTCTTTTGCTACATTAATTGAAAATGTAGACGTAGAAGAACGTAATGATGCTGTTCGTCAATTATATGCATCAATGGTGGACACTTTGCGGAAGGAGTGATGATTTGTGTTATGTGATCATTGCCATAAAAATGAAGCTACTATCCATATGACTAATATCATAAATAATCAAAAGACTGAGCAACATCTTTGCAGTGCTTGTGCCACCGAGTTACAACAAGCTAGGAAATTATCTCCTTATAGTTCTTTTATGAATGATATGTGGGATAATAACTTTTTTACTAATGATTTTTTTAAGAATATGGTGTATCCAGATAACTTATTAAAAGCTCATCAATCTAAGAGATGCCCTCAGTGTGGTATTACTTATGATGAATTCAATCGGGTAGGTAAGTTTGGCTGTGGTCAATGTTATGAGACTTTTAATAGTGAAATAAATCCATTATTAGAACGAATACAAGGTAGTTCTGAGTATGAAGGGACTATACCTAGTCGTGGTACTAATGTATTTAAAGCAAAGTATGAAGTAAAGCAATTGCGCCGTCAATTAGATACAGCTATTCAAGCTGAAAACTTTGAAGAAGCCGCAATTTTGAGAGATAAAATTAAAAATCTAGAAGTTATCATTGATGGTGATAACGAATAGGAGGTTCTTATGTTAGATACTATATTGGACTCTCCGCTAAGTCAGTGGCTGTGTCAGGATACAGAGGCGACAGACCACATTGTAATTTCAAGCCGTATACGATTGGCGAGAAATTTTGATGATATATTATTTACGAATCGTGAAGATACAGTTTCCTTAGAAAAAGTGAATATAATCTCTCGAGGCCTATTGCCAATATTAAAAAAGGCTGATGAGCACCAATATACAAATATTAGCCTTGAGCAATTAAGTCAACGTGAGCGTGCTGTCTTAGTTGAAAAGCATTTAATGAGTCCTGCTTTAGAGGAACAATTACCGTATCGTAATTTGATCGTATCTGATGATGCTTCTATCGCAATTATGGTAAATGAAGAAGATCATTTACGTATTCAATCTATGGCTCCAGGACTTAAATTGCAACAAGCTTATAATCATGCGGTTCAAATTGATAAAGCTATTGAAGCAAAATACCCTTATGCCTTTGATGAGCGATTTGGTTATTTAACTGTTTGCCCCACTAATGTGGGTACAGGTTTACGAGCCTCTGTTATGTTACATTTACCCGCATTGACGTTATCTGGTCGTATTACGAGACTCATTCGTAACATAATACAATTAGGTTACTCTGTACGAGGGTTGTATGGGGAAGGTTCCGAAGCTTTAGGTTGTATTTACCAGATTTCTAATCAACGAACGATGGGTATTAGTGAAGAAGCAACTATTGAGCAATTGATTAAAATCGTAGAAGGAATTATTGCAGAAGAACGAAAGTCTCGGCAATCTTTATTACACAACGATAAAGAAGGTTTGGAAGATATACTTTGGCGATCCTATGGAATTTTACAATATGCACGACGTGTAAGCGGTAAAGAGGCACTTAGTAAGCTTAGTGACATTCAATTAGGTGTAGATTTAGAAATATTACCATTCTGGGGTAAAGATACTTTTAATGAGCTTGTTGCTATAACTAGACCAAACTTCCTCTCTAAATACTTAGGTAGTGAAAATTTGACAGATACCGATCGCGACAGCTATCGTGCAAAGGTGATACGTCAAAAACTTTCAAATTAATATAAGTACATAAATAATTAATGCATGATTATTTATTTTGTATAGATTGATTTATATAATTTTCTTAGTTTACTGTTAAGAGATTTGTAAAAAATAGTAAATATTAATACTAGATAGCATAATAGATTAATAGAGTTTAATATTATTTTTGATATTCCAATGGTTATTTCACCATTGTTTATATATATTTGAAAAGAAATAATTACAATTTACATAGATAGATGAGGTGATATTATGATGCAACGGTTTACAGACGATGCACAGCGTGTTCTTTCGTTAGCTCAAGAGGCTGCTTTGGAGTTAGGACATGACTATGTCGGTACTGAACACGTACTCATCGGCCTTACAGAGGTTAAAAATGGTGTAGCAGCTAAAGCTTTAGAAGAGCTTGGCCTTGTTACAGAAGATATTTTTGAAGCTGTAGAAGAACATGTAGGACGTGGTAATAAAAAAGCAACGTCAATATATATGACACCTCGCGTCAAACATGTGCTTGAGCTTGCCATTCAAGTAGCAAATCAAATGAATCACAATTACGTTGGTACTGAGCATATTCTATTGGGCCTACTTAGCGATGGTAGCGGTGTTGCAGTTGCTATTTTACGAGCTATGAATATACGTAGTAATGATGTAGTAGAAGCAATTCGTAGTATTCTTGGCTCAAATAAAGGTAGCAACAATGGTGGTCAAGAGGGAATGAATAGCAATAATGATTTAGGTGAGCTGTCAGATTTTGCAACTGATCTTAATGAGTCTGCTAAACAAGGTAAGATTGATCCTGTTATTGGCCGCGATACGGAGATTCAACGAGTCATTCAAATTCTCAGCCGTAGAACTAAAAATAATCCTGTTCTTATTGGTGAACCAGGTGTAGGTAAAACCGCTATTGCCGAAGGCTTGGCACAGCGTATTGTGACTGGTAATGTACCGGAGATTTTACGTAATAAACGCATTATTTCTCTTAGTATTGGATCTATGTTAGCGGGTGCCAAGTACCGTGGTGAATTTGAAGAACGGTTGAAAAAAGCCATTGATGAAGTACAACAACATGATGATATGATTATCTTTATAGATGAAATTCATACATTGGTTGGGGCAGGTGCTACTGAAGGCGCTATGGATGCAGCTAATATCTTAAAGCCTGCTTTGGCACGAGGTGAATTCCAAGTTATCGGTGCCACAACACTTGATGAATATAAGAAACATATAGAAAAAGATGCTGCTTTAGAGCGTCGTTTTCAACCTGTTCAAGTAGGAGAGCCTAACGAAGAGGATGCTCTTGAAATTTTAAAGGGATTAAGAGATCGGTATGAAGCTTTCCATAAGGCTAAGATTACAGATGAGGCATTAACAGCAGCTGTATCTTTATCTAGCCGATATATTACAGATCGATTCTTGCCTGATAAGGCTATCGATGTAGTCGATGAAGCTGCATCTAAGGTTCGTATGAAAGTATTTTCTGCAGCACCTGATGTTAAAGCATTAGAGGATCGCCTTAATACAGTTAAGAAAGAAAAAGAAGCTGCTGTTACGTCTCAAGATTTCGAAAAGGCTGCAGAGCTTCGCGATGAAGAACAATCACTATTAAAAGAAATTGGTGATAAAAAATCTATCGCTAAAGAAAAAAGCGATCAAAAATTAATAGTAACAGAGGAAGACATAGCTGCTGTAGTAGCGCAATGGACAGGCATTCCAGTGGCTAAAATTGCAGAAGAAGAGTCTGCAACCTTACTACATTTGGAAGAAGAACTTCATAAACGCGTAGTAGGTCAAGATGAGGCTGTTACTGCTGTAGCTAAAGCTGTACGCCGTGCAAGGGCTGGATTAAAAGACCCAAAACGGCCTATTGGTTCATTCTTGTTCCTTGGGCCAACTGGTGTAGGGAAAACTGAGCTAGCAAGAGCGCTTGCATCCTCCTTGTTCGGCGATGAATCTGCTATGATTCGACTTGATATGTCTGAATATATGGAAAAACATACTGTGTCTCGCTTAGTCGGTGCCCCTCCAGGTTATGTAGGTTATGAAGAAGGTGGCCAATTAACAGATGCGGTACGTCGTAAACCATATAGCGTTATTCTCCTCGATGAAGTAGAGAAAGCACATGCAGATTTCTTTAATATCTTGTTACAAGTTCTTGATGATGGTCGTCTTACTGATAGCCAAGGTAGAACTGTTGATTTCAGAAATACAGTTATTATCATGACAAGTAACTTAGGTGCTAAAGCTTTACATAAGAACTCGCCAGAACTTGGTTTCTTAGCAGCTAAAAAGTCTGATTCTAATGTAGATGAAAATAAAGGAATTGATTTTAAAGAGGCTAAGAAATCGGTAATGGATGCGGTGAAACGTCATTTTAGACCTGAGTTTTTAAACCGTATCGATGAAATGATTGTATTCCATCCATTAACAGAAGAGGACTTAAAAGAAATTGTAACTATATTGATGAGTGATGTTACAAAACGCCTTAAAGAGCGTGATTTACAATTAGAAATCGCTCCTGAGGCTATGCAATTACTTGTTAAGGAAGGCTCTGATTTCACAATGGGGGCTCGACCATTAAAACGTGCTATTCAACGTTTAATTGAGGACCCAGTGTCCGATCTTATTTTGAAAGGAGATGCAAAAGAAGGCAAAATTATTAAAGCAGATGCAAAGGATAACGATCTTGTTGTATCAATATGATAAAAATACAAATTATACAGTTGATGACTACCTTTCATATAAAAAATATAAGTTAAATGGTATACTATAGAATGATGATAGTTAACCATGTAGTAAAATTATGCATAAAAGGTCATGAATGGTTATCATTCATGACCTTTCTTTTTAAATGTATTGAGGTGTTATGGCAAAAGCAAAATCTGTATTCTTTTGTCAAAATTGTGGGGCTGAATCCTCTAAGTGGATGGGCCGTTGTCCACAATGTGGAGAATGGAATACATTAGTTGAAGAAATCATTAAAGAAACTAAACATAGTCGAACACCTTCTCGAGGTGTTGGAAATCAAATGGCGAAGCCTACCGCCTTGCCAGATATCGAAATTTCTTCTATTGCACGCGTATCTACAACCTTTGGTGAAATTGACCGTGTATTAGGTGGGGGCATAGTGCCTGGTGCTCTAATGCTTTTAGGTGGTGATCCTGGTATTGGTAAATCTACTCTGTTACTACAAGTATCCCAGAAGGTAGCCGATACAGTAGGAGCAGTTCTTTATGCATCTGGTGAAGAGTCTCAGTTACAACTTAAACTTCGAGCAGAACGACTGCATATTAATAGTGAACGGTTACAAGTTATTGCAGATACTGATTTAGATCATATATTGGAGCAAGCTGAAGCAATGACTCCTTCCTTACTAGTCATTGATTCTATACAAACTATGTATACTGGAGATATAGATGCTGCGCCAGGCAGTGTTAGTCAAGTTCGTGAATGCACATCTCGCCTACTTCGCTTCTGTAAAGAACGAAATATACCTACTGTAATCATTGGTCATGTAACAAAGGAAGGCAATATTGCAGGGCCTCGTATGTTAGAGCATATGGTAGATGTAGTGCTTTACTTTGAAGGGGAGCGTTCTTATCAATTCCGTATATTACGGTCCATTAAAAACCGTTTTGGTTCTACATCAGAAACAGGCATTTTTACCATGGTAGAGGAAGGGTTACAGGAATTGTCCAATCCGTCTGCTTCGCTTTTAGCCGAGCGTTCCGATGAAGAAAGTGGCAGTGCTGTTATGATTTACCTCGAAGGGGTTCGGCCCATCTTAGTAGAGGTACAAAGCTTGGTTGTTACTACGGCCTTTGGTATGCCTAGACGTACGGCGATTGGTTATGATCTTAACCGATTAATTGTATTATTAGCAGTCTTAGAAAAACGCTGTAGCTTTACATTAGGTAATAAAGACGTGTATGTAAATGTCATCGGTGGTCTCAAGGTAAATGAACCTGCTTGTGATTTATCTATGGCGGTTGCCATTGTGTCAAATCTGAAAAATCGAATCGTTCCAACAGATATGGTAATTTTAGGTGAAGTAGGCTTAACTGGTAATGTTCGCAGTATTCCTCGCATTGAACAGCGTATAAATGAAGCCAAGAAATTAGGTTTTAAAAAGTTTATTATTCCTGAAGGCAACTATAAACAAATCAAGGATAATGATAGTTCTATCAAAATTAAAGGTGTCAAATCTATACAAGAGGCAATGCAACTTGTATTTTCATAATTAGGAGGTGATTTCATGATTTATCGGATTTTACGCTATGTAATAGCCATTTTAGTAGGTACAGCCGCCTACGTGGGAATGGATAGCTTAGCACCTATTATTGACCCATATTTGGTTTCTCAATTTGAATCTTTTGGGGACATGTCGTTAACAATTGCACGTATTGCAGTATTAATCGTAGGTACTCTATTAGGCCTTGTTATTGGTTATCTGATTTCATCATTTATTCTGAAACAAGGTTTAGTAATTGCTAAAAGATTAGAGCGTATTCTTACTCATATTCCAAATCAAGAATTGATTGCAGGCACCATCGGTTTATTATTTGGCCTTATTATTGCAAATCTAATTGGCGTTGCATTCAATCAAGTACCTATTATAGGACCTTATATTCCTATAATTTTGAGTGCTATTTTTGGATATAGTGGACTTAAAATCATGGCTCGTAAAGGCCCCGAAATGTACAATAATTACTTACAACAATGGGGAGGAGATAGCACTAAAAAAACAAGTCGTTTTAAAATGTTTTCAACTCATAAATTAGATAAATCCTCTAGTACGCCAAAATTACTAGATACTTCAGTTATCATTGACGGTCGTATCAAAGAACTATGTGCTACGGGCTTTATTGAAGGCCCTCTTATGGTGCCACTATTTGTATTAAATGAGTTACAGGTAATTTCTGACTCTGCGGATGCTACGAAACGCAACCGTGGCCGACGTGGCCTTGATATTTTGAAGGATATGCAAGATGCCAATAAGGTAGCTATAGAAGTTGTTGAAGATGATTATGATGATCTTGTAGAGGTTGATTCAAAACTTATGCGACTTGCTTTAGATAAGCAGTGGAAATTGATGACTAATGACTTTAACTTGAATAAGGTGGCTCGTGTACAGGGTATTGAAGTGCTTAACCTCAATGAATTGGCAAATGTATTAAAACCTGCTCTAATCGCTGGAGAATGGATTCGCGTTCAAATCATGAAAGAAGGTAAGGAAGTACATCAAGGTGTGGCTTATCTCGACGATGGCACGATGATTGTCGTAGAGGATGGTAAACCTTATGTTGGTCAAAATGTAGAGGTTATGGTTACATCCATATTACAAACGAGTGCAGGACGGATGATTTTTGCTCGTGTAGATGGAGGACAAAATGGGCAAGGCAATTAGTTGTATCGTTCTCGCTGCAGGTGCTGGTCGCCGTATGGGATACAAAGAAAATAAGATATTTATTCCTTTAGGGGGACATTCTATTATTCAACGTACCATACAAAATGTAGAAAAGATTGAATGTTTAAAAGAAATTATTCTTGTTGTAGCTGAAGGCGAACAAGAATATATGTCTAACCATATTCAAGGGTTGGATTTGCATATTCCTGTAAAGATAGTGCTTGGTGGAAGAGAACGTCAAGATTCTGTGGGATATGGGCTCAAAGCTGTATCAGAAGATAGTAATATTGTGCTAGTTCATGATGGAGCGCGTCCATTAGCATCAACGAAACTATTTGATTCTGTTGTTAGAGCCACAATAGAATATGGAGCTGCTACTGTAGGTGTCCCTGCTACAGATACGATTAAACGGGTTGATACAGAGCATACCGTAATAGAAACTTTGAAACGTAGTGAGTTATATCAAATTCAAACACCACAAGGCTTTCAAAAAGATCTATTTAAAGAGGCCCATCAAAAGGCTTATGACGAAAAATATTTAGGCACTGATGATGTGTCCCTCGTCGAGTATTTAGGTAAGCCTGTACATATAGTAAGTGGAGACTATTGTAATATTAAGGTGACCACACCTAATGATATTGCAGTAGCAAAACGATATTTAGGAATTGAGGATAAGCGTATGCGCGTTGGATTTGGTTATGATATTCATCAATTAAAAGCAGGGCGTCCTTGTATCTTAGGTGGTGTTCATATCGAATCTGACCTTGGCCCTGATGGACACTCCGATGCGGATGTTCTCATTCATGCCTTGATGGATGCCATGTTGGGAGCTGCAGGTTTACGGGATATTGGATACTATTTTCCACCTGAAGATGACCAGTATAAAGGGATTTCTAGCATGCTTTTACTAGAAAAAGTAAATTTCTTATTGAAAGAACGTGGGTTACAAGCCTATAATATTGATATTATGGTTATTTCTGAGACACCTAAATTAAAACCTCACATCGATATGATGAAGGCTAATTTACAGTCTATATTAGAGATACCATTAGATCGCATTAGTATTAAAGCGACAACAAATGAAATGCTAGGGGCTATTGGGCGCCGTGAAGGCATTGCTGCACAAGCTGTCGTTTCTGTATATGAAGGAGAGATTTAATCATGAGTTCCTTGAAAGTTCGTTTTGCTCCAAGTCCTACGGGTCCATTCCATATTGGTGGTGCTCGTTCTGCTTTATTTAACTGGTTATTAGCACGTAAGGAAAAAGGCACATTTGTATTGCGTATTGAAGATACAGATTTGACTCGTTCTACACGTGAAAGTGAAGAAAATATCAAAGCTTCCTTACAATGGCTTGGCATGAACTGGGATGAAGGCATTGATGTAGGTGGTAATAATGGTCCTTACCGTCAAACAGAACGTCTAGATTTATATAAAGAAGTAACACAACGCCTATTGGATGAAGGCAAAGCTTATGAGTGCTATTGTACACCTGAAGAGTTAGATGCGGTACGTCAAGATCAAATGGATCGTGGGGAAACACCCAAATACAATGGTCATTGTGAACACTTAGATGAAGAGACAAAGGCTAAATACATTGCTGAAGGTCGTAAACCTACAATTCGTTTGCGTGTACCGTTGAATAAAACATATGCTTTTGATGATATGGTACGTGGGCATGTATCTTTTGAATCTAATGGCGTCGGTGATTTTGTAATTGTAAAATCTGATGGCATTCCTGTATATAACTTTGCCGTAGTAATGGACGATCATATGATGGGGATTACTCACGTTATTCGTGCAGAGGAACATTTATCTAATACACCTCGTCAAATGGCTATCTATGAAGCTCTTGGCTGGGAAGTTCCTAAGTTTGGTCATATTTCTTTGATCCTTGGTAAAGACTACAAGAAGATGTCTAAACGTCATGGCGCTACCTCTGTTGAACAATACAAACAATTAGGTTATTTGCCAGAAGCACTTGTAAACTTCTTGGCACTTCTTGGTTGGGCTCCTGAAGGTGAAGAAGAATTCTTCACACAAGATGAATTAATTCAGGAATTCTCTATGGATCGGGTAGCGAAAAATCCTGCTGTGTTTGATATTGATAAGTTGAACCATATAAATTTCCACTACATGAAGAATTTGAGTGATGAGGAGTTATTCCATCTTTGTTTACCGCATTTGAAAGAGGTTGGTTTAGCTCCAGATAGCTTGAATCAAGCTGATATTGATTGGTTGACATTATTATGCTCTACATTCCGTGATCATATTAGCTATGGTGCTCAAATTAAAGATCATGTAGGCTTGTTTATGGGCGAAACAGTATTCCTTGAAGAGGGGCATGAAGAGGAGTTGCGTGCTGTATTGAATGAAGAAACAGCTCCAACAGTTCTCGGCGCTTTCCGGAATGCATTGGCTGAACTTGATGAAATTACACCTGAAGTTGTAAAAGCAACAATCAAGGCCGTAATGAAAGAAACCTCTTTAAAAGGTAAATTCGTATTTATGCCAATCCGTGTAGCTTTAACAGGTCAAATGCATGGTCCGGATTTGAATAATATTGTTACATTACTTGGTAAAGAAAAGTGCTTACATCGTTTAGATAATGTAGGTGCATTAACAAAATAAATTTGATCAATTAATCAAAGGAGTTCACGTAACAAGTGTTATGTGAACTCCTTTTGTATGTGTTGTTAATATTCTATAGAAATGCTATAATAATCGGCGTATTAAATTTTGATTTATTATGAAAGCGAGTGTTTTTATGAGTGTTATTCGTTCTATTAATCACTTATTCAATAGTTATCTATCCTGGATAGTACTATTGATGGCTGTTTTAGCATATATGCTACCTGCAGTATTTTCTTGGATGACTCCATATATTGCTTACATGCTACAGTTTGTTATGTTTGCGATGGGGTTAACATTAACGGCTCAAGTCTTTATTGATGTATTTAAGCAACCAATGAAGGTTATTCTCGTATCCGTAATCCAATTCTTATGGATGCCATTGGCAGGTTTCTTAGTAGCCTTAGCATTTAATTTTCCTCCAGAAGTTGGGATTGGTTTTATCTTGTTGGGTGCATGTCCTGGTGGTACTGCTTCTAATGTAATGACCTTCCTTGCAAATGGTAATGTTCCCTTATCCGTATCAGCAACAACTGTATCCACATTATTGGCACCTATTTTAACGCCTTTATTTGTCGTATTATATGCAGGTGCAACATCTTCTATTGAAATTCAATTTATGCCAATGTTTATATCCATTGTAAAAATCGTGTTAGTACCAATTATTTTGGGGATTGTATTGAATTACTTTATTGGCGCAAAAATTGAACCTGTAAAATCTGTATGTCCAACCATTGCAGCTATCGCGGTATTGCTTATCTTGGCAGCTGTAACTGCAGTTAACCAAAAGCAAATTGCCGAAACTGGTTTTATTATTTTTGTAGCGTGTTTAGTACAAAATTTGAGTGGTTATGTTGTGACATACTTTATATGTAAAGCTCTTAGTATTGATGTGTCTTCTCGTCGTGCTATGCAAATCGAAGTGGCTATGCAAAATTCTGCATTATCCGTATCTTTAGCACTAAAACACTTTACACCACAAGCTGCGGTAGCAGGTGCAGTATTCTCCATCATTCATAACTTTACAGGATCTATCTTTGCAGGTATTTGCCGTAAACATGATGATCAAGATAAATTAGAAAATGCTTAATATTAATTGATTTGATGTAATGACATTATTATTACTTGTGTACTATAAAAGCTATTGTTATGAATGATAATATTAATTTAATATTCTGATTATATATCCTCATCTTTCTAATTAAGCTATTTAAAATACCTATGTATGATATGTGAATAGCTGCCTATGAAAGATGGGGATCTTTCTTGTAAATATTGACATTCTATAGCTTTATTGGTAAAATATTTTTATATATAAATATAGATTATTTTAATAGCTGAGACTGAAAGAAGTACTCTACAACTAACTTTTTAGCGAGAACCGATGGTGGGAGGGTTCATGGATAGGTAGATGAAATGCATTCACGAGCTGACACTCCGATTATAGGTAGGTTTGTCCGGCGACGCACCGTTATGCGATGAGTGGGTATCGCTATTGGTACCTAACAGAGTGGAACCGCGGACCATCGTCTCTGTATGAGATGAGAGGTCTTTTTTATTTTACAAAATTGGAGGCATCGGTAACGATGAGAGAAATTACTGTTTATAATACTATGACGCGCCAAAAAGAGGTTTTTAATCCTGTAACACCAGGTGAGGCAAAAATGTACGTATGTGGTGTCACACCATACAATCATCCTCATATTGGCAATGCTCGTCCTTTCGTGACTTGGGACGTAATTCGTCGCTATATGAAACATGTAGGCTATAAAGTAACATATGTACAAAACTTTACTGATGTGGATGATAAAATCATCAACACTTCTAATGGTGAAGGTGTCTCTTGGGATACCATTGCAAACCGTTATATCGATAGTTATTTTGAAGTAATGGATGCGTTAGGTGTACAACGTGCAGACATTTATCCACGTGTATCTACACATATTGATGATATCATTGCTATGATTCAAACATTGATTGACAAGGGCTACGCCTATGAACTCGATGGCGATGTATATTATAGTGTGGAGAAATTTGAACATTACGGTGAGTTATCTGGTCGTACATTAGACGATATGGAAGCAGGCGCACGTATTGAAGTAGATGGTCGTAAGAAGAATCCTATGGACTTTGCTTTGTGGAAAGCAGCAAAACCTGGTGAACCTTATTGGGAAAGCCCATGGGGGAATGGTCGGCCAGGGTGGCACATTGAATGTTCTGCTATGAGCCAAAAATATTTAGGCACAGAATTTGACTTCCACGGTGGTGGTAGCGATTTGATTTTCCCTCATCATGAAAATGAAATTGCTCAATCAGAAGGTTGCTCTGGTCAACATCCAGCAGTGCGCTACTGGTTGCACAATGGTTTTATCACTATTAATTCTGAAAAAATGTCTAAGTCCTTGAATAATTTCTTCTTGGTAAAAGATATTTTAGAACAATATAGTCCTGATGCATTGCGTTACTTCTTATTGAGCACGCATTACCGTAGCCCATTAGATTTCTCTGATGAGCGTCTAGAAGAAGCTAATAAATCTTTGGAACGGTTAAGCACAGCTATTGAAAACCTTCTTTACCTTGAAAAATGTGAGCCAGGCTCATGTGATGAAGCTCAACGCTTATTAGAAAAAGCGAAAGCATACGAAGAAGAGTTTGAGGATGCTATGAGTGATGATTTCAACACTGCTCTAGCAACTTCTAGTATGTTCGGTCTTGCAAAAGAAATTAATATCTACTATCAAGCTGTAACAAGTAGAGAAGGCGTTGTTTGTCAAGAGGCAATTGCTGAAGTGAAACGAATCTTCAAATTTATGACAGATGTTATTGGTGTTCTTGAAAAAGCTTGGGAAGGCAATACGGGTGCTAATGCTGCTGAATATGAAGAATTAATGCAAGTTATTCTTTCTGTACGTCAAGCTTGTCGCGAGCAAAAACAATGGGCATTAGCTGATTGTATCCGCGATCGATTAGCTGAGATTGGTATTACCATTGAGGACTCTCCTCAAGGTGCACGGTGGAAAAAACGTGAAGTTTAAACAATTTCAATTCTTAAAGAATGAAGCGATAAAGAAACTAACGGCTCTTGAAGAAGAGCCGCTTCGTTTGCGCAAACGAACAATAGAGGAGTGCCTAAGTGCCGATGCAGTTATGCTAGCTTATATCGGTGATGCAGTATACTCCATGTATGTGCGCGAACGCGTAGTACAAATGAATATTACAAAAGTACAGATTTTACATACTATCGTTACTGAATTTATTTGTGCTAAATCACAGGCAAAAGTATTGCTAGAAATAGAAAATACTTTCACAGAAGATGAACAAGCTATTGCACGCCGTGCTAGAAATAGTAATGTAAACGTGCCTAAAAGTAGTACTGTTCAAGAATATCGCAGTAGTACGGCCTTTGAAGCAGTACTAGGATTTCTTTATGAAACGCGCCAAGAAGAGCGCTTACAGCATATCTTGGGGCAAGCCTTTTCTATAACTCTACGAGGTATGTAGTATGGATAATTATATTGTAGGTCGCAATGCGGTTAAAGAAGCCCTTAAAAGTGGCCGTTCTATTCAACGTATTCTGGTCAGTGAAGATAAGGTAAAAACAGGGTTAGCTGATATTGTAAATCTTGCTAAATCTCAAGGTATTGAAGTTAGACCAACACCAGTTAAACAGATGAATAAGTACGATTTAGAGGTACCACATCAAGGGGTTATAGCTCTTGTATCGGCCGTTCAATTTAAAGAATTGGGCGAGGTATTACAAGAAACGACACATGAGGTGCCGTTGCTCATTTTAACGGATGGTGTTGAAGATCCACATAATATGGGAGCTATCATTCGTACTGCTGAATGTGCGGGTGCTACGGCTGTACTCATTCCTAAACGACATAATGCGCCTATTAATGCTACTGTTACGAAGACATCTGCTGGAGCTATTGAGCAAATTCCACTTGTACAAATTGGCAATGTAGCGCAAACCATTAAACAACTTCAAAAACAGGGCTTTTGGGTAATGGGGGCTCATATGGAAGGTGATCGTACCTTGTATGAAGCTGATATGACAATCCCTACGGTTATAGTCATTGGTAATGAAGGTAAGGGGATTAGTCGCGTTGTAAAAGAAGCTTGTGATTTCCTTGTAACAATTCCTATGTATGGAAATTTGAATTCTTTGAATGCATCTGTTGCAGCTGCAGTTCTTATGTATGAGGCGGTACGTCAACGCCAGGCGAAATAATCATGCTAAAAGATATCTTAATTGTAGACGGCTATAATGTTATTTTTGCTTGGACTCATTTGAAAAAATTGGCTCATGAGTCTTTAGAGCATGCGAGAATGGAGCTTCGAGATAGATTGTTGAACTATGGTAAATTTAAGGGTTACGAAGTAATCCTTGTATTTGATGGTAAGTATACAAAATCTGGAGGTTCCATTGAATCCATTACAAGTGGATTTATCGAAGTGTATACTGAGGATGGAGAAACGGCGGATTCCTTTATTGAACGAGAGGTATTTTTACGTAAAGGTAAATATACTAATGTATATGTTGTGACCTCCGATGGAGCAGAGCAAAATCAAATTCTAGGCTCTGGCGGGTTGCGTATTCCTGCTCGTGAGTTGCAAAATATGATTCGTATAGCTAAGGAAGAAGAACGACTTCAATATGCTCATGAACATAGACGTGATCAATTTTCAGTGCGTCGTAATGAAGTGGGAGGTTTATTATCTCCTGAAGTTGCTGAAAAGCTTGAGAAATTGCGTCGAGGTCATTGATAGTTGAAAATCATATACCGTTCCAGTATAATAAATATATTGGTTTTTCTCGCTCAATTGTAAGGAGGAGCTTATGAAAATGATTCATACACGCAAGTCCGATTACAATTTCAAGGAAATGACCGATGAGCAAGTTGTGGTCATAGCTCAGGAAGAGCAAAATGAGTTTGCAATCGATTATATTGTTAATAAATATAAGAACTTTGTAAGAGCTAAGGCTCGCTCCTATTTTTTGGTAGGTGCCGACCGAGAGGATATCATCCAAGAAGGGATGATTGGACTCTATAAGGCGACGCGAGATTTTAAACATGATAAATTAGCGTCTTTTAGAGCTTTTGCAGAACTTTGTATAACTAGACAAATTATTACAGCTATTAAATCGGCTACAAGACAAAAACATGCGCCTTTGAACTCCTATATATCCTTAAATAAACCGGTGTATACAGAGGACTCTGAGCGTACATTGATTGAAATGCTATCTTCAACAAAGATTACAAATCCTGAAGACCTCATTATCAGTCAAGAGGAACTAGATGATATTGAGCACAATATTGGTCATATTTTAAGTGATCTCGAATGGGAAGTCTTGGAAGGATACCTTGATGGACGTTCCTATCAAGAAATGGCTGAGGTCACAGATCGTAGTGTTAAATCTATTGATAATGCGCTACAAAGGGTAAAACGTAAATTAGAGAAGTATTTAGAACATCGTGTATTGGGCTCGCATCGAGCATCACAGGAAGGATGACAGTCGTGACAAATTTCTTAATGATTGTAGAAGTAATCGTATCTATTTTATTAATTGTAGTAGTTGTTGCACAAAATAGCAAAAATGCAGGCATGGGCGGTGCTGTTTCTGGTGCGGCAGACTCTTCTTTTGGTGGTAAGCAACGCGGTTTAGATGCTTTCTTATCTAAATGTACGATTATATTGGGGATTATCTTTGCTGTGTTGAGCTTAGTGTTAGGGGCAATGATTAATCAATTCTAATGATGAAAGCCTGCTTTGCAGGCTTTTTCTTTTTTCATCCTAATAAGGGGGTGCAGACTTGAAGAAGAAGGTATTGGACTTTTATAAATCTATACAACCACATGCATACCATATTGAGGATGCAGCAATGGATAATCGTATTCGAGGTGGCAAAGATCTTGAAATGTTTATTCGATCTGCGAAAATGCTCGCCCGTGAAGGCGTATTAACTTCATCTCGACCAGATGTATACCGATATGAAGATCAACAGCATGAAGAATATGAAGGTATCTACAAAGGATATCGTAAATCTTATGGATTTGTTATTATGCTGGATGATGAAGATATTTATGTAGCAGAACAAAATAAAGGAACTGCTATGCATAATGATAAGGTACGTGTTCGTATTGTACCATCAGATTATACAAAGCATAAACGTGAAGGCATCATCGTTGATGTTATTGAGCGTGCTAATGAAACCATAGTTGGTACTTACGACAGACAACAACACTTCGGCTTTGTTGTACCAGATGATGAACGTATTGGAACAGATATTTTTGTAGATTTAAAAGATACTTTAGATGCTCGGAGTGGAGCTAAGGTACTAGTAAAAATTACAAAATGGCCTGAAGGCAATAAAAAACCTGAAGGAATTATAACAGAAGTTTTAGGTTATAAGGGGGATGTAGGCCTAGACATTAACTGTATTATGGCTAATCATAAGATTCCTTTTGCATTCCCTAAAGAGGTAATTGAGGCAAGTGAGAAGATAGATACTATTGTTCATGAAGATCCGAAGCGGTGGGATCTTAGAGACTTACAAATGGTAACTATCGATGGAGAAGATGCAAAAGATCTTGACGATGCTGTAAGTGGTCGTAAATTACCAAATGGTAATTATGAGCTAGGCGTACACATTGCGGATGTTAGTCATTATGTTACTTCAGGCCAGCCTATTGATAATGAAGCATACAAGCGGGGGACTTCAGTTTACTTAGTTGACCGCGTAGTACCAATGTTACCAGAGGCATTATCGAATGGTATTTGTAGTTTAAATGCCCATGAAGATCGCTATGCTATGACGTGTATGATGGAAATTGATGATTCAGGTACAGTTGTTAATTATCGTATTCGTCCGTCTATTATCCATGTAGGACGTCGTTGCAGCTATAAAGAAGTTTATAAAGCGTTAGAGGAAAATATTGTTCCTGACGATTTAGTAGATTTTATTCCTATGCTTCGTGACTTAGCAGAAATTTCTAAGATTTTAAATCGTATGCGTCGTCGTAGAGGGGCATTAGACTTTGATTTTCCGGAATATAAGGTATTACTTGATCTCGATGGTACACCGTTGCGTATCGTAAAACGCGATCGAACTATGGCAGAGCGGCTTATCGAAGAATGTATGCTCATTGCTAATGAGACGGTAGCTACGCATTTAAAGGATACTCAACGTACATCGGTATATCGTATTCATGAACATCCTAGTGAAGAAAAATTGGATTTATTCCAAAAGGTATTACATTATTTAGGTCAAACTCTTGTCCTTAGTGCTGATGGTGTAACACCACGAGATTTCCAAAAAATCCTTGATGTAGTGAAGGGACAAGATATTGAGCAAGTGGCTCAAATTATGACCTTACGTTCTATGCAGCAAGCGAAATATAGCATTGAAAACGTCGGCCATTTTGGGTTAGCATCCACTTGCTATACGCATTTTACATCTCCCATTAGACGTTATCCGGATTTGATGGTACATCGACTTTTAAAAGCGGATATGCACTGGAAGGGTGGATACTCTAAACGAGATGTAGATGAAGCTTTCTTAGCTGGTGCTGTGGAACATTCTTCCATACAAGAACAAGTGGCAACCGAGGCAGAACGAGAAACTACTGATCTAAAGAAGACTCAATACATGGTTCCATTTGTAGGCGAAGTTTTTGAAGGCACTATTGCGAGCATAACCTCCTTTGGCATGTTCGTAGAGTTAGAGAATGGTATCGACGGTCTCGTGCATATTAGCATGATGAACGACGATTATTATTTCTTTGACGAAGAACATTTTGTTCTTGTTGGTAAGCGGACAGGTAAAACCTATCACTTAGGTGAAAAGGTTACTGTTACACTTGTAAAAGCCGATGTAGAAAAGAAACAAATCGATTTTGTTCTTGGTGAAGTAGATAATCTGATGGCTATCCAAGAACAATTGAGTAGTGGCTCTGACTATGCTACTAGTCGTGATGGTTTTGGAAATTTAAAGGGGCGAAAGTCATCCCGAAAAAACGGTAGAAAAACTTCTAAACGAGATGATTCAAAAGCTGGGCGTTCTAGATATGATGCTTTCAGTAAAAAATCTAAAAAAGGTAAATCGAGTCGCAAGAAGTCAAATAAAGCTACAAAACGTAGTCAATCTAAAAAATCTAAAAGTAAACGTAAACGATAGAGGAGAATATGGCAAAGAAATCTAGCCCATCGCTTATTGCTGACAATCGTAAGGCGCGTCATGATTTTCATATTCATGAAACCTATGAAGCAGGTATTGCTTTAACAGGAACTGAAATAAAGTCTATTCGTCAAGGTAAGCTTAATCTTAAGGACAGCTTTTGTCGTATAGATAAAGGGGAAATTTTATTGTATGGTGTACATATCAGTCCGTATGAACAAGGTAATCGTTTTAACCATGAACCGGAGCGGACACGCAAGTTGTTGATGCATAAATCTGAAATCAATAAGTTACATGCTCAAGTTAAGGAAAAAGGATTTTCTTTAGTGCCGCTAAACTTTCATTTTAGTCACGGTTATGTAAAGGTTACTGTAGGTCTAGTAACTGGTAAGAAACTTTATGACAAGCGTCAAGATATGGCGGAACGTGATGCCAAGCGCGATATTGCTAAGCGAATCAAAGAACAACAAAAATATTAAGAGTCATAAGGAATCAAGTCGATATGGCTTGGTTCTTTTTTATATATTTGTTAACTATGTTATTTTTAGTGGTTGATAAAAATACAGTGAGAATTTATAATGTAAACAATAAGAGGTGTTTGTAGTTGACATTTTCTAAGTAAAGGAGATACATTATGAATCAGAACATTCGGTACATTACAGAGGTTGCTATTTTAACTGCCATGATTACTGTATTAGGGGCTATTAAAATACCTAATGTCATTCCAGGTATAGAGTTTCAATTATCAGCCCCGTTGGCGGTAGCGATATGTGCCGTATTCGGATTTAAAAAGTATATTATAAGTGGTTGTTTATCTAGTCTAATAGGCTTAGCATTAGGTACTCAAACTATTTTAAATGTTATGATTGCTATGCAATTCCGGCTCATTGTGGGACTAATTCTTTGGATATGCCATAATCACATAATAGGTATTATGGTTTCAGGTCCAATTGCATCTGCTTTAGCGCGGTTATCTTTGTCTTTATATGTTGGTAAGGCTGCATTACCTATGATAGCTCTCGCAGTTCCAGGTATGATCTTTACAGTAATTATGGCACCAGTATTTGTGAAAGTATTCCATAAAATTCACAACCAAGTACCTCAAAGTAATGTAGTTAAAGGTAAGGTATCATAATGGACGAATTATATAGTGTGCGTATGCGCGCGGCTCAAGGTGGTCCCCATGAAAACGGGGGCCACCATATTTCTGGCGCAGAACGCATTGTGACCTTAAATCAAGTTGGAGCTATCGCTCAGTCTTTAGCCGAACGAGCACTGCATCATAGTAAGGGGATAGCTGATTTTATCAATATTACAGTGGACTTGATTCCTTCAGAAACAATTACATATATAGAATGCTTAAAAGTAAATGAACATTTTGCTAATACTGTTGCTGAGGCGCATCAATTAGCTGTTGAACTTTTACAGGGCGCTGATATTAGTGAAACTGCTGTTAAACATGCTATTTATCTATTAGAAGGTTTAGATTCATCTATGCGAGGTGCTATGTTGGTTGACGCAATTTCTGGTGAGCGCATAGATTCTGGTAACCGTGGTGTTCGCGTGAGTCATATGGATTCATTTGATTCGGAAAAACTAGGGGAAAATGAACATATGAGAGAGGCCTTAGTATTGGCTTCTAAAGTGCAATCTACTGAGGGGATTGTAGGTGAATTATGTTGGTCTGATGATCCTGATTACACAGTAGGCTATGTGGCTTGCAATGATATTTACCATCGAATTCCTAGCTTGAAAGAATTTGGATCTAATCTAGGAGGGCGTGTATTTTTTGTTAAACCAAATACTGATGTGGACTGTGTAATCAAGTATTTGGAAAAAGCACCAGTACTTGTTCAGCGGTGATTGTATGTATAAATTCTTCCAAGAGCAATTAAATAATAAAATCAATAACCTAAATTTTCGTACATTAACGGAATATTGCCCTATAGACGCAGTACGTGTTAAAAGAAATGATAAAGAATATTTGATGATGGCATCAAATAACTATTTAGGGCTTACTTTTGATGAACGTGTAATAGAGGGGGCTATTAAGGGGGCTCAACAATATGGCACTGGATCAGGTGGATCGCGTCTTGTATCCGGTACGTTCCCATTATTTACGGAGCTAGAAAGAGAATTAGCAAAATTTAAGAATACAGAGAAGGCTCTCGTATTTAATACGGGTTACATGGCAAATGTAGGAACCATTTCTGCCATAGCAGATAAGAATACTATTATTTTTAGCGATGCTTTAAATCATGCTAGTATTATAGATGGTTGTAGACTGAGTAGAGGATCTGTAAAGGCTTATAACCATTGTGATGTAGACGAATTAAAGTATTTATTGAAAGAAGTAGATCGAAATACACGAAAGCTCATTGTCACAGATGGTGTATTTAGCATGGATGGCGATATAGCTCCATTGGATAAGCTCTACGATCTTAGCCGTGAGTATAATGCTTTACTTATGGTAGACGATGCTCATGCGACGGGAACCATTGGTAACGGTCATGGCACGGCTGCTTATTATGGTCTCGAGAAAGAAGTGGATATTCAGCTAGGTACATTGAGCAAATCGTTAGGTTCTGTTGGCGGCTATGTAGCTGCTAATAGCACCATCATTGATTATCTTGTGAATATGAGTCGTAGCTTTATATTCTCCACTGCATTATCTCCTGCTGACATAGGGGCAGCCCTGTCTGCATTACATGTTCTTGAGTCTGATACATCTGTTTTAAGGCAACTACAAAATAATGTGAACTATATGGCAGATTGCTTAAATTCTATAGGAATATATGCTACGAATGATACTCCAATTTTCCCAATACTTATCGGTAGCAATGAGGATACTTTAGCAGTATCAAATTATTTATACAATGCTGGAATTATAGGTACAGCGATACGTCCGCCTACAGTTCCTATTGGTGAAAGTAGGATTCGTTTAACCGTTACAGCTGCCCATAATAAAGAACAAATTGATTATGTGTGCCGGACATTGGATAAAGCTATCAAAGAATTGAATTAATTTTATGATTCTATATAATAGCTTCATCTTTAGTAGGAGATAAAGTAATCTAGAAGTTATAGATTTTACTGAATTATAAAGGCTCTATATAATTGACAGCTGTATTAAATGGGCTTATAATTATGAGACCGACGCACGGGGATGTAAAGGTTTCGACAGGGGTGCGTGTGGTATAGATAGCGAGTCGGCGTTCCATGAGGCCGTTAAACGGTGGGAAAATATTTAAACGCAGAAGAAAATTTTGCATTAGCTGCATAAGCTACGTCCCTCATACTTGTGCCTACCAAGTGTGAATGGACGTCAAACAGTAGGCTGGTCTAATTTAGTTGTTCATATGAATTAGGCGAGACAATATGAACTGGGGTTGTGTAGCTTGTCTGTGAGCGATAGCAACCTGAGACTTAAATCATAGACTGTGCTCGGAGAAGTCTATATGGCAACACTCTTGGACAGGGGTTCGACTCCCCCTCATCTCCACCAAAATAGAAGCGGACATTTTAAGAAATAAGTCTGCGCTTACAGATAAATTTGTGATTATTCGGCTATAATTGATATAGAACAGCCGATTAAGTGGTTTTAAAACCGCCTAGGTAGATTCTTAGGCGGTTTTTGTATATTAAGAATAAAATTTTCATATTAATTTAAATAAAGAATCTTAGAGGTAATAAGGCATGGAAATAAAATGTCAATAATTTTTAACATTTTTGTTGTATACAATATATGTGGGTTTAATCAGATTTTATCTATGTTCTACAAAGGTAAAGGGGTATCAGAAAAATTGACTTTATCTATAGAATCCTGTAGAATATATAAAGATATTTATGTAATTATGTGACATGAATGATTAGTTTCTGAAAAGGAGTACAGATAATGAAGTATCGTTATTCCCGTATGTTAGCAGCTCTCGTAATGTCTGCTGTGATGATTGCAGGGTGTGGCAACAATCAACAGCAAGCTGGTGAGATTAATGTTAATACGTATAAACTTACAGCAAGTGATACACAAGTTGATCAAACATTTGCTGGTACTGTAGTTGCCGAGAACTCTGTAGCTGTACATGCTCGTGTAAGTGGTTATATTGTTGAGAAGTTTGTAAAAGGTGGCGAACAAGTAGTAGCGGGACAACCACTATATCGAATTGATTCTCGTCAATATGAAGCGAGTCTTGCCAATGCAGAAGCACAAGCAGCTCAAGCTAATGCAAACTTGAAAAATGCAGAAGTGGATCTTCAACGTTATGAAACTTTGGCATCACAAGATGCGATTGCTCAACAACGTGTAGATACGCAACGTAGTGCTACAGAGCAAGCTAAGGCTACGTATGAAGCGTATGAAGCATCCGTAAAAATTGCTCAAGATAATATGGGGGATACCATGGTATATGCACCATATTCTGGTACATTACGCATGGATGACGTAGATACAGGCACTTACGTTCAGGCTGGCTCTACTACACTAGTTACTATTGATTCTATTGACCCAATCTTCGTTGAGTTTAGTATGACTGAGCAAGAATATCTTGACTTCATGAAGAATCCTACAACGGATGATTCTAATGGTCCAAATATTCAATTAAAACTTGCTGATGGCGAAACATATAATGAACTTGGTTCTATCGTTCAAGCGGCTAAGAGTTTAGATCAATCTACGGGTAAGCTTGTATTGAAAGCATCCTTCCCAAATCCTAATCATTTATTATTACCTAATATGTATGCTACTGTTGTTTCCCCTGGTGAAAAGATTAAAAATGCAATCCTTGTACCAAGTCGTGCAATTTTACAAATCATGGACAAAAACTTTGTTTATGTTGTAAATGCTGCTGGTGTAGTAGAACAAAAGACAGTAGAGGTTGGTGGTACTAAAGGTAATGAAACAATCATTAAATCTGGTTTAGCTGCTGGTGATACAATCATCGTTGACGGCTTAACTAAGGTGAAGAATGGCGTAAAAGTAAATGGTAAACTACTAACTAAAGAACAGTTGAAAGCTACAAAATAAAAGGAGGATAGATCGTGTCGAAATTCTTTATTAATCGACCTATCTTTGCCATCGTAATAGCCATTGTTATCACGTTGGTAGGGCTTATCTCCATGATGAACCTTCCGGTAGCTCGATATCCACAAATTTCTCCACCTACAGTTCGCGTTAATACTACCTATACTGGTGCAACTGCTCAAGTTGTTAATGATACAGTAGCCAGTGTTATTGAAACGCAGATTGTAGGCGTACAAGATATGGACTATATGACTTCTAATAGTTCCAGTAACGGTAGCTATTCGTTGACTGTTCAGTTCAATCAAGGTACAGATGCTGATATGGATGCGGTTAATACGCAAAACCGTGTTCAAGCAGCACTTGCACAATTGCCTTCAGAGGTACAAGCTGTAGGTGTTACAACTACTAAATCTTCTGGTGATATGGCACTTATATTCTCTTTGAGTTCACCAAATGGCACATATGATGCAACATTCTTAAAGAACTATGGTACCAATTATATGATGGATACTATCAAATCCATTAAGGGTGTTGGTTCTGTACAGGAGTTCGGATCTGATTATTCTATGCGCATTTGGTTGGATCCTGCGAAGATGCAAAAACTTGGTGTTACTATCTCTGAAGTTACGGCGGCTATTAAAGGTCAAAACTTACAAGCCGCAGCAGGTACAGTAGGGAAAAATCCTACAAATGGTGAACAAGCATTCCAATATCCTATCAAAATTGATGGACGTCTCGTAACACCTGAGCAATTTGGTAATATTGCTATTAAAAGCACTAATGGTAAGGTATTACATCTAAAGGATGTCTCCCGTATTCAAATTGGGGCTGAAGGATATGACTTCATTGCAAAATCTGCTCATAAAGAGGTTGCTGGTTTTGCTATTTCCCTACAAAATGATGCTAATGCATTAGAAACAATTGCTAATGTTAAAAAGGTTCTAGATGAGCAATCTAAATCCTTCCCACCAGATATGCAATATAATGTAGTTGTGGATAATACTAAATTCGTAAGTGCATCTATTAATGAGGTTGAGCATACATTTGTAGAGGCATTGCTCCTTGTTTTAGTTGTAGTATATGTCTTTTTACAATCTTGGCGCTCCACAATTATTCCTATGATTGCTGTGCCAGTATCTTTGCTTGGCACATTTGGCTCTTTTGTTTTATTAGATTTCTCTATTAACACTTTGACGCTTTTTGCCATGGTTTTGGCTATCGGCCTTGTAGTTGATGATGCTATCGTAGTGGTAGAGGCTGTTGAATATGAGTTAAAATATAATGGTTTACCTCCAAAAGAGGCGGCTATTAAAGCGATGGAAAACGTACAAGGTCCTGTAATTGGTATCGCCTTCGTATTGGTAGCGGTATTTGTACCGGTTGCTTTCATGGGGGGGATGACAGGCATCCTTTACAAACAGTTCGCATTAACGATTGCCGTTTCCGTTGTAATTTCAGCTATTATTGCACTTGTGTTAACACCAGCATTATGTGCTACCATATTGAAACCACATATAACTAAAGAGCGTGAAGATTGGTTACATCGCCAATTAAATAAATTTAATGCTGCTCTAGAACGATTCAGTAATTGGTATGGTCTCCAATTAGCGCGTTTAAGTCATCGTTTGAGTTTAATTGTTATTGCATTGCTAGTCTTTGCAGGTGGTACAGCCTTAGTATTCCACTTCTTACCAACTTCTTTCGTACCAGCTGAAGATAGTGGTTACTATATGATTGCTATTAATGAGCCACCTGGTGCTACGTCTGAACGTACTATGGCTACACTTGAAAAAGTTGCATCTTTCTTGGAAGAAAAAAATGATCCTGAAAAACCTAAGGACGAACAATTATTCCAAGAAGTATTTACTGTCGCTGGTTTTGACCTCTTAGGTGGCGGTCAAAAGTCTAGTGCTGGTGTAATTTTTGCTACTATGTCCGATTGGAAATATCGTACTACTGCTGCAACTTCTATCAATGCAATGGTTGGTCAAACCTTTGGTTTTGCTGCTCAAGGTGTACCAGAAGCAACAGTTATTGCTATGAATCCACCATCTATTCCAGGTCTTGGTACAACTGGTGGTTTTAGTATGTACATCATTAACAAAGCTGGCGATAGTCCACAAGTTATGGCTGATCGTACTAATGAATTTATTGCGGAAGCTCGTAAGAGCCCAGCAATTCAATCTATTTATACTACTTTTGATACATCTACGCCGACATTACAATTTGATGTAAATCGTGAAAAAGCGGCTCAAGATGGTGTAGCATTAGCTGATATCTTTACCACTTTGCAAGGGTTCTATGGTAGTATTCAAGTTAACGACTTTACTACTTATGGTAAAAACTATAAGGTTGTAGTCCAAGCGGAAGACACATATCGTCAAAATGCGGACCAGCTTAATATGTTAGCTGTTAGAAATAGCAATGGCCAAATGGTTCCTGTTTCTAACTATATTACAAAGGAACAAACGGGTACACCATCTAGCATTACTCGCTTTGATAATGCGATGGCCGTACAAATTGGTGGTTCTCAAGCTAGAGGATATTCCTCTGGTGATGCTATCAATGCATTAAAAGAGGCCGCCGCTAAAACATTACCTGCTGGTTATACATATGATTGGGCAGGGCAATCTCGTGAAGAGTTAAAAGCCGGTTCTCAATCTATGTTGATTCTAGGTTTAGGCCTTGTCTTTGTATTCTTAATCTTGGCTGCCTTATATGAGTCTTGGAAGGTTCCATTTGCCGTATTGTTCTCCGTACCATCTGGTATGATTGGTGCTTCTTTAGTACCATTCTTATTGAACTTCACAGGCAGATACTCTTTGGCAAATGATATTTATATGCAAATTGGTCTTTTAACCTTGGTTGGCTTGGCTGCAAAAAATGCGATTCTGATTATCGAATATGCTAAGATTCGCGTTGACGAGCGTGGTATGAACGTTGTTGATGCTGCTATCGAAGCTGCAAAAATTCGTTTGCGTCCAATTTTGATGACATCCTTTGCATTTATCCTTGGTGTATTACCATTGGCAGTATCTACTGGTGCTGGTTCTGGTGCACGTACTTCCATGGGGATTACAGTAGTAGCAGGGATGACAACAGCTACATTGTTTGGTATCTTTATCATTCCAATGTTGTTTATCATTATTGAAACACTTGGACCTGGTTTGTTAACAAACCGCAAAAAGAATCACGACTAATCATTCACATTAGATAATTTTGTAGAATGTTAAAAACACGTCACTACTTAGTAGTGGCGTGTTTTTTTGTATGATTTATGATATAATGATATAGTTAAAAATCAGATTGACGTAAGTCGATATTAAGTATGAAATTAATATAAAAGAGGTATATTATGAGTGATGTAAAAACATATGTAGCAGGTCATAAAAGCCCTGATACGGATTCAATTTGTTCTGCTATTTCCTTTGCTAACTTACTAACACAAATGGGAACACCAGCAACTCCAGTCTGTGCAGGTGAAGCTAACAAAGAAACAACATATATTTTGAATCATTTTGGCTTTGAACACCCACAAATTGTTAAGAATTGGGAAGAATTTGCTCCAGAAGGCGGCAACTTGTATTTAACAGACCATAATGAATCAAAACAAATTATTGATGGTTACAAATCCATGAATATGTGTGGTGTAGTTGATCATCACCGTATTGGTGATTTCGAAACTGATGGACCTGTATTTATGCGTTTAGAACCAGTTGGTTGCTCCAATACAATCATTACTAAATTGTACATGGAGAATAATCAAGAAATTCCTAAAGGCATTGCAGGCTTGATGTTATCTGCTATCATTTCTGATACTGTATTATTCCGTTCTCCAACATGTACAGAAACAGATAAAGAAATGGCTCATAAATTAGCCGAAATCGCTGGCGTAGATATTGAGTCCTATGGGCTAGATATGTTGAAAGCGGGAGCAGATATTTCTGATTTAACTAATGATGATATCGTTCGTACCGACATGAAAGAGTTCTCTGAAGCAGGTAAGACTATTTCTATCGGTCAAATTTCTGTTATGGATACAACTGATGTATTGGCTAAACAAGGCGAGCTAGTACAAGCTTTAGAGGCTCTTCGCAGCACTAATAACTACGATGCATCTTACATCATGATTACAAATATTCTCGATGAAAGTACAACATTGTTGTTTAGTGGCGATGTAGAAGGTGTAGTTACTAAAGCATTTGAAAAAGAAATAAAGGATAATGGTGTATTCTTACCTAATACTATGTCTCGTAAAAAACAAATTGTACCACCAATTCTTGGTGCCATGAAATAGTATACAAACTAAAAGAGAACGTTGCTCGCAACGTTCTTCTTCTCTATTTATAAGACTTCAAGTATATTGCATGTATATTGTAATAGCTATTATAAATGTGTTTATTTACATATAATAATTTAGCTTTTAACTATACATACTTGTTTCACAGCTTATTAAAGATTATTTATGTATATTTGAAGTTTGTATTACATATGTAAGGGCAATAGGTGTGTTTCGATGAATTCATTATTAACAGGTTTAAATAAAGAACAACAACAAGCTGTCCAGCATACGGAAGGCCCTTTATTGATTTTAGCCGGTGCTGGATCTGGTAAAACAAAGGTCTTAACAGTTCGTATTGCACATTTATTGGCACAAGGTGTTAATCCTTATGAAATATTGGCCATTACTTTCACCAATAAAGCGGCGAAAGAAATGAAAAGCCGTGTAGAAGGTCTTGTTGGCGATGTGGCAAATCGTATATGGCTCAGTACATTCCATAGTTTTTGTGCTAAGTTTTTACGCTTTGAAATCGATAGTTTCTTAGGGTATAACAGCAATTTTACTATCTATGACACATCTGATTCTCAAGCTGTTATTAAGGCCGCATTGAAAGCATTAAATTTGGATGATAAATACTATCCAGTAGGGGCTATGATAGCCGCCATATCAGATGCTAAGAATCAATTGCTTTTTGCTTCTGATTTTAGAAAACAAGCGCGAGACTTTTACCAACAAAAGGTTGCCGATGTTTATGAGTATTATGAGCGAGAGTTGCGCAAGAATAATGCATTAGACTTTGATGATCTTTTATTAGTAGCCGTTAAATTATTACAGTCTAATGCAGCTGTTCTTGATAAATATAGTCATCGTTTCCGTTATGTTATGATTGACGAGTATCAAGATACGAACCATACACAATATTTATTGGCGAAATTATTAGCTTCACATTGGAAGAATATTGCCGTCGTAGGGGATGCTGACCAAAGTATTTATGCTTGGCGTGGTGCGGATATTCAAAACATCTTAGATTTTGAAAAAGACTATCCTAATTGCACATCTATAAAATTGGAGCAAAATTATCGCTCAACTAAGATTATTCTAGATGCAGCCAATGCTGTTATCGATAATAATGAGGGCCGTCCAGAGAAAAATCTTTGGACCGATAAGATGGAAGGTGCGAAAATTCAGCATTTTACGGCTCAATCTGAACATGAGGAAGCTGCTTTTATCGGTGACACAATCGCAAAGAAACATGATATTTACGATGTTCCATACGGGGATATGGCCATTTTATATCGTACAAATGCCCAGTCTCGTGTCCTTGAGGAAGCACTCATTAAGCGGGCCTTACCTTATACGATGGTAGGGGGCACAAAGTTCTATGATCGTAAGGAAATCAAAGATGTTTTAGCATATCTACGCGTATTATATAATCCTTTTGATGATTTGAGCTTGTTGCGTATTATCAATGTGCCTAAACGGAGTATTGGGGCCACTACGGTTGCTAAGCTACAAGAATATGCTCGTGCGAATGGTACATCTTTATTTATGACGCTTACGCAATTACATTTAATTGATTCTATTAAGGGAAAAACTAAGGAAAAGTTAGAAGAATTTGGTATTCTCATCTTTACTCTTATATCTGAAATGGAGAATCGAACTGTACTAGATATCTTGGAATCTATTCTAGATAGAACAGGTTATTTGGCACAATTAGAAGAGAGTACAGACCCGCAGGATCAAGCTCGTGCTGAGAATATTGGTGAGCTTTTATCTGTGGCAAAAGACTTCCAAGATACAAATCCATCTGGTACTGTAGAGGACTTTTTAGAGCAAGTCGCGCTTGTCAATGATGTAGATTCTTTTGAGCAAGAAGAGGCTAAGGTGACATTGATGACATTACATGCCGCAAAAGGTCTGGAATTTCCTATTGTATTCTTATGTGGTTTGGAAGAAGGTTTATTTCCTCATAGTCGTACCTTGATGAACTCTGAAGAAATTGAAGAGGAACGTCGTCTTGCGTATGTAGGCATTACGCGTGCTGAAAAGGAATTATATATTTCTAATGCCACTACTAGAACAGTATTTGGCCGTACTAGTAGTTATTTACCATCTCGATTTATCGATGAAATTCCCGAAGAATTAGTAGATGGCTTACGTGCTAAGCGTAAAGTGCCTGATGATATTAAACGTCATGTACCTCAACATATGAGTGTTACTAGCCGCCCCGTGACGAAGCCAATCGTACGCAATGAAGTAATTGCCGACTGGAAGGTGGGCGATACGGCGATTCATAGTAAATGGGGTAATGGCAAAGTAATCAACGTAACTGGTGAAGGTGCTGGTATGAAATTGACCATTGAGTTTCCTACACAAGGTGTGCGCGTTGTAATGGCAAAATTTGCACCAGTTAAAAAGGGATGATTATCCTAATTATGTATATGGTTAAATGGGGAACATATACAATTATTTAAATAACTATATTTCTGTAAAAAAGGATATAAAATGGATCCGAAAGATAGAATTAAAGAGTTGCAACAGGAACTCACTCATGCGCAGTACTTATACTACGTAAAGGATGCTCCTACTATGAGCGACTTTGAATATGATAAAAAATATCGTGAGCTTGTGGAGTTAGAAACAGCTCATCCTGAATATATTGTGCCATCTTCTCCAACACAACGGGTTGGTATGAAGGTGGAAGGCTCCTTTGAAAAGGTCGTTCATGGACGTCCTATGTTAAGCCTTAGCAATGTATTTAATGCTGATGAAGTACGAGCATTTGGCAATCGTGTAGAAAAGGAACTTGGCCATAAGCCTTCTGCGTATGTTGTAGAACTAAAAATCGATGGCTTAGCGGTTAATTTACATTATGAAAATGGTATGTTTGTCCGTGCTGTTACGCGTGGTGATGGTCGCGTTGGCGAAGATGTAACAGCTAATGTACGTACCATTAAATCTATTCCATTATTTTTAGATAATGCACCTGAGTTTATTGAAGTTCGCGGTGAAGCATATATGCCTCATAGTGAATTTAAACGTATTAATGAAGAACGTGATGAAGAAGGTCTCCCAACCTTTGTAAATCCCCGAAATGCTGCAGCAGGTTCCTTACGCCAACAAGACCCAGCTATTACTGCTAACCGGAATTTAGCATTTTTCGCATATGCTATAGGTTCTGAAGTGGGAGCCAATATTCATAGCCAAGAGGAATTGCTTAAGAGCTTAGAGAACTTTAAGTTCTCTGTAAATCCTCATTATCGTGTATGTAAAACAATTGATGAAGTAATTGAAGCCATTAATTATTGGGGTGATAAGCGCCATGAACTTCCATATGATACAGATGGAATGGTTATTAAGGTAAATAGCTTTGATGATCAAGAGGTTCTTGGTAGCACTGCAAAGGATCCTAAATGGGCCACTGCGTACAAGTATCCACCTGAAGAAGTGGAAACAATCCTTAAAGATATTACCATTAATGTAGGTCGCACAGGGGTTCTAACTCCTACTGGTGAGCTTGAATCGGTATTTGTATCTGGTACGAACGTAAGCCGAGTCACATTACACAACCAAGATTTTATCGATGAAAAGGATATTCGTATTGGGGACCACGTTATCATTCACAAGGCGGCGGAAATCATTCCGGAGGTTATCCGTGTTGTTCCTGAAAAGCGAAATGGTTCTGAAATTCCTTTTACAATTCCTAATACATGTCCTGTATGTGAATCTCCTGCAGTTCGTCGTGAAGGAGAAGCGGCAGTTCGATGTACGAATAAACATTGTCCAGCTATTGAAAAGGAACAAATTATCCACTTTGCCTCTCGTGATGCTATGAATATCGATGGCCTTGGTCCTAGTATCGTAGAAAATTTAATCAACAACAAGTTAATTACAAATGTGGTTGATTTATATCACTTAACTGTGGATCAACTTGTTACGATGGATCGTATGGGTAAAAAATCTGCAGAAAATTTGGTGAAGGCTATTAATGATTCTAAATCACGCGGTTTGGATCGAGTCTTATATGGTTTAGGAATCCGTTTAATTGGCTCTAAGGCTGCTACCACTATAGCTAATGTAGTCAAATCTATGGAACGGTTCATGACTATTACTAAGGATGAGCTAGTTGCAGTTGAAGAAATCGGTCCCACAATGGCAGATAGCATTATTGAATATCGTCAAGATCCAGCACATGTGGCAATTATTGAAGGCTTAACTCAAGCAGGTCTTAAGATGACTGTAGATGTAGTAGAAGCTGCAGGCAATCAATTGGAAGGCGAAATCGTCGTTCTCACAGGCAAGCTTGAGGTGATGGGACGCACTGAAGCTGGTAAAATTCTTGAAGCTCATGGGGCTAAGGTTACTGGTTCCGTTTCTAAGAAGACAACACTTGTTATAGCTGGTGAAGATAGTGGTAGTAAACTCACTAAAGCAAATGAATTGGGTATCCGTGTGATAAACGAAGAAGAATTCGTAAAACTATTAAAAGAACTTGGAGAAGATATTTAATTTTTGATGGGACCCCGTTTTATTAGCAATAATTAGTAAAAAAGAAATTACTATACCTGCTTGCTCCGTCCTACGTAAAGTCGCTGTATAGGTATAGTAATTTCTTTGAAAATAATACATCTATGCTTTATAATAAGTAATTATGAAAGGATGTGTTCCGATGAAAATCAGCCAAGAGGAAATAAAAAAAATCGCCTTGCTTTCACGTTTGGAAGTTAAAGAAGAACATATGGCACATGTAGAAAAAGAGTTGTCCGACATCTTGACCTATGTTGCTGAACTAGATGCATTAGAACTAGATGGTGTTGAACCAATGGCTCATGCTGTACCTTTACACAATGTGTTTAGAGAGGATGAAAAGAAACCATCCCTTGATCATGAGTTAGCTTTATCCAATGCTCCAGAAGCAGAAGATGGGTACTTTAAAGTGCCTCGTGTTGTACAAGAATAGGAGATTTTGCTGTGCCGACAATTCATGAATTACATAAGAAACTTGTGAATAAAGAAATCAGTGCCGTTGAATTGACGAATGCTGTTATTGCTCATAAAGCTAAAGTGGAACCGACTGTGCATGCGTACTTGTCCGATTCTCATGACCGTGCTTTAACTATAGCTAAGGTTGTAGACGAAGCAATTGCTAAGGGTGAAGCGGTTTCTCCATTAGCTGGTATTCCTGGTGCGATTAAAGATAATATTTGTATCAAAGACGAACCTGCAACTTGTGCGTCTAAAATGTTAGAGAACTTTGTGCCTCCATACAATGCGTCTGTTATCGAACGCTTACAAGACAATCATTATATTAGCCTTGGTAAACTTAATATGGATGAATTTGCTATGGGCGGTTCTACAGAGAATTCTGCATTAGCAAAAACGACTAATCCATGGAATATTGACTGTGTACCGGGTGGTTCTTCTGGTGGTAGTGCAGCTGCTGTTTCCAGTGGTTCTGCAATTTGGGCTCTCGGTTCTGATACAGGTGGATCCATTCGTCAACCAGCCTCTTTCTGCGGTGTAGTTGGATTGAAACCAACCTATGGTAATGTATCCCGTTACGGCCTTATTGCTTTTGCATCTTCTTTAGATCAAATTGGACCTGTTACACGGGATGTAACGGATGCTGCATTGGTATTGAATGCTATTTCTGGTTATGATACAAAGGATTCTACATCGATTCCAGGTGCTCGTGTAGATTACACTACTGCTCTTGTAAATGATGTAAAAAATCTTAAAATCGGTGTGCCAAAAGAATTCTTTGGCGAAGGTCTCGATAACGAAGTTCGCAAAGCTATGGAAGAGGCTATCGAAACATATAAAAAATTAGGTGCTGAAATCGTTGAGATTTCCTTGCCTAACTCTAAATATGCGTTGTCTGCATACTATATCATCGCATTGGCAGAGGCAAGTTCCAACTTGGCTCGTTATGACGGTGTAAGCTATGGTATGCGCGTACCGGCGGATAATTTAGTAGAAATGTCTACTAAAACTCGTACAGAAGGCTTTGGTCCAGAAGTACAACGTCGTATCTTGTTAGGTACATATGTATTGAGTGCTGGTTACTATGATGCTTACTATTTGAAAGCATTAAAAGTTCGCCGCCTCATTAAAAATGAATTTGATGAAGCATTCTCCAAAGTGGATTTGATCTTAACACCAACTGCACCTAATACGTCTTATAAATTTGGTGAAAAAGCAAATGATCCATTGGCAATGTACTTAGAAGATATCTGTACAGTACCAGCAAACCTTGCAGGCATTCCAGGTATTAGCATTCCAGCAGGTATGAGCAGCAGCAATTTGCCAATTGGCTTGCAATTGCTCGGTCCTGCTATGGGTGAAGAAACATTGTTACGTGCCGCTTTCACATTTGAACAAGCACGTCCAGACTGTCAATTAGTAGCACCAACTGGGGAGGTTTCTATATGAGTAGTAAATACGAAACAGTCGTTGGTTTAGAGGTTCATACAGAGCTTAAGACTAAGTCTAAAATCTTCTGTGGTTGTACCACTGAATTCGGCGGCGATCAAAATACACATGTATGCCCAGTATGCCTAGGCTTACCTGGTGCTATGCCTGTGTTAAATAAACAAGTAGTAGAATTTGCTATCAAAGTAGGTTTAGCATTGAATTGTGAAATCCTTAACTTTAACAAATTTGACCGTAAAAACTACTATTATCCTGATTTGCCTAAAAACTATCAAACATCTCAATATGATTTGCCAATTTGCCTAAATGGTCATTTAGATATTGAGGTTAATGGTGAAACTAAACGCATTGGTATTACCCGTATTCATATGGAAGAAGATGCAGGCAAACTCGTTCATAGTGGCAACACTATTTCCGACTCTAAATCTTCTAATGTTGACTACAACCGTACGGGTGTACCTCTTCTTGAAATCGTATCTGAACCAGATATTCGTTCCGGTGCAGAAGCGCGAGCATACGTTGAAAAATTACGTTCTATTTTGCAATATTTAGAAGTATCTGACGGTCGTATGGAAGAAGGTTCTTTGCGTGGTGACTGTAACGTATCCGTACGTTTACGTGGCACTACAGAATTTGGTACACGTACAGAAACTAAAAATGTTAACTCTTTAACTGCAATTCAAAAAGTTGTTGAATATGAAGCGTTGCGTCAAGCTAAGTTGATCGAGGCTGGTGGCAAAGTAGATCAAGAAACACGTACTTGGGATGATGCTCAAGGCATTACTATTGGTATGCGTAAAAAAGACGAAGAAAACGACTACCGTTACTTCCCTGAACCAGATTTGGTACCAATCGTAATTACAGACGAAAAAATCGAAGAAGTGCGCCGTGCATTGCCAGAATTACAAGATGCTAAAATTGCACGCTTTGTATCTGAATATGGTTTGTCTCGTGAGGATGCTACAATTCTCACAGTATCTCGTAAGACTGCAGACTTCTTAGATGATACTGTTAAAGCAGGTGCAGATTCTAAAACTGTGGCCAACTGGATGCTTGGTGACTTATCTAAGATGATTAACGAAAGTGGTTTAACATTTGCTGAATCCAAGGTAAGTCCTGAAAACTTGGCTGGTATGATTGCTCTTATCGATAAAGGTACAATTTCCGGCAAAATTGCGAAAAAAGTTATCGTATCCATGTGGGAATCCGGCAAGGATGCTGATACTATTGTAAAAGAGGAAGGTCTAGTTCAAATCACAGATACTGGTGCTATTGAAGAAATTGTTAAGCAAGTTATTGCTAATAATCCACAACCAGTGGCAGACTTCAAGAGTGGTAATGGTAAGGCTATAGGCTTCTTAGTTGGTCAAGTTATGAAGGAATCTAAAGGCCGAGCTAATCCGGGAATGGTAAATGAATTACTTAAGAAATTCTTAAATGACTAATCTACGTGTAAGCATATATTAACATTAATCAATATATAAAAATACAATCCCTTCAGATATATGGCTTTATATTTGAAGGGATTTCTATTTGCCATTATGATGGTAAAATATGGTATAATAAATTGTATAAAATCAATTAGTTTTTGTTCATATAAAGGAAATACATATGAATGATCAACACAATATAAACAATAATCAAAATACATATAGAAATGGTCAATCAGATGATACTTATAGTCGCAGTACTTATTCTGGTGAACCTAATACACGCGTATTATCCGACGATGAGAGACGAGAATTTGATGGTGTAACTATTGAAGAGGTAGGCGATTTTGTCCATGTAGATTCAACGCCAACCAATATCAATGACGAGCAACAATATTACGATGAAAACAATCAATATGAACCGAAAGTTAAGGTGTATAGCTTTAATAGTACAAGCTGGCTTAGTCGAATTATATTGTTCATTGTTTTAGGGATTATTTTGGCTGCTGTTGTATTCTTTGGTAGTATCATTCTCACTGTCGCATCTGTTGTTATTTTAGTGGGTGCTATTATTTCTATTATATTTAGTCTCTTTTAATGGTATAATAGATATATTATGACTAGACGGTGGCTGAGCCATTCGATGATTTAAAGGGGACCTATGAATGTAGTTTTATCCACATTAAACTCAAAATTTATACATTCTTCTCTGGCTTTGCGTTATCTCAAAGCGTATGGGCAGGCTCACGGACAGGCATACGATATAGTAGAATATACTATTAATATGCCTGTTTTACATATTCTTAGCGATATTACAGAGCGCAATATAGATGTATTGGGCTTTGCTTGCTATATCTGGAATATTGAGATGACTTTACATGTAGTAGACATGGTGAAAGCTGTGCGACCAGATATTAAAATTATTTTAGGTGGGCCAGAGGTGTCTTTCACAGCCGATGAAATCTTAAATCGTTGTGCTGCTGTGGACTATGTCGTACAAGGTGAGGGGGAAGAAGCTTTTTATCAACTTATTAGTGCACTAATCGCTGGCAAGGATGGCTTAGAAGAGCAGATTCCTGGCGTACGTGGTCGACACATTTCTGGCCGACTCCTGGGCTCTACTGATACGGTGGAGGTAAAAGATCTGAGTACTATACCATTCCCATATGTAGAAGAGGATATGATAGATTTAGAATATAAAATCATCTACTATGAATCCTCTCGAGGGTGTCCATTCTCTTGTCAGTACTGTTTATCTGGTAATAAAAATACAGTTCGCTTTTTTCCGCAGGAAAGAACTTTTAAAGAACTACAGTGGTTTATCGATCATAAGGTAAAACAAGTTAAATTTGTTGATAGAACTTTTAACTGTGCGCCACATCATCATCGACCTATGATGGAATTCATGCGTGATGCCGATACGGAGACGAATTTCCATCTAGAAATGGAACCAGAGCTAATGACGGAATGGGAAACAAATATTCTCTGTGAAACACCACCAGGCCGTATTCAAATTGAGGTAGGGGTTCAAAGTACACATAAGAAAACCTTAGATGCTATTAATCGATATAATGATTGGCCGTATATTCAAAAGGCTATTCGCCCTATTATTGAAGCAGGCCGAACTCATGTGCACATGGATTTAATTGTAGGCCTGCCTTACGAAAATAAACAGCGGTTTGGATTATCCTTTAATGATCTTTTTAGTTTACAGCCACATGCGTTACAAATTGGATTTTTAAAACTGTTAAAAGGTTCTGGTGTACGCCGTATGGAGGAGTATCAATACATTAGTGATCCCTTAGCGCCATATGAGGTATTAAGTACTCACGTGCTCCCTTATAGAGATATACGTTTCTTAAAACACTTTGAAGATGTCTTTGAACGCTTTTATAATAGTGAACGATTTAGAACTGTGTTTGGCTATATTGGTAGTAAGCTTATAAAAGAACATACTGATACATCTATAACTGGGGAAGATACAGAAACTAATCATGTACCACCTATGAAAAAGTATGATCCTTCTAAAGTGGAGACAAAAAACGATGCCTTTTCCTATTTTTGTGACATGACACAATCTTGGCTTGATGCAGGGAATCATAAGATTAATTTGAAAGATATAGATCAAATAGAGTTCTTGTACAATTTTTTCTTGTCTAAAGGTGATACAGTAGCTGCCGAATTATTACAATATGATACACTCGTTAGCTATCGTGGTAAGGTCCGCAGTGAAGCCGTAGGTTTACCGAAGCAGACAAAAGAACTTTTACAAGAAGGGGAAGCATTCTGGCGCAATGAAAAAATTGCATCTCAGTATATTCCTAATTATACATTTAAAGAGTGGCGCAAAATTCGTCAACAATATGTAGAAATGCCTATGTCTAAGGACACGGCTAAAGTATTAGGTATAGAGAATGTACCAAATGTACCTTTTACAGTTGTAATCGACGTAAATAAAGAGGTAAAACCTTTTATACGTCCTGAAATAGAGGCTTGTTAGTAATATAAAAATAGTTTATCTAATTTTTTATAATCAAAAGATTAGAGAATTTATGATAGTTGAAATATTACATAATAAGCGATGATTGGTTAGTTTAATAGGAGTGTTATGACCGATACAACGAGACCAAAACGATACCGCATGGTATCTAAATATTATAAAGAAACATATGGGGAAAAGGTTTATAAATTACCTGTAGCACTACCCTTGACCTGTCCTAACAGAGATGGTTCGGCTGGTGTTGGAGGCTGTACCTTTTGTGGTGAAATTGGCGCGGGCTACGAAAATCGTCCTGCCTGGATGACGGTGCGCATGCAATTAGAGGAAAATATTGCTCACATAGGCCCTAAATATAAAGCAAAGAAGTTCATCCCTTATTACCAAAACTTTAGTAATACCTACTTGAATCTTGATGATTTTAAAAGCTATATTGAACAAGGTTGTATCGATGAAGCCGTGGGCATTGCTATTGCAACTAGACCCGATTGTATTGCCGATGAATACTTAGAAATATTGGCGGATATTAGAAAGCGATTTCAAAAGGATATCTATATTGAGTTAGGTCTTCAAACGGTTAACTATGAGACGTTAGAAAAAATTAATCGCGGTCATGATTTAGCCCAGTTTATTGATGCCGTATTACGGATTAAGCGATATGGATTTAACATAACTACTCATATGATAGTTAATTTACCATGGGATACAATGAAGGATACAATCGAAGGGGCTCGTATTTTATCTGCACTCGGTGTTGATCAAGTGAAACTGCATGCTTTGTATATTGTAAAAAATACATTGATGGCCAAGTGGTATCAAGAAGGTCAGTTCACCTTAATCAGTGCTGAAGAATATGCTGACCGGGTTGTTAATTTTGTACGTCATTTACACCCTGACATTGTTTTACAGCGTCTTGTAGGGAGAGCGCCTGAAGATAATACGCTTTTTACAAACTGGTCCATGGGTTGGTGGCGCGTACAAGATTTAATTGATGATAAACTAGACGAACTAGATGCTCATCAAGGTGATCTCTGTGATTACCTAAATGGTAAAGCAGTTCGTAAATTTATAGATTAGGAGGTTGTATGAGCGAACAAGTATTTACATTTCCTACATATGACCTAGCACAATCCATACTAGGTCAACATAATCGATATTTACATATGATGCTTGAGGTAATTTCTGCCGATGTAGTAGCTCGAGGTGATACGGTAGTTATCAAGGGGGATGAAGACCAAGTCAATGCCCTCTATCGTACTCTTGAAGAATTAGTATTTCTCTATCGTGAAGGCAGTACGATTACTGAGTCTCAGGTGCGCATTGCGGCTAAACTCGTGGCTAATGGTAAAGCTGATGCTGTTCATACTATGTTTGAGGATACTTTATCCGTTAATATGCGCGGTAAAAATATTACGCCTAAAACTGAAGGTCAAAAATACTATGTAGATAGTATCCGAAAAAATACTATTACTTTTGGTATTGGTCCTGCTGGTACAGGTAAAACATTCCTAGCAGTAGCTTTAGCTGCATTCTATTTAAAAAACCGCAATGTAGATAAAATTATTTTGACACGCCCTGCCGTAGAGGCTGGTGAACGTTTAGGCTTCTTACCTGGTGAATTACAAGACAAAGTAGACCCATATTTGAGACCTCTTTATGATGCATTACACGAAATGTTTGGTATCGAGCAAGTGCAACGCTTTATGGAGCGCGGTACTATCGAGGTAGCACCACTAGCGTACATGCGTGGTCGTACCTTAGAAAATGCCTTTGTCATTCTCGATGAGGCTCAAAATACGACGGCAGAACAGATGAAGATGTTCTTAACCCGTTTGGGTAACAACTCTAAAATGGTAGTCAATGGTGATAAGACACAAATCGACTTGCCTCCACGTGTCGTATCTGGTCTCGGAGAGGCTGAAAAGGTATTGCGTCATGTGCCTGGTATTAATATGGTTTACTTTAGTGATCAAGACGTTGTTCGTCACGATTTAGTAGGCCGTATTGTAAAAGCTTACGATCAGTATCATGAACGTAAATTAGCTGGTGAGACTGCGGAAACTAACGCAGCATCTAAAGAGAGTGTAGCGAAAGGATAAGCATGTATATAAACATTAGCTATGATGAAGGAATTCAAGAGGATTCCAATATTGAGGCTGTTATACGCAAGGTCTGCGATGAAGTGAGTCGCGTATATGGCCTCGACGAAGATGAAATGAGTATTTTACTCTGCAATAATGCTAAAATTCATGAGCTGAATAAGGAATATCGAGGCATTGATAGACCTACAGATGTATTATCCTTTGCCCTCAATGAAGGGGATGATTACGAAGGTAGTGAAGAGGAACATCACTTACTTGGTGATATGATTATATCCTTAGAGCGCACTCGTGAACAAGCTATTGAATATGGACATAGTTTTGAACGAGAATTAGCATATTTAACGACTCACAGTTGCTTACATATTTTAGGCTATGACCATATGAACGATGAAGATAAAAAAGAGATGCGTACAGAGGAAGAATTTATCCTAGGTAATCTGGGTTATGTGCGGGAGGATGCACCATATAATGAATAAGAACGAACATTTTAAATCAGGCTTTGTTGCCGTTGTAGGACGCCCTAATGTGGGTAAATCTACCTTAATCAACGCTCTTATTGGCGATAAGATTGCTATCGTATCCGATAAGGCTCAAACGACACGCAACCGTATCATCTGCGTATATACAGATGAAGCCAAACAAATCGTATTTATGGATACACCAGGTGTTCATAAGCCAAAACATAAGCTAGGCGAATTCATGGTAGATGCTGCTATTGAGTCCTTAAAAGAAACGGAAGCCGTTTTATTTGTCGTAGCAGGCAATGAAAAACGTGGCCCCGGGGATAACTTTATTATTGAACAATTAAAACGAGTAAAAGTTCCTGTTTTTTTGGTAGTCAACAAAATTGATACACTAAAAAAAGAAGAGCTTTTAGAAGCAATCGTTTCTTATCAAGATGCATATCCTTTTGCAGGGGTCATTCCTATTTCTGCAAAAGATAAAGAGAACTTATCTGAAATTCTTAAGGTTCTAGAGGAAACATTGCCGGAAGGTCCACAATATTTCCCAGAGGATATGATTACGGATCAACCGGAACGTCTTATTATTTCCGATATCGTTCGTGAAAAAATCTTGTTAGCTACACGAGATGAGATTCCTCATGCTATCGCTGTAGACGTAGATGAAATGAAAACACGTGATGATGGTACTACCTATATCCGCGCTACAATCTACTGTGAAAGAGACTCTCAAAAGGGCATTATCATCGGTAAAAAAGGTGCTTTGTTAAAACAACTTGGTGCTGAAGCGCGTGCAGATATTCAAAAACTATTAGCTACAAAGGTTTACTTAGATCTTTGGGTTAAGGTAAAAAAAGATTGGCGAAATAAATCTGGTATGTTATCTGAACTTGGTTATAGAAAATAATTTGATATAATAAAAAGATAATAAGTATTTCCATAATCATATGAAAGGAATAAAGATGGATAGTGTAGATGGCCTGTTACCCATAGGGTTTGGTCTGTTATGTATTTTTCTAATTAACTTTTTTGTGGTTGCAAAGTTCTCCTTTGCCCGCCTTCGTAAAGAACATGTGGAGGATATGGATATCCTCTTGGAGAAGGATAGAGAATTTTTATTAAAGCTTTATCAAAATCCTGAGTATTTTTTAAATACTACACAGTTTTTGATTCTATTCTTTATTTTGGCCCTTGCAGGCACAGGTACTTTTGTATTCGATAATATTGTTGATCGTATAGTGGCGGTTCTTAATATTCATAGTACTTGGATGCATTTAGTGTTAGATATTATTCTATTACTATTTATTAGCTTAATCGTCCTAATTTTCGGTGAAATTGTACCTAAAGCATTGGGCTTATCCTTCCCTACAAAATATGTAAATACCTATAGCCGTATCGTCGTGGCTGCAGGTAAATTGGTGTATCCATTTATTTGGATTGCTAGTAAAATCTCCAATGTTATTTTAGGCTTTTACAAAACAAAATATTTAACAGAGCTTGATCTTGTGTACTCAGAAGAAGAAATTCGCATGATGATTTCTCGAAGCCACGAGGAAGGGCAACTGGACCAAGTAGAGTCTGAGTTAATCGATAATGTCTTTAACTTCGTAGATCGCATGGCGAAAGAGGTTATGGTGCCTCGTCAAGACGTAGACTGCGTATTTGTAGAAGATGGTTACGATGAAGCGATGAAGGTTATTCGCTCTAAAGTACATACACGTTATCCACTCTGTGTAGAGGATAAGGACCACATTATTGGCCTCGTTCATATTAAAGATTTAATGGAACGCCCTAATCAAGCCCGTAAGGATTTGCGCAATATTAAACGAGATATTCTTACTGTTCCAGAAGTAATGAAATTATCTACCTTGTTGCAATATATGAGAACGCGCCGTATATATCTAGCTGTAGTAGTAGATGAATATGGTGGCATGGTAGGTCTTGTAGGCTTAGAAGATATTATAGAAGAGCTAGTTGGAGATATACAAGACGAGCATGAGCCGCATTTACCAGCTACGATGTCCTATGCAGATGGTTCCTTCGAGTTTGATGGTAAGGTCCTTGTAGACGAAGTAGAAGAAATTATGAATATTGAAATTGATAATTCTGATTCTGATACAATTGGTGGATATGTCTTTGGTTTATTAGAACGTACACCAATCGTAGGTGATACGGTGGATGCTCATGGTTACACCTTTGAAGTTACTCAAATGCAAGGATATCGTATCTCTCGCATTAAAGTAACACCTATACCAGTAGAAGAACCAACGGAAGAAGAAAATGAAGAAGCTTAATGGTGGTTTTAATACGCTAGCCATCGTCATAAGTCGAAAAAAGTATAAGTTGTATTCCGTATTTACATTTATTACGCCTAGCTTGGGACTTATTAAAGCATCGATTCCACATAAGCGAATGATGACAATGCGCAACAGTTCCTATTTACGTCCATTTAGTGCCATGTATATTACAGTCGTACCTGATGGGGAATATGTAAATGTGACGCAAATTGATGGGTCCTATGTGGTGGAATCCTTAGATGTAAACCTCGATAATATTGCTTATGCAGCGATAGCGAGTGAGCTCATTCAAGAGTTATTTGCCATGTATGACGTAGACCGTAAGGTCTTTGATACGGTAGTAAATTACTCAAAGCAAATTCGTCGTCGCAATGTACAGCTAGGAACGATAATGCTTGGATGGCAGCTATTATCTCTTGCCGGTATTGTGCCAAGTGCTAATGCGTTTACCCATCAAGATGGAATCGAGCCATTCTGGATGCAGGTGAAAGAAACAACAAATCTTAGCATTTCTCGTTCTGTGAAAGCCGCATTACCTCAGATTCTCGCTTACCAGTGGGGTGAAGATACGCCTTTAGAACTTCCGAAAACAATATGGAAGGAATTAGAAAAGCTTTTATTCTCTTACTGTGAGCAAGAAATAGGTAAACCATTACAAAGCGTTAAGTTTTTAAATTCCATAATTTAATGTGAAAAGCATCAATCATAGTATTGGTGCTTTTTCTGTATCTATGGTTACATATGAAAAAATATAATACTAATAGACATATGTGCATCTGTAGTTGACACTTTTAATAACAATTCTTTATAATATAACAATGTTATATTATATGTTTTTATAGGAGGTCATTATGCAGCTTTTGGGAAATCTTAAAATACATTTTCTAGCGCTCGTACTAACTGTAGTCGCTGAATTTATAGGCATAAAAAAACTAGGTCCTGTTATATTATTGCCATTATTGTACACATTGATTCTAGGTTTATTAATTTCTATTCCTAAGTTTAAGATTCTTACCATTAAACAAATGGAAAAATCCGCTGATTATATCGGTATCGCCGTTATGATTCTGATGGTAAAAGTAGGCTTAGGTATCGGTCCAAATCTCGGTATTCTTACAAGTGCTGGCTGGGCATTATTATTACAAGAATTAGGTCATTTCTTTGGTACTATTGTATTTGGTTTACCTGTAGCTTTATTAGTAGGTATGCGTCGTGAAGCAGTAGGAGCTTGTTACTCTGTAGACCGTGAGCCGAATGTAGCGATTATTATCGATAAATTTGGCTTTAGCTCTCCTGAGGGCCGTGGCGTTATGGGCATGTACATCTGTGGCGTTCTTATCGGTGCTATGTGGTCCTCCGTATTGGCTGGCATGTTGGCACAATCTGGTTGGTTTCATCCATTGGCATTAGCTATGGGTGCTGGCGTAGGTAGTGCTAGTATGATGGCGGCAGCTACAGCTCCAATCATTGCAGTATATCCAGATTATGAACAACAAATTATGGCTCTTGCTGGGGCTGCAAACTTGTTAACTACCGTTCTAGGCGTATACTTTGGCCTATTTGTTTCGTTACCAGTTATGGAGAAAACATACAATTTCTTTACAGGCCGTACCCGTGAACAAGATTTAGCAGAGGAGGCAGCACATCATGAGTAAAAGTGAAAAATTAACACAATTTGTCATCGTTATTTGTATCGCTGCTATCATCACTGCAGTAGGTAACGTAATGGATGGTAAACATCTATTTAGCGATAGTTTAGTTGGCGTAGCTATCTTGGCAGTTCTTGCTACAATTGGTGCTTTAATCTCTAACTTGCCATATGCTAATAAATTACCTATGGTATTCTGGGTATCTTTAGTTGGTGTTATTGCATCATTACCAGGTATGCCTGGCCAAGAATGGATTATTGCTAAAACTAGTCAAGTTACATTCCTTGCAACAACAACACCTGTACTTGCTTATGCTGGTTTATCCTTAGGTAAAGATCTTGGTGCATTCCGTCGCTTATCTTGGCGCATTATTCCTGTTGCACTAGCTGTAACAGCAGGTACTTTCATCTGTGCAACAGCATTAGCCCAATTAGTACTTCATTTAGAAGGTTTAATTTAATACTAAATCATAATGTTAGATGTCTAAATTATGTTAAGATATAATTATAGATTTATATTTTAGAAGATATCTATACATCATGATGACATGATCGACCGTATTTTATACGGTCGATTTTATAAAGGAGATAGTATGAGCCGTATAACAAAGGAAGAAGTAAAACAACGTGTTTGTAAAGCTATTGTTGATGCACAACCGCGTTTACGAGAACTAGCAGAATCTATTATGGCTGAACCAGAATTGGGTTTTAAAGAGGTAAAAACCTCTAAAAAGGTTCAAGATATGTTTTATGAACTTGGCATTTCTTATACTACTGGTCATGCACTGACAGGTGTAAAAGGTAGAATGAAAGGCCGTGATAGCAAATATACGGTTGCCATGGTGGGGGAATTAGATGCTATTCTCTGTCCTCGCCATCCTCGTGCCGATGATTTAACAGGCGCCGCCCATTGTTGTGGTCATAATGTACAAATTACAAATATGTTTGCTGTCGCTATGGGCCTACAAGCTGTGATGGATCAACTCGCTGGGGATGTCGTATTATTTGCTGTCCCTGCAGAGGAAATGATTGAAATTGATTACCGCAATAAATTGCGTGAGCAAGGTAAGCTTAAGTATATGGGTGGTAAGCAACAGCTCATCTATGAAGGAGCTTTCGACGATATTGATATGGCTATGCAAATGCATGTGGAGACAGCCAAAACACCAGCTGGTGAAATGGGACTTGGTAGTACCTCTAATGGTTTTGTATCTAAACTGATTGAATATCACGGTAAGGTAGCTCATGCGGCTCAAGCACCCCATGAAGGCATCAATGCTCTTAATGCTGCTTTGATGGGCGTAATGGGGGTTAACTCCATTCGTGAAACTTTCAAAGAAAGCGACTATTTCAGATTCCACCCAATTATTAATCAAGGTGGTACATTGGTTAACTGCATACCTGATTATGTTCAAGTTGAAAGCTACGTTCGTGCGTCCAATATCGACGCTATTGTAGATGGCAATTGTCGTGTAAACCGTGCCTTAAAAGCTGGTGGCGATGCAGTAGGGGCAACTTGTGTAATTAACGATTTGCCAGGTTATTTGCCGATGAGAAACGATGTTCGTATGAATGAAATGTTACGCCAAAACTCTAATCCGCTATTTGGTGAAGAAAATGTATTCCAAGGCGATCACATGACGGCAAGTACCGATATGGGCGACGTATCTCACTTGATGCCGGTTATCCATCCTTGGGTTGGCTGTATTAATGGCGTACTGCACAGCGCAGAATACGAAATCTCTGTACCTGATGTAGCGTACATTAAAACAGCACAAGCCTTGGCTATGACTATCGTAGACTTACTATACGATGACGCAGCAGGCGCTAAAGATGTATTAGACAACTTTACACCAGCATTAAACAAACAAAGCTATATTGAACTCTTAGACCGTATTGCTAAGGGTGAATAAAATAAACCACCTATTGAAGATAAATTGATTATCTTTGATAGGTGGTTTTACAGTTTAAACTCTCTATTGACTATCAAAATAAAAACATAATAAAATATAAAGCAGGTTTACATTTTATTACAAAAGGAGAAATATGAAAAAGAGAGAATTATTATTCTGTCTAAGTTTAGTGTGTATGGTAC
>NZ_KQ960774.1:29411-78787 GCF_001553335.1 Veillonella parvula | reverse complement strand
AAATGGCGACCCCGATCAGATTTGAACTGACGATCTTCGCCGTGACAGGGCGACATGTTAACCGCTACACCACGGGGCCGTAACCAAAGTACTTGCTTAGTATATCGGTTATCAGGACTTTTGTCAACACTATACTACAATATTTTTAATAAATTCTTCCTCATTTTTTAATATGGTAGATTCCCTATGTCCTGGCTCAACAATCAAATCCTTGGACAAGGTTAAAAGATATTTCAAACTCTTAATCAAATCAGCTGGATCACTTTTATAATTATCTGTATTTCCCACATTTTGCTTAAATAAGGTATCACCAGTAAATAGATAACCTTCAATTTCTAAACAAACCGATCCCGCACTATGCCCAGGTGTATGATGAACTAATATATCAAAAGGATCTAAATTTAATTGCCCCTCTACTAAATCATTACAGTGTGTATACATTTTTTTCTTATATACACTTGGTCTCCGTCGAATTAACTGTAACAACTCTTGATCTAAAGGATGTAAATAAGCGGGAATATTATAATGTATACACACTTCATCCAAGGCTGACACATGATCACAATGACCATGTGTCAATAAAACTGCTATGGGCTCAGAATCTGCAACCATATCAATAATGTGGTTACAATGAAAGCCCGGATCAATGATTATAGATTTTCCCTCTTTGATAAGCACATAACAATTTGCTTTATAAAGCCCTAGAGGACGTTTTATAACTTCCATATAGTTCCCGCCCTTCTATAGAATACGATATCGTTTAGGAACCTCTTTTTTAATAAAATACCCTTCCCAAAACTGAGGGTGAAGCATAACTAAAATCGTAAATAACTCCAAACGACCTAGTAACATGTCTACAATAGCAATACATTTAGCAGTATCCGGCATAACACTAAAGGAGTCAGTAGGACCAAAGCCACCAAACCCTAGTCCTACATTGCTAAGAAAGGCCGTAACCACTTGCATAGAATCATATGTATTAAGACCAGTACAAGTCATTAGAAAAACAGATACCACATAAATCATTAAATATAAAAATAAAAATTGATGTGTCATCTGGATCCATTTAGTAGGCATCGGTTTGCCATTAATACGTACTACTTGAACCATATCAGGATGAATTGATTTTCGCAGATAAATTATAGAACTCTTAATCAAAATAATAAGTCGTATAATTTTTACACCGCCCGTTGTAGAACCACTACAGCCACCAAAAAATGTACAAATAAATAACATCATCTGTGCTGCAGCAGGCCACAAATCATAATCACTAATAGCAAAACCACTACCAGTTTGAAGCGAAACTAAATTAAAGGCAGCATTTCTAACAATCTCTAAAGGACTAGAATAGCTAGATTGTAATGCTAGAGATATTGATACAATGGCAATACCAATAAACACTACAAGCCAGTACATACGTGTTTCAAAATCATTAATTAAAACGCGAATTCCTTTTTGAAGTGCATTGTAATACACAGAGAAATTGCCACCAGCAAGAAACATAAAGAATATAAATACGAAACAAATATAATTACTTTGTTCATAAATAAAAGCCCCTGCTGATGTCGGTGCAAATCCACCCGTGGCAATAATAGAAAAGGCATAATTTAACGCATCAAAAGGTTCAATACCGCCAGCCCACAGCATAAGAAAGCAAAGAGCAGTAAAGGCAATATACAACTGCCAAAGCTTGCTGGCCATTGATTGAATACGTGGCATTACAACGCCAGGCTTTGGTACAGATGCCTCTGCATTAAAGAAATGTGCTGCATCTGCTCCTAAATTCTTTAAAAATGATAAGATAAGGACGATGATCCCCATCCCTCCAACCCAGTGCATAAGACCACGCCACAATACAAATGTGTTTGGTAACGCATCAACACTATAAATAATAGTTGCACCAGTTGCAGTAATACCCGAAGTGGCTTCAAATAAAGCATCAAAAACATTAGTCAATATGCCACTCCCCAAAAAAGGTAAAGCCCCCAAAATAACCGTGAATATCCAAGTAGAGGATACAACTAAGAACCCATCACGAATACTAAAGCTTTGACTTTCACAACCGTAATAAGATAAAAGCGTCCCCAAAACTAAAGAAAGGCTTGTAGTTATAAGGAATGACCAATATGCAGTTTCAAATACAACACTGTATATAAAAGGGATTAAAGTAAAAACCCCAAATATATAGAGTAGTCGACCCACTAAGGACATAACGATTTGAATTCGCATAGCCCCTCCTTACTAAGTAAGATATTTAAGCAATTTGCTTACCGATTCAGGTAATGTAAAGAGAACGATATGATCACCATCTAAAATTTGAGTATTACCACGAGGTACGATAGCTTCATTTTCCCGTAAAATTACACCTACTAAGGCCTTCCCAGGTAAACGTATATCTTTCAATTGTTTACCTGCCACAGGCGATTCATTGGTAATTTCAATTTCGATAGATTCAGCTTTACCACCTTCAAAGGTGGAAATAGATACAACCCCTTCTCCACTTCGTACAAAGCGCAAAATTTGACTTGCTGTTAATAAACGTGGAGAAAATACAACGTCAATACCTACTTGCTCCATCAGCATAATATATTCTGGCCGTCCCACACGAACAACGGTTTTTGGGATGCCCATATGCTTACCTACGAGTGCTACTAGTAAATTAAGTTTATCGTCATCAGTTAGAGCAATAATTACATCACTATCAGCAATTTCCTCAGCTTCGAGCAAATCAAAATCAGTGCCATCTCCATTGATAACCATGGCTTTATCCACTTGATTTGCCAGGTTCTCACAACGGTCAAAGTCTTTTTCAATAACCTTCACAGAAAAACCAGCTTTTTCTAGTAATACAGTTAAGTTCCGACCTAAGAGACCTGCCCCAATAATGACAGCCCGTTTATAGAATGTATTATAATTATGGAACCAAAGGTTCTCCACTTCAGAAACGGACTCTTTCAAACCTAGGAAAAATACACTATCATCAGCCTGTAATCGACTTTCACCATGAGGAATAATCATTTCACCATAGCGTAAAATACCAACTAACAGAACACCTTCAGGAAAGCGAATCTCTTTTAATGGCTGTCCTAATAGAGGAAATTCATTATTCAATTTGAATTCCATAAGGCGCACAGCACCCTGTCCGAACTCCTCAACATCTATAGCTGATGGTGTTTCTAAAATTCGTAATAACTCTTGAGCTGTAACCATTTCAGGATTGATGAAGAGATCAACACCTAATTGAGCTCGTATCTCCTCATCCATATGTTCCGCCACACTATTATCGCGAACGCGTGCAATAGTCGTAGGAACACCTTTTATTTTAGCTACCGAACAGGATAGCATATTAACCTCATCTGAATCAGTAACAGCAATAAACATACCAACATCAGACATATCGATTTCATTCAATAATTGAACATCACTGCCATTCCCTAGAACTAGACTAACATCTAACGTATTTTCAAGATTATGAATGCGTTCTGGAGAACGGTCGATGACATATACATCATGATCATCTTGAATAAGTCGTTGTGCTAATGAATAACCAACCTTACCAGCACCTACAATGACTATTTTCATTGACTTTATTCCTCATCTTGGGACTCATTATTAGCAGGCGGTGTCCACTGCAGACCTATGTCGGTAAGTAATGTCCACCCCTCCTCTTGAACAATCTTTTTCTCTTTCATTAAATGCCCCAAAGCACGTTTGAAGGCAGATTTGCTAATGTTAAATTTATCTTTAATCAACATAGCAGAAGATTCATCACTATAAGGCATCTTACCCCCACGATTTAACAGGTACCCCATGATAATATCTCCATCTGAAACAAGAGCCTTTTCCTTTGTAGGACGCATAGAGACATTAACGCGACCATCATCACGTTTGAAAGTAATACGGCCTTCAATCATTTCCCCTACTTTTAACTTTCTCGTCATTTCGGAACGATGCAAAAAGGCAATCCAACGTTCAGGGGTAATAAAAAAAGCCCCCTCACTAGTTAAATTATAGATTGCCCCCTTTACAAGTTGTCCTACCATAGCTTCTGTTGCAGCTTTAGAAGCACGACGCATTTCATCATCTACATCCATGGATACCGCCAAACGACCGGATTTATCAGTATATAGACGAACCCATACTTTTTCACCTACCTGAGGTCTACCACGCATCTCCGCATGAGGCATAAAGATACCACGTTCTGTACCTACCTCAACAAAACAACCAAAATTTGTAGTATTGATAACCTCAACATAACCAATTTGGCCAACCTTCATGGCTGGTAGACGCATAGAGGCAGTTAAACGACCTTTTGGATCTCGATATAAAAAAACCTCGACTTCATCTCCGATAGCCACAGGAGCAATTTGTTGATCTTTATGAAGCAATATATCATCATTAGTATTGCCAGTTTGACCATCTAAAAAAGCACCTTGATCACTAGTACGCAACACTTTTAATGTGGCAATTGTATTTTCCAACAATTCTGTAGCCATATTATACTCCTTCATATGGAACTCGACCAGCATCATTCCACAATTCTTCTAGACTGTAGAATTCACGCAATTCATCACCACCAAAGACATGACAAATTATATCGCCAAAATCCAATAAGATCCATTCACCTTCACGATAACCTTCTCTATGCTGTACTGTTATACCTAATTCGGCTGCTTTATCTTCCATTTCATCAGCAATACTTTGAGATTGCTTACTATTATTTGCACTAACAATTAAGAAATAGTCGCCTAACATAGAAATTCCTTCTAAATCAAGAATCTCAATATCTCTCCCCTTTTTATCAAATGCAGCTTGTGCAAGCTCTAATACGATTTGTTTAATATCTTCTTTCTTTTTCATTATTTAGCCTCTTATCTTATCGCTTACTACCGCTCTCCTCACCAGGTTCTGTGGGCTTTGTAATAGTGCCACCATTATGTTCTGATTCAGGTGCAACCTTCGACGTACTATTAGTTGGTGCAGATATAAATTGTGTCATTTCATTAGCTGGCAAATTACCCATTGTTATCCCTACTAAACGTTGAGCTTCCGTAGGGTTTACCTTCCAATAAGTCGTTTCACCTATAAGCTCTTTTTCTCCAGGAAGAATATAGAAATGAATTTCTTCCTTATTAATTTTGCTCGCATTGTATACCAACTTAATAGCATCTAAAGTAGAAATATTACTATCATAATGATCCCAAATACGCCAAATATGCCATGCATTTGTTAAGAAAAATGCATTATGTTCTTGTTCCACCCACAATTTTAGGAATCTTTCTTGTCGTTGCACACGAGTAAAGGTATCGTGTTTAGGATCTGAATATCGTAAATACGCTAAGGCATTATTACTATCTAAAGTTTGGTAACCACGTCGCAAATCAATATCTATATTGCCTTCTGCATCAATATGTTCCATCGGTTGTTCTACATAAATTTGCTGATTTCCTAACACATCATTAGTTTTCTTGAAGGCAGTTTGATTAACTACTACATAGTACGGGATTGAAATATGGAACATATCCTCAATTACAGCTTTAGTAAGTTCAATGCCTCCTTTTTCATAAATACTATTTAACATAGTCGCATCGGTTTGATCACGATTATCGATTTTACTATTACTTGGAATGCCGATAACGTCCATCGTTTTTTGATCAAGGTTTACAGATAATAGGAATAGACTATCACCTTGACTAGGATTATTGTCATCAGTGCCGATAACCAAAATATATAAAGGTTTATCTAAGCCTTTTTGCTCTACTGATACAGTATTTGCGTCCTGTTTATTTCCACTATCTGTCACGGCTTCAGTAGCTTCAGTAGTTCCTACAATTGCTCTATATGCATAAGATACACCACTATATATGCCATACCCTATCCCACCGAGCAAAGTGAAAACTACAACAATAGCCAAAATAACTCTAGGCCACTTCACAGATGGCTTTTGTTGACGTCTTTTTCTACGTCGACGAGCTCTTGCACGTTCACGTTCGTCCATATAAAAACTCCATTATTTACAAGATTTTAATACATCATTACGACCAAGAATGGTCAAAGGATAAATTGAAAGATGTTGCTCAATAAGGTGGTTAATAGTATTGTCAAAACCAAGCAATACAGCCTTATTTAGATCTTTTTTAGCCATCTTTCGAAGTTCATCAACACCTGGGAAATCACGATTGGGTTCAATATAATCTGCTAAGAATATAACTTTATCTAATTTAGACATTCCCACCTTACCAGTTGTATGAACACGAATAGCTTCTAAAATCTCTGAATCGGTTATAGAGAACTCAAGTTTAGCTCGAATCATACCTGCTAATCCATGTAAAAGATTACCATTGGCTAATAATTCTTCATCAGCTTTGTAATTATTCTCCTTCACCAAATCTTGCATCTCTTTCAAAGGCATTTCTTTAGCACAATCATGTAGCAATGCCGCTAATCGTGCTTTTTCTACATCAACATTATAAAGTTTAGCCAACTGAGTTGCGGATTCAACAACACCTAGAGTATGCTTAAAACGTTTTTTCCCCATCCATTGGCTTACCCTATGCTGTATTTCATCAAACGATAACATCATTTATTCCTTCCCATATATATGGTTTTCTTCTATATAATCCACTACACATTTAGGCAACATATAACGAACTGTCTTTCCAGACCGTAAGCGCTCTCGTAAATACGTAGCAGACAATTTCATTTCAGGCACTTCCATAACATGTATTTTTTCACGTGCTTTAGATCCTAACTCATCCAAAGTAGAATCAATAGCACTTGATCCATCTGGCCTAGTAGCTCCAATAAAATGAACCTCATCTATAAGTTCATCTATAAATTTCCAAGTCGGTAATGCACGAATAGTATCAGTCCCTGCAATAAAGTAAAATTCAACAGTAGAACCATATAGTTTTTTAAAATATTGAATCGTATCAACGGTATACGAAGGGCCTTCTCGGCGCATCTCTACATCAGAAATTTCAAAATTTGGATTATCCGAAACTGCGGCCGCCGTCATAGCATATCGATGATGACTATCAATCACATCATGTTGCTTATGTGGTGGAATACGAGCAGGTACAAAGATAACCTTTTCTAAATTAAAGCTTTCACAAGCCACCTCTGCAATCATTAGATGACCTAAATGAATGGGATTAAATGTTCCACCAATTATACCTATGCGACGTTTATCTACCATAATGTGGTCACTCCCTTAATGACAATGACACAAATAATGATGAATATGAGCAATGCTTTTATATAGGATATCCATTCATATCGACCCTTTGGTGTTTGAATGTATCTATAATATGCTCTTATAAAATAATATAGTTTCTTCACGTCCGTACTTGGCCTTCTCCAAATACAAAATATTTATAAGATGTCAGAGCTTGTAACCCCATAGGGCCTCGAGCATGGAGTTTTTGTGTACTAATGCCAATCTCAGCACCAAAGCCAAACTCAAAGCCATCTGTAAAACGTGTAGATGCATTATGATACACAGTAGAGCAATCTACTAAATTCATAAACACATTAGCACGCATAGGTTCATCTGTGATAATAGCCTCAGAGTGATGTGTAGTATACCGATTCACATGATCAATAGCTTCTTCAAGATTTTCAACGATACGCACATTTAAGTCCATATCATTGTATTCTGTGCTGAAAGACTCTTCTGTTAAAGGAATTGTATTCTCCATATATTGAGCTACAGCCTCATCACCATGAATACGAACACCATATTCTAGTAGTGCTATATTAAGGCGTGGTAAAAACTCTCTAGCCACAGCTTGATGAACTAGTAAGGTTTCCATAGAGTTACATACAGATGGACGTTGAACTTTAGCATTGACTGCAATTTCTAGAGCCATCTCTAAATCAGCAAATTCATCAACAAAGGTATGACATACACCGCTGCCAGTTTCAATAACAGGGATACTACTATCTTCTACAACACGGCGAATAAGTCCAGCACCCCCACGTGGAATGATTACATCAATATATTCCCGTTGTTGTAAAAGTACTCCAACCAGATCTCGATCAAGCACCTCAACTAGTTGAATAGAGTCACCATTAATACCTAACGACTCTAAGGTATTCCGCATAATAGACACGATGATTTGATTCGTGTGAAATGCCTCCTTACCACCTCGTAAAATTGTAGCATTTGCTGTCTTTAAACAAAGAACACCTGCATCTATGGTTACATTAGGACGGGCTTCAAAGATAATACCAATTACACCAAAAGGTACGGATCGCTTTTCAATAATCAAACCATTAGGACGAGTGATTGTTTCTATAATGGAACCTACAGGACTTTCAAGAGCAGCCACTTGACGCACCCCTTCTGCCATTTGAGCAATGCGACTAGGTGTCAAAGTCAATCGATCTATCATAGTTCGAGGTAAATTATAGTCAACAGATTTTTCTAGGTCTAACTCATTAGCCGCCATAATTTCATCTGTTTGTGCTTCTACAGCATCAGCAATTGCTAACAATGCAGAATCTAAAGTTTCTTGATCGAGTTGGGCTAATTCAAAAGATGCCGTTTTAGCTCTCTGGCCCATATCTTTACAAATTTTTTCATACTGGTTCATAGGATTTCCTCAGTGTAATAAAACTAGATTATTACGATGTACAGCCTCATCATAGGTCGTATTAATACCCAGAATTTCGGCTATATCATTTGTATTGTGACCTTTAATCGCCTTCATATCATCAATACTATAATTAATAAGTCCACGACCAATTTCCTTATGATCATGATAAATGGAAATTGTATCACCAGGTCCAAAAGTCCCCTCTACTTCAATAATACCAGCGGGCAGAATGCTAGCACCCTTATCTAAAACAGCGCGAGCACATCCGTCATCAATCGTAATGGAGCCTTTTAATCGTTTACCAAAAGCTAACCAATGATGTTTACCAGATAAACTTGCATCATGGGCTTCAAAGAGTGTCCCAATTTGTTCACCCTTACATACACGACGAACAGAATCCTCTACTTCACCGGAGGTGATAACCATTGGTACACCAGAATTTGTTGCCATATGAGCAGCTTTAATTTTTGTATACATACCACCCGTTCCCATATTAGAACCAGCACCACCTGCAATAGCATAGGTTTCATCGTTAATTTCAGAAACAGTTTCTATCAAAGTAGCATCTGGATTAGTGGCTGGGTTAGCTGTATATAAGCCTTCAATATCTGACAAAATGATAAGTAAATCTGCATCTACAATACCTGCAACAGTAGCAGATAATGTATCGTTATCACCGATTTTAAATTCTTCGATAGCAACCACGTCATTTTCATTAATAATAGGAATAACGTTAAGTTGCAATAAAGTATGTAATGTATTACGCAAGTTAAGATAACTATGTCGTCCAGTACTATCCTCTTTCGTTAAAAGAATTTGCCCTACGGTTCGACCATATTCTCGAAACATGCGCTCGTACATATGAATGAGAATACCTTGACCTACTGCAGCAGCTGCTTGTTTTAATACGAGATCTCTAGGCTTTTCTTTAAAGCCTAAAGGGGCAAGACCTGCACCAGTAGCACCAGAGGAAACAAGAATAATCTCTTTACCTTGGTTAGCCAAATCTGATAATTGGCGCACTAATCTTTCAATACGCTCCAAATTTAAATGTCCGTTAGTGTAACAAAGCGTACTGCTACCAACTTTGACTACAATTCGTTTTGCATTAACGATGGCGCTGCGCATAGACTAACCTCCTAAGGTTGAAATTCTTAACTACGATGTATACAAATTTTTATGATCTACTAGATATAAAATTATTTTGGCAAAATGATTTTAGGTTCTTTTTTAGCTTTATATAAAACACCATTAAAACCAATCACTTGAACTAATTCAGCGCCAAGCATATCTGCTAAATCTTGAAAAATTGTCTTATCTTCAGGACTATTATTATGTAATTTAACCTTAATAAGCTCACGTGCTGTAATCGCTGCACGAGCACTATCTATAACGCTATCCTCTAAACCATTTTTACCAATTTGGACAACCGGTGGTATTGTAGCCGCCAATGAACGTAAATACCGTTTTTGTTTTCCTGTCATTATTACTCCTACTCTTGGAAAGTAAAGCGCTGATCGCCGATTACAACTTCATCACCGTCTTTACAGCCTTTTTCCTTCAATTTTGCATCAAGCTCCATAAAGCGCCAAATGCGTTGGAATCTACGAAGAGATTGATCATCGTCAAGATTTGTCATAGCTACTAATCGTTCAATACGTTTACCAGTAATGTAGAAAGCAGCATCATCACCACGAGTAATGACAAATTCTACATCTTGTTTTGCTTCGTATACAACTGTGTCATCATTTGCTTCAGGCTCTGGTTCGTAGTTTTCTACATAGTAGTAAGCTCGTTCCATAAGCTCTGACAAACCTTCACCACTTAAGGCGTTAATGAGAAATACTTCATAGCCTTTATCTTCAAAATATTTTTTTGTTTCGGGAATCGTCGTGTCATCAAAGACCATATCGATCTTATTGAGAGCTATAATTTGTTTCTTATTAGCCAATTTTTCAGAGTATTTACGTAACTCTTCATTAATCGCATCAAAGTCGACCTTAGGGTCTCGGCCTTCCATACCAGATACATCTAGAACATGAATTAAAATATTCGTACGTTCAACATGACGTAGAAAATTGTGACCTAGACCTACACCTTCACTAGCCCCTTCAATAAGGCCCGGAATATCGGCCAAAACAAAGCTACGATCTCCAGAAATTGTAACTACCCCAAGTACTGGTGTTAGTGTAGTAAAGTGATATGCTGCCACCTCTGGTTGAGCTTTAGATACTTTTCGCAAAATACTAGATTTACCAACAGATGGATAACCTAATAAACCTACATCAGCTAATACTTTAAGCTCTAATTGTAACCAGAATTCTTCACCAGGTTCACCCTTTTCTGCAAAGGTTGGTGCACGGTTAGCACTAGTTTGGAATCGAGCATTGCCACGACCGCCACGACCACCTTTGGCAATAACAAAGGTATCGCCATCGTTGACAAGGTCGCAAAAGATTTTTCCTGTTTCCTCATCTTTAATTACTGTCCCCAATGGAACTGGAATGATAAGAGGATCGGAACCTCGACCGTGCTTATTAGAGCTTTCACCATTACCGCCAGCTGGTGCCTTAAACTGACGTTTATATCTAAAGTCTACAAGCGTATTAATATTCTTGTCAGCTTTAAAAATAACATCCGCACCTTTACCACCATCACCACCACTAGGGCCGCCATTTGGCACGTATTTTTCTCGACGGAAGCTGGACATACCATCCCCACCGTCACCAGCTTTAACAAAGACGCGCGCTCTATCTATAAACATAATTTAACTCCTATGCATTATTGCTGTAATAGCTCTAATGCTTTTTTAATTTGAATATCATCTAATGTACTAGATGGATGTACACCTTTTGGTAAATCGATTTCTACATCAGGTTTAATACCTGTTCCATCAATAACACGATCACTTGGCGTATGGTACTTAGCAATAGTTACTTTAATTCCTTCATCATCTAAACTAGGGAAAATAGTTTGAACGGTACCTTTACCATATGTATTAGTACCTACGATAGTGCCTAATTTACGATCTTGAACAGCCCCTGCTATGATTTCTGATGCACTAGCAGAGCCCTTATTAACTAAAACAACCAATGGCATAGCTACATCAGGTCCATCTGACTTATAAGTATCCTTTTTACCTGATCGATTTTGTACTGTTACGAGTGTACCTGGAGGCATAATATAGTTAGATATCTTTTCAGTAGTAGATAATAAACCGCCTGGATTATCTCGTAGGTCCAAGACAAGGGCCTTCATACCTTGAGATTGAAGCTCTTTATATTGAGTGGCAAAATCTTCTGCGGTATTTTCTGCAAACTGACTAATACGAATATATCCAACTGTGCTAGTAAGCATTTTACTTTTAACAGTAGGCAAAACTATGGATTCACGAGTGATATCAAAATGCAACTTTTCACCATTACGTTCAATATCTAAAGATACGGTAGTACCAGCTTCGCCACGAATACGAGAAGATGCTTCCTCTACCGGAATTTCAGTAGTGGATTGTCCATCGATAGCAATAATGTGGTCTCCAGGTTTAATTCCAGCTTTAAAAGCTGGTTGGTCTTCCATTACGCTAACTGCATATAGACCTTTATCATCAGTACCAAGGACCATACCAACACCAGCATATGTTGCAGATGTTTGCATTTTCATAGATTTATATTCTTCTGCATTTAAATAAACACTATGCGGTTCTCCCAAAGAGTCAATTAACCCCTTTAGCATACCATCATAAAGGGTAGTTTTAGCCATAGGTGTCATAAAAACTTGACTCGCAGTATAATAGGCTATAAATAATCTTGGTAGCCCCCAGAATGAACCGGAAAGATACCAAAATGTAAGCCACATAATAACAATGCCAGAGCCTATATATTTCAATAGACTCCATAACACTGTACGTGTATCAAATTTCATATTATAAATATCCCATAGGATCCACAGGATCCCCACTTATACGAACTTCAAAATGTACATGTGGCCCTGTACTATTACCTGTGCTACCAGCATAGGCAATAACTTGACCCTTACCTACATCTTGCCCTTCAGAGACAGCAAGTTCAGAATTATGTCCATAAAGAGTAGACATGCCATTACCATGATCGATAACTACGGCATAACCATAGCCACCCATCCAACCCGACCAAGCAACAGTACCACCATCTGCAGCATGAACAGGTGTACCTTCATCAACACCAATATCAATGCCAGAATGATAAATTGTAGTGCCCCAAATCGGATGTGTACGATAGCCATATGGAGAGGTAATTTCACCACTTACAGGCCACCCAAGTTGACCAGACCCTTGTACCCAAGAGTAAGTTGGTGAAGATTGTTGAGCCGCTGCTGCAGCACGAGCAGCGGCACGCTCTGCTTGACGTGCTTTCAATAACGCTGTAATCTGTGCAGAAGATGCATTTAATTCTTCTACTGCTTGCATTGCTGTAGCACGATCATTTTGAGCCTTTTGAAGAACTACCTCACGTTCTTTCTTCTTTTGCTCTATTTCAGCTCGTTTTGCCGCAGCTGCTTTTTCAAGCTCAACTAGTTTTGCGCGAGACTGTTCTAGTGCTTGCTTTCGAGCCGCTATTTCAGCGCGCTCTTTTTTGATTTCCTCAATTAATTTAATATCAGAATCAATAATTCGTTTTAAAATTTCTAAACGATTAGCAAAGTCTGTAAAATCTTTAGATCCAATAACTACATCTAAGTAACTTAAACGACCGTTAATATAAATATCACGTACACGCTTATAAAATACGGCTTCTCGCCCTTCTAGTCGTTTTTGTGCTTCAGCAAGTAATTTTTCATTCACTGTAATATCATTTTCAACAGCTATACGTTGTTGTTGAATAGAATCCAATTGTTGCTGAGCCTGACGTAATTGTTCTTCGATTTGACGTAACTGTTCGGATACACTGACTATTACAGTTTCAGCATCTGCCTTTTTAGCATTTTGTTGATTAACTTGTTGTTGAATTGAATCAAGTTGATTTGTTAAATCTTCGTCCTCTGCAACGATGTATAATGGTGTTCCCAATACCACTATACCAGTCAAAATTGCCGCTACGAAGCGAGATTTAAATATACTATTATTCATAAACATTACACCTTCATGTATTGTTTCAAAGAAATAGTACTACCAATAGCACCTACTACTATGCCGCCACCTAAGATATAAAGGGCTACATCATAGAAGAATGGGAACATTGGTACTAAAGGGAAGAATGCTAATGATTCAGAAACTTCCATTGTGATGAAGTGATAAAATTCACCAACGCAAAGAACGGCAATGATAGCACCAATTAAGCCTAACAACATGCCTTCAATCAAAAATGGCCAACGAATAAATCCATTAGTAGCACCTACATATTTCATGATTGCAATTTCTTTACGACGTGCGAATACAGTCAACCGAATTGTATTTGAAATGATGAATAGTGTTGCAGCTGCTAGGAAAGCAATCAATACAATCCCACCAATACGAATTACTTGCGTAATGCGGAAAAGCTCTTCTACAATATCTTGACCATAATGTGTACTTTCTACGCCTTGGAATGTCGTAGCTAATTTTGCAGTTGCTTTTACATCGCTAGGATTATCAAAGGTTAACACGTACGAGTTAGGCAACGGATTTACATCACCTAAAGCATTCACCAATTGTTGCTGATCACCAAGGCGTTCTTTAAACTCCTTCATAGCTTGCTCTTTATTAACAAATTCTAAATGCTTTAAGTTAGGTATAGCCTTAATTTGCTTTCCTACTGCCATAATTTGATCAGTTGTTAAACCATCCTTTAAGTAAATACTTAACTGTACTTGATTTTCTAGACTGGATGCCATGTTATTCAAATTAATGACACCACAAAGGAATACACCGAGCATAAATAAGGATAAAGCCACTGTAGAAATGGACGCTAATGTCATAAGTCCATTACGTTTCATAGACTTCAGTGCTTCTTTAAAATAGTATTTTATCGTTCTAGGCTTCATTAATTTCTGCACCTCTCATATTATCACTTTGAACACGGCCGTCTTTTAAACGAATAACGCGTTTATTCAAGTATGAAACAAGATCCATATTATGGGTAACCATAATAACGGTAGTGCCGAAATTGTTAATATGCTTAAACAATTCAACAATATCCTTACTAGTATCAGGATCAAGGTTACCAGTAGGTTCATCAGCAATTAATACTGTTGGGCGATTAACAATTGCACGCGCAATAGCAACACGTTGTTGTTCCCCACCAGAAAGATCCTCTGGTAAGTCATTAGCCTTCTCAGATAAACCAACAAGGTCTAATACATGACTCACCTTTTCTTTAATGATTTTTGGTTTTTCTTCAATAACTTCAAGAGCAAAAGCAATATTCTCTGCTACCGTTTTATTAGGCAATAATCGGAAGTCTTGGAATACAACGCCAAGCTTTCTCCGCAATTTAGGAATTTTACTGCGCTTCATACGCGTAACATCAAAGTCATCAACAATGACAGTACCAGCATCTGGCACTACCTCATGCGTTAATAACTTAAATAATGTTGATTTCCCTGCACCACTGTGACCACAAACGAGAACAAATTCACCATCGTTAATGGTTAAACACACATCGTCTAATGCAACAGAACCATTATCATAGACTTTACTAACATTCTTAAATTCAATCATGGGATCCCCTTTGATTATTTACGAGCGATTACACGTTTTACGGCTTCTACAATATCATTGGCAGTTAAGCCATACTTTGCCATTAGTTCTTTTGGTGTTCCACTCTCCCCAAATGTATCTTGGACACCAACGAATTCCATAGGTACAGGCTTATTAGATGCTACTACTTCAGATACAGCAGAACCGAGGCCACCAATAATATTATGTTCTTCAGCTGTAACGATAGCACCAGTTTCCGCAGCGGCTTTTATAATTGCTTCAGCATCAATAGGTTTAATAGATGCCATATTAATAACACGTGCAGATATATTAGATTCAGATAAAGTTTTAGATGCCTCTACAGCAGGTCCAACTAATGCACCACAAGCAATAATTGTAACATCAGAACCATCTACCAAAATAGTAGATTTACCTGGCACAAATGAGTAGCCTTCTGTTGTTACATCATCTACACCAGCACGCCCCAAACGAACGTATACTGGGCCGTTATAAGATGCAGCCCATTCGATAACAGCCTCTGTTTCACGCTCATCAGCAGGTACCACTACAGTCATATTTGGCAATGTACGCATACAGGAAATATCCTCTAAACTTTGGTGCGTTGCACCATCCTCACCAACAGTAATGCCCGCATGTGTAGCACATACTTTCACGTTTAATTTAGGATAGCATACAGCATTGCGAATTTGTTCAAATGCACGTCCTGTAGCAAACATGGAGAAAGATGATACAAATGGAATCTTACCTGCCGCTGCAAGTCCAGCACCAACAGAAATCAAGTTTTGCTCTGCAATACCTACGTTAAAGAAACGTTCCGGGCACACAGCTTTAAATGTGTCTGTTTTAGTAGATTTGGATAAATCCGCATCTAGTACGATAATATTAGTATTCTCTTTACCAATGCGAGCTAGCGCATTACCATATGCTTCACGTGTTGCTTTACCCATTATTGCACCCCCATAATTTCATTAACAAAGGCTACACCTTGCTCTTCACTTGGTGCTTTACCATGCCAGCCTGCTTGACCTTCCATCTCTTCAACGCCTTTACCCTTTACAGTATGCATGACAATACATGTTGGGCCTTCTGTGAAAGCTTTCGCAGTTTCAATAGCATTATGAAGCTCATCAAGGTCATGACCATTAACTTCAATAACATTCCAATTGAAAGCCTTGAACTTTTCTGGAATTGGTAATGGAGAAAGAACTTTAGTAATATCACCATCAATTTGAAGACCGTTAAAATCGACAAAAGCTGTCAAATTATTCAGTTTATAAAAGCCAGCAAACATTGCAGCTTCCCACACTTGACCTTCTTCAAGCTCACCATCACCAAGAATAGAGTATACACGGTAATCTGCATTATCAATTTTGCCTGCCAATGCCATACCACAAGCCGCAGAAATGCCTTGTCCTAAAGAACCTGTAGACATATCTACACCTGGTGTGTGTTTCATATCAGGATGGCCTTGTAACATATGATTAATTTTACGTAAGTTCATGAGTTCTTCTTTAGGGAAATAACCTTTTTCAGCCAATGTAGCGTATAGTGCAGGCGCTGCATGACCTTTAGAAAGGACAAAACGATCTCTATTAGGAGCTTTTGGATTTGCTGGATCTACATTCATCTCAACATAGTACAACAAGGCCATCACATCGGCGATGGATAATGAACCACCTGGGTGACCGGATTTCGCTGCCGTTACAGACTGTACAATACCAACGCGAATAGCTTTTGCCTTCTCTTGAACTAATTGTTTAACATCTTGTGTTAATGTAGCCATAGAGACCTCACTTTCTGGATAAAATCCAATATATTAATAATCTTTAAGTAATGAAATAGCAATTTCTGCATTGCGTTGGGAATCTACACGCAATGATTCAATGCGATCATAAGATGCTTGATACTCCTCACGAGAATTCAACAATTTATGACACCATTGATATAAGGCTTCTTCACGCAAATGAGTCATTGTGCCAATAGGCTCTTGACCAATCATATGTAAAAAGCTTGTAATTTTAGGATCATAGGAAATACCAATAACTGGTTTTCCCATTAAAGAACTAAAAACTAAAGCGTGAAGACGTATACCAATCATGAGGTCCACATTTCCAGATAATGACACTTGTTGCTCTGTAGAGAACGGACCTTCTAGCACAATAGCGCCATTCGGCATATAGCTGGCAATGATCTTAGCCTCTTTTGTATCCTCAGGATGTGACATAGGAATAAAGATAATTTCCACATTATCTTGTTCTTGTAATCTGCTCAATACATTAGCTAAGGATTCTCTATACTCTGTATCCTCTTTCCAACTACGAACCGCCACACCAATTCGTTTACGTTGTTCATCTGCTTCAGATATTTTAGATATATACCCTTTCAGAATATGAGAGCCAATTGAAAGATCTGCTGGTTGCATGGCCAATACCGCATCTGCAGTAACTTCTACATCTTCAATTCCCAAAGAAACTAGTTCATCTTTTGAAATAGAATCTCTAACTGTAATAGTATCTACAAAACGCAATACAAATCCAACGGCACGACGTGTTGATGAACGATTTAAAGGACCAATACCTTGGGAGTATAGCATTACTTTTTTCCCAAGCAACTTTGCTAACGCCATAATACTTAAGTAATAGTAAGTATTGCGAATACTAGTAGCATCTTGTAATAAACTACCACCACCACTAATAACAAGATCCGAATGAGCAATTGCTTTTAAGATACCCAATGCAGAAAATGTACCTACAGTATTAATATTATGCTTTTTACTAGTCTCTTTAGGATTACCAGAAATTACAGTAATATGTGCATCAGCCTCTTCTTTACGAATAGCATCGATAATAGCACAAAGCATGGCCTCATCACCAGCATTACCAAAGCCATAATAACCAGAGATAACAATATTACTCATGGTCAACCTCCCTAGCTTGGAACCATTGTGTTACGTACATCATAAACCGTACTGCGATGATAAGAAGCACTCCAAAAAGGGCGCCAATTAACAAACCATCATAACCACGCATGATGGACATGAACACTGGCGTTCTAAGATGACAGAAGGTTTCAACCATCGAAGCAATGCCAATAACACCAGCTAGAGTTAACAAGAAATGAATTACTGTAGGCCACTTACGCATGAACGCAAAGGTAGCTAGCATTAAAGCAGGATGACCAATAATGAACTCTTTTTCACGCGGTCTCGCATACATTGTATTTTCAAGAAAACGACGTAGCATAAGTTCAAAGCCTGGTACAGGAACACCTGCAGTGTGTCCACTACGGCCAACAAATACCCATACTGCACCACCAAGTGCTGCTATTATAAAGAATACATATAATTTAACATCCATAGTTAAGAATTCCACTACAAATGTTTTCGCTTCTTCTTTGGAATTAATCATGCGGCCGTTCCACAATGGGAATCGTTGAAGGTACGCAATAATAACTAGAATAATTGGCAGAACAAAGGTCAACTTAACACCTCTAAAGAGAGCAAACTCCATAAAGAATTTCGTATTGCCCAATAAAGATGCGATATACATTCCGCCAATAGCAGCAAATAATGCAGCAATTACAAGATATAATAAGGCAAGAATAGTAGACTTAATGGCACCTAATGGACGTGCACCATCATAACGGCGCCACTCTTCCATCAAGCGTATCATAGCACCTACAGGAGCCATAATAGCACTAGATAGAGCCCATATTTGAGTAATTAAGGTACCACTTGTAAGAATAAATACAACAATGGATGCCAAAGAAATGCCAAAAAAGGCCACAAGTTGCGTATGCTTAGACATTGGTAACATCATTTGTAGAACATATACAAAAAGTGCTATAGCCCCGATCATTGTAATAACTACTAATAATGGATTTGGTGTATAAGCAGGATAAATATCCGCTGGACCAAATTCATAACCTTTTACAGCCAATTTCTCTGTAGCTATGTTAATATAGTTGATTGTAGTCTGTAATACAGTTTCATTATTTATACCTGTTTCATACATCGGAAACAAGTTAAAACGAATATTTCGCTCTATATCACTAATGTAAAAGCGTTGTGCCGCTTCTTCAGGGGTAATTTTCTTTAACTCCTCTTTAGCGATAGTATACACACGACCTACACTATAATTATTTTTGGCCGCCATTTCCAAGAAACCTTGTTGTGGCTCATACTGCAACTGATTTACAGCTTCGATACCAACTAGTGGAATATGGTTTTTATTTAGTAATGCTAATGTTTCATCCGTTAAATTAGGTGCACCTAGAGCTTCTTTACCAGCAAAAATCATCCCTGTTACATGAGGAATGCCTTCAAGTCGTTTAAATACATATTGAATATCTTCAGATGTTACGTTTCTATAGTTTGTTGGACGAACGATAACATTGAAACCACGATCTGCAACCTCTTGTGCTTGCAACTTTGAAATACCAAGATTCATCTTTGCATAGCTATCTGCTGTTGCACCATACAATTCAAGAACAGGACCAATACTTGTATTAAGCTCTTTCACCTTGTCCTTGCCAATACGGTGGTATAAATCCTCTCGAATTTCTTTATAATAACCTTCTTTACCTGAAATTAATGCCACATAAGTCGCCCCAGGTTTAATCGCAGCGCCATTAACACGAACAGAGTCCATCTCTTCAGAGCTTAATACTTTAACTTGGCCCGCATCTTTTGCTTTTTCTAACGTGCGATCATAAATAGCAAAAGCAGTCACACCAGCATTACGTAATGCATCAAAAGCTTCTTGTTGACTACGCTTTTCAAAGGCGCTGGCTCGTAAAACTGCATCATAGTCTACAATATTTTCAATATGATTTTGAGATTTCTCAATCTGATGGCGTTCAAATACTAAGTATAAGGAAGATAAAAGACCTATAATAATACAAAGTATAAGAATCCATGAGTACTTACTTTTTTGTGCGTTCCGATGATTCACGACAAATCCTTTCTAGTTGAGTACAGGTTTAACTTTAATGAGAATTTCACCATTATCAACAGTTAAACTTTCCGCTTTTACAGGAATTGGAAAATTGTTGAAGTCATAAATTTGAGTACTTTCTAACACATTAGATGTCATACCAGGAATTGTAGCACCATTTATGGTGAATTTTTTAGGTGAAAACAATAATGTATTGCCCTTTAACTCTAAATTCCCATCTAACTTAACATCCCCTTTAAACACCATGCCTACATTCATTTTACCGGTTAGGCTGATATTATCTTTACTAATGTCAACTTGTACGTCTTGAATATCACTACCTGCTTCATTACTTAAGAAAGTCGCTAAATCAGCTTTATTAATAGTCCCATCAATACTAGCAGTCCCAACACTAACGATATCAATTTGTTGACTAGCTAATAAAGAAATTGGATTAACAAGAATTTGTTTAGCATCAAATCGGAAGCTAGCAAAATTCAATTTACCCAGTTTAATATTCTCCAAAGTGCCATAAACACGATCCACCTCACCATATAAAATTTTGAAAGCAGGTTGAGCCTCAACATTTACTGTTTGAGCCGTTGGTTTCAATGTTTCATTTAATTGACTTTCAATACGAGAGCCAATAAAAGATGGTAATAAAAATTGGGATGCCACTACAAGAGCAATAATTAGCACTAATAGGAATAGTAAAAATTTTTTCATAGTATCTCCTAAATTGTTAAGTTAGCCTCTTTTTTTAAGAAACCTTCAACAAATGGGTCTAAGTTGCCATCCATAACAGCTTGAACATTACCAGTTTCTACACTAGTACGATGATCCTTAACAAGATTATATGGATGGAATACATAGGAACGAATTTGACTCCCCCACTCAATTGCTTGGTAGGTACCTCCAATCTGTTCTTTAAGTTCAGCTTGCTTTTCGAGCTCTAACTCAAATAGTTTCGCCCGTAACAAACGTAAAGCTTGTTCTCTATTCTGCATTTGAGAACGTTGTGTTTGGCATTGTACTACAATACCTGTTGGCTTATGTGTCATACGAACAGCAGAATCGGTTTTATTAATATGCTGACCACCAGCGCCACTAGCACGATATGTATCAACTTGAACGTCTTTCATATCGATATTAATTTCTACAGTATCATCGATTTCAGGCATTACATCGACAGCAGCAAATGATGTATGACGTCGAGCCGCGGCATCAAATGGTGAAATACGAACGAGACGATGCACACCTTTCTCAGACTTCAAGTAACCAAAGGCATTTTCACCTTTAACAAGGAATGTAGCAGATTTTATCCCTGCTTCATCACCAGGTTGTTCATCCATTAACTCGATGGAGAAGCCAGATTTTTCAGCCCAGCGCAAGTACATGCGAATTAACATAGAACACCAATCTTGTGCCTCCGTCCCACCAGCACCAGCATGAAATGTTAAAATAGCATTATTTGCATCATATTCACCACTTAACAATAAAAGTACTTCTTGCTTCTCCAAGGTTTCTTCTATTTGCTTAACATATTCCTTGATTTCACTCTCCATGGAGAGGTCATCTTCATCTATAGCCATTTCAAGCATCACATTAGCATCTTCAATATCACTAACAAGTTGCTTATAGCTTTCTACAGCATTTTTTAGTTGTGTGGCCTCTTGAGAAATCTCACGAGCTTTATCTGGATTATCCCAAAATGTAGGATCACTCATCTGTACATCAAGTGTAAATATTCGGTCTTCCTTCTGAGCGATGTTAAAGTGAATCCCTCATCCCATAAATACGTTCTTCTAGATTAGAAATAATCGGTTTTAAATCTTCTAACAATTTATGTTCACCACCTTTAGTTAATTAGCCTATTACATCAATAAACTATTACCTTAACAAAATAGAAAAATGGCCGTTGCCCAGTGGAAATCCCTTTGAGCAACGTGCCATTCACAAATCTTAATCTATGTTTTGTGGCTCCAACACATCTTCATGATGGGATTGTGCACCTTCTAAGTGATCAACTGGTTCTTCGATTTCTTGAATCAATTGTGCACGAATTTTATATAATGCCATGATTGTCTCATCTTGAATAGCTGCAATCATGTTTTGGAACATATCGAAAGCTTCAAACTTATATTCTACCAACGGATTCTTTTGACCATATGCACGGAGGCCAATACCTTCTCGTAGCATATCCATATTATCCAAATGTTCCATCCATTTATTATCAACAACGCGCAACATAATCGCCTTTTCAAGTTGACTAAACATAGCCTCTCCAAGCATATCAACGCGATCTTGATACTCTTCATGAGCAATTTCTAATAAGCGTTCTAATAAGTCTTGACGACTATATTCTTCCATATCTTGAGAAGACATAATCTCCTCTGTTAAGAAATATTGACTTAAATGTTTATAGAGACCTTCATAATCCCATTCTTCTGGATAGAGCTTTTCATCAGCATAAGCATCTACAGATTCGGTAACAAGCTTGTCAATCATTTCATTAATTGTTTCACGCAAGGATTCGTTACGTAAAATACGACGTCGTTGTTCGTATAATACTTCACGTTGTTGATTCATAACATCATCATACTCGAGTACATATTTACGAATATTATAGTTATGATCCTCTACTTTCTTTTGAGCACGTTCAATAGATTTAGTAATCAAAGAATGCTCGATAGGTTCATCCTCTTCCATACCAAGTTTATCCATGATACCTGTAATATTATCAGCACCAAAGATACGCATTAAGTCATCTTCTAATGATAAGAAGAATTGAGAAGAACCAGGATCCCCTTGACGACCAGCACGTCCGCGTAATTGATTATCGATACGTCGGCTTTCATGGCGTTCTGTCCCCAGAATTGCTAAACCACCTAGTTCTGGCACACCTTCTCCAAGAGTAATATCTGTACCACGACCAGCCATATTAGTAGCGATTGTTACCATTCCCATTTGGCCAGCAGCTGCAACGATTTCTGCTTCTTGTTCATGATGTTTAGCATTCAATACTTTATGAGGTACACCTTCACGCAACAACATGTCTGAAAGTTCTTCAGACTGTGTAATAGATGTAGTACCAATCAGAATAGGTTGCCCTATTTGGTGCCGTTCTACTGCATTTCGTACTACAGCACGATATTTAGCAGCTTTAGTTTTAAAAATTTGATCAGGCAAATCCATCCGGATTAAAGGCTTATTTGGTGGAATTGGTATAACCTCTAATCCATAAATATCGATAAATTCTTTTTCCTCTGTTTTAGCAGTACCTGTCATGCCTGATAATTTATCATACATACGGAAATAGTTCTGGAATGTAACAGATGCTAAGGTTTGGCTTTCGCGTTCAACTTTCAAACCTTCTTTAGCCTCAATAGCCTGATGCAAACCATCAGAGTAACGGCGTCCAAACATCAAACGGCCCGTAAATTCATCGACGATAACAACTTCACCATCTTTAACCACATAGTCTGTATCACGATGCATCATAGCATAGGCACGCAAAGAAGCACCAAGCAAATGATTCAACTCGATATTTTCTGCATCATATAGGTTTTCAACACCAAGCATTTTTTCAACCTTTGCGATGCCAGAATCTGTAGGGGCAATAGTTTTTTGTTTTTCATCGATAACATAGTCTTCATCTTTTATAAGGTGAGGAACAATTTTAGCCAATTTATAATAATTATCAGTGGAACGTTGACCAGGGCCTGAGATAATTAATGGTGTTCTTGCTTCATCAATAAGAATGGAGTCTACTTCATCCACAATGGCATAATTCAATGGTCGTTGTACCATTTGAACAACATCGGTTACCATGTTATCGCGTAAATAGTCAAAACCAAACTCATTATTTGTACCATATGTAATATCACACGCATAGGCTTCTTTACGTTGATTAAAGTCAAGATTAGCCACAATAAGACCCGTGGAAAGTCCTAAGAAATTATATAAACGTCCCATTTGCTCGCTATCACGAGTCGCCAAATAATCATTTACTGTTACAACGTGTACACCCTTACCGGTCAATGCATTCAAATATACGGGCAATGTAGCTACTAATGTTTTACCTTCACCAGTACGCATCTCCGCGATATTACCATTATGAAGGCAAATGCCCCCCATTAACTGTACATCGAAATGACGCATGCCTAAAACGCGTTTAGATGCTTCACGAACTACAGCGAATGCTTCTGGCAATAGGTCGTCTAACGTTTCCCCTTTTTGCAAACGACGTTTAAACTCATCAGTTTTTGCCACTAAGTTAGCATCACTTAATTTAATATAATTAGGTTCAATTTCATTAATATGATCTGCAATAGCACGCATTTTTTTAATTTCTTTTGCGTTATTATTGCCTAATAGCCTTTGTAAAAAGCTTAACAAACAAATCACTCCTCTACGGGACATCTTACATTATTTTATCTAACTTATTATAACGAAAAAGCCTTGAATAGTCAAAGAATTCAAGGCATTTCAAGATTATTTATAATATTATTTTGGCAAAAAAGGTGGATGACTATTTTAAGTCATCCACCTTAATATAATAATCGGCTGATTTAAAGTAGAAAGGAGTTAGGATTAAGTTCAGCCGACATTATATATTATTGAAGTTCTGGCTCGATCAAACCATAGAAACCATCATGTCTACGATATACAACGTTCATCGATTCAGTTTCAGCATTGAAGAACATAAAGAAATCATGACCAATAAGATTCATTTGTAAAATCGCTTCCTCAACATCCATAGGACGCACAACAAAGTGTTTGCGTTTTACAACTTCAATAGTTTCTTCTTCCACAGGAGTTGCCAAAGCTTCAGGATGGAAAGCTTCTTGTTTTTTGAAACGTTTAGCCAAACGAGTTTTATATTTATGGATTTGGCGAACAATTTTATCTACTACTAAATCAATAGCTGCATACATATCATCGTTGGTTTCCACACCACGAAGAACGATTTTATCAACAAAGCATGTAAGTTCAATTGTAGATTTATCTTTTACAACGGATAAAACCGCTTGTGCATTTAACTCATCATCGAAGTAACGAGTCAATTTACTCAATCTTTTTTCGATATATGCTCTTAAGGCATCTGTTACTTCAATGTTTTTTCCTCTAATTGCTACTTTCATAAGTCAACACCCTTTCTAAAAATCATCCACGAGATGCGAGTGTGTGGTATTATATAACCTTATCTCTCGTGTTATATTTAGTATTTCTACATCCAACTGTAAAACTCCTTCTTTTTTATCTAAAAATCTTATATTTTTTGTAGAATTATGTATAAAATGTATATAGAAAATCAAAAACCCTGATAGTATATACTATCAGGGTCCAATTATATATTGTTTTTATAATTTTTTTGGTATGTAGTTACGCTTTAACAACGTTAGCGGCTTGAGGTCCACGGTTTCCATCAACAATCTCAAATTCTACATTTTGACCTTCAGTCAAAGATTTGAAACCTTCGTCTTGGATTGCAGAGTAGTGTACAAATACATCGCTACCGTCTTCACGTTCAATAAAACCATAACCTTTTTCTGCGCTGAACCATTTTACTTTACCTAACATGGTAACATCCTCCTAAAAATATATATATTGTCTTGCTGTCTTGCTCTATATGTGTATCATAACACAGCATGTATAAAATATCAAACAACAATATTTACATTTTTAATGAATATACAAACACTAGAAATAAGAATATCATTTGCTGTAAATCTCAACAATCCCTATATCTATACATGTTATAAATAATTATATACACCCTATAAATTAATTGTATATTTTTATAATCATAAAATTATGTGAATTAAAAATTATTATTTTAAAAAATGACTGTATAAATTATTGTTATATCACAAATATTTATAGCAATAATCGTGTTTTTCAGATTAATCTACCCTGTAAATCTTTATACAAACTCTTTATAATTAATAAATTCAGTCTAAAAGTTATCAAATATATTAATAGATATTAAGCTATACATATATAATAAAAATTAATATAAATAGATAGGTTAAATTTAATGTAAAAAAACAGGAAGCAATTTCTAATTCTAGAATTTGCTTCCTATAATTATATTATTTAATCTAACAAAATTTTATCTAAGAATGATTTTGTTCTTTCATTGGTAGGTGCATCAAATACGCGTTCAGGTGTATTATCTTCTAAAATCAAGCCACCATCAACAAATAACACTCTATCCGCTACCTTTTTCGCAAAGCCCATTTCATGAGTAACGATGACCATCGTCATACCTTCCTCAGCTAAAGACTTCATAACATCTAGCACTTCACTAACCATTTCAGGATCAAGAGCTGAAGTAGGTTCATCAAAAAGCATTACTTTTGGTTTCATAGCTAAAGCACGAGCAATAGCAACACGCTGCTTTTGACCGCCTGACAAAGAATCAGGGTATGCATTGGCTTTATCCGCCAAGCCTACTCGATCAAGTAAAGCTTGACCTATCTTCTTAGCCTCTTCCATAGATGTTTTACGAACCTTAGTTTGTGCTAAGGTAAGGTTTTCCATAACTGTCATATGTGGGAACAAATTAAAGTTTTGGAATACCATTCCTACTTCAGCACGAACGTCATTTAACTTTTTCTTATCAGAAAGATCCATGCCATCTACGATAACCTTACCAGATGTAGGTTCCTCTAAATAGTTCATAGTGCGCAGTACCGTACTTTTACCAGAACCAGAAGGGCCGATGATTACAACTACTTGACCTTGTTTAATATGTAAATTAATACCTTTTAGTACTTCATTTTTACCAAAAGATTTATGTACATTTTCTAATTTAATCATTTAATGCTATATTTCCTTTCAAGATATCCAACTAATTGTGAGATAGTCACTGTCATAATAAGGTAAATCACAGCAACCGTACCCCAGATTTCAAAGGATGCATAGGTTTTAGCAATGATTAATTGACCACGACGTGTCAACTCCTCGAAACCGATAACAGAAACTAAAGAGGAATCTTTCAACATGGCAATAAATTCGTTCCCTAACGGAGGAATAATTGCTTTAAAAGCTTGAGGCATAATGATGTAACGCATGGTTTGTCCCCAAGTTAAACCAAGAGAACGACCAGCCTCCATTTGACCTTTATCAATAGATTGAATACCAGCACGGAAAATTTCAGATACATAAGCACCAGAGTTAATACTACATGCGGTAACAGCCGCAATATATGGATCAATCCGTTGACCTGTAATCATAGGCAAGGCAAAATAGATTAGGAAAATTTGCACCAGTAATGGTGTACCACGAATGATATCTACATAACATTTTGCAAGCAATCTAACTAATCTAAATTTAGATAAATTTGCTAAAGATACTAAAAGACCGATAAAAAAGCCACAACCTACAGACATGGCTGTAATTTCTACAGTCACTAGAGCACCTTGTAGCAAGAGCGGTAAATTATCCGCAATTAACCCCCAATTAAAACTCATAATCTCTCCTATTATTTAAATTCTAAAACTACTGGCATATCAGCAGGTGTATCTACATTAAACCATTTTTTATATAATGTATTAAATTCACCATCAGCCTTCATATCAGCAATTGCTTTATTAATTTCTTCTTGCAATGCTTTGTTATCCTTATTAATTGCTAAGCCCAAATATTCTTTAGTATTTGGATATGCCATAAATTTAATATGTTGATCAGGATGCTTAGTACTGTAATATTGAGCTACAGGTAAATCGATTACAGTTGCATCTACTCCACTATTTTGTAATTCTAACAAAGCTTCATTACTATGGTCAAATTCTTTTACAGTAGTACCTTCAATTTTATGAGCTAAATCTGCACCAGTAGTACCTAATTGGGCTGCAATTTTTTTACCCTTTAAGTCATCAAGAGAATTCACAGCCGTTCCATCTTTATATACTACTGCTAAGGCATTTTCATAATAAGGAGAAGAAAATAATACTTTTTCACTTCTCGCTTTTGTAATGGTCATACCAGATGCAGCAACATCAATATCATGTGTGTTCAAAGCTGGAATCAAAGCATCAAAAGCTACATTTTTTAGCTCTACATCTTTATTAATACGCTTACCGATCGCACGAATCAATTCAATATCAAAACCTGTATAATCTTGAGTTTTTTCATCTTTAAACTCAAATGGAACAAATGTAGCATTAGTGCCAACGACAAGTTTATTAGATGTAGGTTGATTAGAAGAACCACATCCACCAACTAAAGAAGCCGCCATCACTAACATACAACCGCCAAGAATTATTTTTTTTACTTTGCTATTTAACATATTATCAACCTCATTATTTTAACTTACTACTACTTTATAATAGTATATAGATTAAGTATAATTATGTCAATAATTTTGTATATAATTTTAGATGCAATCGCAAAATCTCTATATTTATATTTTAATTTTATACATTGTTTGTATAAATATTACGTTCATGTATAAAAACTTTCCCATAGTTAGTGGTTTTCTATAGATTTTATAATATACAACTGTATAAAAAAAGCACATGAGAAAAGCCTCATGTGCCCCTATACGGCTGACCTGGTCTTTGCCCCCACACTCGCCTGCTGGAAGGTTCGCTCATAAGTCCAAGACTCCCCACTACTACCTCTCTCGATTTTATCGGCAGGACTTACACCTAAGCCGCACCATGCTCACAACCCTTTGGGCTGCTTATGTGGATCGTTTTGCCTGCGACTAGCCTCGACTTTCAACCACAGACCCGTATAGACGTATTATAAAGAATAACAGTATTCATGTCTAGTTTTACTATTATTTTAAAAAATTTTGATTATATAGTTAAGTAGCCAAACATAATTTTTTTACCAAACATACTATCGCATAATTCTTAGAACAATGAGAATAAATTTTGCAACCCCTATTTGTTGATGTATAGAAAATTGGAATAGAAAACCTAAAATATTCTTCATAATATTTTAATATTTCTAAAATCACATTTTTTAAGTACCATATCTAGTGGATTCTTAAATTGTCAATTAGTTTTTGTATGCCAAATATGAATACAACATATTTGTAAGAACATACGTATCATACACAAAAAATTATTTATGGTGTATAATTTGTATACTGTTAAATTAGAACGGCCTAAAGTTGTACGATATGAACATAAGTACGAGGGGTTGTACCATATGTTCAGTTTGTTAGTTAGAGGGGTTTATTATGTTTATGTTATCATTGATGCAACCATCAGGTTTGTATGAACTGGAGAAAGATAGTTTAGAAGCCATAAGCGCACAACTTTTACAGATGATACAAATGAAAAGCTATCATCTCTATACACATTCTATCCAGGTTTCAAACTATGCTGTTAGCATCGCAGCTAAAATGGGTTTGCCATTAAATGAAATTGAACAGATTCGTCACGCAGCTCTACTTCATGACGTGGGTCTATTAATGGTACCTAATGCATTAATCCAAAAATCTCCATATCTTAATAAGCAAGAAATGTCTAAGTATAAACAACATGCTGCAAGTGGAGCCAATATGATTGAAAACTATCCTTGCTGCCAACAAATTTTGCCTTATATTCGTTACCATCATGAAAAATGGGATGGCTCTGGTTATCCCAAACATTTACGTGGTGCCAATATTCCGTTAGGAGCTCGAATTATTGCTGTAGCAGATTACTATGATACAACAGTTAATCCTTCTACTGAATTTTGGGCGAAAACAAAAGCTAAAGCAAAAGAAGAACTCTTTAGTGCATCTGGCTCACTCTTTGATCCTGATGTAGTTAAAGCATTTATTGATGTGCTTGGCTAATATGAAATCAAATATTATATTCCTACATTTAGTAATAAAGATTAGAAACTACCACTAGCCAGCGTAAGGGCATCAATGCGTAGCGCTTTATGCTTTTGTAAGACTTTTGCTACAGCTTCAATTGTGGCACCTGTAGTATATATATCATCAACAATTAATATATTCTTATTGGTAAAATCAATATCCTTATAATCAGCACATATAACAAAGGCATCATCAATATTTTGATGTCTTTCTTTATTTGTTAATCCCCACATATCTCGAGAAGTATCAAACTTGTATATACAATCTAACCATTTAAAGTTTTTTCTATCTATCTCCCATAAAGAATGAGCCCATTCAAGAAAGAATAAATCTACTTGATTATATCCTCTCTTAGCTTTTTTCTTTTCGCTAGATGGTACAGGAACAATATAATCATACATAATTTTACAATTACTATTCACAATATTAGACTCATTATATTTCATGTAAAAGTTGTACGATACTAAAAAAGGAGCGGCCCCTTTGGACTGCTCCTTTTTTTCATTAAATTTTACATCGTAAATCATAGACTTTAGACCACCACGATATTCGGCCAACACACATACATCATCTACATAGTGTAAAAATTTATGTGGTACATGACGAATATGTAATAAATCTGTAAAACAAGCTTTACACCAATCCCCTTGTGTTGCCACAGGTGCACCACAGTGAGGGCATACAGGTGGAAATAGGAAATCCCAAAGACTCATTACGAATCACATCTCCCTTGTAGTCGTTCTTTAAACAATGTGTAACGTTCATCGGCATTAACAGTACGCACAGCACGTTCAACTGCGCTCGTAGTACCAACGATGATTACTTTACGCTTTGCCCGTGTAACAGCAGTATACAACAAATTACGTTGTAACATACCACCATAACGTGGAACAAATGGAATAATAACTACACCATACTCACTACCTTGACTCTTATGGACCGTAATAGCATAAGCAGGCATAATCATATGTGCTTCATCGATAGGTAGACGAACCTCTTTATGGATAAATCGGATACAAATATCGGTCCGCGTAATAGCATAGATAACGCCAATTTCGCCATTAAACACTTCTAACTCATAATCATTGAGAATTTGAATAACCTTATCCCCAACGCGATACGTAATGCCATTGACACGAACTTCTCCCTTATAGCTATCTGGAGGGTTTACGGCTTGTTGTACATATTGTGATATCAATGTACTACCTGCTTCACCACGGCGCATAGGAGAAATAATTTGAATATCTAATTCATCCTCTATCGTCTCTTGTTCACGTTTATATACATCAATGATGGCTTTCATCATCATGTCATAAGATTTAACAGGAATAAAAGAAAACTCTTCGCTCACACCTTCCAGGTTAGGCATTTCACCACGGTTAATTGCGTAAGCACTTTCAACGATAGTATTACCAGAGCTTTGACGATAAATCTGATTAAGTCGTGTATAGGGCACACAATCACTATCTAATAAATCTTTTAATACGAACCCAGCACCTATAGGTGGTAATTGATCTACGTCACCCACAATAATGACATGGGCTTCCTTTGGAATAGCAGCCATCAAAGAATAGAATAAACGCACATTAAGCATAGATGCTTCATCGATGATAATGACATCTATATCTAGAGGATCATCTTCATTCTTTGTAAAGTCATAGGAGTCACTACCTTGAACAGGTACCAATAGACGATGAATTGTAGTAGCTTCAAACTCAGTGGCCTCGGTCAGACGCTTTGCAGCACGTCCCGTAGGAGCACAAAGTATAATGCGCCCCAATCCACCGAGTTGGAAACCTTTTACTAGTGCCTTGATGATAGTTGTTTTACCTGTACCAGGACCACCAGTTATAAGAGAAAACTTTTCAAAAAATGAGAGCTGTATAGCTTCTTTTTGAGCATCACCAAAGATAATGTAGTTGTCTCGTTCAAACTTTTCAATAAAACTAGAAATATCTAATGCTATTGGATCAGCTTCTAATAGAAACTCACGAGTATAGTGGACACCTTCCACTTCAGAAACATACATCTCTGGCGGATAGATATATAAGATATCTTCATAATACGTACTATACAGTGCACCTTGTTCCAGCAGGCTTTCAATAAAGTTCGCAATATCATCTACATCAGTTTGTAATAAATCGTCAAGTCGACCGATAAGTTGGTCTACTGGTAAACATGTATGACCTTGATTATCTAGACTACGTAGAATCCATTCTAAACCAGCCTCTAAACGGCGTGTATCACTACCATTAATACCAAGATGCTCTGCTAGTGTATCGGCCGTACCAAAAAGCATATCCGGTGCTACACGTAATAATGTATAAGGATTATCCTCTATAACTGCGACAGACTGCACACCATAATAGGTATATACAATACGACTCCATTTCGATGAAATGTGATGACTTTCAAAAAAATGATTTAAATCAGATAAAATACCTTCGCCAAGTAAGGTATTGAATAGCTCATCCTTAACACTCTTTCGGAGACCTGGAACATCTTTAATCTCTTCTGGACGTTCTTCCCGTAAAATTTCTAAAATACGAATACCGAAATATTCTAGTACCTTCTCTACGGATTTTTCACCAAAACCTTTTATTCCTAGATTCAACAAATAAGTCTTGGCAGCACCCATATTATCAGGTTTTAACTTTTCAACACTGCTCGCATCAAATTGGCGGCCGTACTTTTCATGTTCTACATAGCGGCCCCGTACTTCGATGTCTTCCCCTTCTTTAGGAGACTCAAATTTGCCAGTACAAGTAATGTATTCCTCATTATAATCTTTTAGGATAAACACGCAATATGTACGTTGTGTATTCTCATATATAGTTCGGTATACAAATCCTCGTATGGCGTCCATTATTTCTCCGTATTCGGCAAAGCTTCAATAATTTCTTGCACTGCATCGGTAATACTGCCTTCGTTACCAATTTTAATATGTGCTACTTCTTCATATAAAGGATAACGTTCTTCATATACATTAAAAATATATTCGATACTTTCTTTTACAAGCGGACGAATCTCTAGATCCAAATCATCTAAAATATGATTTACATCGCGGTTAACAAATACAACAAGACCATTATTGCGCATCAATTTAACAGTTTTATCATAGGTAACAGTGCCGCCACCTGTAGCAATGACAGATGGTTTATTGTGAATTAATTCTTTGATTGTACTATATTCATATTCACTGAAAGCATCTTTACCATCGTAAATATAAATATTTTGAACGGATTTACCTACCTTGTCTTGAATCGTTTGGTCTAGATCGAAAAAGTCGCGGCCTAACTCTTTTGCTAGAACCTTACCAACAGTAGTTTTACCTGCGCCAGGCATACCAATGAGAAAAATATGCTTATGCATATGCTCCTTTAAGAACTCATTACTCATAGAAACGACGGTTTTTATATAATTTTCAACATAAGGTGCTAAAACTTTATCTTTACAATTTTGAGTATGTAAAGCAATGATACTTTCATCCCGTTCTTCATCAATAAGTGGTAAGTGATGTTCATCCTTATATTTACCAATTTCTTTAATCAGTGTGAGTCGCTTCTCAAACTCCGTAACTAATACAGAATCAATACTATCTATCTGTTTTCGAGCTTCTTTAATATCCATGAGAACCCCCTTTTATGCATTAGCCAAAATAGCTAGAGCCTGTTCTTCATCTACCTTCATTTGATCGATAAGATCTTGTAAATTATTAAATTTAACTTCCCCTCTAATATAAGAAATGAACTGTACAATTACTTCTTTTCCATATATATCTTGGTCAAAGTTAAAAACGTGTACTTCACATCTATGGTACTGATTTCTAAAGGTTGGATTATCTCCAATATTGCCTACCCCATCATACCAAATACCATCAATACATACACGATTAGCATAGACTCCGTCTGGAGGTGTAGCCATTTCATTAGGAAGTAATAGATTTAATGTAGGAAATCCTAATGTGCGTCCCCGTTGATCACCTTTAATCACAGTTCCTTTAAACTGGAATGGCCTACCTAGCCAATGATTTGCATCCTCCAAATGCCCTTCATGAATAGCTTTTCTAATTTCTGTACTAGAAATAGGTGTACTACTACCATCACAAGGTAATAAAGGCTGTACAAGAACTCGTATATTCTTATCCGCTACCACTTGTTTCATATATTCTGGATTACCAAGCCCCTTTGCACCAAATGTAAAGTTCTCACCGATTACAATAGCTTCCACATTCATATCATTGCAGAGTTCATGTAAGAATTCATCTGCAGTCATTTTTAATAATGCTTCAGTCATAGGTAACCGCAAAATATAGTCAACTTTGAGTTCTTCTAGCACAGTATCCATAATCTCTTCTTGAATCACTCGTTTAGGTACTCGTTCTGGATGTAATATAGTCAATGGATGATGCTCGAAGGTAATGATGATACTAACCCCATCGACTGATATAGCCTCTTCAACAGCCTTATGTATAACTCGTTGATGACCTCGATGAATGCCATCAAAGGTACCAAGGGCATATACTTTTGTATCTTTGATTTGACGTAGTTCATCAAACGAATGTAGTTGCTTCATACTTATCCTTCAATAAAAATATTTTTTTCCACTTTTAATGTGTGGTTGTTTCGTTTCATAATACCAATAAAACCATTCGGTCCATAAGCTCTATAGAGCTGACCTATTTCTGTGAAAGCAAATTCTTTACCAATCGGTAACTGCTTGCCTTCTATCATCATTCTTAATTGTACACTATTTACAGTTACTTTTGAAAGATGAGAAACAGCCGTATCTGTTGGCAACAACAGACTTTCACCATGTAGCATCAATTCTTCGGCCATCTTAGCAGAGCCGATATCAAAAGGGCCTACTTGAGTACGTGCCAAAGAAGTCATAGCGCCAGGAATACCTAAAGCAATACAAATATCGCGTAATAACGAGCGAATATAAGTCCCCCCTGAGCATGTCACACGAACCGTGAAAAAAGGGAATCCATAAGCAATGAGCTCAATATTTTTAATATGAATTTGACGTAATGGTAGCTCTACAGGAATACCTTTACGAGCATATTCATAAGCTCGAATACCATTTACTTTAATGGCAGAATACTTAGACGGCCTTTGGTCCTGAACGCCAGCAAATTTTCTCAAAATACTAACCAATTCTTCAAAGCCTGGTTTAACCATCGTTGTCGAGATTTCTGTAGATTGAATAGCTCGATTCAATACAATACCATCTCGCAATAGCATATCATTATCTGGCAATACAGGTTGTCCTGAGCTATCTTCAGTATCTGTAAAAGTACCCAATTTACATTCTGCTACATAGGTTTTATCAAATTCATCCGTGTATTCTATAAGGCGCGTAGCCTTACCAAGAAACACAGGCAATACACCATAAGCCATAGGATCCAATGTACCGCTATGACCAATGCGCTTTTCCTTTAGAATACGACGACAAATAGCAACGGCATCATGGCTTGTAATGCCAGGTGGTTTTAAAAATGGTAATATCCCATCCATTATTAAATTACCTCAATGAGAGCTTGTTTTGCCTCTTCTAATGGTAGATTAATAGTGCAACCTGCAGCACGAATATGACCACCACCACCAAAATGGCTTGCTACAACGTTCACATCAATACCTTTGGAACGTAAACTTACACGTGTTATATCATCAGCTTCTGCTTTTAATAAAATTGCCACGTCTACAGTATCAACATTTCTAATAATATCTACAAAACCATCTGTATCATCGCCAAGAATAGTCATAGCCTCACGATTCAACTCGATGGTAGCAATCGTATCATTCTTGTAAAACTCGATAGTTTGCATAACTTGTTTTGTTAATTCTAAACGACTGGCAGATACGGCTTCTATGGTTTCAGAAATAACATTTGGTCTAGCCCCTGCAGCTACACATTTGGCAGCCATCTCAAGAGTATTTGCTGTAGTATTGCTAAATTTAAAGAAACCACAATCTGTAGCAATCGCCATATATAATGCAGTACCCATAGATTCAGTGATAGGCCAATTCCATTTTGTACATAAGTCGGTAACAATTTCACCAGTAGCAGCAAAGTCAGGCTTTAAATATAGATGGTCCGCGAATTCTGTATTAGAAATATGGTGATCTATATTAAAAATAGGTGCACTCCAAAGTGCACCTACTTTGCCAATTCGCTCATACGTGCTAGCATCCAAAACCATAAGCATATCAATATCAACTGGATTAGTTTCAAAATACGCTACATCATGAATGTGGTCCGTATATCGTAAGAATGTGTACTTCTCAGGAACTACATCATCCACTACCATATATACAGTTTTACCTTGTCCTACAAGGGCTTCGTAAAAGGCTACCATGGACCCAATAGCATCACCATCAGGTCTAATATGGACGGTTAGCATAATAGAATTAGCTTCACACAGAGCCATATGTAATTGATTAATAGTAATCTTACTCATGTTCTGTATCCTTTTTGTTAATTTATTTCTTCATCCTTTTTGATTTCATTCAAAAGGGATTCAATATGCATGCTATAGTCTAAAGACGTATCCTTATCAAAGGTGATGGAAGGAATATGGCGTAATTTAAGTACTTTACCAAGCTCTGTACGAATATGACCTGCTGCATGCTTTAATGCGATAAGGGTATCTTCTTTTTCCTTATCGGAACCAAACAAGGAGACATAAATCGTAGCTTCACGTAAATCACCTGTTACATGAACATCGGTAATAGTAGTGAAGCCGATACGCGGATCTTTCAATCCGCGCATCAACATTTGACTTACCTCTTGTTTGATAAATTCTTGTAATTTTCTGACACGAACATCACTCATATAAACCTCCTATAATTGAGGTGCAATTTCTTCCATCAAGTAAGCTTCAATAACGTCGCCTTCCTTGATGTCGCGGTATCCTTCTAAGGAGATACCACATTCAAAGGATGTTTTAACTTCCTTAACTTCATCTTTAAATCGACGTAAAGAATCAACCTTACCTTCAAATACAACGATGCCGTCACGAATTAAACGAACTTCAGAGTCGTTAGTAATACGACCTTCTGTTACATAAGAGCCAGCTACAATAGCCTTTGGTGTGGAAATAACCTGACGCACTTCTGCACGACCTACGACAACCTCTTTAAATTGAGGCGCCAACATACCGCGCATAGCAGATTCAACGTCATTGATAGCATCATAAATTACACGATATGTACGCAAGTCAACCTTTTCTTGTTCCGCTGCACGTCGAACATTAGCATCAGGGCGTACATTAAAGCCCATTACAATCGCATTAGATGCAGATGCCAACATGATATCCGATTCATTAATGGCACCTACTGCAGCATGAACAATAACAATACGAACCTCAGGGTTTTTGATGCCTTCTAAAGATTGACGCAATGCTTCTACAGAACCTTGAACATCGGCTTTGATGATAATATTAAGATCCTTCAACTCGCCTTGTTGAATTTGGTTGAAAATATCATCTAATGTAACTTTATGTGTAGCTTGCAATTCTTGAACCCGTTGCTTAGCAATACGTTTTTCAGCAATTGCACGTGCTTCGTTGTCATCCATACCATTTATAATTTCACCGGCTTGTGGAACTTCGGAGAAGCCCAAAATTTCTACCGGCATAGACGGACGAGCAACTTTTACTTTTTCACCGCGCTCATTTGTCATGGCACGTACTTTACCGTATGCAGTACCAGCAAGTACTGTATCACCTACACGAAGAGAACCTTTTTGTACCAAGACAGTACATACAGCACCACGACCTTTATCAAGTTGAGCCTCGATAACTACGCCATATGCCTTACGGTTAGGGTTCGCTTTCAATTCCATAACCTCTGCTACAAGCAAAATATTTTCAAGTAAGTCATCAATACCTTGTTTTTGTTTAGCAGATACAGGAACCATGATGACATCGCCGCCCCATTCTTCTGGTAAAAGACCATGTTCAGACAATTGTTGTTTAACATGGTCTGGGTTAGCACCTGGTTTATCCATTTTGTTGATGGCTACAATAATAGGTACATCTGCAGACTTCGCATGATTAATGGCCTCGATAGTTTGTGGCATTACTCCATCGTCAGCAGCTACTACGAGAACTGCGATATCTGTAGATTTTGCACCACGTAAACGCATAGCAGTAAACGCTTCATGACCAGGTGTGTCAAGGAATGTGATTTTATTATCCTTGTAGCGAACTTGGTACGCACCGATATGTTGAGTGATACCACCAGCTTCGCCAGCTGTTACATTAGTTTGACGAATTACGTCCAACAAAGATGTTTTACCATGGTCAACGTGACCCATAATAGTTACTACAGGAGGACGTGGTTTTAACGTTTCTGGTGCATCTTCAATTTCGATAACATCTGTAGGATCTTCTTCTGGTTCTACTTCAGTTACAGTTACACCGAACTCTTCAGCTACAATAGTAGCTGTATCTACATCAACCTCTTGGTTAATGCTGGCCATAACACCTAAAAGCATCAATTTCTTGATGATTTCAGATACTTCACGACCCATTTTTTCAGCTAATTCTTTAACAGTTAAAGGACCGCTCAATTCAATTTCTGTAGCAATTGCTGCTTCAGCTTTACGTTCAGCTTCTGCTTTTTGCTGTAAGTACTGCTCGTTACGATGTTTTACGCGATTCTTCTTTTTTTGCATAGATGTAGATAACAAGGATTGAGGGCGGTTATTGCCACCTTTTTTATTTTTCTTGTTACGGCGATCATTATTAGAATTGCGGTTGTCGTTATTACGATTATCGTTGTTGCGATTATCATTATTACGCGCATCATTAGAACGAACGTTATTACGGTTATCATTATTGCGGGTATTATTAGGGCGATTGTTAGCGCGGTCTCCACCATGTTGGTTACCATCGGATTTGCGTGTAGGCTCAGAGATTTGTACATGACGTACATTGCCTTTTTTATGGTCCTTTTGTTTAGATTGATCGTCTTGTTTTTGACCAGATTGTTTATGTTTATCTTTTTTCTGTTCGTTAGAACGATTTGGATGTTGTTTATGTGACGCAACTTCTTGTTTATGAGCTGCAGGAGCAGACTTTTGTTCTACCTTTTTTTCTATTTTTTGTGCTACTTTAGGAGCTTCAGATTTTTTACCTAATTGTTTTTTTACAATTTCATAACCTGAATCATCTACAGAATTAACTGCTTTCGTAACATTGATATTATTTTGTTGCAAGATAGAAATGACCTGCTTACTTTCTACGCCGAACTCTTTGGCGATTTCATGAACGCGCTTTTTGGACATCTACATACCCCCTTATTATCGATCAATCTCTTTAAGTAATGCCTTTGCAAATCCATCATCTAGTACGGCAACTACTACCCTAACTTCCTTACCAATGGCCGTTCCTAAAGCCTCTTTATTGGCAATACTGTGAAGTGGAATGTGATGGGTTTCTGCTAATTGAGTATATTTCTTTTCATTATTGGCTGCACAGTCACCAGCGAGAAGTACCAATTTCGGTTCCTTTCTCTTTATAGCTTTTTCTACGATAAAATCACCAGAAATAACTTTTCCTGCTCGTTGTGCTAAGCCTAAGAGATTCAAAATTTTATCTTCATTCATGTATATCAGTGATTACTCATTCTCTTGTAAATCACGTTGTAATGCTTCGTATATCTCTTTAGATACACTATGTTTTAATGATCGTTCTAATCGTTTTGCCTTATAAGCCTGCTCAAAACACGACATAGACTCACATAAATAAGCTCCACGTCCTGGTGCTTTACCGCTGCGATCAAGAGTGATATTGCCGTCTGGACTCAAGGCTACGCGAATCAACTCTCGTTTTGCCTTAGGTTCACCACATCCTACGCAAGTACGCATAGGTTGGGATTTTGGTTTCATGACTATTCACCATCCTCAGCATTGCCAAAACCTGTGAAAGGTTCTTCAGCAGCTTGAGTTTCGCTTTTAATATCAATTTTCCAGTTAGTCAACTTAGCAGCTAAACGAGCATTTTGACCAGCCTTACCAATAGCTAAAGATAATTGATAATCAGGTACGACTACATAAGAAGCTTTTTCTTCTTCGCTTACATCTACCGATACAACCTTCGCAGGGCTTAAGGAGTTAGCAATATAAATTGCTGGATCTTCATCCCATTTAACAATGTCTATTTTTTCATCGTGTAATTCATCAACAATATGTTGTACACGTTGCCCTTTAGGACCTACGCAAGCACCTACAGGATCAATATTTTCATCACGACTATATACGGCGATTTTAGAACGCATCCCCGGTTCACGAGCTACAGACTTAAGCTCTACTACACCTTCAAAGATTTCTGGAACCTCTAATTCAAATAGACGTTTTAATAGACCTGGATGTGTACGAGAAATCATAATTTGAGGGCCTTTCGTAGTTTTCTTAACCTCTACGATATAGCATTTAATACGATCCCCTTCACGGTATGTTTCAGTAGCAATTTGCTCTGTTGGAGGTAAAATTGCTTCTGTTTTACCAAGGTCGATAAACACATTTTTACCTTCGACACGTGTAATAACACCAGTGATGATATCACCTTCACGACTGTAGTATTCCTCATATACTACACTGCGCTCAGCCTCTTTCAAACGTTGAATAAGCATTTGTTTTGCAGTATGGGCAGCACTACGACCAAAGTTAGCAGGAGTTACATCGACTTCTACTACATCACCAATCTCAAAACGCTTATCTTTTTTGCGAGCATCCAACAAGCTAATTTCTGTTTCAGGCAATTCAACAGTTTCCACAACTTGTTTTTTGGCCATTACTTTATAAACACCTGTTTCGCGGTCAATCACAACGTACGCATCTGGATTAGATGTTGGTTCTTTGCGATATGCTTGCAGTAATGCAGCCTCTAAGGATTCAAAAATAACCTCAGGAGCAAAACCTTTTTGTTTTGTAAGCACCATTACCGCTTGAATTAATTCTTGACTCACTCGTATGCCTCCATATATTAAAAATCAAGATGTAATCGAATTTGTGCAATAGCAGAACGTTCAAATGTTATGCTTTCACCATTAATAGTAAAGTCGATAGATGTGTCCGTAAAACCTTGTAATGCACCAGTAAATTGTTTACTGCCATTAACAGGCTTAAACAACTGAATATCTACATCACGGCCATTATACCGAACTAAATCCTTATCTTTCTTTAGAACTCGATCAAGGCCAGGAGAAGATACCTCCAATAAATAATTTTCCGTAATTGGATCCTTTTCGTCGAGGACAGCACTTAATTTTTCGCTCACCAACTGACAGTCATCCAAATCTACACCACCTGGTTTATCAAGGTAGACACGTAAATACCAATCCCGTTCACGTACATAGTCTACATCGACGAGTTCCATATCGGTGCCGGCTATAATACCTTCAACTACAGAGGATACAAACTCCTCCACTGCTTCTCTTTTCATAGCCATCGCCTCCTTACTTACTACATCTTGTATATATCTCTTGATTCTAAATACTCTAAAATTGAGCTAATCATAAATGAAAGAGTGGACATAAGCCCACTCTTTTAAAAGATTATATAAAAGTCATATATAGTATATCACATTTGCTGTGTATATACAAATTCTACGCTTTTGAATGGGTATTAAAGAAACCAATCCCACATAAGTCATTCTATAAAAACAAAAAATGACAAAAAATAGCATAGTTAAATCTATCCAAACTTTAATCAATGCGCTCATTCAAGCCTTTTAGTATAGCACCTAAATGCTCACGCAATAGCACTGCTAAATCATCTAGATTTTTTGCATCTAAATGATGGTCGATTTCTGGATAGCTTTTATAGCGAAGTTCCGCAAAGTATTCATCACGCAATTCATTATAATACAATAGTAAGCCTGTACACTCATCCATCTTGTGGTATTCGCCGATGATAAAAGACCCATTAATCATGCGAATCGCATGGGCTGGATCAATATCGCGTACAAAACCTTCTAACTCCTCAGGCATAACTTGTGAGAAGTCCCATTCAGGAATCCCTCGGCGACGATAAGTAAAAGTAAAATTATTAGCAGGTTCTATTAACATATTGGTTAACCCTTTTACACATCGTTCTTGTAGCCCTGTCCAAAAAGACTCTAAATCGGCTCGCACAAAAGAAATGTCCACAAAGGAAAATAGTGGCATTTCTATATGTACTGTATAGTCCTCTACCTCTTTATCATATAAGGCAGACCAACGCCACCCCAATTCATTTTGATAGTGGAAAATAGGCACCTTTAATACGTCTTCACCAGCACTAATACGATTAGCTAATATTGTATAGTCACTTTCAGTAGATGTAACTAACGTAAAGCCGTCAACAGTTTGAGGTAACCAAGAATAGTCTAAGGCTTTACAAGCTTCAATAATTGTTTCCATATAACGCCTCATATCTTTCTTGATACTGTAAGACCGCCTTTACATAGCTACGGGTCTCAGGGAACGGAATCGTATCGACCATTCCATTCCAGTTATTTTCACGAAGCCACGATTCCACATGACCACGACCAGCATTGTAAGCAGCTAATGCTAACACCTGATCACCATTAAATTCCTTTAACAAGTGACCTAAATACCATGTACCTAACTCAATATTTATAGTAGGCTCTTTAAGTTGACGATCTGTATAGTTACCATGCCCCACTTGCTGTGCCACCCAACGAGCCGTATCTGGCATGAGTTGCATCAATCCAAGAGCCCCCGTTTCAGACTCCGCTGTGTTTTTATACTTGCTTTCTGCTAAGATAACACTAGCTACCAAAGATGGAGGTACCTGCTCTTTCTCAGCTGCAGCTATAACTTCCTCTTTATAGTTAAAGGGATACGCAATCTGACGCGCCAAATGGTCATCTAGATATGTAAAATAAAACCATCCTAGTACGACACAAGATAGTGCTGTTGCCGTTGCACGTTTCATATATCCCCCTTTCTATATAGAAACTATACATAGTCACCAAGATATAAAATATAACAAAATACTAGGTTAATATTATACGAAGTTTTATGGGCTTATTATACCATTTAATAGTAATTTTTATATACCAATTTTGACACATAAAATGACTATCATTGAGGTTCTTATAAAACTAATTCGATGCGCTCATCCCAAATGTTATCTAATTGTTCCCTTAAATTTAAAGGTGTACCATTATTGTCAATAATTACATCCGCGTAAGACCGTTTATCCTCAAGACACATTTGACTATTAATACGAGCCAATGCCTCCTCCTCAGTCAATCCATTGCGGCTCATTAAGCGCTCAATTTGAGTCGACTCATTCACATATACGAGCCACACCTCGTCCATCATGGTATACCATTCTCCCTCGATAAGTAAAGGGATATCATATAGTAAAACTGGTGTATGTAGCTCCTCATAATGAGCTGTAAGTTCCATAATTCGATTTTGAATATGCTCCTTTAAACAACCATTCAATTGTTGGCGCTTTTTTGCATTATGAAAGACAATAGCTCCTAATGCTTCTCGGTTTAATGTCCCATCATCGCGCAATACATCGGTTCCAAATGCATCTACAACTGCTTCTAAACCCTTTGTACCAGGCTCAACAACTTCACGAGCCACAATATCAGCATCGATATATGGTATACCTTTATCCTTAAAATATGTAAGAACTGTACTTTTGCCCGATGCGATGCCACCAGTTAAGCCAATTTTAAACATATATACCTTCTATTAATTATAAATACATATTACTTTACTAATGCCCAGTTTTCTGCATGGTGTACGTCTACAATAAGAGGCACTTGTAACTCTACAACAGACTGCATTGTACTACGTAGTAACTCTTCTATAGCTTCTAATTCAGAGTTCACCACTTCAAGTACTAGTTCGTCATGCACTTGTAATAAGAGTCGAGACGTAAAGTTTTGTTCTTCTAACTTTTGCTCCACTTGATTCATAGCTAACTTAATGATGTCTGCGGCGGTACCTTGAATTGGCGTATTCATTGCGGTCCGCTCAGCAAAGGAACGACGGTTAAAGTTACGACTATTGATATCAGGTAACTCACGTTGACGACCAAACATAGTGCGAACTTTGCCAGTTTCATGAGCCTCTTGAACCATTCGATCCATATACTCTTTAACCTTAGGATAACGGCTAAAATAAAGATCAATATAGTTTTTAGCTTCACCCCGTGTAATACCAAGGTCACGAGATAAACCAAAGTCAGAAATACCGTAGATAATACCGAAGTTAATAGCCTTCGCATGGGAACGTTCTTCGCTAGTTACCTCATCTTGAGATTTACCAAGCACCTCTGCCGCAGTAAAGCGGTGAATATCCTTACCTTCCACAAAAGCTTTAATCAACGCTTCATCGCCAGACAAATGAGCTAAGATACGCAACTCAATTTGAGAGTAATCGGCACTCACCAATGTATCATATCCAGCACCTGGATAGAATAAAGCGCGAATTTCACGGCCTTTTTCGGTACGAACCGGAATATTTTGCAAGTTCGGATCAGATGAGCTCAAACGACCTGTAGCCGTAACCATTTGATTGAAAGTTGTATGAATACGATGTGTCTTATCATTAATAAGAACTGCCAAACCTTCGCAATAGGTAGATACCAATTTAGCAACAGAACGGTATGCCAAGATTTTTTCAACAATCGGACTTTCGTGACGAAGCATATCCAATACTTCCGCATCTGTAGAATAGCCAGTCTTAGTTTTCTTGATGATTGGCAAGTTCAACTTTTCAAACAAGATTACACCCAATTGTTTAGGTGAATTAATATTAAACGTTTCTCCTGCTAGTTCATAAATCTCTTCTTGTACTTGAGTTAGCTCCTCTTTAAAGCGAGTCGTTGTTTCCGCCAACTTCTCTGTATCGATATAGATACCATTTTTCTCCATCACAACTAAGGTATGAATCAAAGGTAACTCAATTGTCTCATATAAAGACCATAACTCTTCACGGCGCGCAGACTCACAAGCAACTTCATTCATAGCGAGTAATGCTTTCACCATGGACACGCATTCTACGTCTACACTACCGTTAGCAATGCTAGGTACAGAAAAGCGCTCAGTTAGGTATAAATAACCATAATTAGTACGCGTAGGATCTAATAAATACGCAATGAGCGACATATCGTGAACACGAACAGTTTTATCAGCATTAAATAAGGAAATTTCAGCTGGCACATCTGCACCAAAGGCTTCAATAATCTCCTTGGTCTGAGTTGTAACGATGGCTTTGGCACCTTGTAATACAGCTAAAACAGCTTTAGTATCATCTGTTTTTACAATAGTATCTCCATTAGATAGATAAGCATTCGTTACCGTTCTAAATGGAGTTTTACCATCTAATATAACATGTACTGCTACCGTTTTATCTTTATAAAAATCAGCGGTTAATGATTTAGCATCCGCTAAATCATTTAAAGAAATCTCTTCTTGTGGTGCAAATAAAGAACCTGGATCACCAAGAGCTACTTCCTCACACCCCATTACTTGTGCAATGCGAGGTGTTAATTTAGTAAAACCTAAAGTTTCAAATAACGGTTGTACTTCAGAGGCATGAAAGTTTTGTACAAAATCTTCTACTTTATAAGATAACTCCATGTCTGTTTTTATTGTAGCCAACTCACGAGACAAGAAGGCTAACTCTTTATTCTCTACAAGGCGCTCTTTTAATTTCTTACCAGAAATATCTTCAATATGATCATATACAGATTCAAGATTGCCGTATTCGGTAATTAATTTAAGCGCTGTTTTCTCACCTACGCCTGGTACACCTGGAATATTATCGGAAGAGTCACCCATAAGAGCCTTCATTTCGATAACCTTATCAGGACCATAGCCATAAAGTTCTTCCATATTATCTAGAGTAACCTCTAACATATCAGAAATACCTTTTTTAGTTAAGAACACATGGCTATGTTCTGTTACAAGCTGTAAATTATCGCGGTCTCCTGTAATAATTTGAACAGCCATATCAGGGGCTCCAAACTTCTTGCTTAAAGATCCGAGAATATCATCCCCTTCAAAACCTTCTTCTTCGATGACACAAATGCCTAATGCTTTTAATACATCTTGAATTAAACTAAACTGCGGACGTAAATCCTCAGGTGCATCTGGACGATTTCCTTTATACTCGCTATACATTTCTGTTCGGAATGTTTGACGCCCTTTATCAAAAGCTACGGCAATATAGTCAGGATTAATCTCTTCATACAATTTAATGAGCATTGTTAAGAAACCATATACTGCATTCGTTGGCGTTCCCAGAGCGGATTTCAACGGTGGTAATGCAAAAAATGCACGAAATAACAAACTGCTGCCATCTATAATCATTAATTTTTTCATAAGACACCTCACTTAATTCTATTCTTCATTATAACATAAGGACCCTTTTAACTTTCATAAATAAAAATTAATATATTGTTACACTAGAAAATGAGTAAGTAATTTGATTTTAAAAACCACATATATACTTTTGTTAATAAACAGTAGAAAATGTTTTACAAATCATGTCATTAAGGAAAATATTGGGCTGAAAAGTCCTTGCGTATCAATATTTGGTATGATATAATCATTCAGGTATAAGAAACGATTTTTAAGGAGGTGACTCAATTGCCAAACATTAAATCCAGTATTAGAAGCGTAAAAACGGATGCTGAACGTCGTGCGAAAAATGCCGCTGTAAAATCTCAAATTCGTACAGCAGCTCGTAAAACCGTTGAAGCTGTTCAAGCAGGCGCAGTAGAAGAAGCAAAACAAGCACTTGTTCATGCTACTAGCGTAATTGATAAAGCAGCCTCCAAAGGTGTACTTCATAAAAACACTGCAGCTCGCAAAAAATCTAACCTTGCAGCTAAAGTAAACGCTTTATAATTTTAAAAGCAAGCAAGACAGTCTCTCGGTTATCCGTTGAGACTGTTTTTTTATGCCTTTTTTCTATTTAGTCATAAAAAAATTTTTCGTTTGTTATACAGTTATATTTTATTACGCCCTATGGGCAGATTAGAGGACTATTACTATGAGAACACTATTATTAATGCGTGGTGCTCCTGCTAGTGGTAAGTCTCAGTGGATTCGTGACAACAATCTTGAGGCTTACACCCTTGAAGCCGATCATTTCCGTATGCTTTTACGTAGCCCTTCCCTTGGTGAGAACGGCTGGTATATTTCACAAGAGGATAATGGTCCAACATGGAAGCTCCTACTAGATTGTTTAGAAAAACGAATGAGCAATGGCGACTTTGTTGTCTTAGATGCTACTCACACTACCTCTAAAGCTATTAATGCTTACAAAGAATTGCTTAACAAATATAAATATACTGTATATTACTATGAACCTAATACATCCTTAGAGGATTGCTTGGCCCGTAATGCGGCACGCACCGATTACAAACGTGTGCCAGAGCAAGTTATTCATTATATGTACAAAACGATTAAAACAAGCACATTACCAAACTTTTGCAAAAGAATTAACTCTATTGATGAAATTAACAATTACTTCACGGCTAATCTAACAAATAAATATAATCGAGTACGTATTATCGGTGATATTCACGGTTGCTACACCGCATTACAACAAGCTATTACACCATGGGATGAAAAGACATTATACATCTTCTGCGGTGACTATTTAGAACGCGGTATTGAAAACAAAGAAATGATGTACGAAATGATGCGTCTCAGCACATTACCTAATACAATTATGTTAGAAGGTAATCACGAGCGACATATTGCAAACTTTGCATTCCATACAAATTTAGATCGTTCCAAACGCTTTATGAAAGATGTGGTAGCACCTATCGTAAAAGATATGACGAAAAAAGAAGTAGAATCACTCCAACGAGAACTACGACTCTTTTATAAATCACTTCGTCAATGTTATCCATTCAGCTTCCATGGCAAAAAATATTTAGTTTCCCATGGTGGCCTCTCCTATGTACCTAATATGACCTTCATAGCCACCTCAACATTTATTAATGGTTTTGGAGCTTACGAAACAAATATCGCTAATATTTACGATACTAATTACGAACAAGGCATGTGTCAGGACTTCATTCAAATTCACGGTCATCGTGGTGTTCCAGATGGAAAGTACTCCTTCTGTTTGGAAGGAGAAGTAGAATTTGGTGGAGAACTAAAATACATCGATATCACTGCAAATACTTTCACAAAAAATGGAATAAAAAACGATGTATATGATAAAGATTATATGCGCCATGAATTCCAAAATATGACACAACACATCATCTTCACACAAAATGAAGATATTAATATTATTGGCAATTCAAAATTAGTAAAAGTAAAACAGTGTTTCCCTAACCTATATTCCTTGAACTTTACCTCTCGTGTATTCCATAAGCGATTATGGAATGAAAGTACAGTACACGCTCGTGGATTATTTGTGGATCGAATTACAGGAGATGTGAAATTACGTAGTTATAATAAATTCTTTAATCTTGGTGAACGCCCAGAAACAGAGTTAGATAATCTAGCTAATACTCTTTCTTTCCCAGTTGAAATTAGAACTAAAGAAAATGGTTACCTTGCTATTCTTGGCGTTATCAACGAAGAATTAGTATTTGCCTCTAAATCTACAACAGAGGGTATACATGTGGATTTATTTAAAAAACTATTCCATAGATTACCTGAAAATCTACAAGCAAAAATCAAAGATTTATTAGCACGTAATAACTGCTCCATGATATTTGAAGTCATCAGTCAAGAGGATACTCATATCATTAAATACGACCAAGACCATCTCTATGTGCTTGATATGATTCAAAATACTCTAGACGTAAATGGTAAGCATATAGATGTCCCATTCTCTAGAGAAAAATTAGCTGAACTATATACAATTTTACAAAAATATGACACTGACTTGATTTCCATTGTTAAAACAGTTCAACAAATTTCTACCATGGATGAGCTCCAAGACATTATAAATGAGGAACTAAATTCATGCCATGAATCTGAAGGCTTTGTATTAGTCGATAGCAATGGTTTTATGACTAAATTCAAAGGGCCTTATTATAATATGTGGAAACACAGACGAAATCGCATTCTAGAACCGTATCAAAAATTTGGTAAAATTCCATATGAAAACTGTAAAAATGAAGATGACACTAAATTTGCAAACTTCCTTGGTTCATTAGATTATGATGTAGTATGTAAATCTACCATACTTGATATTAAAGATATGATGGAAAGTCAAGGCTTGTTATAGTTAAATAAACTCATCCTGTTTTAAGGATAAAAGCAAAAGGGACTATAACCAAATAGTCCCTTACTACTAAAAATAGCTATTAGTTGATTATATATAATCAAC
>NZ_KQ960774.1:0-29311 GCF_001553335.1 Veillonella parvula | reverse complement strand
GTTGATTATATATAATCAACTAATAGCTATTTTTTCTGTATTTTTTTAAGGAAAAATGGCCCAAAGTACACATTCCATTGGTATATGATTTAGTAGGTATGAAAAAGAACAAAATAAATGAATTTAATTATAACAAATTATCCATACAATTTTTTGATAACAGTATTATAAGATTATATTCAATTATATATAAGAAATAGTTTCTATACAAAGCTACACTTTCAAAGAATTAAGAAATGAAGAACCAATCCCCCATTGTTTCAATCCAAAGTTTTGTAATACTGTTTCGCCTATATCCGCAAAACTATGTCTATCACCCAAAGCTACGGAATGACTCATACTTGGACTATAAGCTAGCAAAGGCACCATTTCTCTCGTATGATCTGTACCTTTCCAAGTCGGATCATTCCCATGATCTGCAGTGATGAGAAGTAAATCATCATCTTTAAGCAAGTCCAACAAACCGCCTAATTGGTAATCAAAGTCTTCAATAGCACGCTTATACCCTTCTACATTGCGCCGATGACCGTACAGACTATCAAATTCAACAAGGTTGACCATCATGAACCCCCGTGTAAAGCTTTGGCCCAACAGATAAGGAACTACGTTCATACCATGCGCGTTAGACTTTGTCGGATATGATGCATCCCAGCCAACATGAGCATAAATATCGCCGATTTTGCCCACTGCCACTGTTGGAATGTTTGCGTCTTGTAACTCTTGTTGCACCATTTTCTTTTCAGGCATACGACTGTAATCATGACGATTTGAGGTGCGTACAAAATGACCTGGTGTACCAACAAAAGGCCGAGCTATAATACGCCCCACATAATAATCACCGACACATACTTTATCCCGTGTAATTTGACACATGCGATACAAATCTTCTAAGGGAATGATATCCTCATGCGCAGCAATTTGAAAAACCGAATCCGCCGATGTATATACGATTGGCTTACCAGTTCTTATATGTTCTTCTCCGAGGCGTTCAATAATTTCCGTTCCAGAGGCTACCTCATTACCAAGAAATCCATAACCCGTTTCTTTTGTGAAAGCATCCATCAGTTCCTTCGGAAATCCATCATAAAATGTCGGAAATGGCACTGTTACAGGATGCCCCATCATCTCCCAATGACCACTTGTCGTATCTTTGCCAGTACTCGTTTCAGCCATACGACCATAAGCGCCAATTACAGGCTCATCAAACGCTGATATATCAGCAATATTAGCTAAACCTAGAGATTTTAAATTTGGACAGCGAATAGGTCCTACTACAGCTTCGATATGTCCTAATGTATTCGAACCTTCATCGCCAAATTTAATCGCATCGGCTGCATGCCCTACGCCGACACTATCCATTACTAGTAGAATAATTCGATTATACATATGTACTCCTAAATCTATATGAGATTAGTTACTCATATAATGTAAAAATACTTTGTAACATATTACAGTTAAAATTATCAATATGAATTAATAAAATACATATTATATTGAGAGATAACATTTCTAAAAATTACTTAAGATATGGCATAGCAAGCATGAGGGCCGCCAAAGATTTGCTATCCTTAATAGCCTCATTCTTGATAGCCTCCAATAGTTCTGGCAATGTGTAGTATTCTAGCTCCACATATTCATCAGGATCCCAATTGGTTTCCCCCATGGTAAGGTCCTTCGCAAGATATAAATGTAATACTTCATTGCAGAAACCAGGACTCGTAGCAATTGTACCTAACGAAATCCATAGAGCTGCACGATAGCCGGTTTCCTCAGCAAGCTCCCGTTTAGCACAAACAATCGGTTCTTCATTTGGATCCAATTTTCCTGCTGGTACCTCCAGTAGCGTCTGTTGTAAAGCATATCTAAATTGACGTTCCATAACAATCTTATTATCCTCTGTTACTGCCACAATCGCTGTAGCACCCGGATGATGCACAACCTCACGCCATGCATCCTTTCCGTTCACATCGGCTATATCATAGGTAACTTGAATCAACTTACCGTTAAATTTCATTTCACTGGATTTCTGAATTTCCTTACTAATTGCCATATATACCTCTAATCTTCTATTCTATGTAAAAACCCGAGCATTCTTATACGTTGTAAAATTTCCTCTAAATACACTTTATTAGGAACAATAAAATCAATATTATCCCGCGTATGACGCTGAACTGTAATATTGTCATCCATAATAGCAAGAATCTTTTCTCTTGTTGTAGGCTTCACCATTTGCTTTATTACAAAGAGAAATCCATTATCTATATCTTGTTGTACTTTATTATACATGTCGCCTATACCAATATAGGAGCTGCCCTCCTTTTCTACTATAGTAGAAATAAAATCTATAAAACGTTGAGGTATATACACCTTATTATCTTCAAAAGCAACTCTTTCATATGGTTCGGCATACATATCAAGATTATCTACAATGGTTAAATATAGTAAACGAGAATAAACTCTGTCCATTTCTATAGTATAACCAGGTAGCTTTCTATGTATATGATCTACTATATCCTGAACAGTAAATATATCACCCCGATCCATAACCTCTTTAATAGCAATATGGATACTATCCGTCATATTGGAAGGAATACCTGTATTAACAACGCTGCAATAATATAATTTTGATAATACATCTATACTAACTCGTTCATTGCGAACAATCTTTTTACTATGTTTCTCTTTCGTTAATAGGGACATTCTAAACTGCGTATCATAAATGTAATCATAATATTGCTCTTTTGCAATATAATCATCATTTGCCAATTGAGCTATATTATCGTGAATATCCTCTGGTAACCAACTTATAAAAGATCGTGAAAGAAATACATCCCCAATATATACACAACCTTGATCATTGGCACGTTTTATAAATTCATGTATATATACAGGATCATTAAAAGGCTCTAAATATTCATGAGCCACATAATAATCGTTAGAGCTTAACACATTTTGGATGTTATCAATTTTATAGCTCGCTTTTTGACTTATCCGATTATCCAACCCCATCGTATCAGCTACGAGCTTCAATATATTCTTCGTATATAGAGTTCGTTCCATCAACGGCATCTCTAACTCTTTTTGCTCTGCATATTGCATGATTTCTCGATACTGTTCTAATCGTTTCCATCCAGGATAGGTATTATACGATACATAAGCTACACCGTTATCGGATAAATTCTTATTACAGATCGATAGAATTTTATCTTTTACCACATCTGGAACCCAAGACCAAATCCCATGTACAATAATATAGTCAAAAGTGCCGAACGATTCATCAATATCTAGAATATCCTTCTCAATCAAATGTATATTGGTAAGTCCCATCGACGTAATCAGTTCATTTCCCATCTTAATCTGGGAAGATGATAAATCGATGCCCGTAAAAGACGCTTCAGGATAATATAAAGCTTGAGAAATAATGTTCCCACCAAAAGAACATCCAAGCTCAAGGACACGAGCCTTTTTTAAAGGCACTGGATTTAATCCAAATAACAAAGCTCGTGCCGCTAAAGTGTTCAATGAGGTCGCCCCAAAGGGTTGAGAAATATATACTACATCTTCATAACTCTTTTTAAGTACCTTATTCTCATCCAATACATGCATAGTATTTTGTGTAGTCTCAATATCATTCCCCATAACTGATGTACCTACGTTCTTTTTTTGTTTAGACTCCTGTTTCATAAAGCCTCCCGAATTTTCTACTAACTATAATAATTATTATATAGTATTATGTAAAAGAATTATAGCTGAAGAGATTAATTAACACACAAAAACCGCCCAACAAAGTTGAGCGGTTTTTACTAATTTATACAAAACCATATATTATTTACATAGTTCCTGTGCTTCCAATGCCACCAGTTCTTACACCTGTGGCATCATCATCGTTTGTAATAAGGTATTTAGAGAATATACCTTGAGCAACGCGTTCGCCTTTATCAAGGGTAACTGTTTCTTTGCCAAAGTTAAGAAGGGCAATCATAATATGACCTTCATTATCCTCATTGTTGTAGTAATCACTATCAATGATACCTGTACTATTCACAAGTGCCAGATGTCGTTTAATAGCCATGCTAGAACGAATGTGAATGGCAAGATATTCATCGTATGCCATAAAAGCTTTAATACCCGTTGGCACCAAAACCACTTGACCAGGTTCTAAAGTAACAGCTTCAGCACATTCAATATCATAACCTGCGCTTTCAGTTGTTTTACGAGTTGGTAAGTTGATATCTTGTTCTTCAAAAGCAGAAACTACTTCAAAGCCACGAATATCCATGTAACACCTCTTATTTTAAACAATCTTTACGGGACAAGTTTACACGGCCTTGTTTATCGATCTCGATAACTTTTACCATGATTTCATCCCCTACACTTACTACGTCTTCTACATTTTCAACGCGTTCTTTCGCAAGTTTGGAAATATGTACAAGACCTTCTTTACCTGGTAATACCTCTACGAATGCGCCAAAGGCCATTAAACGAGTTACTTTACCAAGGTATACTTCACCTACTTCAACCTCTTTAGTAAGGTTTGTGATAATTTCTTGAGCTTTTGCAGCCCCTTCTTGTTCTACAGAAGCGATAAATACTGTACCATCATCTTCGATGTCAATTTTAGCGCCTGTTTCTTCGATGATACTGCGGATTACTTTACCGCCAGAACCGATTACGTCACGGATTTTATCAGGATCAATTTTCATTGTAATAATACGTGGAGCGTATTGAGACATTTCTTGACGTGGTTCAGCAATTGTATCAAGCATGATACCCATGATATGCATGCGGCCTTTGTGAGCTTGTTCTAATGCTTCTTGAAGGATTTCACGGGATAATCCGGAAATCTTAATATCCATTTGAATTGCTGTTACGCCTTTAGCTGTACCAGCAACTTTAAAGTCCATATCTCCAAGAGCATCTTCCATGCCTTGAATGTCAGTTAAAATTGTATAATGTTCCCCTTGAGTTACAAGACCCATAGCAATACCTGCTACAGGAGCTTTAATAGGTACCCCAGCATCCATCAAAGACAATGTAGAACCACATACGGAAGCCATGGAGCTAGAACCATTCGATTCCAATACTTCAGATACTAAACGCAACGCATATGGGAAGTCTGCCTCGCTCGGAATCACAGGCACCAACGCGCGTTCAGCCAATGCACCATGACCGATTTCACGACGACCAGGACCGCGAGAAGAGCGAGTTTCGCCAACGGAGAAAGATGGGAAATTATAATGATGGATATAACGTTTTTCAGTTTCAACACCAAGACCATCGATGGTTTGTTTTTCGGATAAAGGCGCTACTGTTGTGACATTCAACACTTGAGTTTGGCCACGTGTAAACAAGCCAGAGCCATGTGTACGAGGTAATACGCCTGTACGGCAAGAGATTGGACGAACTTCATCAAGTTGACGACCATCTGGACGGATTTTTTCAACAGTAATCATATGACGCACGATTTCTTTTGTCATTGCATCAAATGCTTTATTTACATCAGCCAAGTTATCTGGGTAGATTTCTTCAAAGTGAGCTAATACATCTGAACGTACTTCGCTTTCTTGTGCATCGCGTTGTTGTTTATCTGCACAACGAACTGCAGCATCAAGTTTATCATGACCATAGGCACGAACTGCATCACTGATTTCAACAGGAACATCTTTACATTCAAATACGCGTTTTTCCTTACCTACTTTTGCAGTCATATCTTCTTGGAATGCTACGATTTTTTTGATTTCTTCGTGAGCTGCCATGATAACTTCAAGAATGATATCTTCCGGTACTTCTTCAGCGCCACCTTCAACCATGAGGATAGCATCTTTAGTACCAGCCACAACGATATTAAGATCTGTTTCTTCTAATTGTGCTTTCGTTGGATTTACAACAAATTCACCATTAATACGTCCCATACGAACGCCTGCAATAGGACCATTCCAAGGAACATCAGAAATAGACAATGCGGCGGAAGCGCCAATCATACCACAAATGGCTGGATCACAATCTTGGTCCACAGACATAACTGTTGCTACTACGTGTACTTCGTTACGTACACCTTTATCAAATAATGGACGAATAGGACGGTCAATCAAACGGCTATTCAAGATCGCAGACTCAGGTGGACGCGCTTCACGTTTAATGAAGCCCCCTGGTAAACGACCAACCGCATACATTTTTTCTTCATAGTCTACTGTAAGTGGGAAGAAATCGATATCCTTCGCCTCTTTAGAGCCTGTAGCAGTAACGAGTACACGAGTATCGCCATAGCCAACCATTACGGCACCGCCAGCTTGTTTTGCAAGTTCCCCAGTCTCAATAGTAAAAGTACGACCAGCTAGGTCCATTTGGAATTGTTCCATTCCTATTCCTCCTAAAAATCTTCTTATATGTATACCTTCTAATTATATATCAATTAAGGCTAAATAGCCAATTCAAAAAAAAGCCGTCCAAGTGGACGGCTAATTTTATTATTTACGAAGACCAAGGCGTTCGATAAGAGAACGGTAACGTTCAATATCTTTACGACGAAGGTAGTCAAGCATGTTACGGCGTTGACCAACCAATTTCAACAAACCACGACGGGAATGATGGTCTTTTTTGTGCTCTTTTAAGTGATCTGTTAAGTATTGAATGCGGCTTGTTAAAATCGCAACTTGTACTTCTGGAGAACCAGTGTCACCTTCATGAGTAGCGTATTCTTTAATTACTGCTAATTTAGCTTCTGTAGTTAACATTAATGTTACCTCCTAAAAAATTATAATCCCGATAAGCCTAAGTAACCGTTGGAGAATCGAATACTTCGCTTACGATATGTCTTACGACCTAATTTAGTATACAGTATCTGCCCTATGTTGTAAAGCAAAAATACAATAAATACACAAAAGAGGGTCTACGTCCTCTTCTATTATTTTGCACCAAGTACCATGCGGTCGCTCAATGCATTTTCCCCAGCCACTTCGAACTTTTGAAGTAAATCAGCAACTGTTAATTGTTTCTTTTCTTCCCCTTTAACATCATAAATGATACGACCAGCGTCCATCATGATAAGGCGATTACCAAAGCGCAATGCATCACGCATATTATGGGTAATCATAAGAGTTGTTAGATTATGTTCTGCAACGAGTTTATCTGTTAGTTGCAACACATTTTCTGCAGTCTTAGGGTCAAGTGCCGCAGTATGTTCATCCAATAATAAGAGTTCTGGACGAAGCATGGTGGCCATTAACAATGTAATGGATTGACGTTGACCACCAGATAGTAGGCCCATACGAGCAGATAAACGATCTTCAAGGCCCAAGCCTAATAATGCAAGACGTTCCTTGAAAAATGCTTGTTCACTATCTTTGAAAGCCCATTTAAGACCTAAGCTTTTACCACGGCGCATAGCAAGAATCAAGTTTTCCTCGATTTGCATATTACCAGCAGTACCAACCATAGGGTCTTGGAATACACGTCCAATGTATTTAGCACGTTTGTATTCTGGCATTTTTGTCACATCAATCTCATTAATTGTAATGGATCCTTCATCTACTGGAAATACACCGGCGATGGAGTTTAGCAAAGTACTTTTACCAGCACCATTACCACCAATTACAGTACAAAAATCACCCTCTTCTAGACGAAGGTTGATGCCTTGTAATGCAGTCTTTTCATTAATTGTGCCCTTAAAGAAGGTTTTTACCATATTTTTTACTTCTAACATAGTGTCCTCCTTAACGAGCCAACCATTTTGCTTTCAATGTAGGTAGGGAAAGCGCGATGGCAACAAGAATTGCAGTGAATAATTTCAAATCATTTGGTGGCATACCCATGTAGAGAACGGCAGCAATAACGATACGATATACTATAGAACCAAGTACTACAGCGATGAGACTGCGTACGAAGGATTTCGTACCAAATACAACTTCACCAATGATTACAGAAGCCAAACCAATAACGATGGTACCAATACCCATGCCTACATCAGCAAAGCCTTGAAATTGACCGATAAGAGCCCCAGACATACCAACAAAGCCATTGGAAATCAAAAGGCCAAGAACGATCATATTATCAGTATTTACGCCTTGAGCGCGAATCATTTGAGGATTAACACCTGTAGCACGTAAAGCTGTACCAATTTCGGTACCAAAGAACCAAAATAAAAGCAAACATACAACTACAGCAACGATAATACCTACGATGGCTGCAGACCACATATTCGGCGTGTGGAAAAATCCACCAAGAATCGTATAAATTGTATCCATTCGAAGCAAAGATACATTAGCTTTGCCCATGATGTGAAGGTTTACAGAGTACAATGCAATCATTGTCAAAATACCGGCCAATAATGCAGGAATTTTCAATTTTGTATGAATCCAGCCTGTTACAGCACCTGCTATCATACCACCCACACCGGCAAGTAAAATGGAAAGGATTGGATTCATACCACTTGTAATTAAAATAGCGGAAATGGCCGCCCCCATTGGGAACGTACCTTCCACAGTTAAATCAGCCACATCTAATACACGGAAGGTTATGAATACGCCGACCGCTAACAAAGACCATAAAAGGCCTGTGGTTATGGTGCCTACCACTAAATCTAACATTAAAATCTCCTCTATTGTTTCATGTCTTTACGAAGAGCTTCAGGAATCGTGATTCCCAATTTTTTAGCACGTTCTTCGTTAACAGTTAACTTAATCTCTTTTTGTGTCTCAATAGCTAAGTCTGCAATTTTTGCTTCACCAGCTAGAACTTTTGCAGCCATTAAACCTGTTTGGTAACCCAATTGATAGTAATCAACAGAATATGTTGCTACGCCACCAGTCATTGTCATGCCTTCGTCAGCAGCAAATACCGGGATTTTAGCAGCATCTGTAATTTGTGCCAAGTTAGCCATAGCAGATGCCAATACATTATCTGTTGGTGTATAAATAGCTTGCACATCTTGGTTTACAAGATTTGTAGCTGCTTGTTGAATATCATTTACGTTGGAAACAGTTGCCTCTACAACAGTAATACCTTTTGTAGCAGCATAGGCTTTCATTTTTTCAACTTGTAATTGGGAGTTGATTTCAGAGGATGTATAAATGGCACCAATACGCTTTACGTTCGGTACTAATGCTATGATAAGATCAACCTCTTTTTCAACAGGTGTCATGTCGGATGTACCAGATACATTACCACCAGGGCGTTCATTAGATTGAACGAGTTTAGCTGTCACGTAGTCTGTAATAGCTGTACCCATGATTGGCATGTCATGAGAAGCATTTGCCATCGTCTGAGCCGCAGGTGTTGCAATAGCTAATACTAAATCTTTTTTATCAGATACGAAACGTTGTGCAATGCTGTTCAAATTAGATTGGTCAGCCTGTGCATTTTGTTGGTCAATTTTAATATTTTGACCATCTTTATAACCTTTAGCCGCTAAAGCATCTACGAAGCCCTTATTAGCAGCATCAAGGGATGGATGTTCTACTAATTGAATAACACCAATTTTCTTTTGGTCATTAGTTGCGGTATTAGAACCACAACCGGCTACCATTGCCATAACAGCAATGGCACTAAGTGCCACTGCAATACCTTTTTTCCAGTTCATGTATAACTCCTTACCAGTTATGTATTAAATCATAGTCGCCTTGTTCATCAAATCCTCTGGTAAGGTGATGCCCAATTTTTCTAATTTATCTTTCCCCACAACTAATTTAAATTCTTTCTGCATTTCGATAGGCATGTCTTCAACTTTAGCTTCGCCAGTTAAAATTTTTGCTGCCATCAAGCCTGTTTGGTAACCAAGCTTGTAGTAATCTACAGACAAGGACATAACGGCTCCACCTTTCACGTGGTTATCTTCACCGCCAAATACAGGAATTTTTGCTGGGTCGGTAATAGCTACGAGATTGCTCATAGCAGAAGCTACAACATTATCTGTTGGTACATATACAGCATCTACACGTTGAGATACGAGGTTTTGTGCCGCTTGTTGAATATCGTTTACATTGGAAACTGTAACTTCTTCAACTTTAATGCCTTTTGTAGCTGCATAAGCTTTCATCTTCTCCACTTGAATTTGAGAATTTACTTCGCTAGAGCTATAAATAGTGCCAATTGTTTTCGCATTTGGCATTACTTGTAAAATTAAATCTACTTGTTGCTCTACTGGATTCATGTCGGATGTACCAGACACATTACCACCAGGTTTTTGATTGGATTTAACAAGTTTAGCTGCCTCGTAATCAGTAATAGCTGTACCTAAGATTGGAATATCATGAGTTGCATTCGCCATGGATTGAGCCGCTGGCGTAGCAATTGCTAAAATCAAGTTTTTCCGATCGGATACGAAACGCTGCGCAATGCTATTCAAATTAGATTGATCAGCTTGCGCATTTTGTTGATCAAAAGTAATCTTTTCTGCTAAACCTTTTTCTTTTAGCGCATCAACAAAACCCTTATTTGCCGCATCTAATGCAGGATGCTCTACCAATTGTACAACACCAACTTTGTATTCACCATTCGATGTAGTTCCATTTGAGCCACAGCCTGTAAACGCCATTAGTGCTGCCGCCGTGAGCGCTAGGGCAATACCTTTTTTTAAGTTCATGGGGATTTCCTTCCTATCTGCAAAGATTATAATACTTTTATTATAAACAAATTTATCTACTACATCAATGTAGCAGGTTAAAGTATTTTATTTTTTATATGTGCGAAAATAAAATAAGAAATCCACCTATTAATCTAACGATGCTAACATATCCTCAGTCAATTCATTTGCCGCTAAAATATAGTCCTTAAGAGTTCCTTTGTCGAGAGCGACCTTCATAACCGGCACTTCAAAGGGATCGAGGATAACGCACATCAAAATTTCACCTGTTACATAATAGCCAACCACTGCTTCGCCTTCTTCAGCATCTAAGGTTTCACGTTTTACTGTAACACAGTATGGTTTCATTACTTGTGCTGCCGCTTCTGCTACTTCTTCTCGATTTGCAATATACTCTTCAGCCTTCGTTTCGGGGATGTCAAAGATATCTACCTTTACGGTCTTAACCTCTGTCGCCTCTCCCTTCGCCGCCTCAATAGCTGCACCTAAATCTGTTTGATTCATATATACCTCACATAGAATGGACTTTCACCATCGGCAAAAGTCCCATCGCATTAGATTGTTTCATCCGCCGCATTTAAGAATGCAACGTAGCATTGTTTTGCCTCGTAAATATCAGCCTTAGATGTAACCTCCCAAGGAGCATGCATACTAAGTACGGCTACACCACAATCGATGACATTCATACCATAAAGGGCCATGATGTACGCAATCGTACCGCCGCCACCGAGGTCTACCTTACCAAGTTCAGCAGTTTGATAAGTTACGTTATTAGACTCCATTACACGGCGGATAAAGCCCATGTACTCAGCATTGGCATCGTTAGAACCAGCTTTACCACGAGAGCCAGTAAATTTATTAAATACTACACCCATACCAAGGTAAGAAGCATTTTTCTTTTCATACGCCGATGCATAAAGCGGATCATAGCCTGCACTTACATCGGAGGATAACATACGAGATTTCTCCAACGTACGACGTACACTTACAGAATTAGGTTTACCCATAAGTGTTAAAATTTCAGCCACTGCATTTTCAAAGAAGCGTGATTGCATACCTGTAGCACCTACAGAACCAATTTCCTCTTTATCTACAAGTAAGCAACAAGTAGTACGCTTTACATTATCCACTTCAAGCATTGCTACCAAGGATGTGTAGGCACACACGCGATCATCTTGGCCATACGCCATTACCATGGAACGATCAAAGCCCATATCACGTGCTTTACCAGCTGGTACAATTTCTAGTTCTGCAGACAATAAGTCACGTTCAATAAATCCATACTCTTTTTCAAGAAGGCTATTAATAAATTTAGTAACCCCTTCTTTTTCTTCGTCTTTAACTGGACGGCTACCGATGAGTAAATCAAGAGCTTCCCCTTCAATTACTTTAGCTGCATTCTTTTGCATTTGTTCTTGTCCCAAATGAGGTAACAAGTCAGTTATGCAAAACACAGGATCTGTTTCTTTATCACCAATGTTGATATTAATGCGGGTGCCATCTGTTTTTACCACAACACCATGAATAGCAAGAGGCATAGCTACCCAATGATATTTTTTAATACCTCCATAGTAATGAGTATCCCAAAATACTAAATTACTATCCTCATATTGTGGATTTTGCTTTACATCGATGCGTGGAGAATCAATATGAGCACCTAAAATATTCATACCCAATTCAATATCATCAGTACCAATATTAAATAAAGCAATAGATTTATCCATATGTGTGTAATAAATCTTATCACCAGCTTTAATTGACGTATTGCTTTTAATAATGTTATTTAGATTTACATAGCCCTTTGCTTCTGCAAATTCTACAGCTTGCACAACACATTCACGTTCTGTTTTACCATTATCTAAAAATTGACGATAGGTATCACTTAAAGCATATACCTTTTCCATAGTGGCATCATCATAATTATGCCATGCATATTTACGTTCCATAATCTATCCTTTCTAAAAGTTCATATCCTAATATATAGTACAGTTCAGAAAACGAACTTGAATTTACATAACTATTTTTGGCGGACTTTTTCTTGTTCCGCCTTACGATACTCTAAATATTTTCGCTCTTTTTCGCGATTGATTTCAGACTTCTGAGTATATAGAGAACGAATTTCATCCGTACAATGGGTCAGTACCTTAGTAACATAGAATTTACTACTGCCGGACTTAATCGTATACTTTCCAACTTTAAGTTGCACCGCAAAATCGCCATGTTTAGGACACACTCCAATGGCTAGGTGCTTATCCCCTTGTAATCGTTCAGGTCTTGTCATTTCTAAACGGGTTTGACAGTACGGACAGAAGGACATACGTACTCTTCTATCATGAACAATACGTTTTTTCTCAGAAAAATTTTCATACATAAAAAATGTGAGAATTGGAGGATATAGGAAAGGATTACTACTTTCTTTGCGAATTAGATCATAATGCAAAATTCCTTGTGCAATATCTAAAGTCTGACAAATGTGAGCTGTAAAAACTGCATCATGCAAGGCATTATGAGCAGATAAATGCTCCGTTGATATATTGAGATCCTCCATAGCATGCGCCACAGAATACTGTTGACTTGTTCCATAGCGTTGATAAGAATAAATCATTTGCGCATCTACCCATTGATCATAAGATAACGCTTTCATCTTATGAAGCATAAGATTTTCTCGAAGGATAAGAATATCGTCTGATCCCCAAGAAAGCAGCATATATTCATCACCACACCATTTTTGAAAGTACTGCATAGCCGTCTTGAATGGCACACCATGATTGAGCTCATGGGTGGTTATCCCTGTCAACTCGCGCACATGTTTATGCATCCGTGTCAGATATTGAGGCTTGATGAACATCGTAAAATGATCTATAATGTCCATCTTTTCATTCAGTTTTACCGCCCCGATTTGAATGATTTCCCCTGTCAACGGCATTTTTGTGCGTTTCATAAAGCTAATGTCATTACTATAGGGTTGATTCCATTCTAAATCAAATACAATATAGTTCATATGTTTATTTCGATTCTAAAAGCAATGTTTCCGCTGCTTTAATAACCTGTTCTTCAGAAATTACAGATAAACCTTTATAATTTCCTTCTTTAATAATTTTTTTCATACTTTTACCAATCTCATAAGAATCCATCGTTTCTAAAACGATAGCATGAGCTTGATAAGGTCCATAAAAGAATGGATTTGATGGACCATACAGTGCCACAATTGGCACACCTTGACTGATTCCTACATGCATTGGTCCAGAGTCATTAGTAATTAATAGATTACAACGGCTCATAGCCGCTGCCAAAGGACCTAACTGGAATTTTCCGGTAGCCACAATAGGCTTTGTTTCCATTTGTTCTACTACGGGCTGCACCATTTCAAGATCCATAGGTCCACCAAAAAAAACCGTCTCATAACCTAAACGACCAAAGTAATCTGCTACATGAGCAAAACGTTCAGCAGGCCAGCGTTTCTCGGGAACGGCGCTACCGATATTAAAACCAATGAGTATATCAGTATCAGTTAATCCATGTGTAGCATAAAACTCTTGCGCCTGACGACGCCATTCTTCACAGATTTCAATATGTAAACCAGAGTTAGAAGTATCTGTTACACCTAATTGCTCTAGTACATTTATGTACATATCCGCAGCATGACGAGTTTTACGATCTAACCGCGTATACTTTGTCATGAATGGTCTAAAAAGGAAATGACTCATACCAGTTGTAATAGGTGCATGAATCTTCCATGCTAAATATGAAGTACGCTCATTAGGATGTAAATTAATGACAATATCAGGTTTTCCCTTAGCATTGATTTCACGAGCCACTTCATTGAGACCTAAGATGCTATTATGGCGCCCTTTTTTATCTACAACAATAAGTTCATCAATATTTGGATTATATTCCATTACTTGTTGTAATTTTTCATCTATTACATACGTAATATGACTATGAGGAGCCGCTTTGCGAAGCACTTCTAAAAACGGAGTCGTTAATATAACATCGCCTAAATGCATTAAAAAGGTTACCACAATGCGCTTATAATCTAGTTCCATTATAGTTCCTTTCCAAGTACTTGTTCATACACTGACCATACCGCGTCTACAGGAATTTGTGCCATACAATCTGGATCATCTACTAGTGGTTGCTCAGGTGTAGCCTTAGAAGTAGGTGAAATAATGAGATGTACATGACTACCACCATAAGGACCTGTACGCTTAGGTGATGTTGTACCAAACATGGCAATCAAAGGACGCTTCAAAGCATTTGCAATATGCAATGGTCCCGTATCGGCACTAATAAAAATCTGACAATGACGAATCAACTCAATGAGTTCAGGCATGGTTGTAGATCCAACTAAATTGATGAGATTCTTATGTTTTACATAATTTTCTATGAAAGCACCTTTATCTACATCATCAGGAGCACCGGCAATAACAACCTTCTTACCAGATTCACATAAACGAATACAAAGTTCTCCAAAATTTAGAAGTGGCCACTCCTTAACAATCCATCGTGCCCCAGGTACAACTACAATATATTCATCATCTACACCATGGCATTTCAACTTTTGTTTTATGGATTTCTCAGCCTCAACGTAAGCTGGCATCGGAAATTCAATCTCCTCCACCTCACCACCAAGGGCGCGTACGGTATCCAGATAGCGTTCAATAACATGGTCGTATTTATGCTCACCTACTAATGCTTTATTAACAAGATTACTGCCCTCACGAAGCTCCCAGTAGCCATATTTTTCAGGGGCACCAGATAATAAAGAAACAATAGCACTTTTCGCGATGCATTGAAGGTCTAAGGTCATATCAAAATGACGACTATGTAGCTCCTTGCGCAATTGATATAAATACGTAGGCTTCTTTAGTTGTTTTTTGTCAATGATAATCACGTCATCAACCCATGGTGTACCAGGTAAGAGGCTAGCGAATTGCTCATGAATAGCCCATGTAATACGCGCATTAGGCCAATTCTTGCGCACAGCGTACAAGGTAGGCAATGCGTGAATTACATCACCTAAGGAACTCATCTTGATGATGAGTATATTCTTGTAATCTTTCATAAAGCCTCCCCAAATACAACACAACAAACCCAAATATATTCTTCCGAAATAAACTAAATGGAATAAATGATTAAATTATTGTTTTAATGAAATCCAATAGATTAGAGCCTTTAAATAGGTACCCCTTAATACCAGCAGCCTCAGCTGCATCAACATCACGCTGACTATCACCGATAAGAAAACTATCTGATATATTTACATCATAATCCTTAATAGCTTGCTTAATCATGCCAGGTTTAGGCTTTCTACATTCACATTCTACTGCATAGAGAGGAACAATACCTTCTTTATGATGTGGGCAATAATAGAAATGTAAAATCGGTGCTCCACTGCGATCTAGTTCATGAGCCATATAGTCATGTAAAATCTGAACATCAGATTCTTTATAATAACCACGAGCTACACCACTCTGATTTGTCACGACAATGAGATCATAGCCCTTACTATGAGCATAAGCAAGGGCCTCTTTTGCACCATCTACCCACTCTAAATCGCTGATTTTGTATAGATAACTAACATCCTTATTAATAACACCATCGCGATCTAAAAATAATACCTTGCGCATTAGCGTAAATACCCTTCGTTATTATCTAATAGTTCACAATATTCTTTAACGGCATCTTCCATTTTATGGAACCCTTTGTCATAGCCAGCGGCTAACAATTTAGTAGTATCAGCCTCTGTAAAGCTTTGGTATTTACCCTTTAACACCTCTGGGAATGGCACATATTCAATTTTGCCTTGACCATTGTAGTCGATAACAGCTTGCATGAATTGGTTAAAGCTATGAGCATTACCTGTACCACAGTTAAAAGTACCAGAGATTTCAGGATGCTCCCAGAAATAGAAGTTTACATTAACTACGTCTTTTACATAGATAAAGTCACGTGTTTGACCACCATCTTCGTAGCCATCTGTACCTTCAAAGAGATTAATAATACCTGTTTCTTTATTTTTGTAGAACATTTGACGTACTAAAGAAGCCATTTTATCTTTATGGGCTTCATTAGGACCATATACATTAAAGTAACGTAGCCCAACAACTTGCGCAGTATATTCACCTTCATATTTGCGTACATAACGGTCGAATAACAATTTAGAATACGCATATGGGTTAAGTGCTTCTTCAGCTTCCGTTTTTTCTACGAAACCATATGTACCATTACCATAGGTAGATGCAGAGGAGGCATAGATGAATGGAATACGACGATCTTGGCAATAATGGAATAGATTTTTAGAACCTTCATAGTTGTTCTTCATCATGTATTTACCATTATATTCCATTGTATCTGCACAAGCACCTTCATGGAATACGACTTCAATAGGGCCAACGTCGAATGTACCATCAGCAATAGCACAATCAAAATCATCACAATCGATGTAATCTAGAAATTCTAGATTTTGAATATTGCGAATCTTACGACCATCTGTAAGATCATCTACGATGAGAATATCTGTACGACCACGATCATTCAGTGCTTTCACAATATTACTGCCAATAAAACCAGCACCACCTGTTACGATAATCATAATTTGCCCTCCTTAGCCATAGTAGCTATTTTCCCTACAATATCTGATGTAGAGTAACCTTCTTTAAATGAAAGAACCTCTACATTGTCAACGGACTCGCGTCCAATAATATCTTCTATTTTGTAATCTCCGCCCTTAACAAGAGTATTGGGACGTAAGTACGCTAGTAATTCAGCCGGTGTATCCTCTTCAAATAGTACTACACCGTCAATACATTGCAACGCACTCAACAAGGCCGCTCTATCCGCTTCACTTACGATGGGCCGTATTTCCCCTTTTAAACGTCGAACAGATGCATCAGAATTTAATCCAATGATTAAATGATCACCTAGCTGCGCAGCTTCTTGTAAATACGTGATATGTCCACGGTGAAGAATGTCAAAACAACCATTTGTAAACACTACAGTTTCACCTTTGCTTTGCCATTGTGAAACGAGTTCTTTCATCTCTTCCTTCGTATATAATGGCTTAGATTGAATACTATGTTTATAGGAATGCCATAAGTCTAATAACTCAGAACGATGTATTGGATACGTACCAACCTTAGATACTACGATACCCGCTGCACCATTAGCGATATGCAAGGCTAAACGCATCGATAGACCACTTGCAAGACAGGTCATCATCATGGATACAACGGTATCTCCAGCACCACTCACATCGAATACCTCTTGTTGAGTAGCAGGATTATGCCATGTACGGCCATCCTTTGCAATAACGGTAATACCCTTAGCAGATCGAGTAGCCACAATATAGTCTAAATCTACAGTAGCAAGTACAGACTTAGCAGCCTCTACAATAGTAGCATCATCATTTTCTAATGTACGGCCTACACATTCACCGAGTTCTTTCACATTCGGTGTAATACATGTAGCACCATTGTATTTAGACCAGTCTGCCCCCTTAGGATCTACGATAGTTTGCACACTATATTCCTTAGCCAAACCAAAGATTGTCTTCAATAAGGTAGGTGTACAAACGCCTTTACCATAGTCAGATACGACAATACCATCAATCCCCGCTTTACATAGATTTTCCAACCAAACAGACAATTGTTGCTCTTCTTGATTGGTTAAATTTGTAATCGTTTCAAAATCAAGGCGCATCATCTGTTGACGATCACCTAATATGCGCATCTTAGTAATAGTAGAGCGGTCATCACTAGTGATTAAACCAGTCGTATCGATTTTATCAGTATCAAGTAAATTTTTTAATAAATGGCCATGGTCGTCATTACCTGCTAGTGCACCAAGATATACTTTACAGTCTAAATTAGACAGATTAGATGCAACATTACCAGCTCCACCAAGGACCTCTTTCATCTTGGACACGCGGTTTACAGGAACCGGTGCTTCTGGAGAAATACGACTTACATCACCAAAAACATAACGATCTACCATTACATCGCCTACAACGGCAATCTTCAAGTTTGGCAGTTGCTTTGTTAAAAACTGATTAATGGTAGTATTTATCATAATCCACCTATTCCTTATCAAAATTACATATGTTCCTAATTTAAATAAATTTATAATTGAAACAATGTGTATCTATAAGTAAAAACCTATCGGTTAATAATCTTCTTCAATAATTTCGCATATAATGTGGCCAGCTAAGATATGCATTTCTTGAATGCGCGCTGTCACATTACTGGGAATAGCCAGCGTAATATCACATAGTTCGGCTAGTTTGCCGCCCCCTTCACCGGTGAAAGCAATGGTATGCATACCAATAGAACGGGCCATTTCTGCAGCTTTTACAACATTCTTGGAGTTACCAGAAGTAGAAATACCGATGAGAACATCACCTGTACGGCCTAAGCCCTCTACTTGACGTGCAAAAACAGATTCAAAATCATAGTCATTCGCAATAGCTGTTAATGCGGATGTATCAGTAGTTAATGCAATGCCTACAAGAGAGCGCCGTTCCTTTTTAAAGCGACAAATCAATTCAGCTGCTAAATGTTGAGAGTCCGCCGCAGAGCCACCATTACCACAGAACAAAATTTTATTACCATTTTCTAAAGCCGCTTTACAGCGATATCCGATTTCTTGAATGGTATCCATATGTTCCATCGTTTTACCAAACACTTCAAGATGCTCTGTAAAACGATCTGCAATGATTGGATTTAAATCAGTCATTATAAAATCTCCTTTAGTAGTCTATCTGCATTTTTCCAGAATAACTTTTCACACTGTTCCACAGATAAGCCTGCCTCTTTAAATGCATCATAAAGACGACTCATTTGAGACATATCTGCAATCTCTGTGTCGGGTGGAATCCCATCAAAATCAGTTCCTAATGCCACTACATCTTCACCGCCCTTGTCGATGAGATATAGACCATGTTTAACAATATCTTCAATGCGACTAATTGGCGATGTGCCGAGAAAATTCTGTGCAAAATTAAGTCCTATAATACCTCCCTTATTAGCGATAAGTCTAATAAGATTATCTGGCAAATTTCGCGTATGAGACCGTAATTCCCGTGCATTTGAATGAGATGCTATAAAAGGAACATCTAAAATATCTCCTAGTTGCTCTGTACCAGCATCGTTAAGATGAGAGCAATCAACAATTATCCCTAACTCTTGCATAGCTTCTACAAATTCAACACCTTTAGATGTTAATTTCTTATGTTGCTCACCACAATGTGGCTCGCCAAGTCCATTTGGATAGTTCCATGTTAGCGTTATAAGTCTGACTCCATCTTGGTAAGCTTGTTTAAGTTTATTTAAATCGCCACCTAGTACGCCACCTTCCTCAATAGACATAAGTGCCCCAATCTTACCAGTCTTGTATACAGACTCTACATCTTGATAAGAGAGCACATGTTGTATGTGCTCTCCATAGTGATGAATTTGTGATACACACAAATTACGCATCTCTTCATAGCGGCCATAAGGGTCATTCGTCTCACCCATATTAATAAAGAGTGCAAAGTCTTGTATCTTGCTATGAGCCTTTTGTAATTTTTCTATATCTATTTTCCAAGTATTGCGATATAAATCACCACTATCAGGATGATCTAGCAATTGCATCATCGTATCACAATGTAAATCTATCATAAAGCCTCACACATTGCTAATTTCAAAACCATGTATAACCAATCAGTAATACAGAATCAATTATTCTTCTACGACAGGTTTGCGTTTCGGCTTTTTAGCGTCTAACTTCTTCAGAGCTTTTAACTCTTCCATAAAGCTATCAATATTATCAAACTTACGATATACACTAGCAAAACGAACATATGCAACTTGATCTATGTCTTTCAGTTGTTGTAACACGAGCTCACCAATGCGATCAGTTGTAACCTCTTGGTTAATTTCATTCCGAATATCACGCTCTACATCATTAACTACTTGCTCCATCACAGACATAGGAACTGTACGCTTATCACAAGAGCGCAATAACCCATTCAGTAGCTTACCGCGGTCAAATAATTCACGTCGTCCATTTTTCTTCAATACCATAAGTGGTACTTCTTCTATAATTTCATAGGTAGTAAAGCGACGGCCACAATTGATACATTCACGGCGACGGCGAATACTATTACCTTCATCAGTCGTTCTAGAGTCTGTTACCTTCGTGTCTGTGTGTTGGCAATAAGGACATCTCATCTGTTACTACTCCTTTTCTACTAATCATTCTAAAATAACGCATAATACGCCCATTTTCTCTATATTATATAGTACCATGAAACCCTTGAAAATACAAAGAATCCCTAGGATTTCCTAGGGATTCTTCCATTATTCTTCAATTTTTCATTTTATGAAATATTTGAGAAATAATATTTTTAATTTTAAATGATTGTTAGCTTATCGTTTTAAAGCATCTTCAATACGAAGCAAGCAGTCACCAGATTCGATACGGCTACCTTCACGTACAAGGATTTCTTCTACGATACCGTCGATAGGAGCTGTAATTGTTGTTTCCATTTTCATTGCTTCTGTAACGATCAATGGTTCACCTTTAGTTACAGATTGACCATTCTTAATAAGGATCTTAACAACGGAACCAGACAATGTAGCACCAATTTCACCAGGGTTAGATTCATCCGCTTTGCGACGAACAACACCAGTTGTCTTAGCATGTTTATCATGAACCTTAATGCTACGAGGTTGACCATTAAACTCGAACAATACGATGCGATTACCATCTTCATCAGGTTCAGAGAAACCATTCATCTTGATAATCAGTGTTTTACCTTTTTCAATGGTTACTTGAATTTCTTCGCCCCGTTTCATACCAAAGAAGAATGTTGGAGTATCTAATACAGATACATCACCAAAGTCTTTTACAAATTTATTGTAATCTTGGTAAACCTTAGGATACAAGCAATATGCACTAATATCTTCATCAGTTGTTTGGGCTCCCATTTCGCTTAATTCATGACGAATATGTTCAAAATCTGTTGGAGGTAATACAGCACCAGGGCGAACTGTGATTGGGCGAGCACCTTTCAAGATGATTTTTTGTAATTTTTCAGGGAAGCCTTGATATGGAGTACCAAGACGTCCTTCAAAGAATTCAACTACGGATTGAGGGAAATCCAATACATCGCCTTTTTCGTAGATATCTTTTTCAGTTAAGTTGTTTTGTACCATGTACAATGTCATATCCCCTACCACTTTAGAGGATGGTGTAACTTTAATGATATCACCAAACATCATGTTTACTTGGTGGTACATTTTCTTAATATCTGTCCAACGATCACCAAGCCCTACCATTTTAGCTTGTTGTTGCAAGTTAGAGTATTGTCCACCTGGCATTTCATGTTGATATACTTCAGTATTAGGATATGCTTCTGCTTTATCTACACCTTTGTAATATGGTCTGATACTACCAAAATAATGAGACATTTCTTCCATGTAATCAATGTTCATTTCTGGTTGACGTTCATGACCAGACAATGCATAGTACATGGAATTCATGCTAGGTTGAGAAGTACCATTAGCAAATGCTGAGTATGCTAAGTCGATTACATCAACACCAGCATCTACAGCGCGGCCATATGTATAGATAGAGTTACCGGAGCCTTCATGAGTATGCAAGTGAATTGGAACAGAGACAGCATCTTTCAAGGCAGATACCAAGTTATAAGAAGCTTGTGGTTTTAAAAGGCCGGCCATATCTTTAATGGCAATAATATTGGCACCAGCTTTTTCAAGCTCTTTTGCCATATTTACATAGTAGCCCAAGTTGTATTTTGTACGAGCACCATCAAGGATATCGCCAGTGTAGCACAATGCAACTTCAGCTATTTTATTTTGTGCACGTACTTCGTCGATAGCAACATGCATATTATCGAGGCTGTTCAAGCTATCAAATACGCGGAATACATCAATACCATTAGCAGCAGCCCGTTGAATGAATTGACGAACTACGTTGTCTGGATACGATGTGTAACCTACAGCATTTGCACCACGAAGAAGCATTTGAAGCAATGTATTTGGCACTTCACGACGGAACATGCGCAAACGCTCCCACGGATCTTCATGTAAGAATCGGTATGATACGTCGAAAGTAGCACCACCCCAACATTCTAAGGAGAATAAGTTAGGTACACCTTTTGCAGCATGACCAGCTACGCGAGCCATATCGATTGTACGAAGACGTGTAGCAAACAAGGATTGATGGGCATCACGCCAAGTGGTATCAGTGAAGAATACTTGTTTTTGTTCCGATAACCATTTACTGAATTTATCTGGTCCAAGTTCATCAAATTTTTGTTTTGTACCAGATGCTGGACTTACATCCAAAGTAGATGGCATTTGAATCGGTTCAAAGTCAGGCACCTCTTGAGCTCCTGCACCAGAATAGCCATTAATTGTAACGTCAGCAATGTAACGTAATAATTTAGTACCACGGTCACGATCTGGTTTTAATTCGAATAATTCAGGATGTTCTTCAATGAAGTTTACATTGTAAGAACCACTTTGGAATTCAGGATGTTCCAATACATTAATCAAGAAGTGAATATTTGTTTTTACACCGCGAATACGGAACTCTTTTAAGCAACGAAGCATTTTACGAATAGTTTCTTCGTTGTTAGGACCAAATGCTGTCGCTTTCACAAGCAAGGAGTCATAGTAAGGTGTTACAACGGCACCTGTAAAAGCATTACCAGAATCAAGACGGATACCAAAACCACCAGAGCTACGGTACGCTAAGATTTTACCGGTATCAGGCATAAAGTTGTTTTTAGGATCTTCTGTGGTAATACGACATTGGGTAGCAGTGCCTTTACAAGGAATTTTATCCTGCTCAGGAATACCTACTTCAGGGCTATGTAAACTAAAGCCTTCAGCGATTCTAATTTGAGCATGAACAATGTCAATATCTGTAATCATTTCTGTTACAGTATGCTCTACTTGAATACGTGGATTAACTTCGATAAAGTAGAAGCTACCATCAGCAGTTACCAAAAATTCTACAGTACCTGCATTCACGTAGCCAACATTTTTCATGATTTTAACGGCAGCATCACATACAGCTTTACGAGTTTCTAATGACAACGCAAAGGCTGGCGCCATTTCAACTACTTTTTGGTGACGACGTTGAACAGAGCAATCACGTTCATGCAAATGAACTACATTGCCATGTTCGTCACCTAAGATTTGAACTTCAATATGTTTAGGCTCTACGATAAGTTTTTCTACATATACATCATCATCACCAAACGCAGCTTTCGCTTCAGATTTAGCACGATCATATGCATCTCGAAGGTCTTCTTTATGATGAACTTCACGCATACCACGACCGCCGCCGCCATTAACGGCTTTAATCATCAATGGAAAACCATGTGTATCAGCAAATTCTTCTAGTTGAGCATAATCTTTTAAAGCCCCATCAGAACCTGGGATCATCGGAATTTTTGCTAATTTAGCTTGCTCACGAGCATTTACTTTATCACCAAACATATTCAAATGCTTGATTTTAGGCCCAATAAAGATAATTCCTTCTTCTTCACAACGACGAGCAAAGCCTTCATTTTCAGATAAGAAGCCATAACCTGGATGGATAGCATCGATGTCATGTTCTTTTGCAATACGGATGATATCTTCAATATCAAGATATGCGTCAACTGGTTTTTTACCTTCCCCTACGAGATAGGCTTCATCGGCTTGGTTACGGTGCAAGGATAATGTATCCTCTTTAGAGTAAATGGCTACAGTTTTAATCCCCATTTCATTACATGCACGGAACACGCGGATCGCAATTTCTCCACGGTTGGCAACCAATACGGATTTAATTTTTCTCATGTATTGCCTCCTACTAGCTTCCACAAATGTGAACTATCAGCTTTCATTTTTATTAATATATGAATATTTCCTATACTTATAGATAAATCAATATTATGGGAGATCTCATCAAAATTTATGATGAGGTTTATATTCATAATAATATATACTTATTATACAATATTTTCATTATATTTAAAGGATTATACCAATTATGAAAGTATAAAATATATTTTTTACTGTTCATTACAAAAAATCATATGTCTTTCAATAATGCACATCGAATAAATTCCATTTTTATATTATTTACCACCTAAAAAGTGATTCATTAATCGATTTAATTGCTCTTGATCAGCTGCCCCCATCAATTCTCTAGCTGAATGCATTGCTAATAGAGGCAATCCTACATCAATAGTACGCATTGGTAACATAGCTGATGAAATGGAACCTACTGTAGATCCACCTGGAATATCCGAACGATTTACATAAATCTGATACTGTGCATCCGCTTCTTCACAAAGGCCTTTAACGATAGCAATTGCCTTAGCATCCCCAGCGTAAGATTGGCTACATGCAATCTTAAGGGATAGCCCTTTATTAAGTACAGGAATATTCGTAATGTCATTTTTCTCTGGATAGTTTGGGTGTAATCCGTGTGCTACATCGGAGGAAATCATAAAGCCTTTAGAGATAAAGCTGTCCATCTCTTGATTAGAATATCCTAATGCGTCATACACGCGTTTAACGAGATTTGGTAATATCATGCCAGCCCCACCTTGTTTCGTACGACTGCCCACCTCTTCGTTATCAAAGAGTATAGCACAGCGAACACCATTAACATTCATTTTTTGGGCTTGAATAATACCAGATAATACACTAAAGCAAGATGTTAAATTATCTAAACGAGGTGAGCTAATGAAATCACCTTCCGTACCGAGTACACAGCCTTGTTCCGTAGGATATAAAGTCATTTCATAAGATAATATTTCGGAAGGATCGCAATCTACTTCATCAGCTAAAAACTTTGTCCACTCATCGTATTGAGTATCTGATTCTGAAAATAAACTTGGATTATTTCTATTATTTAAAGGTTTTGTAGGATTATCTTCATTATTACGTTCCATCATCAATATAGGAAGCATTTCTTTTTGACGATTTAGTTTAACCCCATCATTAACAGAGCGATTCATATGAATAGCTAGGTTTGGAACAATAGCGATAGGCCGTTTTGTATCGACTAGAACAGAATCTACGTCAAAGGCATTTTTCCCTTTTAACACAACCGTACCTGCTGCACCTAATGGACGATCAAGCCATGTATTTTCTATAAGACCGCCATACATTTCTACATTTAACTTTGTGTATCCTTTCACAGATGTTATAGGATTTGGCTTCACACGTATAGCAGGAAAATCGGTGTGAGCTGACGCAATACGTAATGTATGTTCTGGTTTCTTACCTATATGAAAGGCAAATAAGGTGGTGCCAAATACATTAACTACATATGAACCAGAATCTAACTGCCACTCGTCTTCTAAACTGAGCTCTGTAAATCCTGAGTCCAAAAGCATTTGTAAACTCGTATCTACTGTATGATACGGGGAAGTACAAGCACCAATATACTTTAATAATTGTTCATTATCAAACTTCATAGGTCCCTCCTATGCACAAATCATATAAAATTTGTACAATTAGCTTGAATAATTTATTATGTATATTATTTTACAATATTTACATTAATTATCTATTAACTATTCATATTTTATCATAAAAAGCCGCCCCTATCGGGACGGCTTTTTATATCTTTAACAGATGAATCCTATTCAGGTAGAGATACGTCTTCTAAATTTGTTTTTTCGATAGACTCAATATTACCTTTATCGCAAAGGTTTGCAATAGTTGGGTCAATTGGTAAACGGTTTAACAATAATAAACCGTATTTTTGAAGGATTTCTTCAATGTGGCTTTCACCGAAAATTTGATAATCCTTACCGTTATCTGGGCAATGGAAGTAAGAGTAGTTTTCCACCACACCAATAATAGGCACTTGCATTAAATCAGCCATTTTAACTGCTTTTTCAACAATCATGGATACCAAGTCTTGAGGAGATGTAACGATAATAATACCGTCCAATTTCAAGGATTGATATACAGTAATCGCTACGTCACCTGTTCCTGGTGGCATATCAACAAATAAATAATCGATGTCTTTCCAAATAACATCTGTATAAAATTGTTTTACTACATTGCCTAAAATAGGACCACGCCATAAAACAGGATCTGTATCGTTTTCCAAAAGAAGGTTAACAGACATAACGTCGATACCGCCTTTGGATTTTACAGGATACATACCGATTTCGTCAGCATATGCCTTTTCCTTAATGCCAAACATCTTAGGAATAGAAGGACCTGTAATATCCGCATCGAGGATACCTACTTTGTAACCTTTACGCGCCATTGTAATGGCCATCAAGCTGGTAACGGAAGATTTACCTACGCCACCTTTACCAGATACTACGCCAATTACATGTTTAACAGAACTAAGCTCGTGTAATTGAGCTGTAAGATCTTGAGGTTGTTGAGACGCGCCACCACCGCAACCAGAAGATTGAGATGGGCATCCGCCACAATCACTGCTGCTACCGCAACCCATAGTAAACACCTACTTTCTTTGAGGCTATACCTCACATCTATATTAAAACTTTTTTATATGGTAAACACAATGTATCTACGCTTACATTGTATCACGTTATATCAAAAATTATCAATATATTACTCACCACAAAATTCTTTAGTTAACTCGCCGAGAATTTCCATCCCCTTTGTAATTTCCTCTACTGTTGGTACCGTATAGCTCAAACGAAATGCATGACCTTCTCCTGCTCCATCTGCTGCAAAGGCACCACATTTAATAATCCCTACATTGCGGTCCATACAAGTTTCAAAGAATACATCACAATCTACATCCTCAGGCATCGTCATCCATGCAAACATACCACCTGTAGGTTGTGTCAAATGAACTTTAGAACTCGCATACTTTTTAAAAGCGTTAAGTAAAGCTTCACATTTCATTTTATATACTTTTCGTACATTATCTAAATGAGCATCGTAATCAATGGTATCAAGAACCTTCGCTACCACCTTTTGAGTTACTAATGGCATTTGACCGGCCGTATTATTTTTTAATGCTTGGATAGCTTCAATAATTTTAGTTGGACCAAATAAGAAACCGACGCGCAAGCCTGCAGATAATGTTTTAGAATAAGAACCTGCATACAGAACACGATCTTCTGTGTCGAAGGATTTGAACGTTGGAATGTATTCTCCGGCGAAACGAATTTCACCATATGGATCATCTTCATAGATAAATAAATCATATTTAGATGCAATAGCATAAATCTCCTTACGGCGTTCTACAGGCATAGTAATGCCTGTTGGATTCTGGAAGTTAGGAATTAGATAAATGTATTTACCTTTACCAGATTGAGCCGCTTTTTCTAACTCACTTGGTATCATACCGTGCTCGTCAGTTTTAATACCTAATGCTTTACCGCCCATGTTGCGTACAGAGTTGATTGCACTAGTGAAAGTGAATTCATCCATGTATACTTCATCGCCAGGTTCTAATACAGTAATCGGTACAAGACCTAAGAGTTGACCCGCCCCATTAGAGATAATAAGACCTTGTCCTTCCGGATTCATCTTATGTGTTTTTACAAGACGATCTAATGTCAATTCTGCTAATCGTGCATCACCTTGCATTGGTCCATATTGTAAAAGACTCATTGGATTAGAGTGAACCACTTCATCAAAAGCCTTTTCAATGATTTCTACAGGAATCGCTTCTGGTGCTGGATTACCGATACCAAAGCTGATAAAACCTTCTACACCTACGCCACGTTCGAATACTTCACGAATAAAATTTGGACCTTTTAAGGTTACGCGTTCAGGAAGAGAAAAGCTCATACTATCGCCTCTTTCATATATACTAAATTGAATAACATTTAATTAATTAGAAATTGTTAAGCATTAGGATCATGCTCTTGTTCAGCATTTTTCTTATTGATGTAGTTCTTATATACTTTCCAAAGAATAAAGTATACAACTCCTGCAACAACTACGATGATTCCTAAGCGCCCCATATTCTCTTGGAAGTTTACAATATCTGTACCGATAGCTACTTCAAGAGCTGTTGATGGGAATTTACCGATCAAGTTTGCCAATATATAATCTCTAGGTTTGATTTTACTAATGGCCCCTAAGGCTGTAATAACGCCAGACGGGAAGTACGGTAAGGATCGTGCAAATAACATGACCACAAAACCGTTTTTACCCGAAAAATCATCTACTTTCATTAACACGGTACTTTTAGCAATCAACTTGTCCGCTGTATCACGTAAGAAGTAACGCATAATGTAAAAACTGATGACCACACCAATCGTTTCAGCAAGCCAAGAGATAATAATCCCAGGCCACATACCAAATACCAAGCCATTAGCTGTAGATATAAAGATCGATGGTAAAAAGCCTACGGCATTAACAAAAATATCGAGGACCATACTCACCACCATGGCCATAGGACCAAAGCTTTGAATATACTCCGCTACCTCCTCCATAGAGCCACTCGTTGCCAAGTGCCACATAGTCGGATAAAACGTAGGATCTACTATATTTATGACAATTAATAAAACAATGAAACCAATACCTGCTATTAACTGTACCCAACCTTCACCAGAAGGTTTTAAATTTCTTTTACTCATATATACCTCGTATTAAAAAGACTAGCTTCATTATATCACGTATTCTATAGAACAGTTATAACTAGTTACATTTCTTTAATTTTAATCTGAATAGCTTTTTTAATATATATCTTGAATTGCAATAAGTAATGCGACAA
>NZ_KQ960773.1:0-31389 GCF_001553335.1 Veillonella parvula | reverse complement strand
AATTAAATTTGCAACACGTTTTGTCCTATAACCCAAGATCTATGATACTTACTTTTGGTGGGATTGATTATTTTAAAGAAGAGATGGGTTTCATTAAATCTCTACTAAAAGGTGCCTCACATATCGTGAAGGGAGTTACACCGATTGATGTGGAGTCGATTTTTAAGGGGACTAAAGCGTTATGCGGAATTAATGATGCGGACCGGTTATCAAAATTAGAATTTATTGAACAAATGGATAGTCAAGTTGATTCTTTTTTAGATTATATATGTAAGGGTCAATATGATAAATTAGTTATATTTATAGATGAACTTGACCGCTGTAAACCTAGTTTTGCTGTTGAACTACTTGAAATAATAAAACATTATTTTAATAATGATAAAGTGATTTTTGTGCTTTCTACTAACCTAAGTGAATTTCAACATTGTATAAAGCAATACTATGGAGAAGGTTTTAATGGATGGAAGTATTTGGATCGGTTTATTGATATTCGGGTTACATTACCTAAGATTACAGCTGAAGAATATTGTAAATACTTATGGAGTAATTCTTATAATGATAGGATTGATGATTTAGCTATATGTTGTGCTCAACATTTTGATTTAACATTACGGGAAATTGAGCGTTATAATAATCTGGTTAAAATATCGATACAAAATGCTCTTGAAAAGCAGCATAAAACTAATGACTTTAGAAAGGATTTTCAAGATTTATATGCTTTTTGGATTCCAATAATTCTTGCTGTAAAATTCCATTCAGGAAAGGAATATTTTGATTTTGTTGCTGGTAAACGTTATTCATTAATTGCGGCATTGATGTCAAAAGAAAAGTATAGAAATAGTGCTATTGCATTACTATTTAATGAAAATGAAAAAAATAATCAAAATTATGATTTAGTATATGAAAAAGTTGAGTATTATTATGAAAAGATTTTTTTGGGAGCGTTATCTAAAGATTTTTCTCATAAATTAAGCGAATCTATAAAATTTGATAATTTGAGAATTGATGAGGCTGTTAAGCAAAATTTAATAAATATAGTTAATTTATTTTCTGCATGGTCAGTTTATGATGTTTAGTAGAGGTATTTTATATGAATATAGGAAAACTAGAAGCTGTTCCGATACGTGATTTATAGGTCCCATGAGCAATATGATTTTTCAGCATGGCTTGCAAAAGAAGAAAATCTATCAATTTTAGGCGAAGATTTAGGGATAGTATTCACTGGTATTGAAACTGAGCAGTTTGTAGGCTCATATAGATGTGATATTGTAGCTAAGGATGATTATAATGAAGGTAAAGTTGTTATTATTGAAAGTCAACTAGAAAGTTCTAACCATGATCATTTAGGAAAAATAATTACTTATGCATCAGGATTAGATGCTTCAAAAATTATTTGGATTGTTGCAAATGCACGTTCGGAACATAAGAGTGCTATTGAATGGTTGAATCATACTACTACAAAGGATATTAACTTTTTCTTAATTGAATTGAAGGCGTATCGCATTGGTAGTTCTTTACCGGCGCCTAAGTTTGAAATTGCTGAGATGCCAAATGATTTTTCTAAGACCGCAAATGTTATGTCTGACAACAAAGAACTAAATAGATCGCAGGCTGCACGGTATGATTTCTGGACTCGTTTAATTGAATATAGTAGTAGTAGTGAAATTACAATTTTAAAAAATAGAAATGCTAATACGGATCATTGGATGACGGTATCTATTGGTACGAGTCAAGCACATATGGAGATTAAACTTATTAATAAAGAGCATTATATCGAAATCAGCCTTTATATTCGTGATAATAAAGACCTATATTATTTATTGGAAAACTTTAAAGATGATATTGAAAATGAGGCAGGACATAGTTTAGATTGGCGAAATTCTGATGGCTCTAAGAAAGCAGAGATTGTTTATGAAATACCTGGATTAGATTTTGATGATACGAGTAACTATGATACATTAATGCAACAAATACTAGAAAATGTAGTGCGACTTAAAGATATATATATCAAATATTTAAAGAAAATTGGAAACTTATAGTTTTGTAATTAGATTTATTAAAAACTATAAATATGAACGGTTATTTAACCTAGGGGAGATAAGTATAACATCATTACTTTTGTTGTCGGAGAATTATCTCAAGATACTTTCATTTATTGGTGTCTAAATTGGTTTAATGAACTTGAAAATGAATCTACTCGTCGGTATCACTAATTAAGGCGCTGATAATTAGTTTTTCTTTTAGTGAAAGCGGTGTCCTAGATGAATGTAAATCATGCGTTATTAATATTTAAATCTGCACTAGAATATGCTGATTTTAAGGGGATTAATAATTTGTTAGCAGACAATTGTCAGTATATTAATGTTGAGAGGAATATATTAAAAAATGGAAAGGTAGAAGTATATGATTTTCTAAATTCAACGGCAAAAAGGACCAGAGATGAAAATGTAGCCGTGTATGCACATATGATGACACTTGGGGAGGAAATCAAGGGAAAAGAGTTTTTTTATGAAGGTCAAAGAGGGCTCGCTATTGCATACAATGAAATAGACAATTATGCTATAGGTATGTTTATTGAGTTAGATTCAAATAATTTTATTAACAAAATTATTGTTAGTGATAAAATTCCGAGTTTTAGACTTGATAAACATCGTGCTGAATATAATTCCCCTCCTATAGATTACATTTTTTATAAGACGCCTGTTGATTTTTTGGATTGGCTTACGGCCATTAGTATTTGGTTAGAAACTGGATATGTAAATGAGCATTCTTTTTATGATTCACTTGCTGATGAGTGCTGTGTACATTTTCAAAGAAAAAATCAAGAACCTATTTTGTTGTTAGGTAAGGAAAATATTATAAATGACTTTAGTAAGATAATGAATTTATTTTTCTATACTATGCCACATATAATTCATGATAAGAATAATAGATCCTTTATAATGTATGGACCTATGACGATTGAAATCGGCCGTAGTTTAGCGGGACCAGCAAATTTTATACATATTTATATTGACGACACTGGAGATTAGTTTGCATATTATTTCTTGCATAGGTTTATTATGCTTTAAAACAGGGAAAGAAACCATATGATTTCTTTCCCTGTTTAGATATGATATAATTTATATCCAAGTGAGTCATAAATGGTTTGGTCGCCAGATTTCGCTTCTAGTGTTTAAAATTGAAGAAACGGTCTGACATCATGTCAGGCCGTTTCTTCATGTTTAAATGGAGTTATTAGTTGTGTAATTTTCGTTTACCGTATAATTTTAGGGCTATAGCAATAATTGTATTTATTACAAACAGAACGGCAAAGCATTCTAAAGCAGTAGTATAGCCATATCCTGCTTCGTGAAAGTATGATACGAGCATAGGGCCCACGATGCCAGCCAATCCCCAAGCAGTTAGAATACGACCATGAATAGTAGAAAGTTGACGTATACCGTAGAGATCTGCAAGATATGCCGGCATACAGGCGAATCCACCGCCATAGCATGTGATAATGAGAAGGATTAAAATTTGGAATGTTAGCGCGCTATTTGTTTGGGCGAGTAAATAGAATGCGACAATTTCTATAATAAAGAATAGTATGTAAGTCTGTGCTCGTCCAAGGTAATCGGAAATAGTAGACCATGCAATACGCCCCCCGCCATTGAAGATACCGATGATACCAACTAGCGATGCAGCTGCTGCAGGTGTCATACCAATGGTTTCTTGTGCCATAGGGGACGCTAAGGATAGGAGGCCTATACCACAGGTAATATTAATAAAGAATACCCACCAAAGGGCACCGAATTGCCAAGTTTTCATGGCATCATTGGCTAGCATGCCATGGTTATGAACGTACATGGTGGATTTATCTTTCGTAGGTCGAGTTGGATGTTTTGGTTGAGGTGCTTTTAAATAGAGAGAAGAGGCGCCCATAATTACAAGATAGATTACGCCGAGGATAATGAAATTATTTACCAATCCAACCTGAGCTACGAGGTATTGCATAAGAGGCCCTGCAATGAGTGAAGCAAACCCAAAACCCATAATAGCTAAACCGGTAGCAAATCCTGGGCGATTTGGAAAGTATTTAACGAGCGTAGAAACTGGTGTTATATATCCAATACCTAGTCCAATACCACCGATGATACCGTAGAAGAGATAGAGTAAGGTAAGATTGTGGATGTTAAGTGCATAGGCCGTGCCGAATAATCCGGTTACCCAGAATAACATAGCGAGAAGGCCGCTTTTTTTAGGACCTATTTTTTCTGCAAAGGATCCAAGAAAACCCGCAGATAGTCCGAGCATTAAAATGGCTAATGAGAATGTCCATGTTGTTTGCGATAAGGTAAAACCCATATCTGCCATGATTGGACGTGTAAGCACGCTCCATGCGTATACGCTACCAATGGATATGTGTATACCAATGGCTGCTAATGCAATAAACCAACGATTTCTCATAAGAAAACTCCTTTCGTATAAATGAGATACTCAAATATAGATAAAGAAGCCTTTGTAACGAGAAGGCAATAAAAAAACCATCTGAACAAAAGCTTGCCCAGACGGTCGGCTATCACACGATGTGTGCTACTGTGCATGTAGTTAATTCTACGTATCCGTCAGCCCAGTAGGAATATATTACAAATATAGCAATTGAAAGGACATCTTGTCGGTGATATAAGTCACTATCGTATGCACTATGAGGATTTATAAAAGAAAACAAGGAAAGAAATCCTTAGATTCCTTTCCTTATTTAAATATGATATAATTTATATCAAAGTGAGGCATAAATGGTTTCGACGCCAGACTTCGCTTCTAGATTTATTGAATTGAAGAAACGGTCTGATTTCTATGTCGGGCCTTTTTTCATGCGGCCACACACCACCAATCTCTAGAGGATTAGCAAAGGCTGGACCCATTTAGAGGCCTCAAGTTCAATATAGCGGTGTTGATAATTAAAGTAAATAGATAAGAGGTTCCTAATAGTCACTTAGGTGACCAATAGGAACCTCTTTCGTTTTGTAATCGTTTTCATAAAATATGTTAAAATACAGTTAATACTACTGTTCAATAGGGGGGACGTATTTATGAAACATTGTATTATATTACTAAGTCTCGGTCTATGTTTAGCTGTACCGATGTCTTCAGAAGCTATGGATATAAAGCCTCTTTTGCGTGTTGAGAATGTACATAATGGTCAATTTAATGAGGCGCTAGAATCTTTCACAGAAACAAAGTTTTATGGCCCTTATCAATTTCGAGTATTAAAGGATGCTGTTGAAACGCAGGGCGAAACAAAGGACATTGATGGTAGGGTGTTTAGAACCTCTGATGGGGTATTAATGCATGTAAAGGCTAGGTCCGTTGATAATGGCAGTACATCCTTAGATAAAGAGGTTAAGAAAATTATTAAAGATAGAACGATTCCAGAACCTACAGTTAAGATGGTATTACCTGTTAGGTATGATGTAATAGAGGTCAACAATGATGGCGTGCGTAGTTTATTTATGGAATTTATGTATGGGTGGCCATTAGAGTATCGAACGGATATGGTATTAGTTACAGATTATGAAGATACTAGATACTACTATAATTTACAGTTTTATCGACATAAGTTACCTAAAGGTATTCGTATTGAACAGTTGCGCCAAATGATTATGGATGCGCAGTTCAGTCATAAATAAGCTATAATCCTTCAGATCCCAATATTTGTTCAGCCTATTATATTCAGTGGGCCTACAATATTTAGCTAAATAGGTATAGTAAAAGCAAATAGTAAAGAGGTTCCCAATAGTCAACTAGTGACCATTGGAAACCTCTTTTATTGTGTTTGTATTATATAGTTTTGCAACTATTACAAGATGTTTTTACCCAAAGGAAATACAGTTTTACCGAATACTTTGTTTACAAGTACCGCACCGGAACCGTAGAAGCCCAAGAGGGAGATGAATAATTCAGACCATGCTGCAAGAGCATAGAATCCTGTGCGACCACCCAAGAATAGATCTGTTGAAAGACCAAAGAATAGGAAGCAAATAAGAACTATAATAGCCAATACAACTTTGTTTGTTTTCAAAGACACGATGGTACCGAAAATAGAGAAGATCAAGAAGCCCACAAAAGCGAATGCTAATTGCGTTACATCGAAACCTTTTTGAATTTCAGGACCGAAGGTGCCCATTTGAATCAACCAAACACCAGCCATAGCGGACCAGAACAAGCCGTATGCACCGAATACAACGGAACCGAAAGCATTGTTCTTCTTAAAGTCAAAATAACTTGCAATTATTTGGCCCAAAGAACCTAATAAAACTGCCCAAGGTATAAAAACGGATGTTGTTGGACCAGACCAGCCTACGCGGGACGTGGATACCACAAAACATACAACAGCGAGACCAAGTAGACCAAGACCAGTAGGATCCGCTACATTTTCGCTCATTTCAACTTTTCTTACTTCATTTTCCATTTGTTCCTCATTTCTCTGTCAACTAACTACAACTACACAGCCAAATCTTCACATGATTACAATTATTGTCATCTCCTATTAAGTACTGTGTGTACTGAATTGATAGCTAACCATTGTGAAAGTATTGCCTCATAAATGTAACATATATCACAGTTTTAAGGCAATAGAGCAAGTCATAGATGTATGCCTAAAACGCATATAAAGAAATACGTTAAAAACATATAAAAAACGTAGAAATAATGAGTAATAAGATTTTAACCTTATATATTTCTACGCTTTTATTAGAATTAGTATTTAATGTATATGAATTTGTTATAGATTAAGGAGCAAACTGCTATCTAGGATATTATTTAACGCTTGTCGATGTATTTGGTGCATAGGACCTAGGTATTTCCTAGTTGAGTTCAATTATGAAATTATATTCACATAATCATTTATTAGAAATAGTGATAAATAGTGTGTTGATATATGATGTACGCTGAGAAAATCAAAAGGCTTAGCGCATAATTTTTAACATTTTGACAAGCCCTATGTAATAGGCGTACCCTTTAATTAGAAACGTTTGTTATTATATGATGTATTTTTTTGTGTTGTTATGTAAAAGGGGCGTAGAACATGGAAAAGAAAATGGATCAACAGCCAAGTAGATATAAAGCTCTCTTGACTGCTGTTTTAGTAACAAGTACGTGCGGTTGTTTATGGGGAAGTCCTGTTTATGGCGAGACTCCTGTTATTGATGGTAATGGTAATGAGTATTTAGCTAGTGATAATACCAATATTACCGGTAAAAAGAATACGGTCACCAGTGGTAAAAATGCTACTATTGTAGGGGATAATAATACAATCAGTAAGACCTTTCCAAATGAGAAAGGGAAGCCGGTAAACTCCATGGGCAGTGAAGATGTTCGAATTGTAGGCTCTAACAATACTGTTCAAGGTAGTCGCAGACAGCATGTTATTGGCGACAATAACACATTAATTGCCCGTGATAAGGGAACTGTTACAGATTATAAGCATAAAACAGGGCGGGAGCCGAATACGTCTGATTTGACAATTGGTCGAGGCAATTTCCTTCGTGGTAATGACACCTATCGAAATGAATGGGATTCATTGACCGTTATTGGGAACAATAACAAAGCTGAATATAGTGTAGAGTCTGCTGGAGGTCCTGCTGCAGGTATTGTTATCGGGGATAATCAAAATCTTGATACCATAAGAGATTCTGTTGTTATAGGCAGTATGTCTCCGGCGGAACAGGCCGAAAAATTAGAAAGTGATCCAAGGGATAAAAAGTATACAGTCGGTAGAAGTAGTACTATCATTGGATATCACTCAGCCAATTCTTCAGGAGGCAGTGTAGTCATTGGTAATCACTCAAAGGCAAATAGTATTTTCCAAACCCTAACCGGTCATGGTTCCGTTATAGAAGGCGGAACGGAAATGAGTCGTTCATCGGGATCATTTTCGTCATCCTATGGTAGTTTTAATAGTATTGAAAGCACTTCAACTGAAAATGATGAAGCCGACAGTATCGGTAATACGATAACCGGTAGTTTGAATAGAGCCTCCGGATCAACCGGAACCATGATTGTAGGTTCTGGTAATGAAGTAACGAATTCTAAGGCTTCTGTGATACCTCTTCCAGGACTAGGGACTACTTTAGGGAACTTTCATCTTGAAAGCGCTGAAATAGCTGGCATGGATAAGATAAATGGAAATCATGAGGGAACCGTAGAGGCTGGTCGTAAAAACATGAAGGCCTATATGGCGGACCATGCCGGTGCCGTATCTATTTTAGGCAATAGTAATAGCGTTGATTATACTATGCGTTCCCAAATATCGGGTACTAATAATGCGTTAAAAGGCCAAGAAGGGCACATGAATGTTTATAATACTATGAGTGGATATGGCAATGAAGGTAATAACATCAGCCGAACTACAATAGTTGGTACAGGTAATAGTCTAAAAAATGGCGAAGACAATGTGGTTATCGGCGACTTTCATAAGCTTGAGGGCGGCAAACATAATGTCGTACTAGGCTCTATGGCATCAGAGGTAAAAGAAGTAACAAAGACCCTTAAAAATACTTGGGATGGTAGTGAAACTAAATATACTGTTAAGGAAATAGTTCCTACGAAACGCAATACGGTTAATATTGAAAATGCTGTTATGCTCGGATATAATACGGATGTTAAAAATAATGGTGGTGTAGCGTTAGGTAGTGATTCAGTAGCTTCTAGAGATAAAGGGATTGCTGGCTATGATCCTTCTAGAAATGCTACCTCTACAGAAGGTTCCCCAACTTGGAAGTCCACAGCAGCAGCCCTTTCGGTAGGAGATTCAACAGGGAATACGGTTTTGACACGCCAAATTACGAATGTTGCAGCCGGTAGTGAAGATACAGATGCGGTCAATGTAGCTCAATTAAAACGGATTGCCACAGAATCTGCATCTACTATGGAACACCGATTCAGTCAAGTGGATACTCATATTAATCAGGTGGATAGTCGAGTTAAGCGTGTAGGGGCAGGCGCGGCAGCACTAGCTGCACTACATCCACAGGAGTTTGATCCATATGATAAATGGAATATTGCTGCCGGGTATGGCAATTATCGTGGCGCTAATGCCATGGCGCTTGGTATTTTCTATCGCCCTAATAGTAAAGCTTTATTCTCTATTGGTGGAAGTTTCGGCGGAGGCGAAGATCTCCTTAATCTAGGTGTTAGTCTGAAATTTGGCAAAGGTAATCCTTATGCGGAGTATTCCAAGGCAGGGCTTATTAAGGTTATTAACGACCAAGATGAAAAGCTTAAACAACAAGACGAAAAAATCAATACCATGCAAGAACAAATTAATAAAATGATGGCTAAATTAGATCTTTAATATAGCTTTCTGTATTTATACACAGCCGACTATGTTACAATAATGTAATGTGGTTGGCTGTTGTATTATGCGAGGTAACTTATGACTGAAACACAAGCTCTTTTATTGATAAAATCTATTCTTGAATCCGCAGATATTCACGGTATTGAACATATTTTGAGTGAAGATTGTGAGTACATGTCTACAGGCCGTGGCATCATTGGGCGAAACCGCAATGAAACTGTTGAGTTTTTGTCCTCTATGACTGAGTCCATCAAGGCAGATAATGTGCCTGTTACGTGCAAGGTGATGCATGTTACCGATGTGTACGAGGAGGATGCACTATTCCATGAGGGCCGTCACGGTTTAACCGTTTCCTATGAAAGTGGCGATAACTATGTGTACATGATTTTTGTAGATGTAAATGATGAAGGCCTTGTAGAACGTATCGTTTCTAGTCAGGAGAATTACAGTATTGAGTATGATGATCTTCGCTTTGGTGATGATGAAAGTGAGTATTCTTTTACAATGCCTCCAACAACTGTGAAAGACTGGCTTACGGCCTTAAGTATGTGGTTAGAAACAGCCAATGTTGATGTAGACGATTTCTATCAGTACATCGATGAAGACACACGCGTTGTATTCCAAAAGGGCGATTCTGAATCTATTACCCTTGAAAGCGGTCTTGATGTAGAGGATTATTTTGATCAATTAATGAACCAACACTTTGATGCGGTGCCTCATATCATTCGTGATGAAGAAGATGGTCTTATTTTAACCTACGGTCCTATGAGTGCCATTGCAACTCTCAATGAAGAGGGAGCATTAGCGCTTATCAGTATCTATATCGACACACGCGATGAAGACGAAGTTACTGATGAAGTTGGCTATATCGAAGAAGAACTAACCGAGACAATAACTACTGAAGAAGATTTGTTTTAATTAGCTCTAATAAAAAACTACCAGTTAAGTTTACAACGTACGGAGTAGGTGGTCTGTTATTGAAGATCCACTTACAGTACAATGTGTTTAACTGGTAGTTTTTCTGTGTTAAAAATAAATATCTTTAACTGGTAGTATCTATAAAATAAATGTATTTAAGGTAATTCAAATTACTTTTAACTGGTAGTATCTCAGAAAATATACTACATTTCATCATGGTCTTTAATGAGACCAGCTTTTTTCTTTTTCCAATAGGAGTAGTAGAACGGCAAGATTACGATACAGCCGCCTAGACCCCATAGTAATTGGTTAGTTTGAGCTTGTGCTAACATCCAAAGGGATGTGCCAATGGCGATGACTGGGATTAAGTAGCCACCAGGGATTGTATAAGATCGAGCTTTGTCTGCCCATTTACGACGGAAGATAATAACAGCCAAACATGTTGGTAGGTATTGTGTAAAACGAGATACCGCACTAATGGCTGCTAGTGTTGTAAAGGAACCAGACCATGCAAGTAATACACTGGCAATGGCAGTAACGATAGCTGCTACATATGGTGCATTGTAACGATTGCGTTTTGCCAAAGCACTTGGTAGCATACCATCTTCCGCCATGGATGTTGCCACACGAGGCGCATAGTAAGCTTCAGCAAAGTTGATACCACCCATAGAGATTAAGGTGCCTATTAATACGATATACATGCCAATAGGACCAACGATCACATTGAATGCATCTTGTACTGGAGCCTTAGTATTTGCTAAATCTGTACCAAGTACGCCAATAGATACAGCAAGGATTGCCATATACAGAACGGATACGAGAAGCATACACATGATAATAGCACGTGGTAAATTCTTTTTAGGATTTTTCATATCCTCTGCAGCAATGGCAATGACTTCAAACCCTGTATAGGCAAAGAATAGAAGAACCGCAGCTTGAGCAAATGATCCATCTACATAGATGTCTTGAGGGAAGATTGGTGTAAAGTTAGCTCCATTTATAAAGAAAATACCAATTGCAATAAATAGGGCAAGAGGGACTAGCTTAGAAATAGTGATTAAGTTGTTAACAAATTTGGATACGTTAACACCAAATATATTTACAATGGTAAGACCTACAATTAAGATAAATGAAATGACGTCCTTTGCAAAATCACCACTTAAAGCTGGTACGGCAGCACCTAAAGCTGTAGCAAAACCAACGGCCATAGCTGCCCAGGCAATAACGGTGACGATCCATTTTAAAACGCCTACTTCAAAGGCCCAGAAGTCACCTAAAGCATGTTTTGCATAGAGGTAAGGACCACCATTGCGTGTAAATAGGCTGGCTGCCTCTGCAAAGCAAAGGGCGATACAACCTGCGATAACGGCGTCAAATAACAGGACGCCTAAGCTAGCGGAACCAATTATAGAATATGCTTTGTTTGGTAGTAGGAAGATACCTGTTCCTACAATACCATTTATTCCTAGGAGTACAATACTCCAAAAGCCAAATTTTCCTGTTTCTTTCATGATACAATCTTCCTACTATTTAGTTACATTTTCTTGAGTTGCTTTTACGAATGCAGTAAATAAACGTTTTGCATTTTCGTCATTTGTAGACATCATTTCTGGATGGAATTGACAGGCGACTAACCAAGGATAGGCTGGATCCTCTAAACCTTCTACAGTACCATCCTTAGCTCTTGCTACAACCTGTAATCCTTTACCGACATTTTTAACTGTTTGGTGATGATGGGAGTTCGTAATCCAAGTATTGCAACCTATAGCACCAGCCAGTTTTGATTTTGATTCAATATCTACCGTATGAGTACCAAGAGAAGGCGTTTGATTCTGAGAGTGTTTTATTGTACAGTTTTGATCATATTTTAAGTCTTGGAATAAAGAACCACCACGATATACATTTAAGATTTGTAAGCCACGACAGATACAAAAGATGGGAATTTGTTTTTCTTCTGCTGCTTTGATTAAAGCAAAGTCGAATTGATCGCGCTCCGGAAATACATCGCCAAGACCTTGTAAAGGTTCTTCTCCATAGTGGAGAGGATATACATCATGACCGCCGGATAATAATAAGCCGTCAAGCTTTGCTACCGTTTCACGAGCTACATCAAGATTATGGGTAAACGGAATTATAACAGGAATGCCACCAGTTTCCTCAATAGAACGAGGATAGTCTTGGTTTACGTAAGAACGCAATAAATCTACGTAAGGACCACCATTATCTCGTAAGATATTGCCAGATATGCCAATAAATGGTTTCGTCATAATATCACCTCATATGTGTAAAAATCTGTACAACCTGATGTTAGTGTATCAGATTTTTATGGATAAAAACACTACTAATAGATATAATTATAAGACTTATAATAGAGAAAATATGTTAAAGTTGATACATTTTACTATATTTTCTTTCAAGATATAGTTGTATAAGTTTATTGCGAAACATGATATGATAAACTACGAATGAACTGTACGGGAGGTTTACTATGGTTTTTCTAACATCTTTGCAAAGTATCATACCTATTGTGCTACTTATTTTGTTAGGATATATATTAAAAGGGAGGGGTATGTTTAATCCCACATTTAGTGGTAATTTATCGCGATTTATCATGTCGGTTGCATTACCAGCGGGAGTATTTGTATCTGTATTACATCACCTACATACTTCAGATATATGGAATTTACGATATGGCATGTTAGTGGTTGTCCTAACATATGTTATTGCATATATCGTAGCGTTCATTATGATGAAAATGCTGAAAGTTCCTAGAGGACGACGTGGTATTTTTATCAATATGGTAGTAAATGATAACTGCTTGTTTATTGGGTTACCAGTGCAAATCGCACTCTTTGGGCAAGATGCGCTGCCGTATTTCCTGTTATATTACATCGGTAACACTATTTCCGTATGGATGGTAGGGGTATTCCTTATAGAACTAGATCCACTGCCAAATTCTGAAGCAGATTTTAATAATGGCCTCCATAAGATTGATAGTTTAAATAGTAGTTCAGTATCTACTGAAGGCAAAAGCAAGAAGCCTAAATTTAATTGGAAGAAGTTATTACCCCCACCATTGATAGGTTTTTTTGTGGCATTAATTTTCTTGTTCTTTGAAATTCCTTTACTTCCAATTTTGCATACTACCTTGAATTATTTAGGTGATATGGTAACCCCATTATCCTTGATTTATATTGGTATTGTACTTCATGATGCGGGCTTAAAAAGCATGCGTTTAAATAAAGACTCCATTGGTGGGATTATAGGACGATTTGTTATTTCCCCGATTATCATGTTCTGTTTGATTACGGCTTTACAATATGGAGCAGGCATTGTTCTAGAACCAATTGCAATTATTACCTTTGTTGTACAATCAGCAGGACCTGTTATTGCAGTATTGCCAATTGTAGCTAATGAATCAAAAGCTGATTTACCATTTGCTACAGGTCTAGTCATGATTAGTACCATACTATTTGTTGTAGTAATTCCAATTATAATGGAAATTTTAACAATGATAGGTATACAGGCTTAAAATAAGGAGAAGATTAAAATAAGTAAATAAAAAATAGGTTCCCAATGGTCATATCGGTGACTATTAGGAACCTATTTTTATGTAAGTATATATAGCTTATCTAAAGAATCTGCCCACTAGAGGCATGCTAGCACCATCGTTTTTATTAAGGCCTTTTAAAAGAACCATGATAATTACGTACAATAGTAATCCTTCAATACCAGTGAGTATAAAGTTAGCCCACATTGGTAAGATATCTGTTAAATAGTGGTAACTCATGAAAATGAGTACGCCCATAACACCGGCACTGACCACGTTTTTCCAAAGTAGAGAAATATCAAGGAAGTAGCCTGTGTATTTTTTGATATAAATCAAGTTAAGTAATGCCGCAAAGCCTATATCAGCAACAGTTGCCCAAGCGGCACCGCCGATGCCAAGCCAAGGAATAGCAGTCAGTGTCCAGTTAAGGATGACTTTGATTATGAGGGAAATCCCCATATTAATGACTGGAATACGTGGCCTGTTGAGACCTTGTAAGATACCTGTTGTTACTTGATGTACACCTAGGAAGAATATAGAGAACGCAGTAATCTGCGTTGCAAGCTCTGCCTTAGGCGCATTATAGATTAAGGTAACTGTAGGAGCAGCGAGTACATATAATAGCACTGTAAATGGTACGGTTGCCATAAATGTTAAACGCATAGAGCCTGCAGTGCGATCATATATACCTTGATGGTCGTGTTTGGCAAAGGCATGAGAGATAGCTGGTACAATGCTTGTCGCAAGGGCTGCGGTAATGATGGTAGCCAAATTGATGAGTGGCACCGCCATCCCAGTAAGGTAACCGAAGAGTTCTGTTACTTCGTTCATCGGGAACCCAGCATCTAATAAGCGACGTGGTACGATGAGCAAGTCGAGATTCGCCGTCAACGGTAACATGATACTTGCTAAGGAAATGGGTATGGACAATGTTAAGAGTCGTGACAAAATTTCTTTAGCTGATTCACGGGGACCATCGTAGCTTTCACCAGTACTACTAGCTTTAGGTAATTTGTAGTAATAATACAACAGCACTAGGAAGGCCCCAAAAGCACCTACACCTGCACCCAAGCTAGCTCCCCCTGCTGCGGCTGGTAAACCGTAAGGTAATAAAATAGCAGCAGCACCAAGCATAACGATAACCCGTAGTAATTGTTCTACAATTTGGCTAATCGCCGTAGGCGTCATCATTTCATAGCCTTGGATATACCCGCGGAAACAGGAAATCCATGTTACAAAGAATACTGCCGGAGCGAGCGCGATGATAGAGTAGTAGGCACGGCCTTCAGCAATGAGACCACTAGAGATTAACCAATCTGCACCAAAGTACATGGCAAGACTGGCGATAAAACCTGTTATAGTCAACATTGTAAAAGAAATATTGAATACTCTCTTAGCACCACCAAAGTCGTGTAAGGCTAATCGTTCTGCCGTCAAAATAGAGATGGCAATCGGCACACCTGCGCTCGAAATTTGTAATAGTAACAAATAGATAGGAAAGGCCATCTGGTAGATGCCGATGCCTTCACCACCCAAGATGCGAGATAGAAGAATCCAGTTGATACTACCGATGGCTTTCACTACGAAACCGGCAATTGTTAAAATTAAGGTTCCTTTTAAAAATCCACTAGCCATTGATTATAGTTTGTTAGAAGAACCTAATACATTTTTGATTTTGTGAGCTACCATGCCTTTAATAGCATCACGAGCAGGTCCTAAATATTTGCGTGGGTCAAACTCAGATGGGTTTTGAGCCAAGTATTCACGTACAGATGCAGTCATAGCAAGGCGAAGGTCTGTATCAATATTGATTTTGCAAACCGCCATTTGAGCTGCTTTGCGAAGCATTTCTTCAGGTACGCCTTGTGCACCAGGGATGTTGCCACCAAATTCATTACATTTTGCTACGAATTCAGGCAATACGGAGGATGCCCCATGCAATACGATTGGGAAGTTAGGCAATAATTCGCCAACTTTTTTCAAACGATCAAAATCGAGGTAAGGGTTGCCTTTGAATTTGTATGCACCATGGCTAGTACCAATAGCGATTGCTAAGGAGTCTACACCTGTGAGATGGACAAACTCAGCTGCTTGTTCAGGATCAGTGAAGCGAGCATCTGCATCAGATACGTTTACATCATCTTCAACGCCTGCTAAACGGCCCAATTCTGCTTCTACTACAACGCCGTGAGCGTGAGCATATTCAACAACTTGTTTTGTGATTTTTACGTTTTCATCGAAATCATGATGCGATGCATCAATCATAACGGATGTAAAACCACCATCTACACAGTCTTTACAAATTTCGAAGGAATCGCCGTGGTCAAGGTGAAGAGCGATTGGTAGATTGCTGTCTTCAAGAGCGGCTTCCACAAGTTTTACAAGGTAAATATGTTTTGCATATTTACGTGCGCCTGCAGATACTTGCAAGATAAGAGGAGATTGTTCCTCTTTTGCTGCATCTACAATACCTTGTACGATTTCCATGTTGTTTACATTGAAAGCGCCAACAGCATAGCCGCCTTCATAGGCTTTTTTGAACATTTCTGTAGTAGTAACTAATGGCATGTTGTCCTCCTTGGCCATAGGGCCTGTTATATCATGTTATTAATACCGTGACTGCTAATATTTCTAGCTCGTAAGAACTAGATGCATTTCTGTTATTGCAATCATATATCAATTCAAGTTAAGTATATCAAGAAACACTATAAAGGGCCAATATTTTTTGTATAACTTATGCATAAATTTCGTCTTGTTTTGTGACCCATGTGGGTTATTTCTGTGTGTTAGCATTTATTTAGTGGTGTTATATTAGCTCAATCGTTCAGCAATACATTCATATCCTCTGGCATTTCTGCATGCAGTTCTAGCCATTCATTTGTTATGGGATGGTAAAAGCTAACGCGCGCTGCGTGCAGTGCTTGGCGTTGGATAGATTCTAGATGACCGCCATATAAGTCATCACCAGCTAGTGGATACCCTAGTTGAGATAAATGAACTCGGATCTGATGAGTGCGGCCTGTGTGCAATACGCATTGCACATGTGTAAAGTGATTATAAGCTAATAGAGAGCTGTTAGCTGGACAAATATTACTATTATTAACCGTATCTGCAGGGTTATTGTTACAATAGCTAATTTTACTTGTATGTTTACTAATTACTGCTATATCCGTACGAGCTGGCTTTCCTTGGTTTGTACAACAACGCTCAATGATGCTCCCTGGTTTACGTCCTATTGGCCAGTTAATGCTTATACGCATAGAAGGGAGATATCCTTCTACAATGGCGTCGTAGCTTTTATAAAAATGAGTGTGTTTTTTATCAAAAGCATGTTGGACTACCGATGTTTTAGCAATGATGACAATACCTGAGGTATCCTTATCTAATCGGTGTACGGGATGGAAATCATAATGCTGATTTGTTTCTTGGTAGTAATGAAGTACACCATTTGCCAGCGTATGATCTCGTACGGTAGAAGTAGGGTGCATAAGAATACCAGCCGCTTTATTAATGACTAAAATATATTCGTCCTCATATATGATATCTAGTTCCATAGGGCTTAAACTAAACTCTTGCTCTGGTGTTAATTTCATAATGAGATGATCGCCACCGTGAATAAGCGTATTCCAGGCAGCAGGTTTACCATTAACTGTTATGATACCATCACTTCGTAAACGTCGTCTCATGCGATGGGAGATATGCTGTTGTTTTATAATATGATTTATAGATTGTGTGTGTACATCAGAATCTACAATTAAGTCGATTATTGTTGCTACTTTCATACGTATTATTATAACAAATAAAATAAAAATGAAGAATGTTTCATAATTCGTTGTTTTTATGAAGGTCCATATAGTATAATTTGAATTATTAAATTTTATACATTATTTATGTGTGAACTTTTTTTACTGTAAAACTGTGTGTTTAGTTATAACAGTATATTTTATGAACTATATATGTATGTTAACGACTGTATGGTTATAGCTTATTCTATAAAAGGAGAGGTTTATGAATATTAACAAGAAATCTGTATTAGTCGCATGTGTGTTAGCGGCTATGTCTACAACAACTTTTGCGGCATCTACTACAACATCTACTAGTAGCACAACGGTAACAAACCACGATACACCAACATCTACTAGTACACGTGTTACTCGTGAGCAACATACAACAACTACATCAACTTCTACTGTTCGTACAGAGAGCTCTAGCTCCACTAAAAGTACAAAAGCTAGTGTAGGCGTTATGACTCCTCAAAAAATTGAAGAGCGTAGTGCACTTTCTGGCTATATCGCAGCTGATGTGGCGAGCGTATTAAATCCTTATCGCAATGCACCTAAATCTTTAAAATCTGGTAAAGGCACTACTTTCAAAAATGACGAAGTGCTTGAACATGGTGTATTGGCAGCTATGAAACAAGGTGGTAAATGGGGTGTTATCCGTCCAGATGGTACCGTTGCTATTGAGCCTAAATATAAAGAAATTAAAGATGTTGATTATAAAACGGGCAATGTGTTAGCTCAAGTAGATAAGAAAACAGACACTTGGGTTACTCCTAAAGGTGTAGAAATCTCTGAAGAGGAAGCTTTAAAAGAACGTGTAAAACAAGAAGCAACTCAAGAGTATGCAAGTGATTCTTATGTAGAGTTTAAAGAAAAAGGCAAATATGGTTTTAAAACTACTGATGATAAAGTAGTGATTGCTCCACAATTCCGTCAAATTGTGACTGGATTTAGCGAAGACCGTGCTTTTGTTAAAAATGCTAAAGGTAAAATCGTAGCGATTGATGGTACTGGTAAAGAATTATTTAATGCTCCATCTAAAGAGGTATATAGATACCGTAATGGTCTTGCTGAATACCGTCGCTCTGTGAGTGGCTTTAATTTAGGTGGCCTTGTAGGTGGCTTCATCGTGGGCGGTATCCTTGGAGGTGCGCTTTTAGGTGGTCAACATTATCACGTAGGTGGTTTTGCCTATGATGGTGCAAAACGTGGCTATATTGATCGTTTTGGTAATATTGTAATCGACAGCAAAAAAGATAAAGTATGGCCTATCACAGCTTATGGTACGGTAATCAAAGATGCTGGTAATTTATACTTTGTGAATCGTAAAGGTGAAGTTGTTATTCAACCAGGCGATTACGATGCAGGTGAAATGGATAAATTAAATGGTCTATTAGCGTTAAGAGACAATAAGACTGAGAAATGGGGCATTTTCGATGTATCAACAGGTAAGCAAGTAGTAACCTTCAAATATGATTCTATTTCCTTTGCAGGGACTGATCGTTTAGTAGTTGTGAAAGATCATGTTAAAAACCTTATCGATATGAATAGTGGTAAATCCTTGTATTCTGCTCAAACAGAAGCAACTATTGAACCGTTCAACAATGATACTGTAACATGGGTTCATACTGGTAAAGAGGGCTATACAATCATAGATAATAATGGTCATATTTTATTTAGAGATACAAACAAACTTATTGAAGACGCTAAGTCCTTTAACCATGGTTTCAGCTCTGTTAAGTCTAAAGGCAAATGGGGAATCATGAACTCCAAAGGTGAATGGCTTGTACAACCTACATATGATGCGGTAAACGTTTTATAATATAATTGGTTTTAGAATTCCTCTGAATTTATATTGCCTTTAGTTCTGGCTTAATTAGTATTTTTTAGTTATAGTTTTTAGCTATAGACTAAATACAACAGAATAGCGTTATATAGAACTAGCAATGTACATATATTATGTATGTTGCTAGTTTTTTATATTATTTGTCTTGTGGATTGCGTTGCATAACCGTATTAAAGAACTTTCACTATACTTATAAAAGCTTCATTAATATATAGCTAATAATTATAATTAAGAAAATCGATTTACCTAGAAAATAAGCGTATTTTAAGGTATAATTAGAGAGATGTATTCCGATTTGGTGTAGTTTTACATTTTTACTTGGAATATGAGGATGATGAAAGTAATGCTATGAACCTTATGCCCAATAGGTTCAGGTGTAGGAGGTATAAAATGGCTAAAGATTGTTCCTTTGACGTTGTGTCCGAAGTGGATATGCAGGAAGTGGATAATGCGGTAAACCAAGCGAAAAAAGAGATTGGTACGCGCTATGATTTCCGTGGTTCTAAAGCGGAAATTAGTCTTGAAGGTGACACTATTAAAATCATCGGTGATGATGAATATAAATTGAATGCCATTATCGATGTTTTAAAAGGCAAGATGGTTAAACGTAACGTAGCGATTAAAAATCTTGACTACGGCAAAGTTGAACCAGCAGCAGGTGCAACAGTTCGCCAAATCATTACTATTAAAAAAGGCATTACTAAAGAAAATGCTAAAGAAGTAGTAAAAGCAATTAAAAACATGAAAATTAAGGTACAAGCATCTATCCAAGAGGATCAAGTGCGCGTATCTGGTAAGGACAAAGATGATTTGCAAGCAGTAATCCAAATGTTAAAACAATTGGATATCCCTGTAGAACTGCAATTCGTTAACTTCCGTTCTTAATACTATATGTCCATAGGATAGGTTAGTTAGACTCGTTTGAGTCTCTAATACTATCAGTGTAGGAGGCCTTATGAAAGTGGAGGACATGAAGGGTGGATATACCACAGGTTCATGTGCTACGGCAGGTATGAAAGCTGGTTTATTGGCCCTCTTAGATAAGAATATTGTGGATCAAGTGGTTATCGAAAATCCTCAAGGGCAGTACATTGAGGTGCCTATTAAAGCGGTAGAGGTTATATCTGATACAGAGGCGAAGGTGACCGTCATGAAAGACGGCGGCGACGATCCTGATGTAACTCATGGCAATGATGTGGAAACGACAGTGACCCTTGATGATACTGGTGAACTGCGATTCCGAGCTGGCTTTGGTGTAGGTACTGTAACGAAACCAGGCCTTGCTATGCCACCAGGAGAACCGGCTATCAATCCAGGGCCCCGGACAATGATGAAAATAGTTTTTGAAGAACATTGTGTCCATGGTCAAGGTGTAACGGTAACCGTTAGTGTTCCTAATGGTAAGGTATTAGCTAAGAAAACATTAAATCATACACTTGGTATCGAAGGTGGCATTTCCATTATTGGTACTACCGGTATTGTTAAGCCTATGAGTGAAGAAGGGTTTAAGAACTCGTTAGTGCCACAGTTGAAAGTTATGAAGGCTAACGGATGTGAAACAGCTGTTCTCGTACCGGGGCGTATTGGTCAAGATCTTGCAGAGCAAGTATTGGGTATCCATAAGAACCAAATGGCAGAAACAAGTAACTTTATCGGATTTATGCTAGAAAAGGCTGTACAGATTGGATTCAAGCGAATCTTAATCATCGGTCATATCGGTAAATTAATCAAACTAGCTAGCGGTAGCTTCCATACTCATAATCGCATGAGTGATGGACGTATGGAAAGCATCGTGGCCTATGCTGCCTTAGAAGGAGCATCCCAAGAGGTGTGTGAAGAGTTATTTAATTGCCAAACCACAGAGTCTACATTCCCTATCTTGGAGCGAGAAGGATTGACTGGTGTGTACCAACGTGTTGTAGATCGTGCATCTCTACGTAGTGAGCGCTATATTGCTAACGAAGCAGAGGTGGGCATCATTATTACGACCTTAAAGGGCGAAATCTTGGCAATGGATAAGCATGCAAAAGAGATAGGAGAACTTGAACATTGGCACATACCTTGTATATCGTAGGCATTGGTCCGGGTAATCCTGATTATGTGGTGCCTAGAGGCCTTAATTTAATTAAACATGCTACAGTATTGGTAGGCAGTGAACGTTCTTTAGAGGACTTTCAAGAGCCTGGCCAAATTACATATCCTGTAACGGGTAAGCTCAGCGTATTAGCGGAGCAAATTGAGCGTGAGCTCATCAACCATGACGTTGTAGTTATGGTTAGTGGCGATACAGGCTATTATAGCTTATTGCCATATTTAAAGAAAAAATTCCCTGCTAATCCTATTGAGGTGGTACCAGGTATTAGTTCTATGACCTTTGCCTTTGCTCGACTCAATGAGGTGTGGCATGATGCGGATTTAATGAGCTTTCACGGTCGCCAACCGGCACCAGAGAAACTCGTATATGAAGCAGGTAAAAAGATGGGATTCTTAACGGATCCTGAATATAATCCAGCGCATATTGCGCGTATTTTAATAGATGCAGGTTGGCCAAAAGAAACGAGAGCGGCAGCCCTTGAGCGCTTGAGTTATGATAATGAAAAAATCGTAGACTCTACGCTAGAGGTGTTAACTGAGCTCGAGGGCTTTGGTCATTCTGTAATGGTGGTACTAGGATGAGACATTTTTTCGGAATTCCTGATGAGGAGTTTATCCGCGGCGATGTGCCGATGACGAAATGCGAAATTCGCAAAGCCGTTATGAATGAGGCACGCATCGAGGAGGATAGCATCGTCCTTGACGTAGGTGCTGGTACGGGCTCTATTTCTATTGAAGCAGCTTTGGCAGCTCCTAAAGGGCATGTATATGCAATTGAGCGCTTTGATAAAGGCATCGACCTTATCAATGAGAATATAAAGAAATTCAATGTAAATAATATGACCGTAATCAAATCCAAAGCTCCTGAAGGCATGGAAGAACTGCCTGAGCTTGATGCGGTTATCATCGGAGGTAGCGCTGGTGGTATGACAGGCATCATGGACGAGGCGCAACGTCTATTAAAAATTGGCGGCCGTTTAGTTGTAACTGCTGTAACGATGGAGACAGGTTATACAATCTTGAAAGAGTTGAAAGGTCGTCCTTTCACGTATGAAGGTTACCAAATGTCCATCAGCCGTTACCGCAAGGCTGGTCCCTATCATTTGTTAGACCCATTGAGTCCAATTTTCATTGTATCTGCAACGCGTATCGCAGAAGGAGAGTAATATGGTTGACGTACATATCGTAGGTGCAGGCCCTGGGGATCCTGAGTTAATTACTCGCAAAGGGTATCGTTTAGTGCAAGAGGCAGATGTTGTAATTTATGCGGGTTCCTTGGTAAACCCTGCTATTTTAGAGGCTTGTAAACCAGGCTGTGAAATTCATAACAGTGCTACGATGAACCTTGACGAGGTGTTGGCTGTTATGAAAGCTGCTGTTGAGGCTGGTAAACGTGTAGTTCGGCTTCACACCGGTGACCCTGCTATTTACGGGGCTATTCAAGAGCAAATGGATGCATTGGCTGGCATGGGTATTTCTTATGAAGTAGTGCCTGGTGTAAGCTCTTTCCTTGCCACAGCTGCGGCATTGAAACAAGAATATACATTGCCAAATGTATCTCAAACAGTTATTATTACGCGCATGGAAGGCCGTACACCGATGCCTCCAAAGGAAAAATTGCGAATGTTAGCATCTCACGAAGCGACAATGTGTATTTTCCTCAGTGTTCAAATGTTAGATAAGGTTGTAGCTGAACTCATTGAGGGCGGTTATGACAAAACAACTCCAGTGGCGATCGTGGTAAAAGCGTCTTGGCCAGACCAACGCATTATCCGTGGCACATTGGAAACCATTGCGGATATTGTAGCTAAGGAAGGCGTATTGCGCCAAGCTATGATCGTAGTAAGCCATGTATTAGATAGTGAATATGAATTGTCTAAACTCTATGATAAAGGCTTTGCTCACATGTACCGCAGTGCTAAGGACTAGTAAGATGAAAAAAATAGAAACGGTTGTACCTACGACAGGAGCCAAGAAGAATAGAACGGCTATTCTTTCTGTATCTGAACGAGGTGCAAAGCTAGGTCAACGCATCAAGTCTTTGGTGGCACCTCATGCGGATTGCTTTGAAAAGGAAAACCGTACTTCTGGTGGTGAGGCCATCTATTTTGATTCTCTCAAAAACCATATTGGTCAGATTTTTAAGGATTACGACCAAGTATTATGCATTATGGCACTTGGTATCGTAGTGCGCATGATTGCGCCATATATTGAACACAAATCCAAGGATCCTGCGGTAGTTGTAATGGACGAAGTAGGACACCATGTGATTAGCTTATTATCTGGTCACCTTGGGGGCGCCAACGAATGGACGCAGTCCATTTCGCTGGCCATTGATGCGGACCCTGTGATTACGACTGCAACGGATGTAAACGGATTGCCAGCGCCTGACGTGTTGGCGCGCCACGAGCATCTGTTGGTAGATGATTTTCAAACCTTAATCAATGTGAACTCTGCCATTGTTGGGGGCGAGCGGGTTGATTATTACATTGATGAGAGCTTATCTAATGCAGAGCATTTAAAAGAATCTGCGAAAGATCATATTGGTGAACATGGTAAGGTTCATGTTGTTTCTATGGAGCAACTTGATTCTATGCCATGTAAGAATGAAAGCTCAGAAGAGGGCTCATATCGAGTTGTAATTACAGATAAAGTAATTGTTGAGTATGGTCACCAATTGATTTTGCGTCCTCGTACGTATACGATGGGCATTGGCTGTCGTCGAGATACGCCAAAGGAATTGATTCTTGACGCCATACAACAATCACTAGCAGCGCATAAACTTTCACCTAAAAGCCTTGTAACGGCAGCATCGGTAATTGTTAAACAAGATGAAGTAGGCCTCTTGGAGGCTATGGAAATTATGGGGTGGCCTATCGTGTTCTATACACAGGACGAGATGGCACCACTTATTGAAGAAGAAAAATTAAAAGAATCTAATTTTGTAAAAGGAACTATAGGAGTAGGAAACGTATGCGAGACAACAGCATTACTAGCGGCCAAGAGCCGAACATTAATACAGCACAAAACAATTTATCCCAAAACAACGGTAGCCATTGCACAGGTAACATCAAAGTAATCGGCATAGGCCCTGGCGATGAAGAGTTTATGACACCGCAAGCGCGCGAAGCTATCTTAGCAGCTGACCGCGTAGTAGGTTATTTGACTTATCTTGACTTGATCAAAGACCTCATTGAAGGTAAAGAAACTGTAGGTACTGCCATGATGCAAGAAGTCGATCGTTGCCAACAAGCCGTTGATTTAGCGGTAGAAGGCCATCAAGTAGTTGTAGTATCCTCTGGTGACTCTGGCGTGTACGGCATGGCAGGTCTTGTGTTGGAACTTGCTAATAAGGTACCAGCAGAAAAACGCCCTTCCGTAGATATTGTACCTGGCCTTAGTGCTGTAAATGTAGCAGCATCTGTATTGGGTGCACCTTTGATGCATGACTTTGCGGTTATTTCTCTCAGTGACTTGATGACTCCATGGGATTTAATTAAAAAACGCGCTGATCTTTGTGCACAAGGTGACATGGTTATCTCCTTGTACAATCCGCGCAGTAAAAAACGTGTTACTCACTTAGATGAAGTTCGTGAAATCGTTCTTAAATACCGCGACCCAAAAACACCTGTTGGCATCGTGCAAAAAGCAGGACGCCCAGGTCAACATATGGTAATTTCTGACCTTGAAAACTTTACAAAAGAAGAAGTGGATATGCAAACACTTGTTATTATCGGTAATAGCCAAACCTATGTTGAAAATGGCCGCATGATTACACCTCGAGGCTACAAATTATGATTTGGGTCATCGCCGGTACCTTAGATGGTCGTACCTTAGCGGTAGATATTCAAGAACGGACAGGTGAAGAGGTTCTCGTTACTGTTGTGAGTCAGTATGGGGCAGAGCTTGCCGCCCATAAGGGAATTACTGTTCATACGGGCCGTCTTGACCAAGAGGCTATGCAGGATTTGATTAAGAAACATAATGTACGTTTATTAATTGATGCAAGTCATCCGTATGCTGCTATTGTTACAGCTACGGCTCAAGATGCAGCAAAAGCTGAAGGTATTCCTTTTGTTCGTTTTGAACGCAAAGAGGTACCATTACCAGACTATGATAAATTGCATATTGTAGTTGATGAGGTAGAAGCAGCTAATTTAGCTGGCAAATTGGCAAAGGAAAATAACAAACATGTGTATTTGACCACAGGTAGTAAGACAATGCACATCTTTGCTAAATCTGAGGCTTTACAAGATTGTGAAGTATGGACACGTATTTTGCCGACCGCAGAGGTGTTACAAATGATGGAAGACCTCAACGTGAGCCCTAAGCGCATTGTTGCTGTCCAAGGTCCATTTTCTTATGATATGAACCGCATCATGTTCCACGATACAAAGGCTAGTGTTGTAGTTATGAAAAACTCTGGTCTTGTAGGTGGTGCAGATACAAAATTACAAGCTGCTATGGATCTTGGTATCCATGTTATTGTTATCGATCGTCCGCGTGTTAAACTTGAAAGTCACGTGGTATCATCAAATGATGAATTCTTTAAATTATGGGAGGACACGAATGGATTACGTTAAAAATCCTAAAGCTATTGAAGATAAAAGCATGGAAATCATTTATGATTATGTAAAGGATTTAGGCTTAACAGATGATGAAGTGCGCGTAGTATCTCGTACAGTACATGCGTCTGGTGATGTCGAATATGCTCAACTCGTAAAAATGAGCCCTGATGCTGTTCAAAAAGGTATTGAAGCATTGGATAATGGTGCAGACATTTATACAGATGTAGAAATGGTTCGCACAGGTATTTCTAAGCCAGCTCTTAAAATTCGCGGCAATGAAGTGCACTGCTTAATTAAAGACGAAAATGTAGCTAAAATGGCTAAAGAATTAGGTGTAACTCGTTCCATTGCGGCTATGCGTACCTTTGGTAAACAACTAGAAGGACAAATCGTTGCTATCGGTAATGCACCAACTGCATTGTATGAAGTGTTGCGCCTTGCTCTTGAAGAAGGCATTAAACCAGCTCTTATCATTGGTATCCCTGTAGGCTTTGTAGGTGCTGCAGAATCCAAAGATTATTTGATGGAAGTATCCCCAGTTCCTTACATCACTGTAAAAGGCAACAAAGGTGGTAGCCCAATCGCTGCTTCCGTATGTAATGCATTGCTTTACACAGACGTAAAACGCAATGACATGCTTTTTGTAGAAGGTAAAGAATCTAAATAATACAAAACCCGAATCGTGTTTTAGTAGTTTTGCGATTCGGGTTTTACTGTATATATTTTTCACAATAATTAGCTAAACATAAATTAGCTAAACACGATAATTATACTATAGTAAATTTCTTATAATATAGTTAATTTTGAGAGGGGGTTCATATGGCATCTAGTAATGAACGAAAATTATTTCGTGTATCAGTGATTTGTATCTTAATCATCGCCGTTATTATGAGCATGATTATATCTCTTATTTGGGGATCAACACCCGTATCATTAGCTGAGATTTGGCATACATTATGGTCTAGTGAGTTAACTGATACATCTTCACAAATTATTTGGAATATTCGATTGCCTCGCAATATTGTAGCTGCGTTAGTGGGGGCATGTCTCGCTGTATCTGGTGCAATTTTGCAAGCAGTTATGAAAAACCCCCTAGCGGATCCACAGATTGTAGGGGTGTCCTCTGGTGCAGGCCTAGCTGGTGTTATCATATTTATTTTATTTCCTGGGTATGATCATATAGTTCCTTTAGTGGCCTTTTTAGGAGCTATGGCTGCAGCACTCATGGTGTATGCATTAGCATGGAAAAATGGAGTGCGACCTAGTCGTATTATCTTAGCTGGTGTTGCGGTCGCAGCCTTTTTAGGCTCAGGTATTTCAGCATTACTTGTATTCTTTGGTGATCGTGTACAAGGGGCATTGCTTTGGATGGTAGGAGGACTCGCTGCACGCAGTTGGCCTCAGGTAGAAGTGCTGTTTCCCTATGCTATAGTTGGCCTTGTGTTTGCCTGTTTAGGAGCTAAACGACTTACCATCTTAAGTTTAGGTGATGAAACTGCAAAGGGATTAGGCCTTAAGGTAGAACAAACACGGTTTATTATGACTGCAGTGGCTGCTCTTTTAGCGGCTGGTGCTGTTAGTATAGCTGGGCTTATCGGATTTGTAGGTTTGGTTATCCCCCATATGTTACGTCTTATAATCGGTAACGACTATGCATATTTACTGCCTGGATCCGCATTATTAGGGGCCCTAGTTCTTGTTGTTAGTGATACAATAGGACGTGTTATGTGGAGCCCTATAGAGGTACCTGTAGGCATTATTATGGCATTCTTTGGGGCGCCGTTCTTCTTGTACCTATTGAGGAGGGATAACTAATGAATACCGCTATTGATGTAAAACAGTTATCCGTAACTCTTGGTAATCGTCATATTCTACATGACATTAATGTATCGGTTCCTATCGGTAAAATTACGACATTAATAGGGCCTAATGGTTGTGGTAAAAGTACGCTTTTACGATCTATGATTGGATATATCCATAGCCCTCATGAATGTATTACCATCTTTGATAAACCGTTACAATCATATTCTCAAAATCATCTGGCACGGCAAATGGCATTTTTGCCACAAGTACCGAATATGCCAAAGGATATGACTGTAGAAGAATTGGTATATTGCGGACGGTATCCATACCAAACATGGTGGAAAAACACGGCTAAAGAAGATCGTGAAATTGTTGACTATGCGTTAGATATTACGAAAACGAATCATTTGCGAGAACAATTAATTCCATCCCTATCTGGTGGCGAACGGCAACGCGTTTGGATTGCTATGGCGCTAGCACAGCAACCAAAATTATTAGTATTAGACGAACCAACAACATATTTAGATATTAATCACCAGTTAGAAATTATGGAGTTATTGAAACGATTAAATAAGGAACAAGATTTAACCGTTCTCATGGTACTTCACGAACTTACACAGGCGGTTCAATATTCACATTATATGGCTGTTATAAAAGAAGGTCATTTAATAACGTCAGGAGAGACAAGTAAAATTATATCGGATGAGTTGTTTAGAGATGTATTCTCTGTAGATGTACAACTTGATACTTTTGATAATAAAAAATATGTGCGCGTAAAAGGACTAGTTGAGTAGTTTGATACTAATTGAAAAAGAGGGCATTCCCTATTTGGGGGATGCCCTCTTTCGTATGAAGTAATATATTAGAATGTAACATTAATACCGTATGCTTCTTTAACTAATCGTGCCATAGCTTCAGGTGTTTGTAGACCTGGGTTTAATAGGAATAGTTTGGATGGTAAGTATATTACGCGGTTATTTTGTACGGCTTTTAAATTGGCCCATGCAGGATTATCTGTCATAGCTTGTTTCATAGCTTTTGTAATTTCTTCTTCTTTACCCATTGTAACAACAAAGATAATATCAGGGTTATCTGCAGTCAATGTTTCAAGAGAGTAAGGGACCGTTTTGTCCTTCGTTGTACCATCTAGGTGAGAGGAGACAACATTTGTCATACCTAGTTCTTTTACCATTGATGCAGTAACTGCTTCATCAGTTTCGGCAGTTACACCCTTTCCTGTGGCACGTAACACGGCAACACGTGCAGGTTGTTGATTCTTAACTGCATCTTTTACCTTGGTAATATTGTTTTCATAGGTAGTAATAACAGACTTAGCCTTATCTTGATGATTAGTTAATTCGCCAAGAAATGTTAACATTGGTACATTATCTTTAATACCATCGTAATCAAAAAGTACGGTTGGAATATTATTAGCTTGTAATTGAGATTCATATTTTTTATGTTGATTTACTAAACCCAATACTACATCTGGCTTCAAGCCTAATAATTGTTCCATGTTGATATTTGCAGTTTGACCAAGAGCTGGTAGAGCTTCTAACTCTGGTGCTAGTTTATCCGTTGTATTGGCACGGCTAATAGCCTTACCATCGACAGCATAAAGCATAGATAAAACAGAATTAGATAATACAGCAATTTTTTGTGGATCCTTTGGTACAGTATAGGTTTGGCCATTAAAGGTCAATTCCTTCGTAGTAGCAGAAGAGCTGGATGTGGTTTTACCACACCCAGCTAGTGCTAGTACAATCATAACCAAAGCGATACTACCGAGTAGTAGTTTTTTCATGATGTACTCCTATGAATGTTATATATGCAATAACGATCTTAGTTATATTGATTATTTTTCTAATGCATCCCAAGCTTCGTTAGCACGTTCAACGAATAAGTTACGGATGTTTTGGTTTTCACCTAAACCATGGATGTAAGTGTCAACTTTGAAGCCTTCTTTTTCAAGAATGGATTTGTGGGAATCTGGTTCGTTACCAGCCATGTCGTTGTTTGCATGGTCACCAGCAACCATCATGAAAGGCATCAATGTAACATGTTTAATACCATGTAATTTCAATTGAGGGATAACTTGTTCAAGATTTGGTGTACCTTCTACTGTGTAGATGAATACATTTTTCATTCCAAGAGTATGGATACGGTCTTGAATTACAGAATAGTATGCATTGGAAGGATCTGGAGTACCATGAGCCATGATAAGAAGACCATCTTCTTTACCTAATTTAGGGAATTGGGATTGAACAGCTTTTAATGTTTCAATAACTTGGTCAGTTTGGTTTTCTTGACCCATCCAGTACATAAGAGAAGTACCGAGTGTCATTTTTTTGAAATCATTTTTGTATAAATTATATACTGCTGCATCGTAGTTATATTCCATACCAGGAATTACATCTAGAGATGCCAATGCAACGCGAGTGTAACCATCTTTTTTAAGTTCAGCTAAAGCTTCTTCAGGTGTAGGGTATGTTATACCTTCTTTTTGTTGGATACGATCACGAATAATATGGCTTGTGAAAGCAGTTATCACTTTAGTATTTGGGTGTGCTGCCTTAATAGCATCTACAGTAGCATCGATTGTTTTCACACGAGTATCTTTATAAGTTGTACCAAAGCTCATAACAACCATAGCATCTTTGTTTGGCAAGTTTTGTAAAGCTTCTGTATTATGTGTACGAACACCAATTGCAGCGGCTTCTTTCAATGCTGGTGTAGGATCTTTTACTTCCTCATTTAATTGATATGCAGCATTAGATACAACTGGTGCACCAAAGGATACTGCAAGACCTAGAATAGCGGATGCTAAAGCTAATTGTTTTTTCATTTCTATACTCCTATCTATAACTATAACTACACTAATATGCAATCATTTACATAGTTCTATTATATGAAAACTATGAATTCATCGCATATATATAACCTTATTTCAATCGTAACAAAGCGGAAAACAGGTGTCAATAAACCCTATACCCCTAGAAGTATAAGGAATTTGAGAGATTATTAATAAATTAATGTGATGAATAAAGTATGATAGTACATTTTATAATTATATTCTTGTTGGTTATAAGGATATGAATATGTGAATATGTGAGTAAATTTATTATACAAAATTAGATATACATACTTTGATGAGGCTAAATCTATATAGTGAATAAAGTGTTATCTATACCATCTTCACTTCAAAGCAAGCTAAGTTAATCATCAGGTATAGGTAATGCTTTTAATTAATGTAAATAGGAATTATTATAACTAGATATGTTGATATAATATATGGATTTAAATATAGTTTATAGAATGTTATGGCATTACAATGAGAAAATATATATTTTTATATCAATTATATTTATATTGACTTTCTTAAAAAAAGTAAAATATAATAAATTATAATTTTTGAATAATATATTAGAAAAGGAGAAATATGAAAAAGAGAGAGTTATTATTCTGTCTAAGTTTAGTGTGTATGGTAC